>NZ_JBMRFS010000012.1:0-114451 GCF_049384825.1 Stenotrophomonas sp. CASM106
CGGCCATCCGGTACGAGCCAAGACTGCGCACGTTTTACTCTGGCCTGAAGGCCAAAGGCAAAGCGAGCAAGGTGGCGCTCGTGGCGGTCATGCGCAAAATGCTGGTGATCCTCAACGCCCGTAAGCGGGACGCCGAGGTGGCCCTCGGCTGCCCCTGACAAGACAGTTGCTACTGCAAATCCTGAAATCCCGCGACGTCTGTCGCGGGGTTTTTGTCAGCAGCCTTAAGCGGTTTCCCAGGGAACCGGGCGCCCCATTCCCGACACATCGCTGCCCGCTCCGAGCACCCGACAGTGATTCCAGTAGTCATCTTCCGAGCCCTCAAGGCTGTCGAGATGCAGGCGGACGGATGGGATAGGCCAGCTGTGTTCCATTGCAGCCAGCGCGATCAGCTGTTCGCAAACGTCTTCGTCCGGTGCATCCAATCCGGACAACAAGCGCTTGAATGCTTCATAGAACTCTTCCTCGGGATCGTTCAGGGCGGCAATTTCGTCCATTTCGATTGAAATGAACTCATACGGTGCGTCTTCAATCACCCGCTCGAGCATGTTCACGTACGGAGCAAGATCACCGATACCCTTGAATGCCTGGATGACGCCTGTGCGGCGGCGCCGAAGGGTTTCGAGCACTTTCTGTTTGGGTGCCGAAGGTGCCTGTCCGATCACAACTTCGCCATCGACTTCGAAATCAGCCCGCTGGAAATCCTCGGGCGTGAAAAGCGCAGGCCACAGCAGCGGTATGCAGTAGACATCATTTGCCAGCGTCTGCACGTCGGAATCGTAGTCCTCGGCAAAACTGGGATAGATGCCCGGCGAGGGGCTGCAGCACAGGTAGGAGCGATTGGACATGGATGGGCCCGCAAAAGCCCAGAGCATGGACATCGGTTGCCAGCAATACCATCAGATTGGTTGCAAATTGAGAAGTGAACGTGGCTGTCCGTTTCGACCTCGTTGGTCGCACTGTGCGCTTGGCTGACCGGCCCGGTGCGCCGAACAGGTATCATCCCTGTTCCGCGTACTTCACAGGATGTGAACGAAACGCGGAACCTCCTCCCCCAGGACCCCTTGCACGCATGCGCATCCTGCTTGCCCGCCACGGCGAAACGCCGTGGAACGCCGAAGGCCGCTACCAGGGCCAGATCGACATCCCGCTTTCGCCGATCGGTGAAGCCCAGGCCCAGGCCCTCGGCGCCCGCCTGGCCTCGGTGGACATCACCCGTGCCGTCGCCTCGCCGCTGTCGCGCGCGCAGCGCACCGCGCAGCTGGCACTCGGTGCCGCCCGTGCCGACATGTTGCTGACCGAGCCGGAGCTGCAGGAAATCGCCCACGGCGAGTGGGAAGGCCTGCTGGCCAGCGAAATCAACGAAAAGGACCCGTCGCGCCTGAAGGCGTGGCGCGAGGAGCCGGACACCGTGCTGATGCCCGGCGGTGAATCGCTGCGCCTGGTGCTGGAGCGCAGTTGGCGCGGCCTGGCCCGCGCCACCGAAGGCCTCGGCGAGCACGACACCCTGCTGGTGGTCGCCCATGACGCGGTCAACCGCGTGATCCTGTGCAAGGTGCTGGGCCTGCCGATCTCCCGCCTGTGGACCTTCCGCCAGGCGCCGACCACGCTCAACCTGCTCGAAGGCGCCGACCTGGACAGCCTGGAAGTGGTGCGCCTGAACGACTGTGCCCACCACACGCCGTTCTTTGGCGAAGCCAAGCACCGCGCACTCTGATCCATCCCCTCGCATCAACTGCTTCTGCTGGAACCGCTGCCGTGACGAACACCCCGACCACCCTGGCCGACTGGCTGGACTACATTGAACGCCAGCACCCGGCGACCATCGACATGGGCCTGGAGCGTGTGCGCGCCGTGGCCACGGCGATGGGCCTGGGGGCGCCGGCCCAGCGCACCATCGTGGTCGGTGGCACCAACGGCAAGGGCTCCACCGTGGCCTTCATCGAAGCCATCGCGCGTGCTGCCGGCTGGAAGGTCGGCGCGTACACCTCGCCGCACCTGCTGCGCTACAACGAGCGCGTGCGCATCGACGGCCACGATGTGGAGGATGCGGCGCTGGTCGCCGCCTTCAACACCATCGAGGCCGCGCGTGGCGATATCACGCTGACCTATTTCGAGTACGGCACGCTGGCCGCGCTGCAGCTGTTCGCCGACGCCGGGCTGGACCTGGCGGTGCTGGAAGTGGGCCTGGGCGGTCGCCTGGATGCGGTCAACATCGTCGACGCTGACGTGGCGGTGATCACCACCGTGGACATCGACCATGCCGAATGGCTGGGCGGGGACCGCGAAGCGATCGGCACCGAGAAGGCCGGCATCATCCGTGGCTGGAAGCCGGTGATCCTGGGCGAGACCGACCCGCCGTCGAGCGTGCTCGCACGTGCCTACCTGGTCGGCGCCAACGCGATCCGCGGCGGCAGCGATTATTTCTACGAACCAATCGATGCCCAGCGCTGGCGCTGGCGCGATGTCGGCCTGCGCATGGAACTGCCGACCCCGGCGCTGGCCGGCCCGATCCAGCTGGCCAACGCGGGTGCCGCCATCGCTGCGCTGCGCGCGCTGGACAAGCCGGTGCCGCGTGCGGCGTGGGCTGCTGGTGTCGCGGCGGCGCGCATCTCTGGCCGCCTGCAGGCGTTCGAGCGTGACGGCGTGCAGGTCCGTGTCGATGTCGGGCACAACCCGCAGGCGGCGGGCCAGCTGGCGCGCGCGCTGAAGGCCGAAGCGTCGGCCGGGCGCACCCTGGCGGTGTACGCCGCGCTGCAGGACAAGGACGCGGTGGGCGTTGTGCAGGCGCTGCAGGACGTGGTCGGCGAGTGGACCCTGGCCGGACTGGACGGCCCGCGCGCGCAGAGTGCTGCCCAGTTGCAGGCCCGCCTGGCCGGTACGGCGGCGGCCAAGGCCCAGCGCGCTGATACTGTCGAGCGGGCGCTGGCACAGGTACTGGCCCAGGCCGGGCGCGGTGACCGCGTACTGGTGTTCGGCTCCTTCCATACCGCCGCTGCCGCGCTGCAATGGTTGCAGGGCGCCGCCTGATCCGCGTTCAGCCAATGCCGACGCCGTCCGGTCCGGCACCCGTATAATCGACCGCAACCTCCGGACAGTTGCCGCCTCACGTGGATACGCCTCTGAAACAGCGTCTGATTGGTGCCATCGTGCTGGTGGCGCTGGCCGTGATTTTCCTGCCGATGCTGGTCAAGGGACCGGCGCCGGACAGCGGTGTGGCCTCGGTGCCGATCGCCGCGCCGGACGCACCGGCCGATGGCCAGTTCGAAACCCGTGAGCTGCCGCTGGTTGCTCCGGCCGGTGGAGCCACCGGCCTGCAGACCGGGCAGGCCAAGCCGCTGCAGGAGACGGCCGCGCCGGCTACGCCGCCGACCGTGGACACGTCTCCGGCGGTTGCCGCCGGCAACTTCGCCGTCACGTTTGGCGCCTACGGCAGCAAGGCCGACGCCGATGCGGTGATCGCCTACCTGCAGCGCTCGCAGCTGCCAGGCTTCGCCGAAACCACCACCATCAGCGGGCGCCAGGCGTGGCGTGTGCGTGTCGGGCCGTATGCCGACCGTGCCCAGGCCGAAGCCGCGCGCCTGCAGGCGGTCAAGATCCGCGCCGATGTGAAGGCAGAAGTCATCACCCTGGATGCGGCGGCAGGCAGCAGTGCGACGGTTGCCGCCACGCCGGCGCCGACCACCAGCACCCCGGCCGCGGCCACCGCGCCGTCGGCCACCAGCAACCCGGTGCGCAGCGAAAGCCTGCCGCCAAGCACGCCGACGGCGACCACCAAACCAGAGCCGCCCAAGCCGGCACCGAAGCCCGAGGCTCCGAAGCCGGACGCCAAGCCCGAGCCGAAGCCGGAGGCCGCCGCCAACAAGCCGGCGCCTGCCACGCCGACAGCACCGGCGGCCAGTGGCGTCGGCTTCGCCGTGCAGTTGGGCGCGTTCGGCCAGGCCAACGATGCCAACGCGCTGCGCGACAAGGTCCGCGCCGCCGGCTTCAGTGCTTTCGTCGAGCAGGTACGCACTGAAAAGGGCACGCTGCATCGCGTCCGCGTCGGACCGGTGGCCAACCGCGCTGACGCCGAGCAGCTGAAGGCGCAGGTCGCCGCCAAGGTCGGCGTGGCCGGCATGGTCCGACCGCACCCATGATCCACGCGCAGGCCCGTTGCCAGCGCCGCCGAAGGAGCGGGGCGCCATGATCGACGTGGTGCTGCTGATCGTGATCGCCGCCTCGACCCTGCTCGGGATGCTGCGTGGCTTTGTTGGAATCGTCATCGGCACGCTGTCGTGGCTGCTGGCCGCGTGGGCGGCCTTCGCCTTCGGCAACGATGCGGCACGCTGGTGGGCGGCCCCGGCCGCACCCGGCGGCGAGCATTTCGTTGGCGGCTACCTGGGCGTGGGCATTGGCGTGATGATCGTGGTCGCGGTGATCGGCATGGTCATCAAGGCGATGATCCATCGCAGCATGCTGACCAGCCTGGACCGGTTGCTGGGCGGCGTGCTGGGCGCCGTGCGTGGCGGCCTGATCGCGGCGATCCTGGTGCTGCTGGCCGGCTTCACCCCGCTGACCGCCGAACCCTCCTGGAAGCGCTCGGCGGTCCGCCCGGTGCTGAACCCGGCCGTGGCCTGGATGAACGGGAAGCTGCCGCACTGGCAGGTGCCCGGCGCCGATCTGCTGCCCAAGACCTTGCCGACCGACATGCTGTCCCCATCTGCATTGATGGAGCTGGGGAAGAGCGCAGGCGCCGATCTGGGAAAGCCGGGCGCAGCAGGCGATAATGGCATCCTCAACCAGGTAGTGGCGGGCAGCGGATGGCTGCGGCCCGCGAAAGCGGAACAGGGCGACGCATACGATCCGGCCGAAGTGCGCCCGGACGCCCCAGCACTGCCAGACAGTATCGAGCCGGGCGATCCGGCCAATGTCGACCGCAGGCGCGGCGACCACCGCGGCCAGGTACGGCCACCTTCCTTGTAACTGGGCACAGCCCAGCGGAGACTTCGCACCATGTGTGGCATCGTCGGAATCGTCGGCAACCAGAACGTCGCCGGGCAGTTGTATGACGGCTTGACCGTTCTCCAGCATCGCGGCCAGGATGCCGCGGGCATCGCCACGGCCAATGGCAGCCGCCTGCGGGTGCAGAAGGCCACCGGCCTGGTCCGCGATGTGTTCGATGCACGCACCATGTCCACCCTGGAAGGCAGCGTCGGCATCGCCCATGTGCGCTACCCGACGGCCGGCTCGGAAGGCATGGACGAGGCGCAGCCGTTCTATGTCAACTCGCCGTACGGCATCGCGCTGGCCCACAACGGCAACCTGATCAACACCGAGGCGCTGCGCCAGCAGGTGTTCGAGCAGGACCGCCGCAACGTCAACACCGATTCGGACAGCGAAGTGCTGTTGAACGTGTTCGCCTATGAGCTGGAACAGCAGCGCCAGCTGAGCCCGGAAGCCGCGATCCGCGCGGTGGCTGGCGTGCACCGCCGCTGCAAGGGCGGCTATGCGGTGGTCAGCGTGGTGCTGGGCCTGGGCCTGGTGGCCTTCCGTGACCCGCACGGCATCCGTCCGCTGGTGCTGGGCAAGCGCAGCCATGCCGAGGGCGACGAGTACATCGTGGCCTCCGAGTCGGCCGCGCTGGACGTGCTGGGCTTCCAGCGCGTGCGCGATGTGCAGCCGGGCGAAGCCCTGGTGATCACCGCCCGCGGCGAGCTGTTCTCGGAAATCTGCGCCGAGCCGGCCGAGCACACCCCGTGCATCTTCGAGTACGTGTACTTCGCGCGTCCGGATTCGATGATCGACAACGTCTCGGTGCACAAGGCGCGCATGCGCATGGGCATCAAGCTGGGCGAGAAGATCCTGCGCCTGCGCCCGGACCACGATATCGACACCATCATCCCGATCCCGGATACCTCGCGTGATGCCGCGCTGGAGATCTCCAACGTGCTCGGGGTGAAGTACCGCGAAGGCTTCATCAAGAACCGCTACATCGGCCGCACCTTCATCATGCCGGGCCAGGGCGAACGCGTGAAGTCGGTGCGCCGCAAGCTCAACCCGATCCACCTGGAGTTCCGCAACCGCGTGGTGCTGCTGGTGGACGACTCGATCGTGCGTGGCACCACCAGCCAGCAGATCGTGCAGATGGCCCGTGATGCGGGCGCGCGCAAGGTCTACCTGGCCAGCGCGGCACCGCCGGTGCGCTACCCGAACATCTACGGCATCGACATGCCGGCGGCCGAAGAGCTGGTCGCGCACAACCGCACCGTGGAAGAGATCGAGGCCCACCTGGGCTGCGACTGGCTGATCTACCAGGATCTGGAGGACATGGAAGCGGCGGTGAGCGAGGGCAACCCGGCGCTGCGCAACTTCGATTCGTCCTGCTTCAACGGCCACTACCCGACGGGTATCGAGCCGGGCTACTTCGAGCGCATCCAGCAGCTGCGTTCGGACGACGCCAAGCACAAGCGCCGCGCCTGAGGTCCAGGCGTGGTCGATGTACCCGACGTTGGTGGCGACCTGCTGCGCGCGGCGCAGCGGTGCCTGGCCGAAGCCGACCCGCTGCGCAAGGTCGCGTTGACCCAGGCGTATGCCGCCGCGTTCCGTGCCGGCCGCCTGAAGGTGGCTGCCGATGCGCCGCCGCCGGAACCGATCCGCATGCCTGGCCGGCCGGCACGGCTGGTGCTGGTGCATCCGCGCGAAGTGCCCCGGCGCGGGCTGGGCGGCGTGGAAGGACGCGCCGCCTTCATCCACGCCATCGCCCACATCGAACTCAACGCGATCGACCTGGCCTGGGATGCGGTGTACCGCTTCCGCGGCCTCCCGCCAGCGTTCCATGCCGACTGGGTCAGTTGTGCCGACGACGAATCGCGGCACTTCATGCTGCTGCGCGAGCGCCTGCAGGCGCATGGTCACGACTACGCCGATTTCCCCGCGCACAACGGCCTGTGGGAAATGTGCGAAAAGACCGCGCATGACGGCCTGGCGCGCATGGCCCTGGTACCGCGCGTGCTGGAAGCGCGCGGCCTGGACGTGACACCGGGCATGATCGAGAAGCTGCGCAATGTCGGTGATGGTGAAACCGCCGACGTACTGGAAGTGATCCTGCGCGAGGAAGTGGCGCACGTTGCCGCCGGTTCGCGCTGGTACCGCTGGTACTGCGATCGCGCCGGCGTCGAGCCGCGTGCGCGCTTCAAGGCGCTGCTGGTGGAATACGCCGGCGGCTACCTGCACGGGCCGTTCAACATCGAAGCGCGCCTGCTGGCCGGCTTCGACGCCGACGAGCTCGCCAACCTGGTCGAACAGGCCGGTTGAAGAAAAGGGGACGGAGGGGATTAAGTCGTTTGTGCCACAAACGACTTAATCCCCTCCGTCCCCTTTTTCATGCGTTGGGCAGCACCACGCGCTTGCCATCCACGGTGGGCCGGTTGATGTAGAACAGGCCGGGACCGGGCCGGTAGGGCAGTTCGCTGACGCCGGCATCGGCGGCATAGGTCAGGGCGGTGTCGCCCAGCGCGTCGAAATTCCAGTGCGCCGACTGCATCAGGTAGCGTCGGCGCAGCAGCGCCTCCTGGGTCTGGGTCAACGCCTGCCCTGCCACCAGCCGCCGTGCGATCGGTTGCAGGGCCGACGGCAGTTCCCAGCCGGGAATCTCGGCAGCGCTGGCGCGCCAGGTCACGCCGGCATCGATGGCATGCTGCTGCATCACCTGCAGCGCGATCAACTGGTAGCGCCAGTCGATGCGCCGCCGCAGTACCACGGCGGCAGTCACGTACAGCACCGGGGACAACAGCACGCTGCGGCTGCCGGCGCGGCGCTGCTGCTGCCACTGGTGCCAGACATCCACCCACACTTCCTTTTCGTCCACGCCCAGCTGCTGCCGCCAGCGTTCGGCATCGGCCTGCGTTTCAGCGTAAGCCGTGGTGGCCTGCAGCATCGCCAGCGGGGGAATCTGGTAGTCGGCAACGGCGGGGCGGCGCAGCTGCTGGCGACGTGGGCGGCTGAGCAGCTTGGGGCCTTCCTCCAGCTGGTTGTAGCCTCCGCCGATGTTGGCGTGCACGCCGGGCAAAGCGATCTCGGTGAACGGCGGTGCCACCGTGGTCAGCGGATAGTGCTGGCGATGCTCGTCGCGCGCGGTCAACTGCACCACGCGTGCAGCGATGCCACTGGACAGGGCAAGCTGCGGTTGTTCGTCGGCGCGGCCACCACTGACCGCAGCCACGGTATCGAACAGGCCCATGAATCGCAGCACCGGAAGGGCAGGGGCGAAGTCCGGCGTACAGACCAGGCCGGACGACTGCAGCAGTTGCCGCCAGCGCGTGGTATCCCAGCCCTGCAGCTGGTTGGCGATATCACGTGCGGCGGCAGCGCCTCGAGAGAACCCGAACAGATCCAGCTGCACGCGACGCAGCGGTTGCCGCCAACGCGTGGACAGTTCTGCAAGCGCAGCCGGCAGCACCACCTGCAGCGCGCGCTGCACCTTTGCGCGGACGCCGCTGGCGCCGATACCGAACGCCAGTCCGATCAGGTCGTCGTCGGCGTCATCGCGGGTACCAACACCTTCCACGTAGATCGACAGCGAAGGCGTGGCCATCGCATCGCGGCGGCTGTCCGGGTACAGCTGCTGCAGGCGTGCGATGTTGGTCAGGCCGTTGTCGTAGCTGCTGGTCAGCCGGCTCTGGTAGGTCGAATCATCATCCGCACGCAGCTGCGCCGGGCGCGGTCGCGGCTGCTGTGGTCGACCACGCGCGAGGTTGTGCGCGTTGTTGCGGGTGCCATCGAAGAACAGGCCGATCCGCAGCAAGCCGACATCTTCGTCCGTGTCCTGCGATGGTGCCATGTGCATTCCCCGTCGTGGCTGCGTCACGGTAGCGCGAAAGTGGTGTGTTGGCGAAGTGTAGTGACGCTTTTGACCTGACTGAACGCAGATGCGGTGGATCACAAATCCTGACTTTCATTCCACTCGCCTATTGAATTCACACGAGCCGCGCAGGCCATATGGCCAAACCCGGCAAACCGGGTCGTGCTGCATCAACGCTGTTCACATCATTCAAGGAGCGACGCAATGTTGTCCAGATCGATTGGCAAAGCGGCAGGTGGCCTGGTGTTGGGTTTGTCGGTGGCGGCGGCCGCGCATGCGGCACCGTTGTTCGAGCCGGTGACGGTCATCAGCCGCGCATCGGCAAACAGTGAGCCCGCGCTGGGCAAGCTGCTGGCCACTCCGTCCACCGCGACGGTACAGGAAGTGCGCGTTGATGCAGCCGCGACTGCACAGCCGCAGCTGGAATTCGAACTGCTCGGCCAGCGCGTGCAGGCCGTGCGCAGCAAGGTTGAAGCGCTGCCCGATGGCGGCAGCATCTGGTACGGCCAGTTCCGTTCGCCCTCGGACAAGCTGACCGCGGCCACCTCCAACGGCCAGGACGACCCCGGCAATTCGCTGATCCTGGTGCGCTCGGGCGATACCATCACCGGCTCGATCCGCAAGGATGGAAAGCTGTACCGCCTGCGCCCGCTGGGCAACCGCCACGTGCTTGTGGAAGTGGACGAGTCGCGGATGCCGGCCGACCATCCGGCCGATTACAACCAGCTGCCGAAGATCCCGATGGGCAACAACGATCGCCTCGGCATCGCGCAGGCCTCGTCCGGCACGCCGGCCACCATCCGCGTGCTGGTGGTGGCGACCAATGCCGCCGTCGCCGCCTATGGCGGCAACATGCAGTCACTGGTGCAGCTGGCCGTGGCCGAATCGAACCAGGGCTATGTCAACAGCAACGTCGGCATCACCATGGAACTGGCCCGCTACGAAACCACCAGTTACACCGAATCGGGCAGCTTCGATACCGACCTGGCGCGTTTCCGTGGCACCAGCGATGGCTACATGGACAGCATCCACACCAGCCGGAATACCTACACGGCTGATGTGGGCGTGCTGCTGATCAACAACACCGCCTACTGCGGCCTGGCCTCGGGCATCGGCTCGACGGCGTCGACCGCGTTCGCGGCCGTGTACTGGGATTGCGCGACCGGCTATTACTCGTTCGCGCACGAGATCGGCCATCTGCAGAGTGCGCGGCATGACATCGCCACCGACTCGAGCACCTCGCCCTATGCCTATGGCCACGGCTATCGCTACGAGCCCGCCACCGGCACCGGCTGGCGCACGATCATGGCCTACAACTGCACCCGCAGCTGCCCGCGCCTGAACTACTGGTCCAACCCGAACATCAGCTACAACGGCATCCCGATGGGCAATGCCAGCACCGCCGACAACCAGCGCGTGCTGGTCAACACCAAGGCCACCATCGCGGCCTTCCGCTGACTGTCCAGGCGCCGACCAAGGCCGGCGTCTACCCGGGCGCATGCACCTGCTCTGGTAGATGCCAACCTTGGTTGGCACCTTGCGATCCGTTATTCGCGCGCCAGCGTATCCAGCGTCCAGCCGCTGGCATCCACGCGCAGCACCGAACCCTGTTCGTACCAGTCACCCAGCACGATGCGGGTGCGCTCGCGACCACCGGCCTGCAGCGTGTGGATCGCCGGCCGATGGGTATGGCCATGGATCATGGTGTCCACGCCATGGCGCACGAAGGTGGCATCGACTTCGGCAGGGGCCACGTCGGTCACCGACTCGAACTGCGCACGATCGTCCTGCTTCATCTCGGACTGGCGCGCCTGGCTGGCTTCGCGCGCCTTCTGCGCGAACGCGATGCGTGCGGCCAGCGGCTGCGACAGGAACTGCGCCTGGAATACCGGGTCGCGCGTCTGTGCACGGAACTGCTGGTAGGGAATGTCATCGGTGCACAGCAGGTCACCGTGCTGCAGCAGCACCGCGCGGCCGTACAGTTCGATCATGCACGGGTCGGGCAGGATGCGCAGGCCGGCACGGCGCGCGTAGTCCTCACCGAGCAGGAAGTCGCGGTTGCCGCGGATGAAGTACACCGGCACGCCGCTGTCGGACAGCACCTTCAACGCATCGGCCACCGTGTCGGCGGCGGGCGAGGGCGTGTCGTCGCCGATCCAGGCCTCGAACAGGTCGCCGAGGATGTACAGCGCATCGGCGCCGGGCGCCTGCTCGCGCAGGAAGCGCAGGAACAGGTCGGTGATCTCCGGACGGCTGGGGTCCAGGTGCAGGTCGGAAATGAACAGCGTGGTCATGCCCGCATTCTAGGCCATCAATGATGACGGTAGCGCCGCCGGTATTGTGGGGGTCAGATCTCTTTTCCGAAGGAAAAGGATCTGACCCCGGGGCTATACCGGCAGCGGCAGCCAGGTCAGGCTGGCCGAAGCCAGCAGGACGGCGATGCCCGTGGCGGCAAGCACGTCGGAGGGGTAGTGCAGGCCGAGCACCACCCGTGACAGTGCGACGCCGAGGGTGAACGGCACCAGCAGCGGCGCCAGCCACGGGTAGTAGGCCAGTGCCACGATGGTGAACGACACCGCATGCAGGGTGTGTCCGGAGGGGAAACTGAACTCGTCCAGCGGCGCCACCCAGGCGCGGATGCGCAGGTCGGCCGCGTAGGGCCGCGGGCGCCGGGTCCAGCGCTTGAGGACCTTGTACAGCAGCAGCGCGGCCAGGCCCGTGGCGGCCATGTGCACCGAGGCGCGCAGGCCGTCGAAGCCGTCCAGCACCACCAGCGCGGCCATCAGCACGTACCAGAACACGCCATCGCCGAGCCGGCTGATGACCGCGAACAGGCGACGCACGCGGCGCCGCCGGCAGTAGTGGTTTGCGCGCCGGCACCAGCGTGCTTCGCGCCCGGCCAGCAGCTCAAGCGGCGTAGTGCGCATGGCCGTTCCTCCGCGACTGTGCCAGTTCGGCCAGCAGTGCATCGAACTCGGCCACCACCTGTTGTGGATGCAGGCGCTTCATCGCGCGTGCGGCATTGCCGCCCAGTTCGCGGCGCTGCGCGTCATCGGCGGCCAGTCGCACGGCGGCCTCGATGAACTGATCGTCGCTGTCCACGGCTGCGCCGTTCTCGCCATTGCGCAGGTACTCGCGCGCGGCGCCGTAGTCGAAGGCCACGGTGGCCACACCGCTGGCCATGCTTTCCAGGGTCACGTTGCCGAACGTTTCGCTGCGGCTGGGGAACAGGAACAGATCGCCGCTGGCGAAGTGCCGGGCCAGCGCATCGCCGCGCTGGATGCCACAGAAGATGAAGTCGGGGTTTTCATGTGCCAGCTTCTCGCGGGCCGGGCCATCTCCGACCCACACGAAGCGTGCCTTGGGCCGGATCTGCTGCAGCCGGCGGAATGCCTTCACTGCCAGGCCGAGGTTCTTTTCAGCAGCAATGCGGCCGACATAGATCGCCACCAGGCCGTTGCCATCCACGCCCCATTCCTCGCGCAGCGCGGGATCGCGCCGTCCCGGATCGAACTGCTGGCTGTCCACCGCGCGGGCCAGCAGGCGCACGCGCTCGAAGCCCTGTTCGCCGAGGAACTGCTGCAGCTCGCGGGTCGGCACCAGGGTGGCATCGGCCTGGTTGTGGAAACGGCGCATCCAGCGCATGGCTGCGGCCTGCAGCCACGCCACGCCGTAGTCGGGCAGGTACTCGTCGAAGCGGGTGTGGAAGCCGCTGGCGACCGGAATGCCGAGGCGGCGCGCAGTGCGCAGTGCCGACCAGCCGAGCGGACCTTCGGTGGCGATGTAGACCGCATCCGGGCGTTGTTTCTGCCAATGGCGGCCCAGCCGGATCGGCGCCGGCAGTCCGAAACGCAGGCCGGGGTAGCGGGGCAGGGCGGCGCCGGGAACCAGCAAGGTGCCGGGTGCCGAATCCAGCGCTTCGCTGGACTGGCGGGGGCGGACCAGGTCGATCTCGTGCCCGGCTGCGCGCAGACCTTGTTCCAGCCCCTGCACGGTGAGGGCGACGCCGTTCACTTCCGGTGGATAGGTCTCGGTGACGATGGCATAGCGCATGGCGGGCCTCCGGGTTTCCGGCATGCTCGGGCCTGGCGATGTAGCCGACATGACCGCTTTGCGACCATCAGATGACGGCGGCGCCGGCCAGCGCCTGGGCGCGGCGGCCAATAAAAAACCACGGCCCCGAAGGGCCGTGGTTGTCGTGCTTCACCTGACAGCGCGATGGATCAGAAGCGCTGCTGGTACTTCATGTAGACGAAGCGGCCGATATCGTAGCCACCGTAGTACGAGAAGGCCGAGTTCGGCTTGCTGTACATGACCGGGCCGGTCTTCTCGAACACGTTGTTGGCACCGACCGACACGGTGGCGTCCCACGGCAGCGAGTAACGCACCTGCACGTCGTGGAAGGTGACCGCGCCGCGCTCGTTGTAGTTGCGTGCGCCCTTGTACCACGGTGCGTACACACCCGGATCCGAGCACTCGTCCGGGTACAGCGCGATGTTCGAGCAGGTTTCCTTCACGCCCGAATAGTAACGCGCGGTCCAGCTCGCGCCGAAGTTGCCCCGCTCGTAGCCCAGCACCAGGTTGGAACGGACGCGGAAAGCGCTGCCGATGCCGTTGGTGACGATCGGGACGATCGAGCTGTCGTTGGAGGTGCGGTAGGTCGCACTGGACACGTAGGTGGTGGCCGAGTTCACGTTGAACTTGCCGAACCGGGTGTCCAGACGGTAGCTCACGTCCAGATCGTAGCCTTCGGTTTCCATGAAGCCCGCGTTGCGGTTGCCGAACTTCAGGTTGGTCACGATGCCGGTCACCGGGTCACGCTGGAAGCGCGAGCAGCGCGCGTCGATACCCGATTCGTAGCAGTCCTGCAGGATCTGGGTCGGCGTGTCGGCGATGATCGTGTTGTCGATGCGGATCTTCCACCAGTCCAGCGAGGCGTTGAAGCCCTGGATGAAGCTCGGGCTCCAGACCAGGCCCAGCGTCTTGCTGGTCGAGGTTTCCGGCGTCAGCAGCGGGTTCGACCCGGAGGTGAACGGCACCGGGGTCGCGTCCGTCGACGTGTTCACCGGGGTGCCACCCTGGCGCAGCTGGCGGAAGGTATTCGCATTGGCGATGTCGCGTGCGCAACGTGCACGGACTTCCGCGCTGGAGGCCGAGGAACCGAAGCGGGTGTCGCACGGATCGCTGAACTGCGCGAAGGTCTCCGAACCACCACCGAACAGGTCGCTGATGGTCGGTGCACGGAAGCCCTCGGCCCAGGTGCCACGCACCATCAGCGAGTCGATCGGCTTCCACTTGAAGCCGAACTTGCTGTTGAGCGTGTTGCCGAAGGTGTTGTAGTCCGAGAAGCGGGTTGCGCCATTAAAGGTCAGTTCCTTCGCGCCCGGCAGGTCGGCCAGCACCGGAACGTTCACTTCCAGGTAGGCCTCGTTGACGGTGTAGTCACCGCCGGTCGGGCCCGCGGCCAGGTTGGTGGTCGCGCCGGTCTGGGCCAGGGCATCCGGGGTGTACTTGCCTTCTTCCTTGCGGCTTTCCACGCCGAACGCGAAGCCCAGGTCGCCAGCCGGCAGGGTCACGATGCTGCCAGCGATGTTGGCAAAGAAGTTCTTGGAGGTGGTACGGCCCTTGGTGATCTCTTCCGGGAACAGCCACGCCTGCAGTTCTTCGTTGCCGTACAGGCCATCGGCAGCCGTCGTGCCGTACGGCACCAGCGGGTTCCACGGCTTGCACACGTCATAGGAGATCGGTGCAGCGGCGGTGCCGCACTGCACCTTGCCGGTGGCGGCGTTGTAGAACGACGGGCCGACGCCGCCGGCGACGCGACCCTTGTGCAGGTTGCCGGTCGCCACCGATTCCAGTTCATTGCGGTTGTACTGGTAACCCACTTCCCAGTCGAAGTAGCGGCTGCCGATCTCGAACGAACCGTCGAACGACGCCACCGCGCGGTAGGTCTTCAGCTCGCTGGTGGTCACGCGCGGCACTTCCCAGGTGCGGCGGTTCCAGGCCACGGCGGTCGGGGTGGCATACCCGTGCTGGCGGCCGAACGGATTGAAGTAGCTGTTGATCGACATCGAGCCGACACCGGCGGTGCTCGACTGCAGCGGATAGCCCGCGATCTGGCGGGTGGACTCACGCTGGTTGTAGCCCAGCTCGGTGCGGAAGTTGACGTTGTCGGTGATCTTGAACCGGCCGTCGAAATAGACCGAGTCGCGCTTGACCGGATACATCACGTGCATCTGGTCGTTGGCGTTGCTCACGTCACCGGTGAACGGCGTGCTATCGGTGAGGTGGTAATTGGCCGGGTTGGTGGGATCCGCGCCGCGGTTGAGGGAATAGCCGCAGCCCGCAGTGGCGGTACAGCCCGGGCCGCGCAGACCGGTGAACTGGCCGTACTGGCTGATCGTGGTCCAGTTGCTGCTGTCGTACGGATGGCGATCGGTCATGCCGTACTTGCTGAAGCCGCGATCGCGCGCCCACACGCCCTTCTCTTCGGCATGCTCGGCGGACAAGGTCAACGACACGCGATCGTTGCTCCAGCCGGCGACCACGTCGAAGCGGTCACGTGCGCCGTCGCCCTGGCTGTACTGGCCGTGATAGACGTTGGCGGTCACACCGGTGACATTGGAGCGGGTGATGATGTTCACCACGCCGGCCATGGCGTCGGAGCCATAGATCGCAGAGGCGCCGTCCTTCAGCACCTCGATGCGCTCCACGGCGGACACCGGCAGCGTGGAGATGTCCTGGTAGCCGGAGGTGCTGATGCCCATGCGCTTGCCGTTGACCAGCACCAGCGTGCGCTGGGTGCCCAGGTTGCGCATGTCGATGTAGGTGCCACCCGCGTTTTCACCCGCGGTCAGCGCATTGGCGCGGCTGATGGTCGGGCTGCCCATCGCGGTGACGTTCTGCAGGATGTCGGCAACCGAGCTGAAGCCCTGCTTTTCGATGTCGTTGCGGCTGATCGCGAACACCGGCTGGGCGGTTTCCACGTCCACCTGGCGGATGCGCGAGCCGGTGATCTCGATGCGGTCGAGGTTGGTGGGAGTGGCGCTGCTGCCGTCCTGGGCAAACGCAGGCACGGCGGCCAGCGCTGCGGTGGTAGCCAGGGCGTAGCGGATGGCCTGCCCCAGTGCGGTGGTGCGTGAAGTCATGGCGAGCTCTCTCTCTCAGGTCGTGCAAAGGACGCCAAAGTGGGCGTCGAAGGAGCCAGCAGGGTCGATGACCGAGCCGGTGACCCGATAGTAGTCTCGTTAGTTAATGCTCTGTAAAGGGTTCGTATCCATTTATGTCACAGCGGACCGCCGCCCTTCACAAAACGTGAACAAAAGCAGGCGCTTACGTGATGGTCGGGACGCCCCGTACCCCGCCGCTGTGTTGCGAAGCAGCACAAAAAACCGCCAGACTGCGCAAAGTGGGGGTGCGAAGTGCGTCACTCCTGCTGTCCTGTGGACAACAGGCGACGGCGTATTCAGGCTACGAACGGACGGAACTGGATGCCCAGCCCGGCGATCCCGTCGGTCTCGCCGATCAGGTCGGCGCGCAGCAGCGGACGGGCATCGATGAATGCCTGCGGCACGATCAGCGACAGCCGGTTGTCGTCGGCGGTCAGTTCCAGCGCCGGCAGCGGGTCGTCCTCATGCGCGCGGTTGAGCAGCACCGCCAGCCGCAGCAGGGCCGCCAACCGGCGCGCGGTCAGCAGCAGTCGCTCGGGCAGGGCGTCGAAGGCGGTCTTGGTCACGCTGCGGCGATGGCTGCGCACCAGCGCGGCCAGCATCTGCTGTTCCTGGCGGGAGAAGCCGGCGATGTCCGAGTGCTCCAGCACGTAGCTGCCATGCACGTGGTAGCCGCTGTGGGCAATCATCAGGCCCAGTTCGTGCAGGCGTGCGGCCCAGCCGAGCATGCGCGCATCATCGGCATCGAGCTTCCAGCGTTCCTGCACCTGCTCCAGCAGTGACAGAGCAGTGTCCTGCACGCGGTCGGCCTGTACCGTATCGATACCGTAGCGCTGGCTGAGCGCGGCCACCGATTCATCGCGCAGGTCGTTCTCGCCGGCACGGCCGACGATGTCGTAGAGGATGCCCTCGCGCATCGCGGCCTTGCTGACCAGCAGCTTCTGCAGGCCAAGTGCCTGGAACGCCGCTTCCAGCACCAGGATGCCGCCGGCGATGATCGGGCGGCGGTCGCTGGACAGGCCCGGCAACTGGATGTCGTCGATCTTCTTGGCCTTCAGCAGCTCATCGCGCAATTGCGGCAGGGCCTCGGCGGTGATCGCGCCCTTGCTCAGCTTCATCGTCGCGCAGATCTCGCTGATCGCCTTGTGCGTGCCCGAAGAACCCAGCGCCTCCTGCCAGCCCAGCGCGCGGTACTTGCTGGCGAAGGGCTGGAACTCGCGGCCGATCTCGGCCAGCGCGTCCTTCCAGCGCTTCTTGCTGAGCTTGCCGCCGGGGAAGAAGCGCCGGGTGCTGGCGATGCAACCGGCCTGCAGGCTTTCGCGCTCCAGGGTCTGCATGCCCATGCCGATGATGAATTCAGTGGAGCCGCCACCGATGTCGATCACCAGCCGGCGCTGGCCGGGCTTGGGGGGTTGCGCGTGGGCCACGCCCAGGTAGATCAGGCGGGCTTCTTCGCGGCCGCTGACCACTTCGATGGCGTGTCCCAGTGCAGTTTCGGCCGGGACCAGGAACGACTGGGGAGAACGCAGCTGGCGCACCGTGTTGGTGGCCAGCGCGCGCACCCGATGCGGCGGCACATTGCGGATGCGCTGGCCGAAACGGGCCAGGCATTCCAGCGCGCGCTGCCGTGCGGCGGAAGACAGTCCGCCTTTGCCATCCAGCCCGTCGGCCATGCGCACCGTCTCGCGCAGGCGGTCGATCACCCGCAGCTGGCCGAGCGTGTAGCGCGCGATGACCATGTGGAAACTGTTGGAGCCAAGGTCGATGGCGGCCAGCAGGTCGCCATCCTGCAATGCGGGCGGAGTCGTGGAGGTATGCGGCATGGGCGAATGTTAGCCGAAGCGGTGGTGTGCTCGTCACCGCGCGGCCTTCACATTTTGGAAGGAGGCGTGCAGCAGGATTGCAAGGGGTCAGATCCCTTTCCCGCAGGAAAGGGATCTGACCCCGGGCGACCGCTGATCGAATCCCGACCAGCGGTCGGGGTCCACCGGGGCAGGATTACAGCCCCTGCATCAATGCCATCTGCGCAGAATGCGGGGCTTCGTCGTGCGCCGGCGCACGCTTGTGGTAGACGCCGTCGGCGTCCAGTTCCCAGGCGTTGAGGTTGTCGTCCAGGTAGTTCTGCAGGACCTCGCGGTACACCCGCTTGGCCAGTTCCGGATCGAGGATCGGGAAGCAGGTCTCGACCCGGCGCAGCAGGTTGCGTTCCAGCCAGTCGGCGCTGGCGCAGTACATCTCCGGCGCGCCGTCGTTGCCGAACCAGTAGACGCGGCTGTGCTCCAGAAAGCGGCCGACGATCGAGCGCACGCGGATGTTGTCCGAGACACCCGGAACGCCCGGACGCAGGGTGCAGGCGCCACGGATGATCAGGTCGATCTGCACGCCGGCCTGCGACGCGGCGTACAGCGCGCGCACCACCTGCGGTTCGTTCAACGCGTTCATCTTGGCGATGATCCGCGCTGGGCGGCCGGCGGCGGCGATGCGCGTCTCGCGCTCGATACGGCCGAGGATGCCGGTGTGCAGGGTGAAGGGCGACTGCAGCAGGCGCTTGAGCTTCATCTTCGAGGCCAGCCCGGACAGCTGCTGGAACAACAGGTGCACGTCATTGCCGATGTCCGGATCGGCGGTGATCAGGCTGATGTCGGTGTACGCGCGGGCAGTGCCGCTGTGGTAGTTGCCGGTGCCCAGGTGCACGTAGCGGCGCAGCTTGCGGCCTTCGCGGCGCACGATCAGCAGCATCTTGGCGTGGGTCTTGTAGCCGACCACGCCGTACACCACCTGCACCCCGGCCTCCTGCAGGCGATCGGCCAGGCCCAGGTTGGCCTCTTCGTCGAAGCGCGCACGCAGTTCGACCACTACAGTCACGTCCTTGCCGTTGCGCGCGGCCTGGATCAGTGCGTCGACGATCAGCGAATCCTTGCCGGTGCGGTACAGCGTCTGCTTGATCGCCAGCACGTTGGGATCGATCGCCGCCTGCCGGATCAGGTCCAGCACCGCGGTGAAGGCATCGAACGGGTGGTGCAGGAGCAGGTCCTGGCGCGCCGTGGTCTCGAAGATGCCGTCGCTGTCGCGCAGTGTGCGCGGGGTCATCGGCGGGTATTTCAGGTCCGGCTGCGCGATCAGGTCGTACAGCTGGATGATGCGGTTGAGGTTGACCGGGCCGTCGATGCGGTACACCGCGTTCTCGGTCAGGCCGAAATTCTGCAGCAGCGTGCGCACGATCTCGCGCGGCATGTCGTGGGCGATCTCCAGGCGCACCGCCGGCCGGTAGCCGCGGTCGACCAGTTCGTCGCGCAGCGCCAGCGCCAGGTTCTCCACTTCCTCCTCGTCCACCACCAGCTCGGAGTTGCGGGTGACACGGAACTGGTAGGCACCCTGGACTTCCATGCCCGGGAACAGCTCATCGACGAAGGTCGACAGCACCGAGGACAGGAACACGAAGTTCTGCGATCCGCCGAGCTTCTCCGGCAGCTGGATGATGCGCGGCAGCGAGCGCGGCGCACGCACGATCGCCAGGTGGCCGGCGCGGCCGAACGCATCGGTGCCCTTCAGCACCACCACGATGTTCAGCGACTTGTTGAGGATCTTCGGGAACGGGTGCACCGGGTCCAGGCCCAGCGGCGACAGCACCGGCATGATCTCGTTGCGGAAGTAGGCGCGCAGCCAGCGCCTCTGGCGGTCGGTCCAGGAATGGCGACCGAGCACGCCGATGCCGGCCTCCATCAGCGCCGGGCGCAGCGTCTCGTTCCAGCAGCGGTACTGCTGGTCCACCAGCTCCGCAGCGCGGTCATGGATGGCGTTGAGGATGGCCTGCGGGCTCATGCCGTCCGGCGCCGGCGGCAGGCCGAATTCCTGCGCGTGGCGCACGGCGGCGGCACGGATCTCGAAGAACTCGTCGAGGTTGGTGCAGGAGATGCACATGAAGCGCAGGCGCTCCAGCAGCGGCACCTGCGGGTCCATGGCCTGCGCCAGCACGCGGAAGTTGAAATCCAGCTGCGACAGCTCGCGGTTGATGTACAGCGACGGGTCGCGCAACGGATCGTTGTCCGGGCTCACGGGGAGGGGGAGGGATCCGAGGCTGCTCATGGCGTCATTCTTCGATGGAGGTCAGGGGGGCGGACTCGCGCGGGCGCACGTGGTCGGCATCGAAATGGCAGGAGAACACCGAGCCCTTGCCGACTTCGCTTTCAATCTCCAGCCGTGCGTGGTGCAGGCCGAGGATGTGCTTGACGATGGACAGGCCCAGCCCGGTGCCGCCGCTCTCGCGCGAGCGGCTGCTGGACACACGGTAGAAACGTTCGGTCAGGCGCGGCAGGTGGGTGGCGGGAATGCCGTAGCCGGAATCGCGCACCGCCAGCACGGCGCCGTCGCCTTCGCGGCGGAACTCCACCGCAATGCGGCCCCCGGCCGGGGTATAGCGCACCGCGTTGGTGACCAGGTTGGAGAAGGCGCTGTGCAGTTCCTTGGTCGAACCCTGCAGGTCGACACCGGCCAGATCATCGATGCTGATCTGGTGGCGGCCCTGGCTGTGCGCCTCGGCCTCGCGGCGCAGGGTCGCCAGCATCGGCTGCATGGCCACGGTCTCTTCCTCGCTGTGCTCCTGCGATTCCAGCCGCGACAGGGTCAGCAGGTCTTCCACCAGCTGGGCCATGCGCTGGCTCTGCTTGCGCATTTCTTCCAGCATCGGGCCGGTGCCGGGGAAGTCCTCCGGATCCATCATGTCCAGGTAGCCGTGGACCACGGTGAGCGGCGTGCGCAGCTCGTGTGAAACATTGGCCACGAAGTCGCGGCGCACCTGTTCCAGGCGCAGCAGCTTGCTGACGTCGCGGGCGATCAGCAGCCAGTAATCCGACGAATAGGGAATCAGGCGCAGGTTCAGGCGGATCGCCGGATCGACCGGCGAGGGCACGTCCAGGATCGGTTCGGCATTGCGGCCACCGGCCAGCCAGTGGGCCAGCGGCATCGGCTGCAGGCGTTCGACCAGGGCCTCGCCAAGGTCGCCGGGATGGTGCAGGCCGAGCAGGGCGGTGGCCGCTTCGTTGAACCACTGCACGCGCTGGCTGTTGCGGTCCAGCACCACCACCGCGTCGGGCAATGCGGCGGCGGCGGCGCGGTAGCTGCGCAGCATGTCCAGCAGGCGGCGCTTGCGCACGCGCATTTCCACCTGGTTGCGATACAGCAGGCGGTCCAGTTCGTTCCAGACGCCGGTGCCTTCTTCGGCGGTGTCCCAGCGCTGGCGTGCGGTCAGGCGGCGCAGCACGCTGCGCAGGCGCCAGTAATGCCAGGCCAGGGTGGCCAGCGCGCCCAGCGCGATGCACAACCACAGATGGCCCGTGAACCACCCCACCAGTCCGGCGAACAGCAGTACCGCGGCAACGGTGGCCAGGGTCTTCAACCAGGCAGAGCGGATGTGGCGGGGCATTGCGGTCTCGTCGTTGAGGTGCGGCGGTTCACTGGAGTGAACCAAGGGTTATAGCAGAGTTGCCGGCACCGGCACCCGCAGGTGCGCGGTGCCGGCACGACGAGACTCAGGTGGCAGTGGAGAACCGGTAGCCGGCGCCGCGCACGGTCTGCACCATGTTCTCGGCGTTGAACGGTTCCAGCGTCTTGCGCAGGCGGCGGATATGCACGTCGATGGTGCGCTCCTCCACGTACACGCTGCCACCCCATACATGGTCCAGCAGCTGCGCGCGGGTGTAGACGCGCTCCGGATGGGTCATGAAGAAGTGCAGCAGGCGGTATTCGGTCGGGCCGATCGGCACCGGCTGGTCGTTGGCGAACACGCGATGGGCGGCGCCGTCGATGCGGATCGGGCCGACTGCCACGCTGCCGTCCTCGTCGTCCTCGCGGGCACGGCGCATGACCGCACGGATGCGCGCCAGCAGTTCGCGCGCCGAGAACGGCTTGACCACGTAGTCGTCGACGCCGGCTTCCAGGCCACCGACGCGGTCGTTCTCTTCGCCGCGGGCGGTCAGCATGATGATCGGCACTTCGCGGGTCAGCGTTTCCTTGCGCCAGCGACGGGCCAGGTCCAGGCCGCTGGTGCCGGGCAGCATCCAGTCCAGCAGGATCAGGTCCGGAACGCGGTCGGCGATCGCGGTCTGGGCCTCCCGGGCATCGCCGGCGTGGACCGGTTCGTAATCGCCCTTGCGAAGGGCGAAGGCGACCATTTCACGGATCGCGGGCTCGTCATCGACGATCAGGATGCGTTTCTGCACGAGGACACCGTAGGGCTCGGTTACTGGAGTGGTGCCAGTAGACTACGGTTTGATGACATGTTTGTGACTGCCCGGCCGGAACCGGCCTGGATTGCCATCGGCCGGTCATGCAGCGCTCAGCGCCGGTCCAGGTCCGGGTCCTGCACGCCCTGGCGGCGCAGCTCCAGCACGGTCGGGGTGATCGCTTCGATGCGGGCATCGACCCGCGCGCGGCCAATGTAATCCAGCGCCGGGTTGCGCTTGAGCGCCTGCAGCTGCAGCAGCGCCTGTTCCGGCCGACCGCTGAGGAAGGCGGCCTCGGCATAGGCCTCGCTGGCACGCACGCTGTCGCCGGCCAGCTCGCTGGCGCGGGCAAAGCGCTGCTGGAAGACCGGATCGTTACCGCTTTGCGACAACAGGGGGCGCAGCATCGCCTGCGCGCGCTGGCCGGCCTCGCGGTTGCCCTGTTCGTTCAGGATCTCGGCATAGGTCAGTGCTACCGGGCGGCTGTTGGGGTGTTCGCGCAGCAGCTGCTCGAAGCGGCTGTTGGCCTGGGCCGCCTGGCCTGCCCGCGATTCCGCTTCGCCCAGGCCCAGCGCCAGCCACAGGTTGCCGGGATGGGTCTGGAGCAGGCCGGCCAGGGTCTGCCGGGCCTGGCCGGCGCCGGCACGGCCACCGCGCATGACCGCCAGCGCCTGGCCATAGCGCTGCGCATCGTTGAGACCGTCCTTCTGCCGCTTGGCCAGGTCGGCATACTCGCGTTCCAGCTCGGGGGTGGAATCCGCGCTGAGCACGCGCAGGCGCTCACGTGCCCAGTCGAAGTCGCCGCTGGCGCCACGGTTGAGCTGGCCGATCGGGAGGCGCAGCACACTGCTGGGCAGCAGCGGGTTGTTGCCGCGCAGCAGCGGCTCGCCCAGGCTGGGATCGGCCGGGTCCACCCGCTCCTTGCGCTCGCCGGTGGGGGTGCTGGTGGTCAGCAGCACTGTATCCTTCTTCATCTGCTCGGCGCGGGCCTTGGCTTCGCTGATGCGGGTGATGTTGACCGGGTGGGTGCGCAGGAACTCGGGCACGCTGTAGCCCCCTTCGTTGCCACGCATGGCCGCCGACATCCGTTCGAAGAAGCCGGCCATGGCATCCACGTCGTAGCCGCTGCGCGACAGGGTGCGGATGCCCAGGCGGTCGGCCTCGGACTCGTTGGAGCGGGTGTAGTTGATCTGCCGTTGCTGCATCAGGCCCATGCCCGAGCTGATCGCGGCCATCGTCGCGTTGCCGGACGACGTGCTGTTGCTGGCCTGGGCGGCCACCACCGCTGCCAGCATGCCCAGCAGGATCGGGATCTGGTCACGCTGGGCGCGCTCGACGCCGCGCAGCACATGCTGCTGGGTGACGTGGGCGATTTCGTGGGACAGCACCGCAGCGACCTCGTCCTCGCGCTCGGCGGTCAGCACCAGGCCGGCATTGACCCCGATGTAGCCGCCCAGCGTGGCGAACGCGTTGATCTGGCGGTCGTTCATCACGAAGAAGGTGTACGGCTGCCGTGGCTGGTCACTGTTGGAGCCGAGACGGGTGCCCATGGTCTGCAGCCAGTCGTTGACCAGCGGATCTTCCAGCAGGTAGCCGTAGTTGCGCAGCTCGCGCAGCATCATCGCGCCGTACTCGGCCTGGCGGGCCGGGGTCAGCAGCTCGCCGGCCGAGGAGCCGATGTCGGGCAGCTTCTCCTGGGCCTGGGCCAGCGGCATGGCCAGGGCCAGGGTGACGGCGGTAGTCAGCAGCAGGGCTCGCAAGCAGGAGTTCCTCGGGCGGGGCGCGCCAAGCGTGGCAGGGCGGGGGGCAACCATTCGTTAATCCACAGTGTTGCGGCCGTGGCGTGGAAATTCCAGCGCACCGGTACCATATGTAGACCGTCGATCCATCGTGGAGTTTCCCGTGACAGCCCAGACCGCCGGCGGTGCCCCCGCCATCACCATCTATTCCACCGCCGTCTGCCCGTACTGCGTGGCCGCCAAGAACTTCCTGAAGAGCAAGGGCCAGCAGTGGACCGAGGTCCGCATCGACCTGGACCCGGCCGAGCGCGAGAAGATGATGGCGCTGACCCGCCGCACCAGCGTGCCGCAGATCTTCGTCGGCGACGTCCATGTCGGCGGCTACGACGACATGATGGCCCTGCACCGTGAAGGCAAGCTCGAGCCGCTGCTGGCCGGGCAGGGCCAGGCATGAGCGCGGCCGACGACGGCAGCAAGGACCGCATCGCCGAGTTCACCGAGTTCCGCAAGCGCATGAACGAGCGGATCCTGGGTGAGCCGAACCAGGTGGTGCGCCGCTTCTTCGCGCTGGACACGCAGACCTACCAGGCCGGCGCGCTGGACGTGAAGACCAAGGAGCTGCTGGGCCTGGTGGCGTCGATGGTGCTGCGCTGCGACGACTGCATCAGCTATCACGTGGCCCAGTGCAAGGACGCCGGCGTGACCCGCGAGGAGTTCTTCGAGACCTTCTCGGTCGGCCTGGTGGTGGGCGGATCGATCGTGATCCCGCACCTGCGCCGCGCGGTTGACTTCCTCGACCAGCTTGAAGGTGGCGCCGCCGCCCCGGCAGCGCACGAGCACTGAGGGGCGTGCCGGCCGCTGGCCGGTATTCCCTGAATCCGGCATGGCCGGGGTTGCCGGCCAGCGGCCGGCATTACCGCACCCGCGAGGGGCCTTCTCCACGATCCAACAGCCCAGGAGGCCCCTTGTTGTTCAAGGGGGCGCGCCGACAGGCGCGGGGATAAGGCGGAATGCGCGGGCAATTCTGCCTGGGCCGGGCACTGGGACCATGGTCTATTTGGGACCTCGGCCCCGGCTCAGGCATAATTGCCGGTGAAACTTCCTTTGCGCCGGCGTTTCCGGGCACGTCCGGACGGCGTTTTTCCCCCTGTTCGGAACATCGATCAATGACGCAGAAAATTACGGTCATCCGCGGCGACGGCATTGGCCCGGAAATCATGGACGCCACCCTGTTCGTGCTCGACCAGCTCAAGACTGGCCTGGAGTACGAAGACGCCGACGCCGGCCTGGTGGCCCTGGAAAAGCACGGCGACCTGATGCCGGCAGTGACCCTGGAATCGATCGCGCGCAACAAGGTCGCGCTGAAGAGCCCGCTGACCACCCCGGTCGGTGGTGGCTTCACCTCGATCAACGTCAGCCTGCGCCGCCACTTCGACCTGTACGCCAACGTGCGTCCGGCCCACACCTTCCCGAACACCAAGTCGCGTTTCGACAACGTCGACCTGATCACCGTCCGTGAGAACACCGAAGGTGCCTACCTGGCCGAAGGCCAGGAAGTGTCGGCCGACGGCGAAACCGCCTTCTCCGGCACCCGCATCACCCGCAAGGGCTCCGAGCGCATCGTGCGCTACGCCTTCGAGCTGGCCAAGAGCACTGGCCGCAAGAAGGTCACTGCCGTGCACAAGGCCAACATCATCAAGTCGACCTCGGGCCTGTTCCTGAACGTCGCCCGTGAAGTCGCCGCACAGTACCCGGAGATCGAGTTCCAGGAAATGATCGTCGACAACTGCTGCATGCAGCTGGTGATGCGTCCGGAACAGTTCGATGTGATCGTCACCACCAACCTGTTCGGCGACATCATCTCCGACCTGTGCGCCGGTCTCGTCGGCGGCCTGGGCCTGGCCCCGGGTGCCAACATCGGCAAGGACGCGGCGATCTTCGAAGCCGTGCACGGCACCGCGCCGGACATCGCCGGCCAGGGCAAGGCCAATCCGTGCGCGCTGCTGCTGGCAGCCGCGCAGATGCTGGACCATGTCGGCCAGCCGGAAAACGCCGAGCGCCTGCGCAAGGCCATCGTGGCGACCATGGAAGCCAAGGATTCGCTGACCGGCGACCTGGGCGGCACCGGCACCACCATGAGCTTTGCCCAGGCCATCGCCAGCCGCCTGTAAGCGGCCGGCCGACCTCGGTTGGATCCACAGCGGGGCGCCTTCGGGCGCCCCGTTGCGTTGTGGGCCGGCCCGGTAGATCCACGCCGTGCGTGGAATGACGGGGCCTTGGTCCGCAGCCACCCATGGGGTGGCTCTACAGGGAAATTGTCTGTGCGTACATTGCACAGATCATGTGCCGCTACGCGGCTGGTTCGTGCGTCATGCGCTCCGCATCCTGTGCCCACTTCCCAACGCACTGGAGCTCGAACATGAACCTCACCGCCTTCGGCCTGGCCAGCCTGATCGGCATGGCCACCACCGCCCCGGTCGCCGCCGCCGAGCCGGCCCATCCCACCATCCGCCACATGGCTGGCGCGCCGGTCGCGACCTCGCTGGATGCGGCAAAGACCGCCGTGCTGGTCATCGACTTCCAGAATGAGTACTTCGATGCCACGGCCGCACCGGGCTTTGCCGGTGGCCGCATGGTCATTCCCGATGGCGTGGCCGCGCTGCGGCAGGCGAAGCGGGTGGTCGAATTCGCCGATGCCCATGGCATCCGCGTGATCCATGTGCAGCACGTGCTGCCGGCGGGTGCGCCGCTGTTCGCACAGGGCAGCGTCAATGCTGCCTTCCATCGCGACCTGCAGCCGCGCCAGGGCGAGACCGTGGTGCAGAAGGACAATGTCAGCGTGTTCGCCGGCGCGTCCTCCACCGTGCTCGACCCGCTGCTGAAGAACGCCGGCATCGACACCCTGATCGTCACCGGCCTGCAGACCCATGCCTGCGTGGCTGGTGCCGCGCGCGACGCGGCGGCCGCGCCCCGTGGTTACCGGGTGATCGTCTCGTCCGATGCCAGCGCCAGCCGTGACCTGGACCTGGCTGGCGGCCGGCGCATCGGCCATCGCACGCTGCATGAAGCCGCTCTGGCCCAGATCGAGGACGCCTTCGGCGATGTCATGACGACTGACGCGATCCTGGCACTGCCGGTGCGCAAGGCCGGCGACGGCGCTTGATAAGCTGGCGGGGCCCGCATGCCGCGGGCTCCGCCACGTGGAGCTGCCCGCCGATGGATCACTTCGCTGCCCTGCGTGCACTGCGCGCCATCGTCGATGCGGGCAGCTTCACCGCGGCAGCCGAGCGCCTCGGTACCACCCACTCGGCGATGTCGCGGCAACTGCGGCAGCTGGAAGAACACCTGCAGGTGCGCCTGCTCGATCGCAACAGCCGCCGGCTGTCGTTGACCGAGGCCGGGCGCGACTACTACCGTGAGGCGGCAACGCTGCTGGACCGCCTGCAGGAAGCCGACGACCGTGCCCGTGCCGGGCAGGCGCAGCCCAGTGGAAGCGTGCGGATCAGCGTGCCGCAGGTGGTGGCCAGCCAGGAGCTGCCGCACTGGCTGCCGTCATTCCTGCAGCGTTACCCCCAGGTCACGCTGGACCTGTCGGCCGATGACCAGCTGGTCGATGTGGTCGGTGGTGGTTTCGACCTGGCCCTGCGCATCGCGGCTTCTCTGCCGGACAGCCAGCTGGTCGCGCGCGAGCTGGCCAGCTGCCCGCGCATCCTGGTCGCCGCACCGGCCTACCTGGCACACCACGGACTGCCGCGGCAGGCAGCGGACCTGGCTCATCACACGCTGCTGGGTTTCAGTCCCACGCCAGCAATGCCGCCCTGGCAGTTGCAGGGGCCGCGCGGCGCAACCGCGAGCATCGAAGCCGGGCAGCGCCTGCGCGTGGATGCCACGCCCGCACTGTACGCCGCCGCGCTGGCCGGCATGGGCATCAGCCTGTTCACCGCCTTCACCGTGCAGGAGGATCTGCGCGCCGGTCGTTTGATCCGCGTGCTGCCGGCCTGGCATGCGGGCCAGCGACGCTACTTCGCGCTGTACCCGCATGCACGTGCACTGGCGCCCAAGGTGCGTGCGCTGGTCGAGCATCTCGCGGCGCACTACGCTGCACAGGTGAGCGCGGCAGGGTAGTCGCGCGGTTGCAGCCGGGGTGATGATGGAGTCGGTGTATCTGCTGGTCGCGCTTGGCGCGATCGTCGCCGGATTCGTACAGGGCCTGTCCGGTTTCGCCTTCGGGATGGTAGCGATGTCGTTCTGGGCATGGGGGCTGGAGCCGCGACTGGCCGCTGCGCTGTCGGTGTTCGGCGCGCTGGTCGGTCAGCTGGTGGCCGTGTTCACCGTGCGGCGTGGCTTCAACCTGCGCCTGCTGCTGCCGTTCGTGCTGGGCGGCCTGGCGGGCATTCCGCTCGGCGTGATGGTACTGCCACACCTGGACATGGACTGGTTCAAGGCGCTGCTGGGCGGCTTCCTGGCGCTGTGGTGCCCGGTGATGCTGATGGCGCGATCATTGCCGCCGATCCGCGTGGGTGGTCGCATCGGTGACGCGATCGCCGGCATGGCAGGTGGGGTGCTCAGCGGCATCGGCGGTTTCGCCGGACCGGTGCCGACGCTGTGGAGCACGCTGCGTGGCTTCGGCAAGGACGAGCAGCGCGCGGTCATCCAGAACTTCAACCTGGCGATGCTGGCAGTGACCATGGCCACCTATGTCGGCAGCGGCCTGGTGAGCCGGCAGATGCTGCCGTACTTCGCCATCGTGGCGCCGGCGATGCTGGTGCCGACCCTGCTGGGTGCGCGCGTCTACATCGGCATCAGCGAGGCGCGCTTCCGGCAGATCGTACTGAGCCTGTTGACCGCGTCGGGCATCGCATTGCTGGCGTCGTCGATGCCGGCGCTGCTGGCGCGGTCGTAACCGGTTGAACGTCAGGTCGGGCGGAACATGCGGAAGCGCTGTCCGGCGCCGATGCGGAAGTAGTCGGCAGGCCCGCCGCCGCGCAGGATCGGGGCCGCCGCAGCGGTGTCGTAGATGCCATCGACCAGCAGCCGTTCATCGATATGCACCGTCACCACTTCGCCCAGCACCAGCCAGCCGTTGGTGTCCTGGCCGGCGGCATCGCGCAGGCGGACGATCTGCGTGCAGCGGCATTCCATGCTTACCGGGCTCTGTGCCACGCGGGGCGGTGTGACCTGCGTTGAGGCCAGTGGCGTCAGGCCGGCAAGGACGAACTCGTCGACATCCGGCGCGACCGCACGGCAGCTTTCGTTCATCGCCTCGGCCAGGTCGAAGGTGGCCAGGTTCCAGACGAATTCACCGGTGGCTTCGATGTTGCGCAGCGAGTCTTTGCGGCCCTGGCTGGAGAAGCCGATGATCGGCGGGGTGTAGTTGAAGGCGTTGAAGAAGCTGTAGGGCGCCAGGTTCAACGTGCCCTGTGCGTCGCGGCTGGAAATCCAGCCGATCGGGCGCGGGCCGATGATGGCGTTGAACGGGTCATGCGGCAGACGGTGGCCCTCTGCCGGGCGGTAGCTGTGGAAGGTGTCGGGCATGGGGGCAGGGGACGTGTGGGCTTGCTCGACTCTACAAAAAAGCCGCGACCCTTGCGGATCGCGGCTTGTCTTTCTCGGCGTGGCTGGACTCAGCGCTGCTGGATCTTCGACAGCAGGCGCAGGAACTCCACATACAGCCAGACCAGGGTCACCATCAGGCCGAATGCGCCATACCACTCCATGTACTTCGGCGCGCGCTGGGCCACGCCGGTTTCGATGAAGTCGAAGTCCAGCACCAGGTTCAGCGCCGCCACGACCACCACGAACAGGCTGAAGGCGATGCCCAGCCAGCTGGAGTCGTGGATCACCGGCACGTTGATGTTGAAGAAGCCCAGCACGAACGAGGCCAGGTAGAGCAGGGCGATGCCGCCGGTGGCGGCGACCACGCCCATCTTGAAGTTCTCGGTGGCCTTGATCACGCCGCTGCGGTACGCGAACAGCAGCGCAAACAGGGTGCCGAAGGTCAGCAGCACGGCCTGGAACACGATGCCCGGGAACTTGGCGTTGAACACGGCCGAGATGGCGCCGAGGAACACGCCTTCCACCAGCGCGTACATCGGCGCGGTGACCGGCGACCATTCCTTCTTGAAGATGGTGATCAGCGCCAGCACCAGGCCGCCGATGCCGCCGCCCAAGGCGTACAGCTTGGCCGCGTCCATGACCTGGCCGTAGTCGTCGATGGTCTGGTTCCAGGCGAAAGCGGCCGTCAGCACGGTCAACAGCAGCAGGAAACCGGTCTTGTTGACGGTGCCGTTGAGGGTCATTGCCTGGTCGGGGCTGGTCACCACCGAACCGCTGGCAAGGTCGAGGAAGGTCGACTCGGAAAGAGCCGGGTTGCCGCTGCGCATGCGTGTTCTCCGTGCGAATGAGGGTCAGGACGGCCATCCGGCCGATGGGCGTGAGCATAGCCGATGACTGCTTTCGGCGTTGTGGCAGGCCGCGGAACTGCGCATCCTTCGTTGACAGTTCCCAACGCGCTTGGCGACAATGACCAACTCCCCGGGCCTGACCCGAGGGGATTGCAAGACCGGGGTATAGCGCAGTCTGGTAGCGCGCCTGCTTTGGGAGCAGGATGTCGGGGGTTCGAATCCCTCTACCCCGACCAATCCCACGTCACGTCGGATTGGACACCGTTCCGGTTCGGGCGCCCGTAGCTCAACTGGATAGAGCACCGGCCTTCTAAGCCGGCGGTTACAGGTTCGATTCCTGTCGGGCGCGCCATTGGCGGGACAGCGGGATCGCATCGGCGGATGTGAAGAAGTGCTTGCAAAAGCGTAAAGACTCCACCAGAATATCGGACTCGCTTCGGCGGACCGGAACTTCGGTGACAGTCTCCAGGCAAGGTTTCAAGGTTCCAGTGCTGGCGGTATCGGCGGTGGAGCGAAAGTTTCAGTGGTGGCTGTAGCTCAGTTGGTTAGAGTACCGGATTGTGATTCCGGTGGTCGGGGGTTCGAATCCCCTCAGCCACCCCACTGATTCAACCGCATCGGCGCAGCCGAAACGGTATTGCAATAAACAGAAAGCACGCTACAATGTGCGTCTGAGTTTCACGGGCCGTTAGCTCAGTTGGTAGAGCAGTTGACTCTTAATCAATAGGTCCAAGGTTCGAATCCTTGACGGCCCACCAAGACGGAAGCCACCTGGTACGCCAGGTGGCTTTTTTCTTATAGGTGTGACCCTTTCGTTTCAATGGGCCACACGTTGCAGGGCCCCGCCTGGCGTGGATCTGCAGCGCATCGGGATCGCAGTGCTGGTTTCAACGATGTTGAAGAAAGTGCTTGCACCCACCGAGCGGATCGGGTCATAATTCGCGCCCCGATTTCGGGCTGTTAGCTCAGTTGGTAGAGCAGTTGACTCTTAATCAATAGGTCCAAGGTTCGAATCCTTGACAGCCCACCAGACGAAAGCCACTTGGTCATCCAGGTGGCTTTTTTCTTGCCCGCACGCCGGGTTGCGCTTCATCCACGCATGGCGTGGATCCACTGAAGCAGTGCTGAAATCAGGGGCATACGCGTCATCAGTGTTTTCAATGCTGTGCACTGCTTCTCACCGCATGGCGTCCTGCATCGCACCCAATAGATCTTCCGCGCCGATGGCGCATGCAGGAAGGAAGATGTTGATGGCTGAGATCACTCGATTGCACGGCACGGTGTGGATTCCCTTCGCGTTGATGGCACTGGCGGCCTGCACGCCGGGCAATGATCCCGCGCAGGCCGTCGAGCGTGATGCGGGCGCAGAGCGCATTCCGGCGCGCCAGATCGACGACGCCATGCAGTTGCGGCCGGCCCGGCCCGCGGAGGGGGAGGTCCTGCCCGGCGCGGTGGACGTACAGCGCAATGCGGACGGTTCGGTGGATGTGCGCAGGGCTGCGCCGGCGTCGGTGGCCCTGCGTCGCACCGACGATGGGGGCGTGGAGGTCCGGAAGGTGGACGCGGCCGTCGACCCGGGCTCAGGCGCGGCGCCGGCCCGCACGGTACCGCAGCAGTAGGCTGCGGCCAGCCCGGCGGGTCGCGCACCCGCCGGGCTGGCCGCGATGCAGCGATGGCGCGGAGCGTAGTGGATTCAGCTTTGTGCAGGCCTTCCGATTCCAGTCGCCGCCTGCGACAATGAACACCTGTGCCGGCCACGCGAAAGTGGCGGAATTGGTAGACGCCCTGGATTTAGGTTCCAGTGCCGCAAGGCGTGGGGGTTCGAGTCCCCCCTTTCGCACCAGTGCTGGCTTGTCCCCGCCCTGATCGGGCCATCGGCGCCCCCTTGACCGGCACGCGCTGGCAGTGCAGGCCGAATTGGGCGAAACTAAAGGGCTGCGGCAAGCAGGCGCGTCCCAGACGTCGTGTCCTAACAACCGTTTCATCCCAATCATCGAGCCGGGGGCCTGGGCCACCGGTGGCAGGAGTCAACATGCAAGCTTCGATCGAATCCACCGGCAACCTGGAACGCCGCCTGAGCTTCTCGCTGCCGGAAGAGCGTCTGCAGAGCCACATCGCCGGCCGCCTGGGCGAAATCGCCCGTACCACCCGCATCAAGGGGTTCCGTCCGGGCAAGGTGCCGGCCAAGGTGATCGAGCAGCGCTTCGGCGCGCAGGTCCGTGGCGAGGCGCTGGACGGCCTGCTGCGCGAGACCTTCGACGCGGCCGTGCGCGAGCACGACCTGCGCGTCGTCGGCAGCCCGCGCATCGACAAGGGCGACGAGGGTGAGTTCTCCTTCGTGGCCACCGTGGAAGTGGTGCCGGACTTCGGCGACATCGACGTCAGCAAGCTGACCGTCGTGCGCCACACCGCCGAGATCACCGACGCCGACATCGACCAGATGATCGAGAACCTGCAGAACCAGCGTCGCACCTGGGCCCCGGTCAGCCGTGGCGCGCAGGACGGCGACCTGGTCGCGGTGGAAACCTGGTCGCAGGCCGGCGAAGAGCGCCTGCCGGCCGAGGGCACCGAGAAGGGTTCGATCGTGCTCGGCCAGGGCATGATGTTCGACACCATCGAAAAGGGCCTGGTCGGCCTGGCCAAGGGCGAAGAGAAGACCCTGGACGTCGAGTTCCCGGCTGACTGGCGCGTGCCGGTGCTGGCCGGCAAGACCGTGCAGGTCACCGTCAAGGTTGCCGAAGTGTCCGAGCCGGTCGTGCCGGCGGTCGACGAAGCCTTCATCAAGAGCTTCGGCGTGAAGGGTGGCGACGTCGAGCAGTTCCGCAGCGACATCCGCGCCAACCTGGAGCGTGAGCTGAAGGGCGCGCTGATGAACCGCCTGCGCCGCGAAGTGGGCGAGCAGCTGATCGCGGCCTACTCGTCGGTGGAAATGCCGCCGCGCCTGGTCGAGAACGAAGCCCGCGCCATGCTGGCCCAGCAGGTCGAGCAGCTGCGCCGCAACGGCCAGAACGTCGGCGAGATCCCGGCCGATGCCCACGAAGGCTTCAAGGACGCCGCCGCCAAGCGCGTGCTGGTCGGCCTGCTGGTCGGTGAAGTGGCCCGCATCAACGACCTGCGCCTGGAAGCCAAGCGCCTGAACGAAACGATGCGTCTGATCGCCTCGACCTACGAAGAGCCGGAGCAGGTCATTGAGATGTACCGCAACGACCCCCAGCTGATGTCTGGCCTGCAGAACCGTGTGATGGAAGAGCAGGTGATCGACTGGATCGCCGAGCGTGCCCAGCACACCGAAGAGAAGCTGTCGTTCCAGGACGCGATCCGCCAGTAAGCCGGCGGATCACCGGATGCCCCGCGCCTTTGCCGGCGCGGGGTTGTTGCCCCCCAAGATAGGTACCTCACGTAATGGACAACCGAACCAAAGCCCTGAACCTGGTTCCGATGGTGGTCGAGCAGACCAGCCGCGGCGAGCGTGCCTACGACATCTATTCGCGCCTGTTGAAGGAGCGCCTGATCTTCCTCGTGGGCCCGATCGACGATCACATGGCCAACGTGGTGGTGGCGCAGTTGCTGTTCCTGGAATCGGAGAACCCGGAAAAGGACATCAACATCTACATCAACTCGCCGGGTGGCGTGGTCACCGCCGGCATGGCGATCTACGACACCATGCAGTACATCAAGCCGAATGTGAGCACCACCTGCATCGGCCAGGCCGCCTCGATGGGCGCCCTGCTGCTGGCCGCGGGCGAAGCCGGCAAGCGCTATGCGCTGCCGAACTCGCGCGTGATGATCCACCAGCCGCTGGGCGGCTACCAGGGCCAGGCCACCGACATCGACATCCACGCGCGTGAGATCCTGACCCTGCGTTCGCGCCTGAACGAGATCCTGGCCAAGCACACCGGCCAGTCGCTGGAGACGATCGCCCGCGACACCGAGCGCGACAACTTCAAGAGCGCCTTCGAGGCGCAGGCCTACGGTCTGGTCGACCAGGTCCTGGAGCGTCGTCCGGATGAGTCGATCCAGGCCGGTTGACCGGCCTTCACGGGGCCAGGGAGGCCCCGTTCCTGCAGGGTCGGGCGGGACTGGTGTCCCCTCGGCCCTGTGCTATTCTCGAATCGAACCCCCGTTCAGCGGGTGGGGTAACTGGGTAAGCGAAGCATGAGCGAAGACCGCCAAGGTCGTTCCACGGACACCGGCAAGATCCTCTACTGCTCTTTCTGCGGCAAGAGCCAGCATGAAGTGCGCAAGCTGATTGCGGGTCCGAGCGTATTCATCTGCGATGAGTGCGTGGAGCTGTGCAACGACATCATCCGTGAGGAACTTGAGGAAAAGGCGCAGTCGGCGCGCAGTTCGCTGCCCAAGCCGCGCGAGATCCTCGAGGTCCTGGACCAGTACGTGATCGGCCAGAACCGCGCCAAGCGCACCCTGGCCGTGGCCGTGTACAACCACTACAAGCGCATCGAGAGCCGGCAGAAGAACGACGACGTCGAACTGGCGAAGTCGAACATCCTGCTGGTCGGCCCGACCGGTTCGGGCAAGACGCTGCTGGCCGAAACCCTGGCCCGCCTGCTCAACGTGCCGTTCACCATGGCCGACGCCACCACGCTGACCGAAGCCGGTTACGTGGGCGAGGACGTGGAGAACATCATCCAGAAGCTGCTGCAGAAGTGCGACTACGACGTCGAGAAGGCACAGCAGGGCATCGTCTACATCGATGAAATCGACAAGATCTCGCGCAAGAGCGAGAACCCGTCGATCACCCGCGATGTGTCCGGCGAAGGCGTGCAGCAGGCCCTGCTGAAGCTGATCGAAGGTACCGTGGCCAGCGTTCCGCCGCAGGGCGGGCGCAAGCATCCGCAGCAGGAATTCCTGCAGGTGGACACCAAGAACATCCTGTTCATCTGCGGCGGCGCGTTCGCCGGGCTGGACAAGGTGATCCAGGCCCGTTCCACCGACGTCGGCAGCATCGGCTTCGGCGCCAAGGTGAAGAGCAGCGAGCGCAAGCAGGAAGTGGGCAAGGTGCTGGCCGAAGTCGAGCCGGAAGACCTGATCAAGTTCGGCCTGATTCCGGAGTTCGTCGGCCGCCTGCCGGTGGTGGCGACCCTGGAGGAGCTGGACGAGCCGGCCCTGATCAAGATCCTGACCGAGCCGAAGAACGCCATCACCAAGCAGTTCAAGAAGCTGTTCGAGATGGAGAACGTCGAGCTGGAGTTCCGTCCGGACGCGTTGTCGGCCATCGCCAGGAAGGCGCTCAAGCGCAAGACCGGTGCCCGTGGCCTGCGCACCATCGTCGAATCGGTCCTGCTGGACACCATGTACGACCTGCCGTCGCAGGAAAACGTCAGCAAGGTGGTGGTGGACGAATCGGTGATCGAGCACAAGTCCGAGCCGTACCTGATCTACCAGACCCCGGCGGTCCCTGAACAGAAGGCCGCAGGCGCCGAGTGATCCTTCCAGGTTGTTGATTGGAAAGGATTTTCAAGGAATGCCTTGCATCTGAAAGCCGATGGCCCCATAACGGGGCCATCGGCTTTTTTTGTCTCCGGAAGATGCCCTCCCGGAGGCGGTTTTCCCCCTTCCCTGGAGCCCCCATGGCCCGTTCCCCAAGTGAAACCCTCGACCTGCCGGTCCTGCCGCTGCGCGACGTAGTGGTGTTCCCGCACATGGTCATTCCGCTGTTCGTCGGCCGTGACAAGTCCATGCACGCGCTCGAACAGGCAATGGAGGCGGACAAGCGCATCCTGCTGCTGGCGCAGAAGTCGGCCGAAACCGACGACCCGCATGCGGCCGACCTCTACCAGGTCGGTACGCTGGCGCAGGTGCTGCAGCTGCTGAAGCTGCCCGACGGCACCATCAAGGTGCTGGTCGAAGGCCTGTCGCGCGTGCAGGTCACCCACGTTGACGAGCGCAACGGCTCGCTGCACGGCCAGGCCGTGGAGATCGACGCCAGCGACGAGCGCGAAGCGCGCGAGGTCGAGGCGATCGCCCGCTCGCTGATGTCGCTGTTCGAGCAGTACGTGAAGACCAACCGCAAGCTGCCGCCGGAACTGCTGCAGACGCTGTCGGGCATCGATGAGCCGGCGCGCCTGGCCGACACCATCGCCGCGCACATCAGCGTGCGCCTGGCCGACAAGCAGCGCCTGCTGGAAACGCTGGCCGTCGGTGACCGCCTGGAGATGCTGGTCGGCCTGGTCGACGGCGAGATCGACGTGCAGCAGATGGAGAAGCGCATCCGCGGCCGCGTGAAGTCGCAGATGGAGAAGAGCCAGCGCGAGTACTACCTCAACGAACAGATGAAGGCCATCCAGAAGGAACTGGGTGACCTGGACGATGCGCCTGGCGAGCTGGAAGAGCTGGCGCGCAAGATCGCCGAGGCCGGCATGCCGAAGGCCGTTGAGGCCAAGGCGCGCAACGAGCTGAACAAGCTCAAGCAGATGTCGCCGATGTCGGCCGAAGCGGCGGTCGTGCGCAACTACCTGGAGTGGTTGCTGGGCGTGCCGTGGAAGAAGCGAAGCAAGGTTCGCAAGGACCTGAAGGTGGCGCAGGACACCCTCGATGCCGATCACTACGGGCTGGAGAAGGTCAAGGAACGCATCCTTGAATACCTGGCGGTGCAGTCGCGCGTGAAGCAGATGAAGGGCCCGATCCTGTGCCTGGTCGGGCCGCCGGGCGTGGGCAAGACCTCGCTGGGACAGTCCATCGCCAAGGCCACCAACCGCAAGTTCGTGCGCATGTCGCTGGGCGGCGTGCGTGACGAGGCCGAGATCCGTGGCCACCGTCGCACCTACGTCGGTTCGATGCCGGGCCGCATCGTGCAGAACCTCAACAAGGTCGGCAGCAAGAACCCGCTGTTCGTGCTCGACGAGATCGACAAGATGTCGATGGACTTCCGCGGCGATCCGTCCTCGGCGTTGCTGGAAGTGCTCGACCCTGAGCAGAACAACGCGTTCAACGACCACTACCTGGAAGTGGACCTGGACCTGTCTGAAGTGATGTTCGTGGCCACCTCGAACTCGCTCAACATTCCCGGCCCGCTGCTGGACCGCATGGAAGTGATCCGCATCCCCGGCTACACCGAGGATGAGAAGCTCAACATCGCCACCCGTTACCTGGTGCCCAAGCAGGTCAAGGCCAACGGCCTGCAGCCCGAAGAGCTGGAGATCGGCAGTGACGCCATCCAGGACATCGTGCGCTACTACACGCGCGAGTCGGGCGTGCGCAACCTGGAACGCGAGATCGCCAAGATCTGCCGCAAGGTGGTGAAGGAGATCGCGCTGGCCGGCCCGCAGCCGGTGAAGGCGAAGAAGGGCGCGAAGAAGAAGGCGCTGGTGAGCGTGTCCAGCAAGAACCTGGACAAGTACCTGGGCGTGCGTCGCTTCGACTTCGGCCGTGCCGAGGAAGAGAACGAGATCGGCCTGGTCACCGGCCTGGCCTGGACCGAGGTGGGTGGCGATCTGCTGCAGATCGAATCGACGCTGGTGCCGGGCAAGGGCCAGCTGATCCTGACCGGCCAGCTCGGCAACGTGATGAAGGAATCGGCTTCAGCGGCGCTGTCGGTGGTGCGTTCGCGCGCCGTCGGCTTCGGCATCGACAGCGACTTCCTGCAGAAGCACGACGTGCACCTGCATGTGCCCGATGGCGCTACGCCGAAGGACGGCCCGAGTGCCGGCGCGGCGATGGTCACCTCGCTGGTATCGATGCTGACCAAGGTGCCGGTGCGTGCCGACGTGGCGATGACCGGCGAGATCACCCTGCGTGGTCGCGTCACGGCCATCGGTGGACTGAAGGAGAAGCTGCTGGCCGCACTGCGTGGCGGAATCCGCACGGTCATCATTCCCGAGGAGAACCGCAAGGACCTGGCCGACATCCCGGCCAACGTCACCCGCGATCTGGAGATCGTGCCGGTGAAGTACATCGAAGAAGTCCTGGACCTGGCGCTGGAGCGTCCGTTGGCACCGAAGAAGGCGCGCAAGAGTGCGCAACGTGTCACGGTGCGCAGCAAGGCCAAACCGAGTGGAAACGCGCGCGTCAAGCATTGACGCGCGCTGTCCAATGGCCCGAAACCCGCGTCGTTGCTGGCTTTCCAGCTTGCGTGGGGGTAGGGCCACTGGTATAAAAGCAGCACTCGCGAATGAGTGATCGCAGTCTGGCGATCGCTGAATTCGGCGAACCGTTTCCACATGGCGGCCGCATGCAGAGCGCGTGCGGTTGCTTCCCTGTCGAATAAGCGGAACCCACCGCCAAAGGAGTTGTAGAGAATGAACAAGACCGAATTGATCGATGCCGTTGCTGAAGCTGCAGACCTGACCAAGGCCGAGTCCAGCCGCGCTGTCGATGCCGTCGTTGCTGCCGTCACCAAGGCGCTGAAGGACGGCGATGCGGTCACCCTGGTTGGCTTCGGTACCTTCCAGGTCCGCGACCGTGCTGCCCGCACCGGCCGCAACCCGAAGACCGGCGACACCATCAAGATCGCTGCTTCGAAGAATCCGTCGTTCAAGGCTGGTAAGGCCCTGAAGGATGCTGTAAACTAAGCGGCTCGCTGGGGTGCTTAGCTCAGCGGTAGAGCGTCTCCTTTACACGGAGAGGGTCGGGGGTTCGAAACCCTCAGCACCCACCACAGCACCGCGGTAAAAGTTTGAGTGTGGAGCGGTAGTTCAGCTGGTTAGAATGCTGGCCTGTCACGCCGGAGGTCGCGGGTTCGAGTCCCGTCCGCTCCGCCATTCAACGAGGCCTCCGGCCAAAAGCTGGAGGCTTTGTTTTCTCCCCGGTCCAGGCCGGCTGAAAGCAAAAAAGGTAACAACGCGGAGCGGTAGTTCAGCTGGTTAGAATGCTGGCCTGTCACGCCGGAGGTCGCGGGTTCGAGTCCCGTCCGCTCCGCCACTACATCGAGGCCCCCGGCCTGAAGCTGGGGGCCTTGTCTTCTCACCGACAGGTTCGGAAGGAAGGCGAAAAGGTTTTTGCAAGAACGGAGCGGTAGTTCAGCTGGTTAGAATGCTGGCCTGTCACGCCGGAGGTCGCGGGTTCGAGTCCCGTCCGCTCCGCCATTGCAGAATTCTTAAGTCCCTGTGAAAAAACTTTGAAAAAAGTGTTCATCGGGCTGGGTTTCCAGACAGTCTTCGGATATACTGGGCGCCTGCAAAGTTCAAGCGCGGAGCGGTAGTTCAGCTGGTTAGAATGCTGGCCTGTCACGCCGGAGGTCGCGGGTTCGAGTCCCGTCCGCTCCGCCAACTTCAAAAGCCCTCGGCGCAAGCCGCGGGCTTTTTCTTTGCGCCATGGTGGAAATGGCCGACACGCGGATGGCGCATGCCTGCCGATGTGGGCGCAGGCCGCGCTGGCGCTGCTTTTGGTCCCTGCGGCGAAGCGGGTTACACTGCCGGGCTCGCCAATAAGGCCTTGTGATTCCTCACCATGCTGCAGAAACTCCGCGACAAGACCTCAGGCTGGATCGTCACTGTGATCCTGGGGCTGCTGATGATTCCGTTCCTGTTCGTGATCGACAACAGCTACCTCGGTGGCGTTGGCGCACAGAACGTGGCCAAGGTTTCCGCGCCGCCGACCTGGTGGCGTTCGGCGCCGTCGTGGTGGCCGGTGCGCATGCTGTGGCAGCACCACGAGATCAGCTCGCAGGATTTCCGCACGCGTTTCGAGCAGGAGCGCATGCGTGAGCGCCAGCAGCAGGGCGACAACTTCGACCCGCGCGCGTTCGAGAGCACCGAGAACAAGATGGCCGTGCTCGATCAGCTGATCGACGAGCAGGTCGTGCGCCTGGTCGGTGAGCAGGCGGGCGTGGTGATCGGCGACGGCGCGGTGCGCGAGTACATCGCGACCATGCCCGCATTCCTCGATTCGAACGGCAAGTTCAACGAGAACAACTATCGCCTGGCCCTGGCCGGCGGCAACCCGCCGCGTACGCCGACCCAGTTCCAGGAGCTGGTGCGCGAGAGCCTGCAGCAGTCGGTGATTCCGTCGGGCCTGCAGAGCTCCGGCTTCGTCACCCAGGCAGAGACCGAGCGCCTGTTGAAGCTGCTGGGCGAAACCCGCGACGTCGAGCTGGCCGCGTTGCCGCCCGTACCGGCCGATACCGCGCCGGTCACCGATGAGCAGATCAAGCAGTGGTACGACAGCCACGGCAAGGATTTCCGCCAGGCCGAGAGCGTGTCGCTGGAGTACGTCGAGATCAACGGCGCGAACCTGCCGGCACCGGCGGCGGCCGATGAAGCCACCCTGCGCAAGCGCTATGAAGACGAGAAGGCGAAGTTCACCTCGCCGGAGCAGCGCCAGGCCTCGCACATCCTGATCACCGGTGACGGTGCAGAAGCGAAGGCGAACAAGATCGCTGCCGAAGCCAAGGCCGCTGGTGCCGATTTCGGCGCGCTGGCCAAGGCCAATTCGGAAGATCCGGGCTCCAAGGACCAGGGCGGGGACCTGGGTTGGGTCGAGCGCGGTGCGATGGTGAAGCCGTTCGAGGACGCGCTGTTTGCGGCCAAGGCCGGTGATGTGATCGGCCCGGTGAAGACCGAGTTCGGTTACCACATCATCAAGGTGGCCGCTGTGCGCGGTGGCCAGGGCAAGTCGTTCGAGGAAGTGCGTGACACGCTGGCCGCCGAACAGCTGAAGGCCGACGGTGAGCGTGGCTTCAACGAGCTGGCCGGTCGCCTGGTCGATGCCATCAACAAGAGCCCGAGCGACCTGGCCGCTGCCGCCAAGGAAGTGAACCTGCCGCTGCAGACGCTGGGCCCGATCACCCGCGCGACCGCCAGTGGCATTGCCGCTGACCCGGCCGTGCTGCGTGCGGCGTTCTCCGACGTGCTGGTGCAGGACGGCACCGCCAGTGACCCGATCGCCCTGGGGGGCGCGACCAACCACAGCGTGGTCATCCGCGTGGCTGCGCACACCCCGGAACAGGCCCTGCCGCTGGACAAGGCTCGTGAACAGGTGATCGCCGCGATCCGCGCTGACCGCCAGCGCCAGGCCAGCGACAAGGCGGCCGATGCCATCCTGGCCAAGCTGAAGGCGGGTGCCACCCTGCAGTCGCTGGCCGCCAGCGAGAAGCTGCAGCTGAGCCCGATGCCGGGCCTGCCGCGCAGCCAGCCGGTGCCGACCCCGGAAATCAACCGCGCGATCTTCAGTGCGCCGGTGCCGGCCGAAGGCAAGCCGAGCTATGGCAAGGTCGACGTCAATGGCCACGCGCTGCTGTTCGCGGTGAACAAGGTCAATCCGGGCGACATCAAGGAAGTGACTGCAGAGCAGCAGAAGCAGCTGAAGGAACAGCTGAGCCAGATCGATGGCATGGCCGCGGCCAAGGCCTACATCGAGGCGATGCGCAAGAAGTTCGTGATCCAGACCACCGAGGCGAACCTGTAAGCCTTGCGGCTGCATCCATGAGAAAGGCCCGGCACTGCCGGGCCTTTTTTTGTGCCTGCCGATGTGTAGCGTCGAGCCATGCTCGACTGCGTCTGCCGGGCGCAGGCATGAAAAAGCCGAGCAAGGGCTCGGCTCTGCAGGAAACAGGGCAGGGCGCGGCGGTGCCGCCCCGGACTCAGTCTTCCACGCGCAGCACGGCGCCCGGCTTCAGCACGCTGCTGCCGCTCAGGCCGTTCAGCGACAACAGGGCCTTGACCGGCATGCCGTAGCGGCGGGCGATGGTCCAGGCCGACTCGCCATCACGCACGGTGTGGCGGCGGCTGCGCGGACGATCAGCGATCGCGGCGACGGTCTTGGCCACCTGCGGCGTCGGTGCTGCGGTGGCGACTGGCGCAGCGCTGGCGACCAGGGCGGATGCGGTGTCCGCGACCGTCGCATTGGCAGCCGAGACAGGAGCCAGCACGCGGGTGGTACCCGACGAGGCGCGGCCACCGCCCGCCAGGGCGGGGTTGAGGCGGGCGATCCTGGCCGGGTCCAGGGCGCGCTGTGCGGCCCACTGCTGGACGCTGGTGCCGGCGGGCAGGGTGTGGTCCTTCAGCACCGGCACGGTGCGGTCCAGCGAGGCCATCACGCCCGGCTGGTCTTCCACGTCTTCCAGCACGCAGGCCAGGGCATGCAGCTTCTCGACGTAGGCATGGGTGACCGGCGACAGGCCGGGCAGCGCCGACGGCTTGGCGTTCTGCGCGTTCATGCCGGCCTTGCGCATGGACTGCAACACGCGGTACTCACCGGCGTTGTAGGCCATGGTGGCCAGGCGCCAGTCGCCGCCGAACATGCCGTGCAGGGTCTTCAGGTAGCGCACTGCGGCCTGGGTGGAATCGACCGCCGACAGGCGGCCATCGTAGCCGTTGGCCATGGGCACGCGGTGGTTGCGCGCGGTGGTGGCGATGAACTGCCACAGGCCGGTCGGGCCGCTGCCATTGCGGGCATTGGGCCGGTAGCCGCTTTCCACGAACGGGATCAGTGCGAATTCGGTAGGCAGGTTGGCCTTGCGCAGCTCTTCAACCACGTAGCCGAACAGCACCAGCGCATCGTCATCCTGGTTGGCCAGGCGCGACGGGGCGTGGGCGAACTGCTTCTGCCAGCGCGGGCTGGTGGCCTCGGCATTGCAGGTGGGCTCGGCCAGGCCGTCGCGGAAGCTGGAGAAGATCTCCTGGCCATTGCGGACCGACGCGGCCGGCAACGCGGCCGGATCCAGCGGCAGGGCCGCCGCGGCGGCCAGGTTCTGGCCGATGCCCGCGCCCAGCGACTGGGCACCGGCGGTTCCGGCCAGCCCCAGGACCAGGCCCAGGGCCAGCGGCAGACTTCGGCGCATCATGCGCGGAAGCCGTCTTTCCAGTGCCGGAGACCGGCCATGACGTCGACGTCGTCAACGACGTCGCGGCCCAGGTGCGCCGCCACTGCCGCGCGGATCGGCGCCGTGTGCACACGCAGGAACGGATTGCAGTCGAATTCGTTGGCCAGGGTTACCGGCAGGGTGGAACGGTCATCGCGGCGCATGGCCAAAGCCTCCTCTTGGCGCTGCCACAGGGCAGCGTTGGCGGGGTCGACATGCCGCGCGAAGACGGCATTTGACACGGTGTACTCGTGGGCGCAACAAAGCAGCAGTTGCGCGGGCAAGGTACCCAGCTTGCGCATCGATGCCAGCAGCTGGGACGGCGTACCTTCGAACAGGCGTCCACAGCCCAGGCTGAACAACGAATCTCCGCTGAAAAGATGTTCAGCAGTGTGAAACGCGATGTGGCTGCGGGTATGCCCGGGCACGGATAGTACGTGGAACGTCCGGCCTAGTGCCTGAACGCGTTCACCTTCGCCGACCCGCTCGGTCGCTGCAGGGATGCGCTCCTCGACGGGCGCGATGACCCGTACACCGGGAAAACGTGCCTGCAACGCGGGCACGCCACCGATGTGGTCATCGTGGTGATGGGTGAGCAGGATCGTGTCCACGCGCAGGCCCTGATCGGCCAGCGCAAGCACCGGCGCGGCATCGCCGGGATCGACGACCACGGCGGCGCCAGCGTCGTCGATCAACGTCCAGATGTAGTTGTCCGCAAATGCGGGCAGGGCAGTCAGTCGCATAGAATTGGACCATGCCCGCGCTGCAGAGCACCCGTCAAGCGAGCCAGGCCCCGTGGTTCGACACTGAACCGGCGGGCTCCTTGCGCGTGCTGGAGCGGCAGTTGCTGCTGCCGCAGCTGTCCGTCCTGCCGACGCAGCCCTGGCTGTGGATCGCACCGAGTGCGGCCTGGCTGGAGGATGCGCAGCTGGGCGGGCGCGGGCTGCGGCTGTTCCGGCAGGGCCAGGGCTATGCCGGCGACACCCGCTGTGCGCTGCCGCTGCCGCTGGCCAGCGAGAGCGTCAACGCGGTCGTGCTGCAGCATGTGACCGCGGGCGATGCGGAGCGACTGCTGGACGAGTGCGAGCGCGTGCTGATGCCGGGCGGCCACCTGTGGCTGAGCAGCCTCAACCCGTTCAGCCCTTACCGCACGCATTGGCGCCAGCACGGACTGGTGGTGCGCACGCCACAGCGGATCCGCCTGCTGCTCGGCCGCCACGGGCTGGAGTGCGACGATATGCGTTACCTCGGCCCGCTCTGGCGCGGTGCAGGCAGTCGCCGCACGGGCGGTTGGGCGCCGCTGCGCGCGGCCTGCCTGTTCCATGCTGAAAAGCGCACGCTGGCCCTGCCCGGGCCGAAACCGTTGCCGGTGCGTTGGCTCGGCACCGTTGCCACCTGATCTGGAGTTGTATTGAAAACCATCGAAATCCACACCGACGGTTCCTGCCTTGGCAATCCCGGCCCCGGCGGCTGGGCTGCGCTGCTGCGCTACAAGGGCCACGAGCGTGAACTGAGCGGCGGCGAAGCGCACACCACCAACAACCGGATGGAGCTGATGGCGGCCATTTCCGGGTTGGAGACGCTCACCGAGCCCTGCAACATCGTGCTCTATACCGATTCGCAGTACGTGCGGCAGGGCCTGACGCAGTGGCTGCCCGGCTGGATCCGCAAGAACTGGAAGACCGCCGGCGGCGACCCGGTGAAGAACCGCGAGCTGTGGGAGCGCCTGCATGCCGCGACGCTGCGGCATCAGATCGACTGGCGCTGGGTAAAGGGCCACTCCGGTGACCCGGACAACGAGCGGGTGGATACGCTGGCGCGCGACGCGGCCATCCAGATCCGCGACGCCAGCCCGGTAAACTGAGGCCATGCGTCAGATCATCCTCGATACCGAAACCACCGGCCTGGAATGGAAGAAGGGCAACCGCATCGTCGAAATCGGCTGCGTGGAGCTGTTCAAGCGCCGCCCGACCGGCAACAACTACCACCAGTACATCAAGCCGGACTGCGAGTTCGAACAGGGCGCGCAGGAAGTCACCGGCCTGACCCTGGAGTTCCTGGCTGACAAGCCGGACTTCGCGCAGATCGCCGATGAGTTCCTGGCCTTCATCGATGGCGCCGAGCTGATCATCCACAACGCGGCGTTCGACCTGGGCTTCCTCGACAACGAGCTGTCGCTGCTGGGCCCGCAGTACGGGAAGATCACCGATCGCTGCACGGTGATCGATACCCTGGTGATGGCGCGCGAGCGCTTCCCGGGCCAGCGCAATTCGCTGGATGCGCTGTGCAAGCGACTGGGCGTTGACAACTCGCACCGTGCGCTGCACGGCGGCCTGCTCGATGCGCAGATCCTGGGTGACGTGTACATCGCGCTGACCTCGGGGCAGGAAGAGATCGGATTCGGCCTGGGGGATGACGATGGCGGTGGCGCCGGTGCGGCGCTGCAGGCCTTCGATACCAGCAAGCTGCTGCCGCGCCCGCGCGTAATGGCCACGCCGTCGGAGCTGGAAGCGCATGCCGCGCGGCTGGAGCGGCTGCGCAAGAAGGCCGGCCACGCACTGTGGGATGGGCCGAAGGTGGAAGAGCCCGCCAGCGCGTAATGCCTGGAAGAGGTAGTGCCGGCCGCTGGCCGGCATCTGCGTGAACACGTTTCCCGGTGAGCCGGCCAGCGGCCGGCACTACCGCCTCCACGCATGGCGTGGATCTACGGGTTAATGGCAGCGCACCAGGATCACGCTGATGTTGTCGCGGCCGCCGCCGTCGAGCGCGGCGGCGACCAGCGTGTCCACGCATTCCTGTGCGCTTGCATCCTCGAAGGCGAGGGTGCGGGCGATGCCGCGGTCGTCCACTTCCTCGGTCAGGCCGTCACTGCACAGCAGCAGCTGCATGCCGGGGCGCAGCTCGCCGCTGGTGGTGGCCACGTTCAGATGTGCCGGATCGGTGACGCCCAGCGCCTGGGTGACCACGTTGCGATGTGGATGCGCGCGTGCCTGTTCGGCCGTCAGGTTGCCCTGCGCGACCAGTTCCTGCACCACGCTGTGATCCTGGCTGAGCTGTGCCAGCTGGCCGTCACGCCAGAGGTAGGCACGGCTGTCGCCGACCCATGCCACTTCATAGCGATTGCCCTGCACGCGTGCGGCGACCACGGTGGTACCCATCGGCAGGGTGTCGTTGCGCCGCCGCGAGGCGCGGATGATCTCTTCGTCGGCGGTGCGGATGGCCTGGGCCAGCGGCGCGCCACGGCGGATCTCGCGCACGATGGTTTCCCGCGCCAGCGCGCTGGCCACCTCGCCGCAGGCGTGGCCGCCCATGCCATCGGCCACCAGCCACAGGGCCAGCTCGCTGTCACCGTAGTAGGTGTCTTCGTTGAGCTCGCGGCGCAGGCCGGGGTGGGTGAGGTGTCCGAATTCGATCATGGTGTGCAGGGGCGGGGTATTGCTGGGGAGACAGGCATCATCGGGGGGCTGCGGGCATCCGGCAAGGCATGCATCCAGGAAATTTTCACTTCATTGACCGGAATGACTTGTCGTCGGCCTGACTTCCTCGTATGATGCGCGTCCCCGGTCCGCCGGGGACCACCCGGAGAGGTGGCAGAGTGGTTGAATGTACCTGACTCGAAATCAGGCAGGCGTTTATAGCGCCTCGGGGGTTCGAATCCCCCCCTCTCCGCCAGATAATTGAACTAAGCCCTTGAGTTTCAAGGGCTTTTTTCATTTCTGGCTTAGCTAGTATGCCATCTGGTATGCCATGGGAAGCTGGCTGCTGCTGGACCATTCTGGACATCTTGGAGCCTATAAGCGGCGCGCATCGGCCTTGCTGGTCAAAGCGTTCGCATGCCAGTGCTTATGGCAGCTAATCTTGATACCTGTTGTGGCCTGATGGCCGCTAGTCGAGCTTATTCAGGTAGAGATGGGCTTCGAAGGAAGATGGTTATCAAAATGCAACCCTTGTGCGATCATCATGCTAGTGTCCGGGTAGTTGCTGATGGATAGCAGGCTTTCACCGATGGATCCACAAGGAATTGCTGACCCGGATGTGCGATCTTTCCGGGTGCACACGGATGATGAACGAACGCTTCACAGATTTGACCCAGCCACAGCGCGATCGTCTCGCGTTCGTGGAATTGCGCGTGCGCTTCATCGGGGAGATACGCCGTCAGGACTTGGTCACGCGGTTTGGCATCCAGTCCGCCGCCGCATCCAGGGACTTGGCGCTGTACAAGGAGTTGGCCTCGGGCAACATCGACTACGACTCCAAGGTCAAGTCCTACGTATTGGGGCCGGACTTCCAGCCCATCTTCGACTTCCCTCCGGAGCGGGTGCTGTCGTGGTTGACCCAGGGCTTTGGCGACGGTGAGCCTATGCGGCTCAAGGCATGGGTGATGAGCGAGAGCCCGTCACGGCTCGCGCATCCGGATCTGGACGTGCTAGCGAGCGTGACCCGGGCGATCCACCAGGAGTGTCCGCTCGGCATTGAGTACTGCTCCATCTCCAGTGGTCGCACCGAGCGGGAGATCGTCCCGTTCGCGTTGATCGACAACGGCTTGCGCTGGCTCGTCCGCGCCTTCGACCGCAAATCGCAGGAATTCCGGGATTTCGTCATTAACCGGATCAAGTGCCCCGTGGCGCTTAAGGCGCAGCTAGTGGCGCCCCACGAGATGAGTGATCAGGACATCCAGTGGACCAGGATCGTGGAACTGGAGTTGGTGCCGCACCCCAATCAACCCCGTCCCGAGATCGCGGAGATGGATTACGGCATGACTGGCGGCATGGTGAAGATGAAGCTTCGGGCAGCGACTGCCGGCTACATCCTGCGCAAGTGGAGCGTCGACTGCACCGCAGACCACAGCCTTCGTGGGCCGGAGTACAGACTATGGCTGAAGGACCACTTGGCCTTGTACGGCGTCAAGAACGCCGTGCTGGCACCAGGGTATGCACCCTTGGATGCGGCCCGAGCAGGAGCGGAATGTGACTGAACAATAGCTACCACTGCCGGCGCCGGTCGCGTCGGTAGAACAAACGAATGACGAGAATTGAGATGAAAGAATCCTACCTACCGACATTGCTGCAGATGAGGATGCTTGTCGGCTTCCTTGGCGAGCGTGCTCAGTACGCCTGGTGGCCAACGGCGTTCTATGAGGCATCAAACAAGCTCTTCCTGGAGCCGGTCTTCTCGAAAACGTCTCGCCTCGCTCAGTACCACGGTGTGCTGGAAGCAGCCAGACGATTGCACGACGAGCATTTGAGCGTGGGTAGCTACCACCTGTTCCGGTTGCCCGAAGAGGTCGAGCAAGACCTGCACGCGACCGTGCAAAGTAGCGTGGGAGAAGAACTCGCCAGCCAGGCGCCACAAAGCAAAGAGGCTGCGCTTGATGCGTTGAAGCGATTGGCTGCCACGGGCGGCACTTCCAGCGTGGGTCCAACGGCGGTCGGGGGCATCAAGGATCTCGATTCCACCGACACACTGAAGGCTATCGCTGCGGCCTATCTATCGGCGTTCACACAGAACGCCAAAACTTATCCGTATCTGGTGGGGTGATCGTGGCCGACAACACGCCCTACACGACTCAGTTGCAAGCAGGCCTTGGGCTCGTCAACGAAACCAAGACGCTGCTCGACCTGTGGTCGCCTGGCATGTCGGCGAACCAGTTGCATCAGGTCGCACTGGAATCGGGTCGATTCCCCACCGTTACCGCGCGCCGACTTCGCAACATCGTCGTCGAATGCTTCGCTCCACGCTATCTCGTGGCAGGTGGTGCACCAGCAGCACATCTCAAGCGGCTGTCCGCAACGATATCCACGGCTGACCTGACGCAGCTCATGCTCGTTTTTACGAGTCGGGCCAACCCGATCCTTGGCGACTTCGTGCGCCATGTTTACTGGGCTCGATACGCCGGTGGATACACACAGATCACCAATGAAGACGCGCGGACCTTTGTCGAGCGCGGCATTGATGACGGCAAGACCATCAAGCGCTGGTCGGAAACCACTGTACGGCGTGTCTCCGCCTATCTGACCGGATGCTGCGCCGACTACGGAATGCTCGAACGTGGACTGCGCTCAAGCCGTCGCATCCTGCCGTTCCGTATTTCGCCAGCCGTGGCCGCGTACTTGGCCTACGAACTGCATTTTTCCTGTGTCGGTGATAACGCCCTGCTGACTCACGAAGACTGGCAGTTATTTGGCTTGGCGCGCGAAGACGTGCTGGAAGAAATCAAACGACTCTCGCTGAAGGGTTTGCTCATCGTCCAGGCTGCTGGCGACGTGATCCGCATCAGCTGGAAACAACAAGACATGGAGGCGCTCTGCGATGTCCTCACTCAAGGCTGATTTCGACGAGTTGCGCGAGCGCATCCGGCACGGGCGCGAGCTTGGCCATGCGAGCTTCGAGCCGATTTATTACCTTGTCTTCCCACCAGAGCAGATCCTCGAGGTGAAGCGGCAAACGCCCGCTTGGGTGGCCAAGCTGCACCAGGAAGGCTGGGACGTGCACACGTTCTCCATCGCTGAACAGATCTGGGCCCTACTGAAAGACGACCCGTTCTGGTCGCTGTGCGTGATGGAGGACAAGTCAGCGCCCTTGGATTGGCCACGTACCAACAAGGCGCTGGCGGACATCCTGACGGCGGATAACGGCCTGCTGAAGCGGCTGGAGGATGCCCTGCAGCCGCTCGAAGCCCAGCAGAACGCGCTGCTGTTGGTAACGGATCTTGAGGCACTGCATCCGTTTATGCGCATCGGCGCCATCGAAAGCCAGCTCCAGGGCAAGTTTCACGTACCGACGATTTTTCTGTACCCCGGCGTGCGAACCGGCAAGACACGCCTGAAGTTTCTCGGCTTCTACCCGGAAGACGGCAATTACCGCTCCGTCCACGTCGGCGGCTGAACAGACAAAAGAACCCTGGGACAAACCTATGACCATTCGCTCACTCTTCGATCCAAGCAAGGACATCTACCGGACCATCGAAAAGGTCATCACCTATGGCGCCTCGCAAGAAGGCCGCCTCAAGGCTGAGATCTCTGAATACGTGGTCACCGAGAGTATTGAGGAGCAGTTCCGCAAGCTCCTCGATCGCATGCAGCTTGCGATGGAGTCCGGTGGCGAAAATGAGGTGGGCGTCTGGGTCTCTGGCTTCTACGGCTCCGGTAAGAGCTCGTTCACCAAGTATCTCGGCTTGGCGTTTGATGATCAGCGCACCATCGACGGCACGCCGTTCATCAACTACCTGCAAGACCGCCTGCACAAGCCACAGACCAAGGCGCTCCTCAGCACTGTAGCGAAGCGCTTCCCGGCTGCAGTGGTCATGCTGGACCTCGCCAGTGAAATGCTCGCTGGCGCCACGATGGAAGACGTCTCCACCGTCCTCTACTTCAAGGTACTGCAGTGGGCTGGCTACTCGCGCAACCTGAAGGTTGCCGCTTTTGAGCGCATGGTCGAGAAGGACGGTCGCACGCCCGAACTCCATGAGCGTATCGCCCAGGCGCTGCCAGGTGCCACCTGGGCTCGCGTGCAGAACAACCCACTGGCCATCGACGGCTTGATCCCGAAAATCGCCCATGAGATGTACCCGGCACTCTTCCCGGAGGCCAAGTCATTCTCGTCCAGCACCGAAGGCTTCTTCCAGTTCGAAGACCAGCGCGTGCAAGAGATGATCGACATCGTCCGCGAGAAGAGTGGTAAGCAGAACATCATCTTCATCGTCGACGAAGTCGGCCAGTACGTGGCCTCACGCGACAACCTGATCCTCAACCTTGATGGCCTGGCGAAGAACCTCAAGAGGCTGGGCGACGGCAAGGCCTGGATCATCTCTACCGCGCAGCAGACGCTGACGGAAGACGACCCGCGCGCCGCGCTGAACTCCGACAAGCTCTACAAGCTGAAAGACCGCTTCCCGATTCAGATCGACCTTGAATCGAGCGACATCAAAGAGATTTGCTACCGCCGTCTGCTCGGTAAATCGCCAGCGGGCGAGACCGAGCTTGGCAAGCTTTTCGATGCCCATGGTCAGGCGCTGCGACACAACACCAAGCTGCAGGACGCTAAGTACTACGACGCAGACTTCAGCAAAGAGAGTTTCACCAATCTCTACCCGTTCCTGCCGGCGCACTTCGACATCCTGCTGCACCTACTCGGCGCGCTCGCAAAGTCCACCGGCGGCATCGGTCTACGCTCTGCGATCAAGGTAATTCAGGATGTCCTGAAAGGTGAAGGCGGTTCCAAGGCCATGGCCGATCAGCCCGTGGGCTGGCTGGCCACCACGGTGACGCTGTACGACGAACTGGAAAAGGACATTCGCCGTGCCTTCACGTCCATCCACCAGGCGGTCGGCAAAGTGCAGATTCGCTTCCCGGATTCACAGCTACATCAGGACATCGCCAAGTCCGTCGCCGTGTTGCAGATCCTCGGCAACTTGCCAGTCTCGGTGCAGAACGTCGCCAGCCTGATGCATCCCTCCGTCACGGCACCTTCGCAGCTCGACACGGTCAAGAAAGCCGTCGAAGAGATGCTGAACGATGTGCATGTGCCGCTCGGCGAGAAAGATGGCAACCTCGTGTTCCTCAGCGAGAAGCTGCGGGATATCGAGCAGGAGCGAGGCGCGATTGCGTTGCGCACCGTGGATGTGAAGCGCATCTTCAACGATGCGCTGCGCGAGTCCTTCGATCCGCTGCCTCGCGTCAGCCTCCACGGCACGATGGCCGTCGCAACGGGCCTGAAGGTCCAGGCCGGCAGCGCCATCACCAGCCTGGCCGGTGATCAGAGCACCATCCAAACCGTTGTTGAGTTGGTGCCAGCCAGTGACTACGACACCGCCAAGAACCGGATGCTGGATGATTCCCGCAGCCGGGCGGGTCGAAACGTCATCGGGCTCTTGGCTCGCGCAAATTCCGAACTCGACGATCTGGCGAACGAAATCTATCGCTGTCAGCGCATTGCCGAGCTGCACCGCAACGAGCCCGACCAAGAGGTAAAGGACTACTGCACCGGCCAGCTCGACCGTGCTGCCAAGCTGGCGACCCAGCTCCAGAGCAAGATCAAACAAACTCTGCAAGCCGGCTCGTTTGTGTTCCGCGGCCAGGCCACGGCGGTGTCGGCACTGGATGCTGATTTGCTGGAGGCCGCCAAGAAGCTGCTCTCCGACGTTGCTGACCAGGTGTTCGACCGGTACGTAGAAGCCCCAGTACGTGCCGGAACCGACACCGCCGAGAAATTCCTGAAGGTCGCCAACCCCGCGGCCATCAGCAGCGCGCTGGACCCGCTCGGTTTGGTGCAAACCGTGGCCGGTCGTGCCTCGTTCAAAACCGACCATAAAGCGATGATCAGCATCCGCGACTACATCGACAAGCGCGGCACGGTCGATGGCAAGCGCCTGCTCGACGACTTCAGCAGCGCCCCGTTCGGCTGGTCGCCGGACACCACGCGCTACATCGTCGCGGCCATGCTTATGGCTGGAGAGATCAAGCTCAAGGTCTCGGGACGCGAAGTCACGGCCGCTGGGCAACAGGCCATCGATGCCCTGAAGACCAACAACTCCTTCAAGCAGATCGGCGTGGCCCTGCGCGACGAGCGCCCGTCCATCGAAACGCTCGGTCGGGCGGCAGAGCGGCTCACTGAACTGGTCGGTGACATGGTGATCCCGCTTGAGCAAGAGATCAGCAAGGCGGCGGCCAAGCACTTCACGCGCTTCCAGCACGATTACGGCTCCTTGGCTGAAAAGCTCAGCGGCCTTGGGCTGGCGGGTAGCGAACGCATCCGTACTTTGAACCAGGACATTGCCGATGTTCTGTTTACAGATGCGTCAGATGCTCCACAGCGTCTGGGTGCCGAAACCTCCGCCATTTACGACAATCTCAAGTGGGCGCTGGAAGTGAAGCGAGCGTTCGACAATGGGCTCGACGCTACCTTGCGTGACTTGCAAGCTCATCGTCGCGACATCGAAGCCTTGCCGGACACTGGCGTGCCAGGAGAGCTGCGCCGCGAACTTGCCGAAGACTTGGGAACCCTGTCAGAGCGCTTGGGCAAAGAAGACTTCTACAAACACACCACCGACTTCAATTCGCAGCTAACCCATCTGAAGGGCCGTTTGCGCGATGCGGTCATCACGCTCTCCGATCAGCAAAAGCTGCGTTTGAAGGAAGGGGTCGAGGATCTGCAGCGCATCACTGAGTGGGAAGAACTCACCCAGGAGGAGCGCGGCAACGCCGTGAACCGGTTGGATGGGCTTGCTCTGTCAGCCACCCAGGATCTGGCCGGACTTAAGAAACTGCTGGCTCGCGACTACGACATCAACAGCACCCTCGACGATCTTAAGCGGTCGATCCAGCGGCAGGGCCAGGAACGTCTGCGCCAGCGCATGGAGGAAGAACGCGTCAAAAACGGAGAAGAAGGTCCGGCCAAGCTGACAAAGTCGATCGCGATTCCCGTGACGATGACGTCGGCTGCGGACATTGATGCGCTGATCCAACAGCTACAGGAAATCAAGGCACAGCTTGGCCTTTATGTAGAGGCGGAAATCAACTTTGTGATGCATGGTCAGGGCGCGTGAGCTGCATGGAAATACAATTGACCGGAGAGCAGTCCGCCGCGCTGGATGCCATTAGAACCTTTCTTCTTGATGACACTCGAGATGCTTTTGTCCTGCGTGGCAGTGCAGGCACTGGTAAGACCACACTTGTTGCCCAACTGGTCAAAACTCTAGAGGAGATGAACCTTTCCTGCAGCCTCCTGGCACCGACAGGCCGGGCAGCCCGAATTCTGGGCAACAAGATCAAGCAAATCACTGGAAACTCTGGATACGAAGGGTCGACTATCCATCGGGCGATTTACATGCTTACCAATTTGGAGGTGAATGAAGGGGCCGAGACGGCTAACGACCCGGGGATGCGGATGATCTTCCCGTTGAAGGAGGAAGAACCGGTTGTTTCCTTGTTTGTGATCGACGAATCGTCAATGGTTGGAGATAAGGAGAATCACGGTGATTTCATGCAGTTCGGTTCAGGCCGATTGCTCCTGGATATCGTGACCTTTGCCCGAATGAACAGATCAGGTCGCACAAAGAATCACCTTACCAAGCTGCTTTTCGTCGGCGATCCTGCGCAGCTACCTCCGGTTGGAGAAAATGCGTCACCGGCCTTGTCAGATGCGTATCTGAGTGAGCAATTCAAGTTGAAGGTGGATTCGTTCGATTTGAAAAATGTCATGCGTCAGGCGCAGGGCAGTGCCATTCTCGACCGCGCGACGGAGTTGCGCGACGCGATGCTGGCCGAGCGGTTCAATAAATTTTCACTGCAGCCCAATGGACAGGATATTGAACAGGTAGATGCCCAAAGAGCCGTCGATCTGGTCGTTCAATGGTTGCAGACAAAAACTTCTAACGTCGCAGTCGTGCACTCTAACGCCAATGCGCTGGACTACAACCGTAACATCAGAGATCGTCGTTGGGGCGATGCCAGTCTGCCTATCCAGGTGGGCGAAACGCTGTTAATAAACAAAAACTCAACAACGCACGAACTCAGCAATGGCGATCTGGTCAAGGTCATAGAGGTGGGAGCAGACGCACAACGTGTGCCAGTAAATCTCAAGGGAGGCCACCATGTTGAGTTGTGGTTCCGCAATATCACCGTTGCTTTTCGTGATGCGGATGGCAGCGTCATCCAGACAAACTGCCTGGTACTAGAGAACTTGCTAGATTCGCCTAACCGTGAATTGACCCCGTTGGAGCAGCGGGCGCTTTTGGTAGATTTTCGAAAGCGCCACCCTGACCTGCATCCAAAGTCGGCTGAATTCCGCAAAGTTATCCGTGACGACCCGTACTTCAACGCGCTCCAGGTCAAGTACGGCTATGCCATGACCTGTCACAAGGCGCAGGGCGGGGAATGGAATACTGTCCTTGTTGACTTCGGGTCCGGCAGGGGCTCTCGCAATGCATCGTTCTTTCGTTGGGCTTATACGGCCATCACGCGAGCAGCCAAGAAACTGATCATCGTGAATCCCCCTGACTTCACACCCACCGGTGACATCGCCTGGACTGGCTCATCAGGCGCGTCTGAAAAACCTGAAAAGGCTGGACTTCAGGAGCTCATGACTGATCCAGACTGGCAGAGGCTTTCGTTCACACCCGCTATTGCCCCCTTGATGAAAACCCATCAGCAGTTACGCCTGGTGTGGGGGGCTCAAGGCATCGAAATTGAACAGTTGCAGCACTTGCAGTATTGCGAGCGCTACACCCTTTCGCGCAATGGCAAACGCGCCGTAGTTCAGTATTACTACAATGGCAAATTACAGGTCAGTCGCTCTGGATCTGTTCCTGGCGCCTTATCAGATAGTCAATTGGCGGAGGATGCGCTCACATCGCTTGGTGTGCTGGCTGCCAAATCCAGCACGGAGCAGCCAAGCCAGTTCATACAAGAGTTTCTGGATGGTCTGGATAAAGCTATTGCCGAATCGGGAATTCAACGTATCGGTCAAAAGTCGATGCCGTATCGGCTGCGATTGAGCTTTGCTGATGCTTGTCGCAAAGGTGAGATTGATTTCACTTACGACGGCGCCTTTACTTGGACGGCTGCTCAGGAAGTCGGCGGCCCAGGCAGTAGCCACGGCCTCTATGAGGAAGTACAGCGCTTGATGACGGCGCAAAAAGAGGAAAACCAGTGAGCTCCAGTGAAATCTTTGCACTTCGCAAGCAAAAACGGCATGCAGAAGCCCTGGATTTGGCCAGGTCGGAGTACCCCCAAAACAATGCTGACGTATGGTTTCTTCGAGCCTACGCATGGGCGCTGTATGACCATGTAAAAGAAATCGTCGATCGTTACGAGACAAAGCAGCTATCTCCTGCGGCGTTATCTGGCCAACTGTCACCGGACATGCGCGAGTTCTCGCACATGGCTGACGCACTGCGTGGCGATAGTGCTTTTTCACAATTTCTTCGCCTTGCGGGGAAGGCATCCAAGGATTGGTCTGAATTTCTTCTTTTTGCCCGCTGGGTGGGAAACGAAAGTTTTTCAGAAGAGGACAAGAAGCCTTTCGTCAATGAGGCAGGAAAGACTGTAGATAGTTTGTATAAACGCTTCATACGTGCCGTCTGTCGTGAGACAGTGGCTAAGGCTGTCGATCCTCAGTCGGATCCGACGCTGAATGAGTGGGGTCTTGGCGTTTTGGAACAAGCGCTAAAGAATGAGCCAAACGACCAATGGCTCAACTACTACCAGAGCAAACTGCACCTGGCCAACGGCGAGCCAGACCTTGCGATCAAGCGATTGACGCCAGTGTTACGTCGACAGTCGCGCGCGGCTTGGCCATGGGCGCTACTAGGCGAGATCCTGGAAGTTGAGCACCCACAGGATGCGTTGACTTGTTATGCCCATGCAACCCAGCTGGCTCGGGAGGAGCAGGAAGTCGCAAGGGTTCGAATCCATTTGGCACAGCGCCTCGCGCTTGCGGGCCGTTTCAATGAGGCAGCACTACAGGCGAACCTGGCACTGCAGTACAGGGAAAAGCACGCCTATAAGGTGCCCCAGGAACTGCATCAACTGCTTACCAGTGACTGGTATCAAGACGCACTCGCCAATAACTCTCTACAGCCGCTGCCGAAAGCTGAGTCCAGTGCACGTGCATTGCTTCAACAACTGGACCGACAAAACCTTACCTACACTCGCGGTGTCATTGACCACATCAATGCAGAAAAGGGGCTCAGCTATATAGCGACCGGCGCCGCTACCGGCCTCGGGCTTTTGCATAAAAAGTTTCCCACAGTGGCAAGCTTGTTGCCAGGTACTGTAGTGGAGATTGGGCGTGCAGAGGTTGAAGGCCAAGCTCTGGATTGGCGAATATCAGAGGTTCAAACCATTCCTGGCCTGTTTGAAATTTTTAGCGGCACTTTGAATAGGCAGGAGGGAAAAACATTTGCATTCATCAGCACCAGCCGAGATGACGTCTTCGTCGCCCCAGAGATGGCAGAGACCTTTACTCCTGAGGTGCAATACGACGTCACCTGTCAGGCCATTCGGCGTACCAACAAGCAGGGTAAGACCGGCTGGCGTGCTGTGAAATTCATCGAGAAAAAAGAGCAGCAGCTCTCCGCTGACTTCTAAGAGACAGGCATACATGGCCTTCGACCAAACAACAAGAAACCGCCTCCAGCGCTTCGTCAACGATGCGCGCCGGGTGCTGGAAGAGGAATTCACCCGCCAGCTGCAGAACGACTATGGCATGGACCCGAACGCGGGCACCGTGGCGGAGCTAGCCAGCTTGCGCCATATCAACGACGCCCAGCGCGAATCCGCCCGCATCCTGCGCGACACCCTGGCCCACTACACCGCTAGTGGCGACATGAATGCTACCCAGGGGCTGGACCGCATCGTCCGCGAGCAAGCCTTTACCGTGCTCAACCGCCTGGCGGCGCTGCGCATGGCGGAGGCGCGTGGCCTACTGGTTGAGTCGGTCGGCAACGGCTTCCAGGCCAAGGGCTTTCAGCTCTACGCCCGGCTGGCTGGCACCGGCCTGGGCGAAACCGGCGATGCCTATCGCACCTACCTGTTCAGTGTGTTCGATGAGCTGAGCCAGGACTTGCCTGGATTATTCGACCGCTACTCACCGCAGGGTCGCCTGTTCCCGCGCGAAGCCGCGCTGCTGCAGGTGCTCAACCTGATCAACGATGCCGACATCGCCCCGCTATGGAGCGAGGACGAAACCATCGGCTGGATCTACCAGTACTTCAACTCCAAAGAAGAGCGCAAGGCGATGCGCGATGCGTCGCAGGCGCCGCGTAACAGCCGCGAGCTGGCGGTACGCAACCAGTTCTTCACGCCGCGCTACGTGGTCGAGTTCCTGGTGGACAACACCTTGGGTCGGCTGTGGTTCAACGCCACGGGAGGCGATACCGATCTGCGCGAGCATTGTCAGTACCTGCTGGTCAAGCCCGACGAAATGCGCCAGGCCGCTACCAAGCTGCGCGATCCGCGCACGCTGAAGCTGCTGGACCCGGCCTGCGGCTCCATGCACTTTGGTCTGTATGCATTTGACCTGTTCGCTGAGATCTATCGCGAGGCCTGGGCCTGGGAGCAGCAGCACGGCCCCGGCTCGCTGGATGTTTCGACCCAACCCCAGGCTGCACTCAAGCCAATGAGCCAGACCTACGAAGATGAGGCTGCATTTCTGCGAGATGTGCCGCGCCTGATCATCGAACACAACATCTATGGCGTGGATATCGACCCGCGTGCCGCGCAAATCGCTTCATTGGCGTTATGGCTGCGGGCACAGCGTGCTTGGCACGATGCCGGTGTCAAAGCCAAAGACCGCCCGCTGATCGGGCGGGGGCATGTGGTGGCCGCGATTGCACCGCCGGCAGAGCGTGAGTTGCGCCAGCAGTTCGTGACCAACCTCGATCAGCGCGACGCCGAGCTGTTCGAGAAGACCCTGCGACTGCTCAAGGGCCTGCCGGAGCTCGGAGTGCTGCTCCAGGTCGAGCGCGAGTTGCCGCATTTGATTCGGCAGGTCTATGTGGGCAAAGGCACCGGCCTGTTTGCTGTGCAGGAGCAGGAGAACTGGCAGCAAGCGGAGGAGCGACTACGCGAGGCACTTACTGAGTTTGCCCAGGCGGCAAAGTCGACGTACCAAGGGCGCCTATTTGCGCAGGATGCGCTACAGGGCTTGCGGCTCATCGATCTGTGCCGAGAAGTGTTTGATGTGGTGGTGATGAATCCACCGTTTGGCGCGCTGGCTGCCAAGACCAAGGATCAACTCGCCAAAGCCTATCCGCGCAGCAAGAACGATTTGCTGGCCATTATGGTGGAGCGTGGCCTGGAACTGCTGCGCCCCGGCGGTCGCATCGGCGCCATCACCTCGCGCACTTGTTTCTTCCTCTCCAGTTTCCAGAAGTGGCGTGAGCAGGTGGCCTTGGGTATTGCCAAGCCAGTAGTCATGGCCGACCTGGGGCATGGCGTGATGGACGACGCGATGGTCGAAGCCGCCGCTTACGTATTGGAGAAAGCCGCGTGACGATCTTCTTGAGATTATTGGCAAGCTCTGAAAAGGAGCAAGAGTTGGCCTCAGTAGTCCGGGCAGTGAGAGCTGGCGGCCTAGATGCTAGGGTTTATGTCCGTGACACATCTGTATTCTCGATGGTTCCGAGTTCTCCATTTTCGTATTGGGAGGCTCAGTGTTTCCTAGAGGCATTCGGCCAAACCCCTCCTTTCGAGTCGAATGGTCGGAGAATATTCAAAGGGGCAGCCACTAGCGACAACTTCAGATTTGTCCGTACTTCGTGGGAGTGTAGTGCTGATCAGAGACTCTGGTTTCCCTACGCTAAAGGCGGTGGGTACTCTCCCGTTTACTCGGACGTCCCGCTTCTCGTGAATTGGGCCAATAACGCCGCTGAAATGGAAGCGGAAGTCCTCAAGAAATACCCATATTTGAACGGTGATGCGGACTGGGTTCTTCACCGAGAATCCTATTACTTACAGCCAGGCATTACTTGGCCGGCTCGAACAACAAGTCAACTCGGTATGCGGGCTATGCCTGCCGGTGCTGTTTTCGGTCATAAGGGACCGGCTGCATTCTTGGAAGAGCATAATGACGATGATCTGTTGAGTTTGCTTTCTGTCTGTATATCAGCCCCTTTCTTGCGATTGATAGGTTTGCAGCTTGCAGCGGGGGATGCGGCTGCACGTTCGTACGAAATCGGGACAGTCCAGCGGACGCCGATACCCGATATCTCAACGGATTCGAAGCACTTATTGGCTGTATTGGGGAGGGAGTATTGGCGCTTAAAGCGCACCCTGGACACCATCGAAGAGACGTCTCACGCGTTTGCGCTGCCCGGTGCACTGCGCGCTCGCCTGGGCGATTACGACCCACCAGCCATTGAAGCTGAGCTGGCTCGCATTCAGTCAGAGATCGACGCCATTGCCTTTGATCTCTATGGCTTTAGCGAAGCCGACCGCACTACCGTGCAGGGAAGCCACGTCGAAGCCAACCAGGGCGATGTAGAAGCCAGCAGAGACGAGGAGAGCGAGGACGATGACAGCGCTACGCCAATCGACCAAACGGCTGGCTTACTGAGCTGGGCCGTCGGCGTGGCCTTTGGCCGCTTCGACTGGCGCCTGGCTACGGGTGAGCGCGCTACGCCTGCTGAGCCAGAACCATTCGAACCACTACCGGCGAAAAGCCCCGGCATGCTCCCCGACGGTACCGCACCTTTTCATGCGTATGCGGGCATCCTGGTTGACGACCGAGGGCACCCGCATGACCTCGCGCGCTTGATTGAGGAAATTCTTGTTCGCGTCGAGGTGCCCGTACCGGAAGACGTGCGCCGTTGGCTGCAACGGGATTTTTTCGCCTTTCATCTACAGCGCTACTCCAAGAGTCGCCGCAAAGCGCCCATCTATTGGCCGCTGTCCACGACGTCCGGCAGTTACACCCTGTGGGTCTATTACCCCAGCCTTACCAGCCAGACGCTGTACACCGCCATCAATGACTTCGTTGAGCCCAAGCTCAAACAAGTCGGTGGCGACGTGACGGTGCTGCGCAATATGGGTTCTGCCCGCACTCGTGACGACGAGAAGCAGTTCGAGGCGCTGCAAGCCTTCGAGTTGGAACTGATCGAGCTGCGCGACACCCTGCTCAAGCTGGCGCCCACCTACAACCCCAACCACGACGACGGCGTGCAGATCAGCGCCGCACCGCTGTGGCCGCTGTTCCGGCACAAGCCATGGCAGAAGGTGCTCAAGGACACCTGGGCCAAGCTAGAGAAAGGCGACTACGACTGGGCGCACCTCGCCATGAACTACTGGCCCGATCGTGTTCGAGAGAAGTGCAAGACTGACAAGTCTCTGGCTATCGCGCATGGGCTGGAGGATCTCTACATCGAGCCCGAGGCCAAACCCAAGAAGGCGCGCGGCAAGAAGAAGGCCGGGGGTGATGAATGATTCAGGATGTCAAAGCGCTGCCGGTCAGCTTCTACTTCAGCCCCGATGGGACCACGTCGTTCTTCATTCCCAAGTACCAACGCGAGTATGTATGGGGCGGCAAGAACTGGGACGCGCTGTTCAACGACCTGGAGGAGTCGCCCAGTGGGCACTTTCTGGGCTCCATCATCTGCGTGAACACCCAGCAAGATGGCATGGCCGGCGGCCGACTTGAGCTGATCGACGGCCAGCAGCGGTTTACCACCATCAGCCTGTTGTTCTGTGCGTTCTACGACAAGCTGAATGCCATTCCGAATCCGGATCGCCGTCTGCTGGTGGAGCTGGACAACCTGGAAAGCCGCATCTTCGTCCGCACTTCTGGCCAGTGGCGTCTGGAGCCCAGCGAGCAAGCGCAGAACAAGACAGATTTCCAGAAGGTGCTGAGCGATCTGTTTCCCAAGCAGGTGAAAGCGCCGAAGGGCTTGAGCAATTTCGGAAACCGCCGCATTGCGCGCGCCTACCGCTACTTCTGTGAGCGACTGGAATGGCTCAGCCAGGACAGCGCACTGGCCCTGCTGGAAAAGCTCAAAGCGGCCATGCTGGTCAAGATCGAGGTGCGTAGCCATTCCGACGCATTCATGTTGTTCGAGTCGATCAACAACCGGGGCAGCCCGCTCTCGGCCATCGACATCATCAAGAACAACCTGCTGGCCGAGTTGGACAAGCGCCCGGACTACGGCATTGACCGAGCGTTTGACGAGTGGAAAGACCTGATCGACCAGTTGCCCGACCCGGCGGTGCAGGAGCGCTTTTTGCGTCAGCTGTACAACATGTTCAAGTACCTCAAGCGGGTCGAGGTCAAAGGCTGCACCCGCGCCACGCGCTCGAACCTGATCACGATCTACGACACCCTGCTGCGCAAGCGCCCGGTCTGGCTGTTCGGCGCGCTGCAAGCCAAGGGCAAAACCTACTCGGCACTGCTCAACCCCGCCGTGGCGCGTGCGGAATGGGGCGACGCTGCCGCAGCGGCCTTGCAAGACTTGCAGCGCCTGGGAGCCGCGCCGGCTTACGCATTTTTGCTGTGGGCCAGCCAGGTGGCGCAGAGCCAGAAATGGACTGAGGGTGATGCGGTGAGCCGTCTGGCCGCTTTGCTCACCAAGTGGTTCTTTTGGCGCAACCTCACCGATATGCCGCCCACTCGCGAACTCGACCCGATGTTCATGGAACTGGTCAGCCACTTGCTGACGCAGATTCGCGGTGGCGAGATCACGGCGCTGGACGGCTTCATCCAGCAGAGCAGTAATTGGTTGCTGGGACGGGCAGCCCCACAAGATGTTTGCGAGTCGCGCCTCAAGGGCGATGTGTACCTGGAGAATTACGACGCCACGCGGTTCATGCTCTGCAAGCTGGAAGAGACACACCAAACCCGTGAAAACAAACGCGACCTGTGGGTGCATGACGCCAATGATCGCCCCGTTTTTACCGTCGAACACATCCTGCCGAAGACCGAAAACTTGGGGCCGGGCTGGGTGACGATGCTCGAAGGGAACCAGAAAGGCACTGCGGCTGCCATTCGCGAGCGCTGTGCGCACCAGCTCGGCAACCTGACCCTGAGTGGCTACAACTCCAAGCTCGGCACGATGGAATTCTTGAAGAAGCGCGATCGCAAGAACGATCAGGGTGATTTCATTGGCTACCGCAACGGCTTGTACCTGAATGCCGACTTGGCCAGCCGAGATGATTGGAACGAGGCCGCCATTACGGCGCGAACAGACAAGATGCTCAAGGAGGTGATGTCCATCCTGAGCCTGCGGGAGAACAAATGACGATTGCAGAATTCATTCGAGAAAGCGTGCTGCGGCCGCGCCTTAAGCAAGCGGGTGCCTTGGTGGTGTATGACGCCGACAAGCGCTACCGCGAGCAGTGCTTCGACCTAGCAGCCGAGAAGGTTCGGGTCATCGATGCATCTGAAAGCAGCATCGAAAGTCGCGAGGCTGCGCTGCTGGCACTGCGCGAGGTGGGGCAACCCAAGGCGCCACTGGAAGGTGTGTTGATCTATGTGCCCACCAAGCGCCCAGAAACCGACGAGCAGAAGCAAGCTGATCCATTCGCCGTATACGCAGAATGCGGCGCGGTGTTCCCGCAAGATGATGGGGACGAGTATCTGAGCCTGTGCCTGCGTGCTAAGCCAGATTACGCGACAGAAATTCGAAGCCTATTTGTGCGCGAACCACGACCGCAGTATGCGGTGATTGACGCCATTGGCGGCGGTGTGAGTTGGCCCCAGTTGCGAGCCACATTGCGGGTGGAGTCGGGCCGCGAGATTCTGGCCGCACTGCTGGCCCCGAGTGCCAGTCAATCCGAGGCACTCAAGGGGCAGGAGGGCTGGGTGCAAGAGGCGCTTGATTTCCTCCGAGCCACTCTGGGCCTGAGCGTGAAAACGCGCGGCAAGACCTGGTCCGCCCTGGCGGATGAGCTGTGGCGCTACGTACTGTTCAGCGAGTTCGTGTTTGATTTGCCGGTGGCGTTGCCGGACACCTTGAAGGGGGTGCCGCACGCACCGATGGAAGCCAAACCCATCGTCGAGGATGTGTGCGACCGTCTGCGCAGCGACCCGAAGTCACGCGCGATATACATCGAGCGCGCCGAGACCACCGAGGCGGAGCTCAACCTGACCGATCTGTGCGGTGCGATTGAAGACCTGGGCGAACGCGACACCTTCCCCTTCGAAGAGCGGACCTTCCTGCGCACTGCGATCAAGGGCATTGTCAGCGGTGACACCGATGCCACGCGCCGTGTGCTGACCCGCCACAAGAGTTCGGTATGGCTCGGCAAGGGCGAAAGCCAGGCCCAGTGGGAGCTGGTGCGGTCTGGCTTGAGCCTGGTTGAGGCCTGCGACGATTTTGAGCGCCAGCTACCGGATCACGCCCGCTCGCAAGCGGAGCTGATTGACTTCTACCTGGGCAGTCTGCGTGAAGCAGATCGCTTGCAGCGCGAGTTTGAGCAAGCCGCAGGCGACTTCCTCGACCAGCACGGCTTGATGCATGAAGTGATCAGCCAGGCTCGAGCGCGCTATCGGCGCCTGGCCGAAAAGGTCCAGGGCGTGTTCGTGAAGCACGTCGAGACTACGGGATGGCCGCCGACTGGGCGCCTGGCCAATGCCGATGCCTTTGATCGGCTGGTAGCTGATCGACTCAAGGAAAGCGGACGCAAAGTGGCCTACCTGATGGTGGACGCCCTGCGTTACGAGTTGGGCGTGGCCCTCGAAAAGCTGCTGGCGGAAGACGGTCCCGTCGAGTTGCAAGCGGCCTACGCACAGCTGCCGACCATCACCCTAGTGGGCATGGCGAGCTTGCTGCCGGGCGCTCGCACGGGTTTGACCCTGGCGCTGGAGAGCGACTCACTCCTGCCCAAGCTGGCGGGGGCGCCGGTGGGCAACGTCCCGCAGCGCATGAATGTGCTGGCCAAGCGGTATGGAGATCGCTTCGCGGAAATGCCGCTTAATGATTTTGTCCGTGGTAAGCCGAAGATCGCGGAGACCGTCGATCTGCTGGTGCTTCGCTCCACGGAAATCGACAGCCAACTGGAAAGCAACCCAGAGACAACGCTCGGGCTGATCCCTGGCACGCTGAAGCTGATCCGCGTGGCACTGCATAAGCTGCGTGGCATGGGCTTCAAAGAGGCGGTCATCGTCACCGACCACGGCTTCTTCCTGAACGCGCAAGCAGAAGCTGGCGATGTGTGCGTGAAACCGCAAGGCAAGTGGCCGGTGAATGCCCATGACCGCATGATGCTGGGCGACGGCACAGCGGATGGTCACAGTTTGGTTGTCAGTGCAGAGAAGGTCGGCATTCGCGGTGATTTCACCCAAGTGGCACTACCGCGCAGCATGGCGCCTTATCGCTCAGGGCACCTGTATTTCCACGGCGGAGCATCCCTGGCCGAGGCCGTTGTGCCGGTGTTGGTGGCCAGGTTGGATACCGCTGCTCATGCGGAACTGCGCAAGGTGGTGGTGGAGTTGAGCTACAAGAACGGCGCCAAACGAATAACTACGCGATTGCCGGTCATCGAAGTGATACTGGTGGCCGACGACATGTTCTCGCAAGACATGAGCGTGGAGATCTTGCTGGAAGCGCAAGACAGCAAGGGCAATGTGGTGGGAGAGCCGCGCCCAGGTGGCGATGTGAACCCCGCGACCAGAACTTTGACCCTGATGCCAGGCCAGCGCAAGCAGATTGCGCTGCGAATGGATGATGAGTTCAGAGGCAAGTTCTCGGTCAAAGCGCTGAACCCAACGACTCTGGCTGCCTACAGCAATCTGGCGCTTGAAACCGACTATACGGAATGAGCCCTATGGACGAACTCGACCAAAAACTAAACGCCACATTCGACGGCAAGGTGCTTCGCAAAGACCTGCTGCATCGAATCAAAAAAGGCACCAACGTCCCGACGTTCGTCCTGGAGTTCCTCCTTGCCAAGTATTGCGCCAGCAATGACCAGGCAGAGATGGATGCTGGCATGGAGGCCGTGCTGTCGTCACTGCAGGAGAACTACGTTAGGCCGGACGAGGCCAACGCCGCGCAGTCCAAGGTCGCCACCAAGGGCAAGCATCGCTTCATCGACAAGGTCCATGTCCGTTACGTCGAAAAAGAAAAGCGCCACTGGGCATCGCTGGAGAACTTCAACTCGCAACGCATCGCGATTGGTGAAAAATTCTACCGCGACAACGACAGGTTGCTGGAAGGTGGCATTTGGGCGGAGGTGACCCTGGCGCACAACGACATAGATGAAGACGACTATGCGTTTTCCATTGAGGATCTGCGGCCGATCCAGCTGACTCGTTTTGACTTCGACCGTTATGCAGAGGGGCGCGGGGCATTCACGCGTGATGAGTGGCTCGCGGCGGTGTTACGCTCTGTGGGACTGGAACCCAGCAAGCTCTCGAAGCGCGTGCAGATGCACTTCATCGCCAGGTTGGCTGCGCTGGTTGAGCCCAACTACAACTACATCGAGCTGGGACCACGCGGCACCGGCAAGTCCTATTTCTTCAGTGAATTCTCGCCCTACGCCACCTTGATCTCGGGCGGCCAAGCGACCAAGGCAACGCTGTTCTACAACAACGCGCGCCGCAAGGTGGGCTTGGTTGGCTTCTGGGACACGGTTGCCTTTGACGAGGTTGGCGGGATCAAAGTGCGCGATCCGGACACCATCCAGATCATGAAGGACTTCATGGCCAACGGGCGCTTTTCGCGCGGGGCTGAGGTTATTGCTGATGCCAGTTTGAGCTTCGTTGGCAACATCGACGTGTCCGTGCAGCAGGTGGTCAACTCTAACGAGCACGATCTTTTCCAGCCGTTGCCGCCAGAGCTCGACTTGGCCGTGATGGACCGTTTCGCCGCGTACATTCCAGGCTGGGAGATGCCGAAGAACAGCAGCGAGTTCCTGACCAGCAACTACGGCTTCATCACTGATTATTTGGCCGAGGCCTTCCACTACCAGTTCAAGCACACGAATCGGTATGAGGAAGTGAGCAAGCGCATTCGGCTCGGTAAATCAATCGAGGGGCGCGACGAGAAAGGTATCAAGAAGACCGTCTGTGCATTCTTGAAGGTGCTGCACCCCAACGGGCCGCCGACGGATGAGGAGTTCGAGGAATACGTGGCCTATGCCACGGAGTGCCGCCGCCGCGTCAAGGAGCAGATGAACAAGCGCAAACCGGATGACGAGTTTGCCCGGATCAATCTGTCTTACTTCAAGGCCAGCGGTGAGGAGGTGGTGGTCTTCTGCCCTGAGTCCAAAGATGCATCGGCAACACAGGAGCCAGCTCGCCGTCGCTTGAATCAGGCGGATGGGCAGCCGACTGAGGCAGTCGAAGTGCAACCCACTGCACAAGCGGCACCTGCTGCACTGGAGACTCCAGCGGGCCCGACCCCGGTATCACCGGCCCCGGCTTCGATTGCGGTTGGGCCGTCACCGATCGAGCTCAAGGAACAGCACTTCACCATCCTCTATGGCGACACCGGGTACAGCTATGAGTCGATCCTCGGCCCCTACCTCCAAGGCGCGAAGTCTGTCGTGATCGAAGATCCGTACATTCGTCTGCAACACCAGATTCAGAATTTCGTGCGCTTCTGCGAAACGGTGCTGAAGGCTGGAACCGTGAAGAAGATCAGCCTGATCACCGGCTACGACGATAAGACCCAGTTGGCCGACATCGCTGAGAAGCTCGATGAGTTGAAGCAGAGCCTGCTGGAATTGGATGTCGAGCTGGAAGTGAAGTTGAACCCGAACATGCACGACCGAGAGATTCGTATCGACAACGGCTGGGTGATCAAGATTGGCCGGGGGTTGGACTTCTTCCAAAAGCCCGGAGGGTGGTTCGAGGTAGGCGTAAATGATCTCAGTTTGCGTAAATGTCTTGAGACCAAGGTTGATATATTCAGGGTTGGAATAAATATTTGACCTGATTTTCCATAAAAGAAATTCAGTTTAATTTTATTAATATGATTGTAAAAAATCTCAAGCACATATCATTTTGATGAGGCTGGCGGCTGCTGGCTTCGCGTGTAGATGCTCCGCGATGATGCATCTGCTTTGGATATGGCTGTATGAAAGAAAGATCCGATTGTCTGTACTGTGTTTTGGTCGTCGCAGCATCCATCATCGCTGCGGTTGCTCGATGTGCTCTGTCTTCGGGCAGTGAAGACATCGACCCTTTTAATTGATACTGCATTGGCATACGCACAAGGCCCGGCATCGTCCGGGCCTTGTGCGTTTGTGCCGTAAGAAGCGAGGAAAATACGATGCATCTGGTTGAAACAATGGCCTATGCCGGTGCTAAGCCGTGGCACGGTCTGGGCAATAGGCTTGAACAGCAACAGCCCATTGAGGTCTGGAAGCGTCAGGCAGGCATGGATTGGCAGATCGAGGACTCCGAGGTCCGCTTCATCACGGGTAGCAATGCCATCGGTGCCATCCACTCCTTCCCGGAGCAGAAAGTGCTCTATCGCTCCGATACCAGGGAGCCGTTGGCAGTCGTCTCCAAGCGGTTCAAGGTGGTCCAGCCGGGAGAGATCCTGGAGTTCTACCGTAATCTGACGCAGCACAGTGGCTTTGAACTGGAGACGGCGGGTGTGCTCAAGGGTGGCAAGAAGTTCTGGGCCATGGCTCGTACGGGCCAGAGCACGTCGCTGAAGGGGCGTGACCGGGTGGATGGCTATCTTTTGCTTGCTACTGCCTGTGACGGCACGTTGGCCACCACGGCGCAGTTCACCTCGGTGCGGGTGGTGTGCAACAACACCTTACAGATCGCTCTGGGAGACAGCAGCGGAGCCATCAAGGTCCCGCACCGCAGTCAGTTCGACCCGGATGCTGTGAAGCGCCAGTTGGGGATCACCGTCTCGACCTGGGACAACTTCGTGTCTCGCATGAAAGCCATCTGTGACCGTCCAGTTGACCCCGATACGGTCGATGGTCTGTTGCGACGGGTGCTTACCTACCAAGGCCAGGGCACCACCGCTGAGGTCGTCAACGAGCAGGCGCTGGCCAGTGTCCGTGCCCTGTATGAGGGCGGCGGTCGAGGCGCGTTGTTGCCTTCCAGCCGTGCAACGGCCTGGGGCGTACTCAACAGCGTCACGGAGTACGTTGACCACCACCGACGAGCTCGTAGCGATGATCACCGCCGTGATGCGGCATGGTTCGGTGCTGGAGCTCAGCTCAAGCAGCGCGCGTGGGATGAAGTGATGAAGTTGGTGGCCTGATGGAAGCGCAGGCCTATCACATGACCACATTAGGGGCCGGATCCAATGAGGAGGAGAGCAGGATCCGGGTACGTGAGGACAGGACGATTGCGAGGGCGCTGCAGATCCTGCAGAAACGGGCATCGTTGCCAGGGGAGGTGCTGGGAGGAGCAACCCAGGGTGCATTGTTCTTCCGGCTACGTCTGGGAGGCGAAAACCGCGAGCATTTCGAGGTTGCCTTTCTCAACACGCAGTTCCAGCTCATCGCAGTTGAGCGGCTTTTCTCAGGGACGATTGATGCAGCCGAGGTCCATCCTCGGATCGTGGTTCAGAGGGCACTTGCCCACAATGCATCGGCGGTACTCATGGCTCACAACCATCCAAGCGGTAGCTTGCAGCCCTCTGCGTCAGATCGGGCAGTCACGGCGCGGCTGAAGGCTGCCTTGGACACCGTGGACGTGAGGCTGTTGGACCATTTCGTTGTCACCAGCCATGAGGTGGTCTCGATGGCCTCTCAAGGCATGGTCTGACAGAGCTGCAGCGATCAGTGCTGTCGCTTCGCCCATTCATCTTGCCCACATCGATAGCTTGAAATGAAAGACCTGACCAAGGCCGCCCATCAAGGCGGCCTTTTCTATTCCGGAGATTGCCAATGAGCAAGCACACCGCGTTGCGTTTGGTTGATACGCGTTCACTGGATCGCCAGCAGTGGCTGGAGGTCCGCAATGGCGGCATCGGTAGTTCGGATGCTGCCACCGCCGTCGGGTTGAACCCTTACAAGAGCCAGCTGGAGCTGTGGCAGGAGAAGACGGGCCGCAAGCCAATCGAAGAGATCCCCCCTGGACAAGAGGATCCCCGGTACTGGGGAACCCTGCTCGAACCCATGGTGGCCACGGCCTACCAGGAGCGCACGGGGAACCGGGTACGTCGGGTCAACGCCGTTCTGCAGCACCCGACCTTTCCGCACATGCTGGCCAACCTCGATCGAGAGGTAATTGGTTCCCCGGGGGTCCAAATCCTTGAGTGCAAGACAGCAGGGGAGTTCGGCTCTCGGTTGTGGAAAGACGGGGTTCCCGAGTACGTGCAGCTGCAGGTACAGCATCAGTTGGCAGTGACGGGGAAGCAGGCAGCAGATGTGGCAGTGCTGCTGTGTGGCCAGGCGCTGAGGATCCACCGTATTGAGCGAGACGAAGAGATCATCAGCCGCTTGGTGGTATTGGAGGTCCGGTTCTGGGAGCACGTCATCAATGACATCGAGCCACCAGCCGATGGCTCGGAGTCAGCGGCCAGGGCGTTGCGGAGCTTGTACCCAGGCAAGGACACCGTTGTCGATTTCAGTCAGGACCCGGAATTGGTCGAGACCTTCACCAACCTTGTCTCGTTCACTGAGGCAGTTGCAGAGCAGGAACAGCAGGTAGAACTGCTCAAGCAGACACTGCAGCAAGCCATGGGGGACGCTTCCATTGCCCGGTTCGGCTCACTGGGAGAAGTCATCTACCGCCGTAGTAAGGATGGCACGTCACTGGATACCAAGCGGCTCGCAGCCGAGCACCCGGAGATCGCTGCGGCCTACACGGCAGTCCGTCCGGGGTCGCGCCGATTCCGGATCAACACCACGATCAAAGAGGTCACATCATGCTGAAGGGACTGGCCATAACGCCGCCCGTGATTGGGCGTATTTCCATCGGCCGGGTAGTAGAGCGCAATGGCAAGCGGCTGCCCGAAAAGGACGACCAGTTCACCCTCACCAGCCAGGTACAGAACCGTGATGGCTGGGTGCTGCACCCGCTGGATGAAGAGCTGCGGAAGGCATCGGAGGGTAACAAGCTGCGATCCATCCCGGTGCGCCTGCTCTTCGACGATCCAACCCTGAACCTCCGGGCTGACTATTCGCTGTTCAATCGCGAGAACGGAAGACCGCTGTGTGTAGGCAATGGAGACACCTGCCGGCGTGCTGGGCCTGAAGGCATGGAGACGTTGCCTTGTCCTGGTCCGGATGGGTGTCAGTTTGCCAGTGGGGGCTGCAAAGCCTATGCCCGCTTGAATGTGGTCATTGGGGACGGGGCGGGGGATGTGATGGGTAGCTTTGTTCTGCGCACCACCTCCTACAACACCATCCGCACACTGGCAGCACGGCTGCACTACCTCAGTGCAGTGTCGGGCGGAAGGCTGTCTTGTCTGCCGCTCGAGCTGAAGCTGCGGGGCAAGTCCACGACGATGAGCTACCGATCAGCGATCTACTACGTCGATCTGGTGGTTCGGAGCGGGCTGACGCTCGAACAGGCTGTCGCAGAGGCGATTGAGCGACACGCAACAAGAGCTGCAGCGGGGATCGACCAAGCTGCACTGGATGAGGCGGCGAGACAGGGCTTCGCTAACGGGGCCTTCGAGGACCTGGACGAAGACGTGCCGGCCGTGGTCGAGGAGTTCTATCCATCAGGCCAGGGTGAAGTTGTGCAGGTATCAGCGAACGGAAGTCTCAAGGACAGACTGAAAGCGCAAGCGTCTCGGTTGGTGTCGTAGGAGAGCCGTACCGGTACGGATCTGTATCAGGTACGGACAAGAGGCAGTTCAGGTCCTGAGCGGACATCGGATGGAACGGACCGGTTTGTGGGCGCAAAGGACGAGACATGCCAGGGAGCGAAAGCTCCCTGGTATGTAAGTGTTTGATTTTTCTTTGATCTGGTCGGTTGTGCGCGTCCCTGGAAAAAACCTGGATTTTTTTTCCCTGTACCCCCAACAGCAGCATATCGACACTGATCACGTCGGAGGCCAATCACCTTCGATAGGAAACCGGCCGGATTCCTTCCTGAAACGTTCAACACAACGAAGGAATCAACAAATGAAGCACATGACGTCCAGTCTGCGCCAGGGCGTAGACAAAAGCATGACTTTGGCCGAAGAGAACAACAGTGCTGGGAAAGCAGGTTGGCCGGATAGTCCGACGCTGCGTCTGAAGGAGCTGATCAAGCTGCTCCGCGTCAGCAGGAGCAAGGCATACGAGCTGATGAAGACCGATCCGGACTTCCCGAAGGGCATTCCGCTCTATGACAGCGAACTGTCCCCGAAGTTCTACTGGACGCATGAGGCAATGGCATGGGTAGAAGGCCGTGCAGTGAAGTTCCGTCGTGCGAAGGAGGAGAAGTGATGATGGCTAATTTTGCAGTCCACTCTTCGCCGCTTGACGCGCTCACGCACGCTTTGAGTGAACAGTCGACCAAGGGGAAGGGCAAGCTGGAGCAGGACTTCAGGCAGGCCTATCCGATCCTGGAACAGCACATCGCAAAGAAGATGAGCAAGAAGATCTTGGTAGAGCAGTTCAATGCTGCGTACAAGCATGATCTGAACCTGATTCAGTTCCGCAAGCTGCTCAAGGAGGAGCGTTTTCGTCGCCATGCGGAGGGCGATGCTGCTCGGTGCCAGAGCTGTGGCCATCTGTTGGTTGAGGTTGAAGAACAGACCGCGGTTGGCTCGACAGAGGAGGATGCATGATGACAACCAATTGGCAGCGTTATGCCCCCAAATATCCCCTGGAAACCTTTCACCATGTTGCTCGTGAGGCAGGCCTTGAGCTCCTTCGCAACGTTCAAGTTCCCGACGCCATGGTTGGCATGGGTCTTATCAATGCCATTTCGATGGCGTGCCAAGGTCTGATTGATGTCAAGTTGCCGACCGGACAGATCAAGCCTGTAACCCAGAACTTGATGCTTGTGGCTGAGTCTGGTGAGCGCAAGTCCACGGTGTTCGAGCTACTGCAGGCGCCTTTCCGCGATGCAGACACGAAGGAGATGGCTGCGTTCAAGCAGCAGACTGAGGCTTATGAGATCGACTATGGACTCTGGACGGCCAAGATGAAGGGGCTGAGGAGCGCGATCAGTAAAGCAGTTGCTGCTGGCAAGTCTGTCGAAGCACTCGAGGCACAGCTGAAGGAGTTTTCAGAAAAGAAACCTCTGCAGCCCCGCCTGCGTTGCTTCCTGAGGCAGGACATCACGGCCAAGGCCATCATGGAGGCCGTTCAGGGTGATGGTGAGTCCATCGCCATCACGACTGACGAAGGTCATATGCTGTTCAAGAGCGAGGCAATGGCGAATGTGGGCCTGCTCAATCGTCTCTGGGATTCGCCAGGAATGATGCCGTTGGATCGTGCGGAGAACGAGCATCTGATTGCGATGAATCCGCGCGTTTCTGTGAGCATCATGACCCAGTACGAACCGTTCAAGCAGTTCCTCAATAGGCGAGGCTCTGTTGCAAAGGGGAGTGGACACTGGGCACGCTATTTGGTTGCGTGGCCTCGCTCCATGATGGGCTACCGGCGAATCGAGGACGTAGAACCGGTGTGGGAGCATTTGCCGGCATTCCATGAGCGAATCGCGGAGCTGTTGTTCAAGTACAAGGAGCGGTCAGCCTCGGGCGCCATTGCTCGTGAAGTGGTGTCCTTCTCCATCGATGCCAGGGCACGCTGGGTAGAGTTGGCATCAGAAACTGAGTCTTTGCTGCGCGACGGGGAGTACTTGAGTGATATCAATGACTTCGCGGCAAAGATCATGGAGATCGTGGCACGACTCGCTGCATCGATGCAGTACTTCAGTGGAGAGGGAGGTGACATCACCCTCGATACGATCAATCGTGCCTTCGACATCGTTCGGTGGCATGTTGATGAGTACAAGCATCTGTTCTCACCAGCGTTCGTGGTATCGCAGGATCAGGTCGATGCTCAAGCTTTGGATCGGTATCTGTATGCCAAGTGGTGGAAAGGGATTTATTCGGATACGTACGTTCCCAAGAACCAGGTTTTGCGCTATGGACCTGTACGTGACCGAGCAAGGCTGAATGCAGCTATCTCGATTCTTGAAGGTCAGGGAGCAATTCAGGTCTGCAGTGGGTACCGGGACAAGAGGATGTATCTGCGCTTGATGAATCACTACTTTGACCGGAGGGCACTGTAAGCGGTCTTGATGCCAAGGGGGCCCCGGCGATATGCCGGGGCTTTTCTGCTGTGGTCAGTAGGTGCCATTGCGATTCTGCGACTTTGTCGCAGAATCGCTGGGTTAGGCACTTACCTCTCCCAGATTTTCAACTGATGAAGCTGCCTTCACGGCTTTACGACATTGTGCATACTGCGACTTCTCTGCATCTGCCATCTCCTTGACGAAGCGTTGGCCGAGGTGGCGCTCTGGGGGCCTGGCAATGCCTTGATCACGCAAGCTGCGGTGGTCTACGCGGGTTGAATAACCGTTTTCTTCAAGGAACTGATTCTGGGTGTCCGCTACAAGTTTTCGCTGTGCAGTCACCTGCTGCTTCAACTCCATTGGGCTCTTTCCGCCACTATCCTTGCGGCATCCGCCTGCGGAAGGATTCTTGGCGTTGTAGCGGGCGAAGGTCTGTTCAGGTGTACGGGGGATGCCATCAGGCAGTCTGTCCGAGCACATCAGATGGATGTGCGGGTTGGGATCCCCACCGAGTTTTCCTTCAGGTGCATGGAGCGCGTACTGGTAGGGTTTGATCCCTGCGAGATTCTTTGCAAGCCGGTCGGCAAGTTCGACCTGCTGTTCAGTACTGAGCTCACTCGGAAGAGTGATTTCGTGTTCTCGGTACACTGCTCCGTTGGCACGCTCATGCTTGTCAGCAACGCTCCAGAACCGTTTCGGATCATCTCCTGCCCATTCGGGCATGTTTCCATGTCCTGTTTGGATAAGGTCCTTCTTGTCACTATGAGATCCTTTACGATCGATATAGTTGGCGTGCCTGCGTGCGCTGCCTTTCTTTCCACTTTTGATGCTGTAATGGAAGCTTGCCATTGCTGTATCACCCTTTCTCTAAGGAGAATAAAAAAGCCGACAAGAGTGATTCTTGTCGGCTACCGGTAGATACTCATGATCGAAGAGTGTTGTGATTAGATAGAAAGGGTAAGTGCGCGTACCACACCCTGCCTGTAATCTATCGTCAGTTCTATTTGATTCCTATTCCCTTGGATTCCTTTCATTCTTCGTGTTGTTGCTTCGAAGGATGTAAGTGAGTTTCTACATATTTATAAGGGTGATGTAAGTTAAAAATTACATTGCGCGCGAAGTGGCTTGATCTTCGATGTATTGAATAAGGTATTCGCAAAACATGTTGATATTTGTCTCGTATTCGTTGCCTGCTTCAAGATCGAAATGAGAGTGAGCTATGGTCATGTGCTTCAGATATACGATCTGGAATCTCATAAACGCTTCCATTCGGTTGCTGCGGCCGAAAAGTAATGCGTAGGCGATGCAATATCGATGATAGAGGGTGAGCATCGCGCCTTGCGGGATGTAGTCCTCTTCATATAGCTCTTCGATGTCTCTTGAGGTGTCCAGGTGACTCAGTAGGCGAAATACAGTTTTCTCGCTTGAGCTCTGTCCTTTCCAGTAGGGCGTGTACTTCGTTTTGATCTTCTTTTGTATCGTTATGGCTAAAAGGGCTGCAACGCAGTCGGCCATTGAAATGTTGACGACGTCATGATCTGTTCTGTGCCATTCGTGGAAGACATAGGCATGCAGAACCTTCTGCGTTTCGTCGGCTATGTTTGTGATCTCGCTGGATCTCAACTCATAACCAGTGGCTTGGTGAACCAAGCGTGCCAGCTCATTTGCATTGGTTTGCAGGAAGGAGTGAATAGCTGCGAGTGATGTGACAGGACGCAATAGGGCATCGCCCTCCGACGGTGAGGAGAGGGCTTGAGTGAAGAGTGGCTCTATCTGGTATTTGCTCAGCTCTTCGTTTTCTGATTCGACAATCCGCTGGTACTCGCCAACGAAGTGCAGAAAGGGAAGTGTTAGTAAATAGATGTATAACCTTTCGTGTATGGGGCCGGCTTCTGTGTTGGCTGGAAGTGGTGATGGCCTATATGACTCTATTTCACTTGATGCAAATCTTATTGTGGTTGTTATATACCAGTCTCTGTATTCCCCGTCGTCTTTGAATATTTCGTAGATCGGGGCGATGAATTCCATTATTTTTTTTGCATATATTTCAATTAGTTTTGATGGTGTTGATTTGTTGATGTGGATGTGTTTAAGTCTTTCATCGTTTATCTCAAGCTCAAGTGTAGACATGAGTTGAGATGCCGCTCGAATGGTCTTTTCGTTCCTTGGTGTATTACGTTCTATCCAGTGTTCAAAAGTGGCTTGGGATGACCCTGGGAGGGAGATTCTTTCGAAAAGTTGTCCCTTAAATGATCTGTTGCTGAGATAGAGTAGCTTGATTGTTTTGATGGTGGTGATTGGTAGTTTTGAATTTATCGATGATATTTCTATATTAAAGTTTGATTTGATGAAATTGATCGCCCCTCTAAATTCTCTTTAGTTATTTCCTCTCTGTATATGGCTGGATTGGATTTTTGGCTGCCTTTTGGCTTATGTGGGGGCGTGCGGTTTAGCTCTTCCAAAAGCTCTTTGATGCTTCCGGTCTCTGATTGGCTTGATTTTTTATGTCTTTCAAAGTCGAAGCGCGGCTTGCACTTCCCTGGTTCGATGTTGCTGCCTGACATTTTCAACCGCCATCCTTTTGGTTGTATTTAGTGTTTAATGGTTGCTGTTTCGCCGGTATTTGTCAGCACGCCGGCAGAAGGTCGCTCCACTTCGTTGTATAGCTGGGAGACAGCGAATGCAATATGGGCCGCCATTGAGCGTTGATAGATACTTTGGACTGCTCGCCAGGTCTGGTGGCACCAACCCGCTAGCCGACGGTGCCCATTCCTGCGGTGCCTCTGCCGAATTTCGCGTTGATCTGGTCTAGCACGGCCATGGCCCGCTCTGCTTTCTCACCGGGCCTGACACTCTGGTACAAAGAGAGTACATACAACCGCTGCCTTTGCCGAAGGCAGCTTGACCGGCAGGCGATCCACTTATCGGATACGGCTTGGCTGTTCAAACAGACGGGGCCAGCTCTGTATGACCGGATCGCTGCCGGCCGGGAACCCGCGGTGTGCCCCGTTGCCGGGCGACAGGGCGGTGGCCACGACGCGCCCCCTCGCCACCACGATCGCCCCTGCACTGCGAACCCGTCATTCGCGCGGCGCGTCTGTCGGTTCGATTCTTCATCCATTCTTATCAGATGCTTTGCGAATGTTCTCCCTGATCGCTGGCTGGGGCCGCGATCGACCCCTCAACCATGGAGATCGACATGTACAGGAGCAGTGGAAACTTCGAGGCGTTCTCGCGCCCCCCCAAGCCCGAAGGCGTGGAGGGCCGCCGTGCCTACTTCGTCGGTTCCGGCCTGGCCTCGCTGGCGGGTGCGGTGTTCCTGATCCGCGACGCGCGGATGCCCGGCAGTGCGATCACGATCTTCGAGGAGCTTGCGCTGCCCGGCGGCAGCATGGACGGGATCCTCGACCGGCACAAGGGATTCATCATCCGCGGCGGTCGCGAGATGGAAGCGCACTTCGAGACACTGTGGGACCTGTTCCGCTCGATCCCCTCGCTCGATACGCCCGATGCCTCGGTACTCGACGAGATGTACTGGCTGCACAAGACCGACCCATCCCGCAACCCCTGCCGCGCGATCCACAACCGCGGCGAGCCGATCGAACGGATGCCCGACCTCACGCTCACTCCAGGAGCGGTGGAGGAACTGATCGCGCTGGCGCTGACCCGCGAAAGCGAGCTGGACGACAAGCGCATCGACGAAGTGTTCGGCGAGGAATTCTTCGCTTCGAACTTCTGGCTGTACTGGGCCACCATGTTCGCGTTCGAGCCATGGGCCAGCGCGGTGGAGATGCGGCGCTACATCCTGCGTTTCGTCCATCACATTTCGACCCTGTCGGACCTGACTTCGCTGCGCTTCACCCACTACAACCAGTACGAGTCGCTGATCCGTCCGCTGGTGGCCTATCTGGAAGGACAGGGCGTCACCTTCCGCTACAACACGCAGGTCGACGACGTGCTGGTCACCGCGAGCGGCAATGGCAAGTTCGCGACCGCGATCCGGCTCACCAGCGACGGCGTCGCCGAGAAGATCGCCGTGGGTCCGAAGGACCTGGTGCTGGTCACCAACGGTTCGATCACCGAAAGCTCCACGTTCGGTGACAACGATACGCCGGCGTCCATCGTGACCGACCGCGGCGGCGCATGGTCGCTGTGGAAGCGAATGGCCGAGCGTGACCCCGCCTTCGGCCGTCCGGAGAAGTTCTGCGAGAACATTCCGGAGGCGAACTGGACGGTCTCCGCGACGGTCACGCTGACCGACGATCGCATCGTGCCGTATCTCGAACGGATCACGGGCCGCGACCCGCGATCGGGCGTGATCGTCACCGGTGGCCCCTGCAGCATCCAGGATTCAAGCTGGCTGTACGGTTTCAGCATGAGCCGGCAGCCCCACTTCGCCGAACAGGATCCGCAGAAGGAACTGGTGGTCTGGCTGTATGGGCTGTTTTCCGACAAGCCCGGCGACTACGTGCCGAAGACGATCCGCGAGTGCACCGGCGCGGAACTGTGTGCCGAATGGCTGTACCACATCGGCGTGCCGGTGGACCAGATCGATGAGCTGGCGCACAACGCGGCCAGCACCGTGCCGTGCAACATGCCCTACATCACGTCCTATTTCATGCCGCGCGCGGCCGGCGACCGGCCGCTGGTGGTGCCGGAGGGCTCGCAGAACCTGGCGTTCATCGGCAATTTCGCCGAGACCGAGCACGACACGGTGTTCACCACCGAATACTCGGTGCGTACGGCGATGGAAGCTGTGTACACGTTGCTGGGGGTGGATCGCGGCGTGCCCGAGGTCTTTGCGTCGATGTTCGACGTGCGCGTGCTGCTCAGCGCGCTGTACTACCTCAACGATCGCAAGCCGCTGGACGAGGTGAAGCTGCCTTGGCTTGCGCGCATCGCCAGCAGTGCGGCCATCGCCAAGACCCGGGGCACCTATCTGGAGGATCTCCTGCGGGAGGCGAAGCTGGTCTGAGTGTGGCGGCGTCCGGGGTCCAGGCCGGCGCACCCTCATGCAGGCGGGTGGGCGAGGCGATGGCTACCCGCTGCTTGATGCCCCCGTGGGCGAGGCCAGTGGCGACGGCACGTGGGCCTGCAGGAAGGCCAGCATTGCTGCCAGCGTCTGCCGGCCTTCGTCGCTGTCGAGGTTGAATTGGTACTCGTGGCCTTGCGCGGGTTCGTGCCCTGGCGCGAAGAACAGGCTCTGTCGCGATCCCTGTGGAACTGACCTGATCATGCCGCCGCCGGCGCCAACCATGGATTGCGCGGCAAGTGCTTGAGCTTGGCGCACAACAGGTAGGCGATCGCGATCAGGTTCTCGTGGGTGGCATAGCCCTTCGCCCGCGCCTTGGCCGCCTGGATCTGGGCGTTCATCGTCTCCACGCTGGCGTTGGTGAGGCCACTCCGGAAGTGCTCGATGATCCCGGCCTTGTGCTCGCGCAGGGTCGCGCCAAGACGCTTGAACGGCGGCAGGCGGCTGCGGCGTGCCCAGCTGATCCAACGGTCCAGCTGGTGGTCGGCTTCTTCCGGCGACAGCCCCGCTGCGTACAGGCGTCGCAGTGCCTGTTTCAAGTGCCAGGCACGCGCCGTCTTCAGGCCGCTGCGCTGCAGCCAGTGCATGGTGCACAGTTGCTTGTAGCTCCAGCGCTCGGAGTCCTTGAGCAGCGCCCAGCGGCTGCCTTTTCTCTCCGGCAGGGTGTTCGTGATGAAGGTTGACGTTGATTACCGAACGGTTTTAATTGGCGAGCCGCGACGACAAGGTCTAGTGCTTCTGCATCGAAGTCCGGTGATGGAGCCATCGGAAGCACGCAAGTGGCTGCGGATAGCTGAGTGCCAGGGCTTTGACACAGAAAACCTCGTGTGGCCGATTCATTCGGGGTGTGAAGGACCCCTATGAATGCTACGGGTCCTGCCGGCGGCAGCGCTAAGCTGGCTCCTCGCGATGAGTCCCCACGGCTGTGGACGGTAGGCCATTCCACCCGCACTTGGGAGGATTTTCGGGAAGTCCTACGAGTCCACGAGATCACCGCTGTGGTTGACGTCAGGCGGTTCCCTGGCTCTCGAAAGTTTCCTTGGTTCGGTAGCGACGCGATGAGCGAGCAGTTGCCTCGGGACGGCGTTGGCTACGAGTGGATTTCTCAATTAGGAGGGCGGCGATCAGTGCTGCCGGGGTCGCCGAACGGCGGGTGGAGAAATTCGTCATTCCAGGGGTATGCGGATCACATGGCCAGCACAGAGTTTGCGGACGGGCTTGAGCAAGCCTTGGCTGCAGCTGCGCAAGGGCGCACGGCGCTGATGTGTGCAGAACTGTTGTGGTGGCGCTGCCATCGGCGATTGATTTCGGATCTCTTGGTATACCGCGGTCATCAAGTCCTGCATATCCAGACCAAACGAGCGGCTGAACCGCACCACCTCAATCCAATGGCCCAAGCGCTAGGCGAGGGCCTTATATATCCCCCGTTGCAGCGCAGTTTGCTTTAGGCCTTCAGAGTAAGCCCGCCTGTCTCCGCTTGGACTTCGCAGAAATGCTTGACTGAATTGAGGGCGGTCGTCATGATCCGGGGCCTCTACTGGGGAGTAGAACCGTGGGCCCGGTACGCCGGGCTCTTTTTCTCTACTGCTATTCAAAACGCTTCATCGAACTGGAGTTCCCAGGATTTCCTAGACAGAGCTAGCCTCTGTTGGGGGTAGCATTGGGAGACAGTCATGTCTGCAGGCAAGATCACCAGCAAGACCCGGCAAGCCTACAAATTTATCGATGCGCATCGGGACGAGTTCAGTATCCAGATGATGTGTCGTCTGCTTGGGGTTGCTCGAGCCGGCTACTACGCATGGCGTGAACATCCGATTTCCGATCGAGCGCAAGAAGATGCGCGGTTGCTTCGCTTGATACGTGCGTCGTTTGCCGCCAGCCACGGAATTTATGGCGCCCCCAGGGTGTTTCTCGACCTGAGGGAGCACGGGGAGGCATGCAGCAAACATCGGGTTGCTCGCTTGATGCGGGTGAACGGATTGCACGCGCTGCATGGCTACCGCATACGGCACATCCCTGTTCCAAAACCTCATGTCTTAATCCCTAATTTGCTCCAGCGTCAGTTCAGCGTATCGCGCCCGAACGAGGCATGGGTGACGGATATCACTTACATCCGCACGTGGCAGGGTTGGCTGTACCTGGCGGTTGTTTTGGATCTTTTCTCACGCAGGGTTGTTGGTTGGGCTGTCAGACCAACGATTCATCGAGAACTTGTTCTGGATGCCGTGATGAAAGCCGTGCGCAGCCGACGTCCTCGCAAAACCCTTATCCACTCGGATCAAGGCTCACAGTACGGAAGTGATGCATGGCGGCGTTTCTGCAAAGACAACCACCTCGAGCCAAGCATGAGCAGACGTGCCAACTGCTGGGACAACGCGGTCGCTGAGTCCTTCTTCAGCAGTTTGAAAAAGGAACGGATCAAGAAGCGCATCTATGCGAATCGTGACGTGGCGACCTCGGACATATCCGACTACATCGATGGGTTTTAAAATCCAACACGTCGCCACAGCCATCTGGGCGGGGCCAGTCCTGACGAGTTCGAGGCAGCGCATCGCCACCCTCGGTCAGGTGTCCACTAAATCCTGGGAACTCCACCTCCGAGGTCGCATGTGTCTGTCCTTGGCACAGTGGTTGCGTACGGGGATACAAGCCGGCAGGTTAGGAGAAGCCGGCGACCATGTAGGTCTGCTCAATCCGGACACGGATTCATGGCTGCATGTGTTAGTGCCGGCGGGGGCCGGGACAACGCGCTGCATGGGGGACGCTCACGTAATGCTTCCCCTGCAGGTGGTGTGCTGTTGCGCGGAGCGTGGTGCTGTCCAGCGCTGATCACACATGAAACAAGGAGACCAGGATGCGTTCGCCATTACGCAAGCAGGATTTCCCCGTGGAAAAAGTGCGTCAGTACCTTGAGCCCGGCCCCATCGTGCTGGTGACGTCGCAATGGCAGCAGCAGCGGAACATCATGACGCTGGGCTGGCACACCGTGCTGGAGTTCTCACCGTCGCTGGTCGGTCTGATGATCTCCAGCGCCACCCACAGTTTCGATCTGATCCGCCGTAGTGGGGAGTGTGTGATCAACCTGCCGACGGTCCCGTTGGCGGATACGGTGGTGCGCATCGGCAACTGCAGTGGTGTGTCGGTGGACAAGTACGCGCTGTTCGATCTTGCGCCGGTGCGGGCATCCCGGGTGCGTGCGCCGCTGCTGGGGCGGTGTCATGCCAACCTCGAATGCCGTCTGCACGACGATGCGCTGGTGGAGCGCTACAACTTCTTCGTCTTCGAGGTGGTGAAGGCGCATGTGGCAGTGTCGCCCAGGCATCCGCGTACGCTGCATTACACCGGCGATGGAGTGTTCATGACGGCAGGCAGGATGATCAGCCGCCGTTCGTTGTTCCGGCCGGACATGCTGGGGTGAGTATGGTGCGGGCCGTTCGGGCGGCTCGCCTGGGCGTTGGGCTCTGTCCGCGCGCGCCGACACCGGGCAGGGATTTGACCCGCCCGCCTCGGCGGCGCAAAGTGTACCCATGCCTCGCTGACTAGGAGTTGCAGCCATGACCGCTGTCAGTTCCCTCCACGCCCAAGGTGACAAGCTGCCGCCCTCCCGACTTTGGCGCGTGTTCTGGCTGCAGGGGGTGATCCCCAGCAATCTGTTATGGGCCGCCGCCCTCTGGGCGTTGGCGCAGGGGCGCACCCCGTTGTTGCTGGCGTTGTTCGCGGCGCTGCTGCTGTATACGGGCTGGATCATCCCGGCGGTATGGCGGGCGGCGCCGAGCGCGCAAAATCCCAATTACGGTGTTGCCGCGCGCGGCCTGACCGTGGCCTGGGGCTTGAATACGGTGCTGGTGGTGTTCTTCCTGATGCTGCAGCTGCTGGCTCAGTAGAACTGCACCGGTGTGCCATCGCGATCGAAGGCGGCAAAACGGCTGATCTGGCCGTCGTTGACCGCGTTGACCATCAGGCGCAGTGGTTGCGTTGCTTCATCGCTGGACGGGGCAATGCCGCCACGGCCATCCAGTGAGGCAACAAACACCAGGTCCCAGACCAGCCCGGTCTGGGCGGATTCGGCGGCCAGGGTCTGGAAGGACGCGATTTCCTGCGGGGCCTTGTCCACACACAGCACCGGGCTCAACGTGCCACCTTCGCCGTTGCTGTGGCGGGCATGCTGATCGGCGGTGGGTGATTCGGGCAGGTCGGCTTTGACGAACACAAACAACAGGCGTTGGGGCTCGGTTTGCTGTCCTGCTGCCTGCAGCAGGCCATTGAAATCGTTCAGCATCATGATCGGGGTCACAGGACAGGGCGTTTTGTAAAGGGTATGCTGCCATAGCTTCGCAAGGCATGGCGGTGCCCTTGATTGATTTAAGTCATTCCATCGCTTCAAAGCCCCACGTAGGCTGACGGTCAGTCACTACAGGCGAGGGAACCCCGGCATGCCGGGCGAGCGTGGATACGTGCAGTCAGGAGGTGAAACAGCCATGAGCCAACTCACCGATGGCTTCGGGCGCAGCTTTCCATACCTGCGTCTGTCGCTGACCGAAGCCTGCAACTTCCGTTGCAGCTATTGCCTGCCCGACGGCTACCAGGCCGACGGCCGGCCGCGCTTTCTTGCGGTGGATGAAATCGCAAGGCTGGTACGGGCGTTTGCCACGCTGGGCATGCACAAGATCCGCCTGACCGGTGGCGAGCCGAGCCTGCGCAAGGACCTGGACCAGATCATCGCCACCGTGGCGCAGGTGCCGGGCGTGCGCAAGGTTGCCATCACCACCAACGGCTGCCTGCTGCCCAGGCGCCTGCCAGGCTGGCATCGTGCGGGCCTGACTGCGCTCAACGTGAGTATGGACAGCCTGCGTCGCGAGCGTTTCCATGCCATCACCGGACATGACCGCCTGCCCGAGGTGATGGAAGGCATCGCCCTGGCCCAGGCGTTGGGCCTGCAATCGGTCAAGCTCAATGCCGTGCTGCTGCGCGGCCTCAATGACGACGAACTGCCGCAATGGATGGCCTTCCTGCGCGACCGGCCAGTGAGCGTGCGTTTCATCGAACTGATGCGCACCGGTGACAACCGCGATTACTTTGAACGTCACCATCTGTGCGCCGATGTGATCGTCGGGCAGTTGCTGGCTGCTGGCTGGAGCGAGCGCAGACGCGCTGCCGATGCGGGCCCCGCACGTGAGTTCAGTCATCCCGACCATCGCGGCAGCATCGGCATCATCGCTCCTTACTCAAAGGATTTCTGCAAAGGTTGCAACCGCCTGCGGGTTACCGCGCGCGGCGATCTGCGGTTGTGCCTGTTCGGTGACTTCGGCATCGCACTGCGGCCGCTGCTGCAGTCAGATGAGGACCAGGGCGCGCTGCTGGCGCGCATCACCACCCAGCTTGGGCTGAAGGCAGCCGGGCATGGACTGCATTTCGGCCAGACCGGGTTGACCCCGCATCTGGCCTCGATTGGAGGATGAGACAAGCAATGAGTGGGCAGATGAGTGCGGCATTCCATATGGCCGATGTACGTGACAAGCGCATTACCCGTCGCCGCGCGGTGGCGGTGGGTGAGCTTGTCGCCGGGCCTGTTGCCTATCCCCTGATCGTCGAGCGACGTCTGCCCAAGGGGGACGCACTGGTGATGGCCGAGATTGCTGGCCTGCAGGGGGCCAAAATGGCCTCGGCGTTGATGCCGCTGTGCCATCCGCTGCCACTGGAACTGGTGAGGGTTTACTGCGCGCCGGCGCCGGAGCGGCTTGCCATCCGGGTGTGGTGCGAATGCGCCAGTGAAGCGCGTACCGGGGTGGAGATGGAAGCGCTGGCAGGGGTCAACGCGGCCCTGCTGACCTTGTATGACCTCAGCAAGCCGGTCGAGCCCGCATTGGAGATCGGCGGTGTCCGGCTGCTGTTCAAGGAAGGCGGCAAGAGCGGCGTGTGGTTGCACCCACAGGGTATGGATGCGGAGGAGCGTGAGCGCTTCCGCCCGCGTCCGCCAAGACAGCTGCAAGGTGCGAGCTGTGTGGTGATCACGCTCAGCGATCGTGCCAGCCGGGGCGACTATGTGGATGAATCCGGGCCAGTGCTGGCCGAGGGGCTGCGTGCACTGGGCGGCGAAGTGGTCAGCACGGAAGTACTGGCCGATGGCATCGAGCCGCTGGCCGGGCGTCTGCACGCGTTCGCCGCCAGCGGCATCCGCATCTGCCTGTGCACTGGCGGCACGGGCCTGGGACAGCGCGATCTCACTCCAGAGGCGTTGCAGTCGCTGGGTGGGCGCAGCGTGCCCGGGCTGGCGCAGATGCTCCGTGGCCTTAGCGCGCAGCACACGCCGTTGGCATGGCTGAGCCGTGCCGAGGTGGTGCAACTGGGGGGCATGCTGGTCATCGCCCTGCCGGGTAGCCCGCGTGCCGCGGCACAGTGCATGAGCATTCTCACGCCGGTGCTGGGCCATGCATTGGCGATGATCGACGGGGCCAGCCACGCATGATCACTTACGCGCAGGCCCTGCAGATCCTGTTGGCCGAGGCGCCGGCGCCAAAGACCGAGCAGGTGGTGGTTGCCGAGGCAGCAGACCGGGTGCTGGCTGCGCCAGTGGTAAGTGCCCAGCACCTGCCACCGTTCGACAATGCTGCGATGGACGGCTTCGCCCTGTGCGCGGACGGCCAGCCCTTGCCTGCCGGTGCCGTATTGCAGGTTGCCGGCTGGCAGGCCGCAGGCGATGCCGCAGCACAGGGGGAGGCAGCACAGGCCTGGGAAATCATGACGGGTGCGCGCATGCCGGCCGGCCTGGACAGCGTGGTGCCGGTCGAGCAGGTGGAGGTGCTGGATGCCGTGGAGGGTCGTCCTGCGCGCGTGCGTCTGCAGGCGATGGTCACGCCCGGGCAACACGTGCGGCTGCGCGGCCAGGACGTGGAGTTGGGCGAAACCGTGCTTGCCGCTGGCACGTCGCTGGATGTGAACGCCATGACCTTGCTGCATGCCCTCGGGACAGCCCGGGTGCAGGTGCAGCAGCGGCCGCAGGTGGCGGTCATCAGCACCGGCAAGGAGCTGATCAGTGATGCGGCCCAGCCGTTGCAGTCCGGGCAGATACGCGACAGCAACCGCCCCTTCCTGGTCAGCCGCCTGCACGCCGCGGGTGCTGATGTGGTCTGGAACGGTGTCGTTGGCGATGACGTGGCTGCTTTTGATGCTGCGCTGGACGCGGCCTTGGCCGCCGGCGCGCGCGTGGTGCTGAGTACGGGGGCGGTGTCGCAGGGCCGCTATGACTTCATCCCTGATGCCCTGCGTGCCCGTGGTGCCACCGTGCTGTTCCACAAGGTCGCCATCCGCCCGGGCAAGCCGCTGCTGTTCGCCCGCCTGGCCGATGGTTGCCTGTACTTCGGCCTGCCGGGCAATCCGATATCCGCGGCAGTGGGGTTGCGCTTCTTCGTGGAGCCGGTGTTGCGCCGCATGCTGGGTTTGGAAGAAGAGGCGCAGTTGCAGTTGCCGTTGCAGGGCGATGTGCGCAAGCCACCGGGGCTGCGCATGCACGCACGGGCACGGGTGGAACTGGATGCGGGGGGGCGGCTGAGCGTGCGGGTGTTGTCCGGGCAGGAATCGTTCCGGCTCAAGACCATGCTGCAGGCCAACGCCTGGGCGATTCTGGAAGGTGACGATGCGTTGGCCCCGGCCGGCACATTGGCTCGCGTGCAGGGTTGGGGGCATCGCGAGCCGCTGCAACTGGCCCGGCAGGAGGAAGCATGAGAGAGGTCGTTGTGCAGTTGTTTGGTGTGTTTTCCGAGCTGGATCATCGTCGCGAGCTAAGCGTGCGGGTGAACGGTGAACACATCGTGGACCTGCGCCGGGCATTGCGCGAGTTGCTGCTGGAACGGTTCCCCCGGTTCCGTGCCGGGCTGGTGGACTATTCGGTATTTGCCGATGAAAAGCGCGTGCTGCGCGACAGCGAGCCGCTGCCTGCGGACGGTCGTGTGGCCATCCTGCCACCGGTGAGCGGAGGTTGAAATGAGCGCGGAAAATCTATGGAAAGTGGTCGAGCGCAGCGCCGCCGCGATTGATCCGGGCGAGGGCATCGCTTTTGTGTCCGACCCCGGCTTTGGCGGCATCGATGTATTCATCGGCAAGGTGCGCGACCTGAACCAAGGGCGCGCGGTGCAGGGCATCACCTATGACATGTTCGAGCCGCTGGTACTCAACGAGTTCCAGCGCCTGGTGGCCGAGGTGGAGGCCGAGTTCGGCCCGCGCATCAAGCTGTACGTGGCCCACGCCAGGGGCCGCCTGGCGGTGGGTGAGGTGGCGGTGGTTGTTGCCGCCGGCAGTCCCCACCGTGACGAGGCTTTCCGTGCCTGCCGGCAGCTGATCGAGGCGGTCAAACACCGCTCGCCGATCTGGAAGCAGGAGCATTACCAGGATGGCGACAGCGAGTGGAGCGAAGGCTGCAGCCTGTGCCAACCCAGCGCCGAGCACGCCGACGACGGACATGTCCACGATCACGCCCACTGACCTGCCGGCCATGGCCGGCATCGTGCTGGCCGGTGGCCTGTCCAGCCGCATGGGCCAGGACAAGGCCTTGCTGCGTTGGCAGGGCAGGTCCCTGCTGGCGCACATGTGCGCGCTGCTGCAGGCCGCGGGTGCGCAGACGCTACGGGTCAGCGGCAGCTACCCGGTGCTGCCGGGGGTCGAGTCGGTCCCCGACCTGGTGCCGCGCTGCGGTCCGTTGGGGGGGCTCTACAGCGTGGTGAAGACGCTGCCGGATGGCCCTGTCTGGGTGGTGGCGGTGGACATGCCGCTGCTCGACCGGCAACTTCTTTGGCGGTTGCGTGACGCAGGTGACGCTCGCTGCGTGCATTTCCGCGGGCAACCGCTGCCAATGCGGTTGAACATTGACCGCAGCTGTCGCACCCTGTTGCAGTCGATGGTGATGGACGTGAACGGGCCGCGCTCGTTGTACCGCCTGCAGCGACAGCTGGGCAGCATCGAGCTGCGCCTGCCCGACGATGGCGATGCCCGTCTGCTGAACTGCAATACCCCCATCCAATGGGAGGCTCTGCCTCATGAAAGTGCAGATCCAGTCGCAGTCCGTACGACTGCGCATTGACGAAAACGAGCTGGCCGAGTTGTTGGCGGGGCAGTGGGTGACCAGCCGGACCGACCTGGGGGCACTGGGCAGCTTTTCCTGCGCGCTGCAGCTGCATGCAGGCGAACAGGCGCGGCTGGATGGCAGCGTCACGGCGCTGCGGTTCGCGCTGCCTCAGGAGGATGTGCTGGCGTTGCAGCAGCGCCTGCCGTGCCGTGATAGACTCTCTTACGAACTCCCCCTGCAACCGCAACCGCTGCATCTTCAGTTTGATGTCGATGTACGTGACAGCGTGCGCCAGCGTGGCGTGCAGCGCCGTGCAAGCGACGTCAGCGTCGCCGCAGATTGATATTTGTCAGGTAGGCGCCGTTATGCCGCCTTTGGTTGATCAAGATCAATACCGGCCCCAGGGCCGCCGGGCTTAATGACGCCGTGGCGACTGGGCAGGCAACAGCACAGCAGAACCAGCGCCGTATCAAACAGCCTTGGAGCGTTGCATGAGTGCCAGTCGCGATGCCGTAAAAAACAGCAGGCCCGGTCCCGGCGGTGTCATCACCGATTGGCGGCCGGAAGATCCGGTTTACTGGGAGCAGACCGGTAAACGCGTTGCCACCCGCAACCTGGTCATATCCATCCCCGCGCTGCTGCTGGCGTTCTCGGTGTGGGTGCTGTTTTCGGCGGTGACCATCAGCCTGCCGAAAATCGGGTTTGCCTTCAGTACCGATCAGTTGTTCTGGCTGGTGGCCTTGCCCAGTCTTTCCGGCGCGACGCTGCGCATCTTCTACTCCTTCGTGATCCCGATCTTCGGTGGCCGCCGTTGGACGGCCTTGTCTACCGCCTCGCTGTTGCTGCCCACCTTGTGGCTGGGCTTCGCGGTGCAGAACCCCGCCACGCCGTATTGGGTATTCGTGCTGATCGCCATCCTGTGTGGCTTCGGTGGCGCGAACTTCTCGTCCTCCATGTCCAATATCTCCTTCTTCTATCCCAAGCAGCGCCAGGGCATGGCACTGGGCCTGAATGCCGGCCTGGGCAACGTAGGGGTGTCGGTATCGCAGGCGGTGGTACCGCTGGTGATCACGGTAGGCGTGTTTGGTGCCCTGGGCGGCGCTCCGCAGGCTGTGGTGGACGGCGGCGCGCCCTTGTTCCTGCAGAACGCCGGCTTCATCTGGGTGCCGTTCATCGCCTTCTTCGCGCTGGCTGCCTGGTTCGGCATGAACGACCTGACCAGTGCCCGCTCATCGTTCTCCGAGCAGGCGGTGATCTTCCGCCGCAAGCACAACTGGCTGATGTGCTGGTTGTACATCGGCACCTTCGGCTCCTATATCGGCTTTTCTGCTGGTTTCCCGATGCTGGTCAAGAGCCAGTTCCCGGACGTGAATCCACTGGCCTATGCCTTCATTGGCCCGCTGCTGGGTGCGCTGATGCGCTCGGTGGGTGGCAGCATGGCCGACCGCTGGGGCGGCGCACGGCTGACCTTCTGGGTATTCGCGCTGATGATCGCAGCCGTGTTCGGCGTACTGCACTTCCTGCCCAATAAAGGCCAGGGCGGCAACTTCTACGGTTTCCTGCTCTCGTTCATGGCCTTGTTCGTGCTCAGCGGCATCGGCAACGGCACCACGTTCCGGATGATCCCGGTGATCTTCCGCACCCTGCACGAGCGCCTGTCGGCCAATGAAGGCGCTGAAGGCAAGAAGGCCGCTGCGCATCAGGCCAGCATCGAATCGGCAGCCGTGGTCGGCTTCTCCGGCGCCATCGGTGCCTATGGCGGCTTCTTCATCCCGAAGAGCTACGGCACTTCGATCAGCTTGACCGGCGGCCCGGACATGGCGCTGTACGGCTTCATCGCGTTCTACGCCACCTGCCTGGCCGTGACCTGGTGGTGGTACTACCGGCGGGGCGCCGAAACACCCTGCTGAGTTACACCCGCACCGCAGCCAGATGTCACCCCTAGCCACGATGCAGCAGTTTGCGAACGGAGATTCACCATGAGCTATTTCCTTGATCGCTTGCAGTTCTTCAAGCGTGATCCACAACCCTTCGCCGATGGCCATGGGTTCAGCAAGAGCGAAGGGCGGGACTGGGAAAACAGTTATCGCGCCCGCTGGCAATACGACAAGATCGTACGTTCCACCCACGGTGTGAACTGCACGGGCTCCTGCAGCTGGAAGATCTACGTCAAGAACGGCCTGGTCACCTGGGAAACCCAGCAGACCGACTACCCGCGCACCCGCCCGGACCTGCCCAATCACGAACCACGCGGCTGCCCACGCGGCGCCAGCTATTCCTGGTACCTGTACAGCGCCAACCGGCTCAAGTACCCGCTGATCCGCGGCACCTTGCTGCGCATGTGGCGGCAGGCCCGCAAGACCCTGTCGCCGGTCGAAGCCTGGGCCAGCATCGTGCAGGACCCGGCCAAGTCGCGTGAGTACAAGCGTCGCCGCGGCATGGGTGGCTTTGTGCGCCTGAACTGGGACGAGGCCAACGAGATCATCGCCGCCTCCAACCTCTACACCACCAAGGAATACGGCCCCGACCGCATCGTCGGCTTCTCGCCGATTCCGGCGATGTCGATGGTGTCCTACGCGGCTGGAGCGCGCTATCTGTCGCTGCTCGGCGGTGCCTGTCTGTCCTTCTACGATTGGTATTGCGATCTGCCGCCGGCCTCGCCGCAGGTGTGGGGCGAGCAGACCGACGTGCCGGAATCGGCCGACTGGTACAACAGCCGCTACATCATCGCCTGGGGCTCGAACGTGCCGCAGACGCGCACCCCGGATGCGCACTTCTTCACCGAGGCGCGTTACAACGGCACCAAGACGGTGGCGATCTGCCCCGACTACTCGGAGCTGGCCAAGCTCACCGACCATTGGCTGCATCCCAAGCAGGGCACCGATGCCGCGCTGGCATTCGCCTTCGGCCACGTGATCCTGCGCGAGTTCCACGTCGACACGCCCTCGCAATACTTCCAGGACTACTGCCGCCAGTACTCGGACATGCCGATGCTGGTGCGCATCGAGCGCCGTGCCGATGGTCGCCTGGTGCCAGGCCACTTCCTGCGCGCCAGTGAGCTGGGCGGGCTGGGCGAAAGCAACAATCCGGAATGGAAGACGCTGGCGTTCGACGAGAACAGCGGCGAGATCACCGTGCCGAATGGCTCGGTCGGCTTCCGCTGGGGCGAGAAGGGCAAGTGGAACATCGAGGAAAAGGCCAGCGATGGCCATGACACGCGCCTGCGCCTGAGCCTGGCCGACATCCACGACGGTATCGAGGCGGTGAGCTTCCCGTATTTCGGCGGCATCGAGAGCGACGGCTGGACCGCCGCACCGGCCGAGGACGTACTGGAGCGCAACATCCCGCTGCGCCGCCTGCAGCTGGCTGATGGCGGTGAAGCGCTGGTGGCGACGGTCTACGACCTGCTGCTGGCGCAGTACGGCGTTGATCGCGGCTTCGGCGGCGGCAATGTCGCCAAGAGCTTCGATGACAACGTGCCGGGTACGCCCGCCTGGCAGGAGCGCATCACCGGCGTGTCACGCGCCGAGGTGATCGAGATTGCCCGTGAGTTCGCCCGCACCGCCGACAAGACCCATGGTCGCAGCATGATCATCGTCGGCGCCGGCATGAACCACTGGTTCCACAACGACATGAACTACCGCGGCCTGATCAACATGCTGGTCATGTGTGGCTGCGTGGGCCAGACCGGTGGTGGCTGGGCGCATTACGTGGGCCAGGAAAAGCTGCGCCCGCAGACCGGCTGGCAGCCGCTGGCCTTCGGCCTGGACTGGAGCCGCCCGCCGCGGCAGATGAACGGTACCTCGTTCTTCTACTTCAACACCGGGCAGTGGCGTTACGAGAAGCTGCAGGTGGACGAACTGCTGTCGCCGCTGGCCGATGCCTCCAAGTACAGCGGCAGCCTGGCCGACCTCAACCTGCGCGCGGTGCGCATGGGCTGGTTGCCGAGCGCGCCGCAGCTGGACCGCAATCCGCTGCAGCTGGTGCGCGAGGCCGAACAGGCCGGCATCGCACCGGCCGACTACGCGCTGTCCAAGTTCAAGGACGGTTCGCTGGACTTCGCCTTCGCCGATCCGGATGCCGCGCAGAACCACCCGCGGATGATGTTCATCTGGCGCTCCAACCTGCTCGGTTCCTCCGGCAAGGGCCACGAGTACATGCTGCGGCATCTGCTCGGCACGCGTCACGGCCTGCAGGGCAAGGACCTGGGCGAGATGGGCGCGCTCAAGCCCGAGGACGTGAAGTGGCGTGACGAAGCACCGGAAGGCAAGCTCGACCTGCTGGTGACGCTGGACTTCCGCATGTGCACCACCGCGCTGTACTCGGACATCGTGCTGCCGACCGCCACCTGGTACGAGAAGGACGACCTCAACACCTCGGACATGCATCCCTTCATCCACCCCCTGTCCAAGGCGGTGGATCCGGCCTGGGAATCGCGCAGCGACTGGGAAATCTTCAAGGGCGTCGCACGCACGCTCAGCGACATGGCACCGGGCGTGCTCGGTGTCGAGAAGGACCTGGTGCTGGTGCCGACCCTGCACGACACGCCCAACGAACTGGGCATGCCGTTCGGCGTGACTGACTGGAAGAAGGGCCAGTGCGAGGCCATCCCGGGCAAGACCATGCCGAGCATGGCGGTGGTCGAGCGCGACTATCCCAACCTCTACCGCAAGTTCACCTCGCTGGGCCCGCTGCTGGACAAGCTCGGCAATGGTGGCAAGGGCATGAGCTGGGATACCAAGCACGAGGTGGAATTCCTTGGCAAGCTCAACCACACCGTGCTGGGCGAAGGCATCAGCCAGGGTCGGCCGGCGATTGATACCGCCATCGATGCCTGCGAGGTGATCCTGCACCTGGCCCCGGAAACCAATGGCCATGTCGCAGTCAAGGCCTGGGAGTCGCTGGGCACCTTCACCGGCCGCGAGCACACCCATCTGGCGGTGGGCAAGGAGCACGAGGCGATCCGCTTCCGTGACATCCAGGCACAGCCGCGCAAGATCATCTCCTCGCCGATCTGGTCCGGACTGGAAGACGACAACGTCAGCTACAACGCCGGCTACACCAATGTGCACGAGCTGATTCCGTGGCGCACGGTGACCGGCCGCCAGCAGTTCTACCAGGACCACGAGTGGATGATCGACTTCGGTGAGGCCTTCATGAGCTACCGTCCGCCGGTCAATACACGCACGGTGGAGCCGCTGCTCAACAAGCGCCAGAACGGCAACAAGGAGATCGTGCTGAACTGGATCACCCCGCACCAGAAGTGGGGCATCCACAGCACCTACAGCGACAACCTGATCATGCAGACCTTGTCGCGTGGCGGCCCCATCGTCTGGTTGAGCGAGGACGATGCACGCAATGCCGGCATCGAGGACAACGACTGGATCGAGCTGTTCAACGTCAACGGTGCGATTGCTGCACGTGCGGTGGTCAGCCAGCGGGTGATGCCGGGCATGGCGATGATGTACCACGCCCAGGAACGCATCATCAACGTGCCGGGTTCGGAGATCTCCGGCACCCGTGGCGGCATCCACAACTCGGTGACCCGCATCGTGCTCAAGCCCACCCACATGATCGGCGGCTACGCGCAGCTGGCCTGGGGCTTCAATTACTACGGTACCTGCGGTACCAACCGCGATGAGTTCGTGATCGTGCGCAAGATGGACAAGATCGATTGGCTGGACGGTGAGGACGCAAATTCGAGTGCAACCGACGCCGCACGGGAGGTGGTGTGATGAAAGTACGTGCCCAGATTGCGATGGTCTTGAACCTGGACAAGTGCATCGGCTGCCACACCTGCTCGATCACCTGCAAGAACGTGTGGACCTCGCGCGAAGGCGTGGAGTACGCCTGGTTCAACAACGTCGAGACCAAGCCCGGTATCGGTTATCCCAAAGAATGGGAGAACCAGGAGAAGTGGAACGGCGGTTGGGTGCGCAACGGCAGCGGCAAGCTGGTGCCGCGCGCCGGTGGCCGCTGGCGCATGCTGGCCAAGATCTTCTCCAACCCCGACCTGCCGCAGATCGACGACTACTACGAGCCGTTCGACTTCGATTACCAGCACCTGCACGACGCGCCCGAGCTGAAGCATCAGCCGACCGCACGGCCGCGCTCGCTGCTGACCGGCCAGCGCATGGAGAAGATCGAGTGGGGCCCGAACTGGGAGGAAATCCTTGGTTCGGAGTTCTCCAAGCGTTCGCGTGACTACAACTTCGACAAGGTGCAGAAGGAGATCTACGGCGCCTTCGAAAAGACCTTCATGATGTATCTGCCGCGGCTGTGCGAGCACTGTCTCAACCCGGCCTGCGTCTCGGCGTGCCCGTCCGGCGCGATCTACAAGCGCGAGGAAGACGGCATCGTGCTGATCGACCAGGACAAGTGCCGTGGTTGGCGCATGTGTGTGTCGGCCTGCCCGTACAAGAAGATCTATTACAACTGGAAGAGCGGCAAGTCCGAGAAGTGCATCTTCTGCTACCCGCGCATCGAGATGGGCGAGCCCACCGTGTGCTCGGAAACCTGCGTGGGCCGCATCCGCTACCTGGGGGTGATGCTGTACGACGCGGATCGTATCGCCGAGGCCGCATCGGTGGCGGCGGAGAAGGACCTGTACCAGTCGCACCTGGATATCTTCCTGGACCCGTTCGACCCGGCGGTGATCGCCGCTGCGCGTGCCGAAGGCATCCCCGACAGCTGGCTGGAATCGGCCAAGCAGTCGCCGGTCTACAAGCTGGCCATCGACTGGAAGCTGGCGCTGCCGCTGCACCCGGAATACCGCACCTTGCCGATGGTCTGGTACGTGCCGCCGTTGTCGCCGATCCAGTCGGCGGCGGAGCGTGGCCATGTCGGCATGAGTGGCGAACTGCCGGATATCGCCTCGCTACGCATCCCGGTGCGTTACCTGGCCAACCTGCTGACCGCTGGTGACGAAGCGCCGGTGATCCGTGCCCTGGAGCGGCTGATGGCGATGCGTGCCTGGCGCCGCGCCAAGAACGTGGATGGCGTGGAAGACATGCGCGTGCTCGAACAGGTGGGGCTGACCCCGGCGCAGGTGGAAGAGATGTACCGCTACCTGGCCATCGCCAACTACGAGGACCGTTTCGTCATTCCGAGCGCCCACCGTGAGTACGCCAACGATGCGTTCGGCGAACGTGGTGGCTGCGGCTTCACCTTCGGCAATGGTTGCAACGGCGACAGCCCGGCTGACCTGTTCACTCAGCGCAAGACCACCACCTTCGCGGTGCATCCCAACCGCCAACATCGGCATGAGGTGGTGAAATGAGTGTGCTCAAGCTGATTGGCGTATTGCTGGACTACCCGCGTGACGAGCTCTGGCAGCATGGCGAGGAGCTGCTCGAGGCCTGCGATGATCCGGCACTGTCGCCGGCCCGTCGCAGGCAGTTGCAGACCTTCGTCCGTGACCTGCTTGCTACCGACCCGCTGGACGCGCAGGACCGCTGGCTGGCCACGTTCGACCGTGGCCGCTCGATGAGCCTGCTGGTGTTCGAACACATCCATGGCGAGTCGCGTGATCGCGGCCAGGCCATGGTCGACCTGATCGATGCCTACCGCAAGAACGGCTTCGAGCTGGATGCGCGCGAATTGCCGGACTACCTGCCGCTGCTGCTGGAATACCTCTCGCATCGGCCGCAGGCCGAGGCAAAGGACTGGCTGCACCACATCGGCCACATCGCCGGCATGCTCGCCGCACGCGCCGCCGAGCGGCAGCTGCCGCATGCGGTGCTGCTGGAGATCCTGGTCGAGGCGGGCGAGGGCAAGGTCAACCTGGCCGTTCTGCGCCAGCGGGCCAGCGAAGAAGTGCGCGACGACACCGTCGAAGCCATGGACCGCCTGTGGGAAGAGGAAGCGGTGCGCTTTGGCACCGATGCACCTTCGCAGGATTGCGATCCACCCCATCGTTCACCGGCACGCGCGCAGCCGCGGGAGATCCAGCCATGAATTACCTCAATCAGTTCGCCTTCCAGTTCTATCCCTACATCGCGGTGGCGGTGCTGTTGATCGGCAGCTGGGCGCGCTATGACAAGGCCATGTACAGCTGGCGTACCGGCTCCACCCAGTTGCTGTCCGACCGCGGCATGCGCTTTGGCAGCAACTGCTTCCACATCGGCATCATCGCCATCCTCGGCGGCCACTTCGTCGGCCTGTTGACCCCGCATGCGCTGTACGAGCCCTTCATCACCTCCTCGCAGAAGCAGTTGCTGGCGATGGTGGTGGGTGGCTTCTTCGGCGCACTGTGCTTCGTCGGCATCACCATCCTGCTGGTGCGGCGGCTGACCAATGCGCGGGTGCGTGCAATCGGCAGCTTCGGTGACACGCTGGTGCTGGTGCTGCTGTTCGCCCAGCTCTGTCTTGGCCTGTACAGCATCAAGGTCTCCGCCGGGCACCTGGACGGCGGGGTGATGGTGATGCTGGCCGAGTGGGCACAGCACATCGTCACCTTCCGTGCCGGCGCGGCCGATTATGTCGAAGGCGTGCATTGGGTCTACAAGGCGCACATCTTCCTCGGCCTGACGCTGGTGTTGATCGCACCCTTCACCCGCCTGGTGCATGTGTGGAGCGTGCCGATCAGTTACCTGTGGCGGCCATATCAAGTGGTACGTCGTCGCCAGGCCACGCTGCGCTACGGTCCGCGGGAGTAAGCCATGGGCAGCCTGCCACGCATTCTCCCCATCACCGTCATCGACTCGCAAACACCGGTGCCGGCCGAGGCCGGCCACCATCACGATGCCGACGATGGCCCGCGCAGCCTCGGCCAACCGGCACCGTGCAGCCTGTACGTGCAGGACACGCCGATCAGCGAGGCCGATATCGCCCGCGAGATGCAATACCATCGGGCGATGCGCCCGGAGCAGTCACGTGCCGATGCGGCGCGTGCGCTGGTGGTACGCGAGCTGCTGCGGCTGGAAGCCGAGCGGCTTGGTCTGGCTGACGCCCCCGGCGTCGGCCAGGAGACCAGCGAGGAAGCACGCATCCAGCAGCTGATCGAACAGGCGCTGGTAGACCGCGTGCCCAGCGAAGACGACTGCCAGCGTTACTTTGCGCAGAACCCCGAGCGTTTCCGCTCACCGGACCGCATCCGCGTACGCCACATCCTGCTGGCGGCACCGGCCGACGATATCGCCGGCCGGCTGAAAGCCCGCACCCTGGCCGAGAAGCTGATTGCCGAACTGCTGGAACAGCCGCACCTGTTTGCCGATCTGGCCGCGCGTCACTCGCAATGCCCGTCCAGCAGCGAAGGCGGCGATCTGGGCTGGCTGCAACGCGGCCAGACCACGCCGGAATTCGATCGCCAGGTATTCCGCCTGCGACAAGGCTTGGCCGGGTTCCCGGTGGAATCGCGCTGGGGCTACCACGTGGTCAGCATCGATGCGCTGGAAGCCGGTACGGCGCTCAGTTTCGAGCAGGTGCAGCCGCAGATCAGCGACTACCTGGAGCTACAGGTGCGCCAGCGCGACGTGCAGCAGTTCCTGCTGGAACTGCGCGAACGTTACCCGGTGCGTGGGCTGGAAGACATCGAAGCACAGGCTGAGTAAGACGCAATCCCCCAGGAGCGGCAATGAGCCAGAATCTACAGAACATCAGCAACGGCGAACAACAACGTGCGCTATGGCTGAGCACCTTCGCCTTCACCGTGTGTTTCGCGGTGTGGATGATCTTCGCCATCATAGGCATCCAGATCAGCGAGCAGCTGGGTTTGAACGACACCCAGTTCGGCCTGTTGATCGCCACCCCGGTGTTGACCGGCTCGGTGATCCGCGTCTTTCTCGGCATCTGGTCCGATCAGTTTGGCGGGCGCAAGGTGATGACCCTGGTGATGCTGTGCGGCGCGGTCGCGACCTGGCTGCTGACCTATGCACAGACCTACCCGCAGTTCCTGTTGGCCGCACTGTTCGTCGGCATCGCCGGCGGCAACTTCTCAGTCGGCGTCACCTATGTGTCCAAGTGGTTCCCGCCGGAGAAGCAGGGCACCGCGCTGGGCATCTTCGGTGCCGGCAACATCGGCTCGGCGGTAACCAAGCTGCTGGCGCCGCTGGTGATGGTGGCCTCGGGCTGGATGATGGTGGCCAAGCTGTGGGCGGTCGGGTTGGCGGTCACCGCCATCCTGTTCTACCTGTTCAGCAAGGAAGATCCCTCGCTGGAAGATCGTCGTCGCAGTGGCGTCAAGCCGATGTCCTTCGCCGAGCAGATGGCACCGCTGAAGAACCTGCAGGTGTGGCGCTTCTCGCTGTATTACTTCTTCGTGTTCGGTGGCTTCGTCGCGCTGGCACTGTGGCTGCCGCATTATCTGGTTGGCGCCTACGGCATGGACGTCGGCACGGCCGGCGTGCTGGCCGCGTGTTACTCGATACCGGCCAGCCTGTTCCGGGTGGTGGGCGGCTGGCTGTCGGACAAAATCGGTGCGCGGCGGGTGATGTACTGGACGCTGGGGGTGTCGTCGATCTGTACCTTCATCCTGGCCTATCCGGATACGCGTTATATCGTGCAGGGCATACACGGCGAGATCAGCTTCCACCTGGCGATCAGCGTGACCCTGTTCACCGTGCTGGTATTCGTTCTCGGCTTCTTCATGTCGCTGGGCAAGGCCGCGGTCTACAAGCACATCCCGGTCTACTACCCGCAGCACGTGGGCTCGGTGGGTGGTGTGGTCGGCATGATCGGCGGCCTAGGCGGCTTCATCCTGCCCATCGTGTTTGGCGCCCTGAATGATGCGCTCGGCATCTGGAGCAGCTGCTTCATGCTGTTGTTCGTGCTGGTCAGCATTTCCTTGACCTGGATGCACTTCGCCATCCGCCGGATGGAGCGTCGCAACTTCCCGCAGCTCGATCGCGAGACCGACCTGCCCGAAGCCATCGATGCCGGCGCGGTGGAGAAACAGCGTCGGGCTTGATCCAGATCAGGGAAACCCGGCGGTCACTGCGCGAGGATGCAGGCATGTCAGTAGAGACCGCCGGGATGGATGACGCCACATTGCATGTCGCACTGCTGCAGCAACCCGCGCACGTGTTGTTCCCGACGCCGGCTGAGCTGAGCCCTGGCTTTGCCGAAGCCGGCTGGCGTGCGGCCATGCAGGCCAGCAACGAGCATCTGATTCCGCGTGCGTTGACCCTGGGTTTCTGCGCACCGGCCCATGACCCGGAGCCGGCCGAAAACGTGCTGGATGCGCTGCTGGTATGCCTGCGCCTGCATGCCAACATGCTGGCCAGCGACCGCGAAGTGGCAGCCATGGTGCTGCAGCCGGGTATCGTCGAGCACCTGCCGCCCGCCCTGCTGGGCCGCTTGTTGGATGCGGTGCCGGAGCAGCTGTGCACCATTGCGCGGCCGCAGGTCGAAGTGCGTCTGGATGCAGCCAGCGATGTGGTACCGGCGTCATTGCGGGAGGTCGGTTGTACCCGGATGACGGTGATCGATCACGCCGGCGTCGATGGCCCGGCGATGCTGGCTCAGGCCCAGCAGGCCGCGTTCACTGCGTGTTACTACCAGCTGCGCGTGCCGTGCTACGCCGATGTGTCCTTCCTGCAGCGGCTGCAGCGGGTGCTGGAGCTGGCACCCGAACGCATCATCCTGCCATCGCCTGCCTTGCTGCCCGAATACCCGTTGCCGGCGGACTGGCTGCAGGCGTGGCGGCTGCTGCGGGCAGCCAGCTACCGCCCGTTGGGTGGCGACCACTACCAGCGGCCGGACCTGCCCATGCCGCTGCGCAACGGTGACGGCCAGCGCCATTGCGACCTGCTCGGGGTCCCCCGCCGCGAGCGCCATGACCTGCTCGGTATTGGTGTGGGCGCCTGCAGCCAGATCGGCGATGTGATCTGTCGCATCGCACCGGAGCCGCGCAACTGGCGCGCCTGCCTGGTGGTTGGCCAGCCTGGCATATCGTCCGGGCTTATTCTTTCCGAGCATGAACGTATGACCGATGAGGTGGTGCAGAGCCTGGCCTGCGACCACGCGCTGGACATGCGCGCCTTCGAATGGCGCAACGCGCAGCCGTTCGATGCCTGTTTCGAGCACGCCTGGAGCCGCGTCGCCATGTTCATCGAACGCGGCTGGCTGCGTCGTGACGGCGACATGTTGTTGATCCAGAACGAAGGTGAGCTGCTGTGGCGTATGATCGCAGCGTGCTTCCGCCCCTTGGCCGCTGTTGCTTGAAAACGGAATGACGTCACCCCCCCCCCCACCGCGCGGTCCTCTGGGAACCGCGACGCCCAATCCAGCCGCTGCCGGCGACGGTGACGCGCTGCATTTCTGCACGACCTGTGCGTTCTCCGATGCCTGCAGCTCGCAGGGCTATGACAAGACCGCGCTGAACGAGCTGCACGTGATGGTCGACCACGTCGGGCCCTACCACGCGGGTGATTACATCTTCCGCGCGGGTGAGCCCTTTGATGCAATCGCCGCGGTGCGTGCGGGCATGGTCAAGACCTTTGTCGACGACAGCCTGGGCAATGAACAGGTGCTGGGTTTTTCGCTGCCGGGCGAAGTGATCGGTCTGAATGCCATCCACGGTTCGCGCTATCCCTGCAATGCGGTGGCGCTGGATACCGTGCATCTGTGCCGCATCTCGTTTCCGCGCATCAGCATGCTGGCCAGTCGCATGCCTGGCTTGCAGGCCAAGCTGTTCAGCCTGCTCAGCGCCGAGATCGGCAAGGCCGCCTTGCTGGCGGCCAACTACCGCACCGAGGAGCGCATGGCCGCGTTCCTGCTGGATATCTCCAACCGCTACGCGCGGCGTGGATTTTCCGCACACCGCTTCAACCTGACCATGACCCGCACCGAGATCGCCAACTACCTGCGCATGGCCCCGGAAACCGCCAGCCGGGTGCTGCGCCGCTTGAGCGACGAAGAAGTCATCGCGGTGAAGCAGCGCGAGATCATCCTGCTGCAACCGGAGCGCCTGGCGCTGATGGCGGCCACCGATGACGCAAGCGAATGATGCCCAACCGAGGATGCATGCATGAACAAGCTGTGGGCGTTGTTGTTGCTGGCTGCCGCACTGCCGGCAGGCGCTGCTGATCTGACGGTATCGGCGGCTTCCAGCCTGACCGAAAGCTTCCGCGAGATATCCAGCGCGTATGAGAAGGCCAACCCGGGCACGAAGATCGACCTGAACTTCGCGGCCTCAGGCACCTTGCTGCAGCAGATCGCGCGTGGCGCACCGGTCGATGTGCTGGCCTCGGCCGACCAGGCCACGATGGCACAGGCCAGCACAGAAGGGCTGATCGATCCGGCAACCCAGCACGTGTTCGCGCAGAACAGCCTGTGGGTGGTGGTGCCGCCGCAGGCCAGCAACAAGCCGACCACGTTGGCGGCACTGGCCAGGGCCGATGTGAAGCGCGTTGCCATCGGCAACCCCGACAGCGTGCCGGTCGGGCGCTATGCACGCGGCGCGCTGCAGCAGGCCGGTTTGTGGCCGGCGATGCAGGCCAAGATGATCAGCACCCAGAACGTGCGCCAGTCATTGGACTATGTGGCGCGCGGTGAAGTGGATGCTGGTTTCGTCTACGCCACCGACGTGCAGGCGATGAGCGAGCGCGTGCAGCGTGCATTCCAGGTGCCGGTTGCTGGTGGCATCGCGTATCCGCTGGCGATGGTCAAGACCAGCCGCAATGCCGCCGAAGCCAAGCGCTTCATCGCCTTCGTGCGCTCGGCGCAGGGCCAGGCCATCCTGCACAGGCACGGCTTCGGCAGTCCTTGATGGTGGATCTGGACTGGAGCGCGTTGTGGTTGTCGCTGAAGGTGGCCGGCTGGGCGACCGCGATCAACCTTGTGCTCGGTGTTGGATTTGGCGCCTTGCTGGCGCGGCGGCGCTTTCCTGGCCGGGAGTTGCTGGACACGATACTCACCTTGCCGATGGTGTTGCCGCCAACGGTGCTGGGCTATTACCTGCTGGTGCTGATTGGCAGCAAGGGGCCGCTGGGAGCGTGGCTGGAGAGCAGCTTCGGAATCAACCTGGTGTTCACCTGGCAGGCGGCGGTGATTGCTGCTGCGGTGGCGTCGTTTCCGCTGGTGTTCAAGCCGGCGCGTGCCGCGTTCGAGGATGTCGACGGCCAGCTGGAACAGGCCGCGCGTACCCTGGGCGTGTCCGAGCTGGCGCTGTTCTTCCGGGTGACCTTGCCGCTGGCATGGCGCGGCATTCTTGCCGGCCTGCTGCTGGCGTTCGCCCGCGCGATGGGTGAGTTCGGCGCCACCATCATGGTCGCCGGCAGTATTCCCGGCCGCACCCAGACCTTGTCCATTGCCATCTATGAGGCGGTGCAGGCCGGCAATGACGGTCGCGCCAACGCCTTGGTGCTGCTGTCCTCTCTGGTCTGCATCAGCGTGCTGCTGCTTGCCGCACGACTGGTCGGGCGGCGGCAGGAAGGAGCGCGCAATGTGGCTTGAGCTTGATGTTCAGCGCCAACTGAGTGCGGCTGGACAGCAGTTCCAGCTGCAGGCGACCTTGCGTTGCACACAGCCGAACGTTGTGTTGTTCGGCCCGTCCGGCGCTGGCAAGAGTCTGACGCTGAAAGCCATTGCCGGGTTGCTGCAGCCGGATGCAGGAGTGATCCGCATGCACGCGCAGGCACTGTTTGATGCGGCGGCAGGTATCAATCTGTCGCCGCAGCGGCGCCGTATCGGCTATGTGTTCCAGGACTACGCCTTGTTCCCGCACCTTACGGTGCGGCAGAACGTCGGCTTCGGCCTGCAGCAGGGTCTGTTGAATCCGTCGCGCGCCCGCCGCGTTGATGCAGTGGAACAATGGCTGCAGGCTTTCCGCATCGATCACCTCGGTGACCTGCTGCCGTCGCAGATCTCCGGCGGCCAACGTCAGCGCACCGCCTTGGCGCGGGCGCTGGTGACCAAGCCGCAGGCACTGCTGCTGGATGAGCCGTTCGCCGCACTCGACCACGCCCTGCGTGCGCATCTGCGCCAGGAGCTTGAAACGGTGCTGGACCAGACCGGCATCCCGCTGCTGCTGATCAGCCATGATCCGGAGGACGTGGACATGTTCGGCCAGCAGGTGGTGCATCTGGCTGATGGCCGCGTGCAGGCCTGATTCTCCGCGTAACGATTAGTCCGGCTTGCCGTCCGCACGTGGGCGCCAGTAGATCCACCCCAACCGCAGCAACCACGGTGCAAGCACCAGCAGCCAGCCGGCGGCGGCGACGGCATGCCAATGCCAAGGATCGTCCAGCAACGGTGCGAGGATGCGCAGCACCGCAACCAGTTGCAGGCCGAGCAGGGCGACCCATGCGACCACCGGCATCACCAGTGCACGCCCGGAATGGCCTTGGGTCACACGCGTGACCATGGCCACCAACAGGCTGCCGAACAGGCCGATCGCCAAGGCATGTAGTGGCGCGCGTTCCAGCCAGCCGGTATGGCCGGCAAGCGCGGCGATGTCCTGCAGCAGATACAGCAGCATCGCCAGCGGCCACCACGCCAGTCCGTAAAAAAGCACGCTCAACAGCGGCGGCTTGGGTCCGCGCGGCCACCAACGCCACAGCGAGTACAGCGACAACAGCAGCAGGCCCGCATCGGCCAGCAGCGTCGCCAGTGGCTGCTGCAGCTGTTCCCCGGCCAGATGCAGCAGGCACAGTCCCCACAGGATCGCCAACCATTGTGGTGGCCGCCATGCCTGGTAGCCCGGCACCACGTTGCCGGCGAAGAACGGAAACATGCGGTGGGCGACGCTTGCGTAGATCGGCAGCAACAGCCCGAAGGTGCCAAGCGACACGCTCAGTGCCTGCCAGCGGATATCAGCGCCTGTGGCAGCGGCGGCGAAACCGAGCAGGCCGATCCAGCCCACCAGCAAGCCGGACCAGCATGACCACGCATGCCAGGTGCGGCCTTTCTCCTGCAACAGCAGGCGGCCGAGTACGACCAGCCCGAATGCCCATCCCAGCGCCGCCAGCAACAGGGCCAACCACATCCCGGGTTGCCAACCGCTGCTGGCGGTCAGCAGCGCGATCTGCGCGCCGAACAGTCCGCTACCAACGCCTGCGTATTGCCACCGCGGCAGTGCCGGCAATCCCATCCAGCGTGGGAATACGGTCAACAGGAAGCCGAAGATGAAACTGGGCAGCACTAGGTACTGCATCCACAGCCCATGCAGCCAGGCCGGCGGCACGGCGGGCACGGGCAGGGGGCTGCCCAGCTGCAACCCGGCCAGCCAGAGCGCCCACCAAGCCATCGCCAAGCCGAGATTGCAGACACCGATGAAGAACAGCAGCCGGTGTGGCGCATTGAATAGCTGCACGCGGGTCGTGAAAGTGTCCACGCAGCGAGTATCCGCCCCTTCGTCGCCGCCGGGACTGACCAATATCAAGGCCGGCGCCATCAGCAGAAAGCCGCGGCAAGCATCGCCAGATCAATGGTTGGCCGTAGCCCGGGTAAGCGCAGCGCACCCGGGGCGGTTGGTGCGGAGTGGGAGGGACGCCCAGATCCGTCGGCGTGGCGTTCGCACAGGAGTGAGCCACAGCACACATCGCGAGATTGAACGAAAGCCCGTAGCCCGGGTAAGCGCAGCGCACCCGGGGCAGTTGGTGCGGAGTGGGAGGGACGCCCAGATCCGTCGGCGTGGCGCTCACGCAGGAGCGAGCCACAGCACACATCGCGAGATTTAACCAAAGCCGTAGCCCGGGTAAGCGCAGCGCACCCGGGGCGGTTGGCGCGGATACGGATGCCCGGACCGCTCTTCCCGGGTGCGCTGCGCTTACCCGGGCTACGTTGCTGCGGGCGAGTGTGGTGCACCCTGGACGATAGTGGCCAGATCGTGATGGCAGGCAATCCGCCTGCCGCGGTGCGATGATGGAGCACGGGCGTAGCTGGCGTACCCTGCGGCCTGTGGGGGCTGATTGGCAGCGGGTCGACGCAACACGCCAGCGGCAAGTCATCTCTTCTTGCGGGGAAGCAGAAAGATGTTCCGGAGCAGCCTCGAAACAGCACCACTGGCACGCGGGTTCACCTTGATGGCATGGCTGCTGCTTGTGCTGTGCGCCTCGCTGCTGCTTGCACCTGCGCCGCTGCTGGCTGCGACCGAAGAAAGCACCGCTCAGGCGCAGGCCCCAGCGACGGTGCGCTATTACAACCGTGACATCCTGACCTTCCGCAGTGCGTTCATGGGGCGCTCGCCCTTGCAGCGGGCGCAGGTTGCCGAATTCAACATCAAGCGCATCGTCGACGAGCCGGGAACGCCCGGCGTCACCTTCAACGATACCGCCGCCGGTGTGATCCTGCTGCTCGGCGGGGAAGTCGTCACCCTCATCACGCCTGCCGATGTGGATACCGCGCAGGGCCAGAGTCTGGCCCAGGTACGCGAGGAGGTGCGCAGCCGGCTTGGCGAGGCGGTCGCCGCCGCCGAGCGCGAGCGTGCGCCGGGACGGGTGCTTCGCGGTGTGCTGCACAGCCTTGTCGCCACCGCACTGGCCGCCGCCTTGGCCTGGGTGATGGCCTGGCTGGCACGTCAGCTGCGGGCGGCGATGCTGGCCTGGGTGGGTAAAAAAGCCGGGACGTTGCGTAGCGTGCCGGTACGGCAGATGCTGCATGGGGCCAATGCGCTGGCCGACTGGTTGTCGCGCGCCTTGCTGCTGGTGGCGGTGCTGGTGCTGGCCGAGGAATGGCTGCGCTATGTATTCCATCAGTTCGACTACACCCAGCCGTGGGCAACGACGATGACGTTGTGGCTCGCTGCCCAGGCCAAAGCCTGGTTGTGGGCGGGGGTGGCGGCCATCCCGGGGCTGGTGACGGCGCTGATCATTTTCCTGCTGGCACGCCTGGCCAGCCAGATCATCGGCATCCTGTTCCGCGGCGTGCAGCATGGGCGTTTCCAGTTGTTCGGCATCGACCGCCAGTTGGCCGAACCCAGCCGCAAACTGATCGTCGCGGGCATCTGGCTGTTTGCGCTGGTGATGGCCTATCCCTATCTGCCCGGCTCGGGCAGTGATGCGTTCAAGGGCCTGACGGTGCTGCTGGGCGTGATGATCTCGCTGGGCGGATCGAGCATCGTCGGCCAGGCGGCGGCGGGTTTCACCCTGCTGTATTCAAGGACGATGTCGGTCGGCGATCTGGTCAAAGTGGCGGAGGTGGAAGGGCAGGTGATACAGATCGGTTTGTTCACCACCCGCATCCGCACCCTTACCGGGGTGGAGGTCAGCCTGCCCAACATGCATGTGCTCAGCGGCAAGCTGCTGAACTATTCGCGTGATCCGCAGGCGGCTGGCATGTGGCTGGAAACCGGCGTGACCATCGGCTATGACACGCCGTGGCGGCAGGTGCATCGGCTGCTGCTGGACGCGGCTGGCAGGACCGGGCATGTGCAGCACGCACCGCCTGCCTACGTGTTGCAGACCGCGCTCAACGACTTCTACGTAGGGGTTCACCCCCGTTTTCACGGACACTTACAAGAAGGCCGATCGAGGCCATGAGGAGTGTTCATGTCAAAGCGTCGCAAGTTCAGTGCCGAGTTCAAGCGTGGCGCGGTGGAGCAAGCCAGTCGGCCCGGTGTCAGCTGCGCCCAGGTGGCCCGTGAGCTGGGCATCCGCGACAGTCTGCTGACCCGCTGGAAGCGGGAGGCGGAGACGTTGGGGAAAGCCGCCTTTGCGGGTACCGGGAGCCCGCGTGACGAGGAGGTTGCCCGGCTCAAGCGCGAGTTGGCCAGGATCACCAAGGAGCGGGATTTTTTGCGCGCAGCGGCGACGTTCTTTGCCAAGGGATCATCCTGAGGTATCAGGTGATCGAACGTTGCCGCGATGAGTTTCCGATTCGCCTGATGTGCCGCTGCCTGCGGGTATCGACCAGTGGCTACTACGACTGGAGCAAGCGCCTGCCCAGCCCTCGTCAATGCGATAACGAGCGCTTGCTGGGCCGTATCCATGCGCTGCATCAGGACAGCCGGGGCACGCTGGGTGCCGGCCGCATGCAGGAAGATCTGGTCGAGGAAGGGCTGACGGCCAGTCGGAACCGGGTTGCCCGGCTGATGGCGTTGGCAGGCCTTCAAGGCTGGCCGCGCCCGAAACGGCGTGGTCAGTGCGCCCAACCGGCACTGACGCCGCCGTGCGTGCGCAACCTGCTGGAGCGTGATTTCAGCGCCCTGGAGCCGGAAACCAAGTGGGTGACTGACATTACCGAGATCAAGACCCAGCAGGCCAAACTGTATCTGTGTGTCGTGCTGGATCTGTTTGATCAGCGCATTGTGGGCTGGTCAATGCATCATCGGCAGGACCGGCAGATGGTGATCAGAGCGGTACAGATGACGGTTTGGCAACGGCAGGAGCGGCATCCGCTGATCCTGCACTCCGATCGCGGCAGCCAATTTCGTAGCGGTGATTACCAGGATTACCTGGCCGCCAATGGCCTGCTCTGCTCGATGAGTGCGGTGGGGCATTGTGGTGACAACGCCGCCTGCGAAGGCTTCTTTGGCCTGCTCAAACGCGAGCGGATATATCGCACAACGTATCCAACACTCGATGCCGCCAGGTCCGATGTGTTCGAATACATCGAGCGCCGCCACAATCCCAGGATGCGACGGCGCCGGGTCAAACAGGATCAGAAGTTTTCAGCCTTTTCCAAACAGTCCGTGATTTCGGGGTAGAACCCATCTGCTCGGCGATCTCCAGGGCGTCATCGACCTCTATACCTAGGTAACGCACGGTGCTCTCTAGCTTCGTATGCCCAAGCAATAGCTGAACCGCCCTGAGGTTTCGCGTCCGGCGGTAGATCAACGAAGCTTTGGTCCTGCGCATCGTGTGCGTGCCGTAGGAACCCGACTCGAGGCCAGCATCTTCTACCCAGCGATGGACGATGCGGGCGTACTGCCTCGTCGACAGGTGGGGCGAGTCCGAAATACGGCTTCTAAATAGAAAATCCGACTGCTTGAGCTCAGCGTGGGTGATCCAAGCCTGCACGGCCTCGCGAGTCGATTGGGTGATCTCGAACTGGACGGGTCGGCCGGTCTTCTGCTGCATCACGATGGCGCGGGATGCCATTTGACCGCTATGGGAAACATCCGATACCCGCAGCTTCACCAAGTCGCAGGCGCGTAGCTTGGAATCGATCGCCAGGTTGAAGAGGGCGAGGTCACGGACCTTGTGGCCGAGCTGAAGGCGAATGCGAATAGCCCAGATGTCTTTCAGCTTGAGCGGTGCCTTCTGCCCGATCAGCTTGCCCTTGTTCCAGGGCTCGTGGTGCTGATATGTGTGAAGAATTGCCATGCCCAACTCCTGATGAAGGGTTGGTCAGGCTTCTCCTACACCCAGAAGGAAGGCGTGATGCGACCCAAAGCGGACTCAGGCACGCAGCGCATCGACCACCAACCGGAACGCAGGTGATGGCTGCCTCCGACTGGGGTAATACAGGTGGTATCCAGGGAATGGCGGGCACCACCGCGCAAGCACCCGTACGAGTTCGCCCGATTCGAGGTGCGGCGCGAACTCGTCTTCGGGCAGGTAGGCGATGCCCAAGCCACCCAGCGCGGCCGCGACGATGTGGTGGCTGGCGTTGAAGATGACTTGCCCTTCCACGCGCACGTTCTGCTGCCGACCAGCCCGCTCGAACTCCCACACGTAGAGCCCGCCATGCGTCGGGAACCGGATATTGATGCAGCGATGCGCGACCAGGTCCCGTGGCGTCTTCGGCGGAGGATGCTTTTCCCAGTATGCGGGCGATGCGACTGCCGCCATGCGTAACCTGGGCCCGATCGGCACGGCGATCATGTCCTTGTCGATCTCCTCGCCCATCCGCACGCCGGCATCGAAACGATCCGCCACGATGTCCCGTAAGCCATAGGAGACATCGAACTCGATGTGGATGTCGGGGTACTGATGCATCAGCGGCGCGAGCTTCGGCAGCAACGTGGTGCGCAGCACGTGGTCGCCGCAGGTGATGCGTACCGTCCCGGCGGGTTTCTCGCGCAGTTCGGTAATGGCATCGAGCTCGGCCTCGATTTCGTCGAAGCGATGTCCAATCGCCCGCATCAGGCGCTCGCCGGCAGGCGTTGGTGCCACGCTGCGCGTGGTGCGGGTAAGCAGGCGGATCTGCATCCGCGCCTCCAGGCCGCTGATCGCCTGGCTAACGGCCGATTGGGTGACCCCCAATTGGGCGGCAGCACGCGTGAAGCTGCCCTCGCGCGCGACGGTGACGAAGGCAAGCAAATCGTTGAGGTTGCTCCTGGCCATGGAAGCCAGTGTGCCACACACATCAATTAGCAGAGCTAATGGATGCATTCAGTAATCAGTACCTAGTCGCTGAAGCGACGCGGCGCCAGACTGGCCGGGCAATGGTGGTCTTCCGACCACCGCCAGGAGACTCAAATGAAAGCATTCGCACTGTCCGCCGCGCTGATGTTGGCCTTGTCACCCCTTGCCGCCGGCGCCCAAGACGTCCCGACCTCAGGAGGAAAGACGATGGCGCTGACCCAGGACTGGGACAAGGTGTTCCCAAAGAGCGACCGGGTCGAGCACCGGAAGGTAACGTTCAAGAACCGCTACGGCATCACGCTGGCGGCCGACCTGTACCAGCCGAAGAACGCCAGCGGCAAGCTGGCGGCGATCGCGGTGGGTGGCCCCTTCGGCGCGGTGAAGGAACAGTCGTCCGGCCTGTATGCGCAAACGATGGCCGAACGCGGTTTCGTCACCCTGGCGTTCGATCCGTCCTACACCGGCGAAAGCGGCGGTGAGCCGCGCAATGTCGCCTCTCCCGACATCAATACCGAAGATTTCAGCGCCGCCATCGATTTCCTCGGACTGCAAGCCAACGTCGACCGCGAGCGCATCGGCATCCTCGGCATCTGCGGCTGGGGCGGCATGGCGCTCAATGCCGCCGCCGTGGACAAGCGCGTCAAGGCCGTCGCGACCAGCACCATGTACGACATGACGCGCGTCATGTCCAAGGGCTACAACGACAGCGTGACCCTCGAGCAGCGCACGCAAACCCTGGAGCAGCTGAGCCGGCAGCGTTGGCAGGACGCGGAGAAAGGCGCTCCCGCGCATGGTCCGGCCATGAACGAGCTGAAAGGCGGCGAAGCGCAATTTCTGGTGGACTACCACGACTACTACAAGACGCCGCGCGGCTTCCATCCGCGGTCCGTCAATTCGAACGGCTCGTGGACCGTCACCAACCCGCTGTCGTTCATGAACATGCCGCTGCTGACTTACATCAACGAGATCGCGCCGCGCCCGATCCTATTCATCCATGGCGAAAAGGCCCACTCTCGCTACTTCAGCGATACCGCCTACGCGGCCGCGGCGCAGCCGAAGGAGCTGATGATCATCCCGGACGCGAACCACACGGACCTGTACGACCGCGTGGACGTGATTCCGTTTGACAAGCTGACGGCCTTCTTCCGGCAGAACCTGGCCGCGCAATGACCACGTTGATGGACGTTCCGGCAGTCACCGGCCAATACGAGGCCACGGCGCGCCCCGCCCACTGGGGCGGTGTGCTCGCCATGACGCTGTGCGTGTTCGCGCTGATCGCGTCGGAGTTCATGCCCGTGAGCCTGCTGACGCCGATGGCCGCCGACCTGCACGTCAGCGAAGGGCTGGCGGGCTATGGCATCGCCATCTCCGGCGCGTTCGCAGTGATCACCAGCCTGTCGATTTCCACGCTGGCCGGCAGCATGAACCGCAAAACCCTGCTGCTGGCGCTGACCGGACTGATGGCCGTGTCCGGTGCGGTGGTCGCGCTGGCGCCGAACTATGTCGTCTACCTGGCGGGACGCGCACTGATCGGCGTGGTGATCGGCGGTTTCTGGTCGATGTCGGCCGCCACCGCGATACGTCTGGTGCCGACCGCGCAGGTGCCGCGCGCGTTGGCAGTCTTCAATGGCGGCAACGCGTTGGCGACCGTGATCGCGGCGCCGCTGGGCAGTCACTTGGGTTCGGTGGTCGGCTGGCGCGGCGCCTTCTTCTGCCTGATCCCGGTGGCTGCCGTCGCCTTCATCTGGCAGTGGATCAGCTTGCCGTCCATGGCCGCCGAGCGCGCCGACGGCTCCGGCAATGTATTCCGTCTGTTCAAGCGTCGCACCGTGGTGCTTGGGATGGCCGCCTGCGGTGCGTTCTTCATGGGGCAGTTCACGCTGTTCACGTATGTGCGGCCCTTCCTGGAAACGGTGACTCGCGTGGATGTGTCCACGCTGTCCCTGATCCTGCTCGCGATCGGGATCGCCGGCTTCATCGGTACGGCGATGATTGGCACCTTCCTCAAGGGGGGCCTGTATCGCATCCTGATCGTCATTCCTGTTCTGATGGCGGCAATCGCGCTCGCGTTGATCCCCTTGGGTGCTTGGATGTGGCCAGTTGCAGTTCTCTTCGCGTTGTGGGGACTTCTGGCCACTGCGGCACCCGTCGGCTGGTGGAGCTGGATCGCGGATGCGATGCCGGAGGAGGATGCCGAAGCCGGTGGCGGCCTGATGGTCGCCGTGATCCAGTTGGCGATCGCATTGGGCTCCACCGTGGGCGGGATGTTGTTCGACGGCAGCGGCTACCGAAGCACGTTCGTGGCGAGCGCAGTGGTTCTTCTGCTCGGTGCCTTCCTGACGTTGCTGACGTCGCGCGCGTCGGCCGGACGGGCCGCTTGAGCAATGGTTAATAGGCGGCCCCTCGCGTTTAACGATGCTCGTTCCACATTGCGGCTGTTGCGGCAAGCGAGCCTGCTGGTGCTCGGCCTGTTGATACTGGGAGGCTGCAATGCCAGTGAGCGAAAGGAACCTGTCGGGAATGTTCAAGAGGTCATCGAAGTACCTGCCACACAGGAGAGAGCCCGCATGTGGATGACCATCGGCGAACATCGCTTCTCTATCACGTTGGCGGATACCGATGCCGCGCGGGCATTCGCGGCCCGGCTCCCCTTGACATTTGAGATGGCCGAGCTCAACGGCAACGAGAAACACGTCGACTTGCCGCAAGCATTGCCCACCGATGCAAGCCATCCCGGCACGATCCGGAACGGCGATCTGATGCTCTATGGCTCGAAGACCGTGGTCCTCTTCTACGAGACCTTCCGTTCATCCTATTCCTATACCCCGCTGGGACACGTGAACGATCCCCATGATCTAGGACGGGTGCTTGGCCATCGTAGTAGTCGAGTGGCCTTTTCAGAATGACCGCTTCTGGCCGAAAGCGGACATCGGTGCCATGCCAAGAGTCCAACTGGCTGGCTGCTGTGACCACTTCGTTTGGCGGCGCTGTCCAACTGCTTGGTTGTTAGTAGCATGACCTGAGCAGGAACCGATGGGTCGCTACACTAGCCGAGGCCGGGGTCGAACTGTCGGCGGGCAGCGTGCACGATAGCTATGGCAGCACGCTGGCCGAGACGACCAATGGGCTGTACAAGGCCGAGGTGATCCATCGGCATTCGTGGCGCAATCGCGATCAGGTGGAGCTGGCCCCACGCTGGACTGGGTGTACTGGTACAACCACCAATGACTGCTGGGGCCGATCGGGAACATCCCGCCAGCGGAAGCCGAAGCGGCTTACTATCGGCAGCAAGCCGGTCAGGCCAAAGCGGCCTGACTCAAACCAAATGGCCTCCAAGAAAGTCGGGGCGGTTCAATGCCTGTTTTGCATCGACGTGAGGCTTTGTTGCATCTTCGGTCCGCCCAATTGGCTGGAGCGGTTGATCAGTGCGTCCCGTACTTGCAGCTCCGTTACCTGCCGTTCGAAGGTGCAGCGCCGCCGCAGTCGGCCTGTACCAGGAACGTTGCTGGTGGGTTGGGTGCCAGCTTGGCATTGAGATCCAAGCGATCCTCTTCCCGGAAGAAGTCTTCAGCAGGACTGGGGAAGCCGCAGGCGGCAGTGCTACCGAGAACGGGTAGAGGTAGGGACGATGAGGCGTCCCGGACAGGCCAGACTGTCACAGGCAAGGTTTTCATGGGCGTCGATGGCCAAAGCCGTGAGCTGTGGCGCGATGGGAGTTGTGTTAGTAATATTACTACTTCCCATCTGCCCGTCTGTCCACCCCCATCCTAGTGAGATGGGGGTAGAGCCCTGTTCAACTTGTCGTGGGAGATCCAGAGATTGAGTCGAGGCCGGATGTCTTGAACACTATTCGTGTCGGTCTATGGGCTGACTGGAGCAGTCCGGAGCAGGTCTGGGGAGGATGAAATCAGCCCATGCCTGCATCATGGGGCGTCGTTGCTCCAGCAGATCGGTGCGGTGATAGGCAGCTTCGACCTTGTTTTGGACAGTGTGGGCCAGCGCGCGTTCAGCAAGATCCCGAGCATAGCCTTCCTCGCTGCACCAGTCGCGAAAGCTTGACCGGAAGCCGTGCGCGGTGGCTGTCCGCTTGTCGCTATCGCTGTGGGCCTTCAGGCGGCGCAATAGCGCAGTTAGGGTCATGTCCGAGAGGACTGTTCGGGACTGGATCGATGGGAAGACCAGATGATCGTGCTTCCCTGCCTGTACCTGCAGCAAAGTGATGGCTTGTTCAGAGAGTGGGACACGATGGGTCTGGCTGGCTTTCATGCGATCGGCAGGAATGATCCAGACTTTGTTGCGCAAATTGAACTCATCCCAAGTCATTCCCCTGACTTCGCCAGAGCGCGCAGCGGTCAAGATCAAAAACAGCAGCGCACGTTTGGTGACATCTAGCTCGTTTGTATCCGCCAGTCTGGTTTTGACAAACGCCGGGATGTCGGCCCAAGGCATGGCCGGTTGATGCTCTTGTCTGACCGTCTTGCTGGGTTGTACCGGTAGCAGATGGGTGACTACATCCACGGGGTTGGCTTGGTTGAACCCGTGTGCCCAGCCCCAGGCCATCACGGCATGCAAACGCTGCTTTACCCTGGAAGCGGTCTCTGCTTTTTCCAGCCAGATCGGGCGCAAGACATCGGCCATATGACGAGGCTGAAGTTGATCCATCGGTAGGGAGCCGATCTTGGGGAAGGCGTACTCGGTAAGCGTGTTGATCCACTGCTGGGCGTGCTTGGCATTCTTCCACCCTGGCTTGAGTTCGGCATGTACCTGTTCTGCCGCCTCTTGGAAGGTTGGCATCACGGGTGCAGCAACTGCGGGCGCCTTGGTCGCCAGGGGATCTTGCCCAAGTGCAATCTCTTCGCGCATTTCGCGAGCCAGCTTGCCGGCAAGGGCGATGCTCACATGCGGGTAGCTGCCGAGGCCTGCATTGCGGCGTTTGCCAGTGGTAGGGCTCACGTAGCGTAGGACCCACTTACCTTGCCCCTTCTTTGTGCGTGAAGGATGCAGGCTTAGGCCGGGGACTCCGCCGTGTGGCAGTGCTGTGCTCCCGGGAGTGGTGCTTCTGGCTTTGATGTCGGTAAGCAGTGCCATGGGTGTCTGGTATGCCATCTGGTATGCCATCCAGTATGCCATCTGGTATGCCATTTCGCGTTGGGTGGTGATGGGTGTTGCTGGACGGTGCTGGATGACGTCACTTGTAAGCCATTGAAAATAAATGGCAAATATATGTTATTTGCGATGCCGCTGGATTTCCTTGGACGGATCTATGGCAGTCCCCCTCTCCGCCAGATAAAGAAAAAGGGCTGCCGAAAGGCAGCCCTTTTTCTTTATCTGGCGCGGGACGCGACGCGCTCTGCGCGTCGCCCCACACGTTGCTGCGCAACGCGTGGGCCCCTCCCTTTGCCGGCCTCTCCCCGCCCCTGTCGGGGCAGCCCCTCAACAGAGGGGCTTGGTCC
>NZ_JBMRFS010000013.1:0-90311 GCF_049384825.1 Stenotrophomonas sp. CASM106
AGAATCCGGCGTGGGGACCCAAGCTACTTCTCGGTCGCAAGACCTGGATCCACACGGTCGCCCACGCCGGGCTCTCGGCCCCCAAGGTGCCAGATCGGCAAGAGATAAGATCCACGCCATGCGTGGATGACTCATTCGACATCTGACAGATGTGCCGACCAAGGTCGACACCTACCAACAGCTGCCGGAGTCTGTCAAAGGTGGGGCGATGTGGGCAGGCAGGACCGTTGGCGCCATGGATGGCGCCATCGAGCCCCCATGGATGGGTTCACGGCGTGTCCTGCCTGCCCACATCGCCCCGCCATCCCACGGAATGCATGCTGTTGCCGTTGCTTAGGCCGTTGCCGTTGCCGTTGCCGTTGCGTCAGCAGGTGCAGGGCTGCAAGCCCTGCCGCAACGCCCTTACCGCACCTGCTCCTGCTTGCGCACGATCGCCATCGCGATCTCCAGCGACTGCTCGTAGTTCAAACGCGGGTCCACCGTCGAACGATACGCGCGTTCCAGGTCGCGCTCGGTCAGTTCGCGCGCGCCACCGGTGCATTCGGTCACGTCTTCGCCGGTCAGTTCCAGGTGCACACCGCCCAGTCGCGTGCCTGCGGCCGCATGCAGATCGAACGACATCTCCACTTCGCCACGCACGTTGTCGAAGCGGCGCGTCTTGAAGCCATTGGCGGTGCTTTCGGTGTTGCCATGCATCGCATCGCACACCCACAGCACGCGACGGCCATCGCGCTTGACCGCGTCCAGCAGCGGCGGCAGCTTATCGGCAATCTGCGCTGCCCCCATGCGGTGGATGAAGCTCAGTCGACCCGGCTCGTCATGCGGGTTGAGCACATCGATCAGGCGCAGCAGCTGGTCCGGCGTCACCGACGGGCCCACCTTGATCGCAATCGGATTGCGCACGCCACGCAGGTACTCCACGTGCGCGCCATCGAGCGCGGCCGTGCGCATGCCGATCCACGGGTAATGCGTGCTCAGGTTCAACCAGCCCTGCTGGCGCGGCACCTGCCGGGTCAGCGCCTGCTCGTAGGGCAGCAGCAGCGCTTCATGCGAGGTGTAGAAGTCGATGCGGTTGAGGTTGTGCACGCGGGCCCCGGCCAGGGTTTCCATGAAGTGCACCGCATCACCGATCGACGCCACCATCTTCTGGTACTCGGCGGCCAGCGGCGAATGCCGCACCCACTCCAGGTTCCAGTACTCCGGATGATGCAGGTCGGCGAAGCCGCCATCGATCAGCGCACGCACGAAGTTCATGGTCATCGCCGAATGCGCATGCGCCTGCAGCATCCGCTTCGGATCCGGCAGGCGCGCCGCCTCGGTGAACGCCGGCGCATTGATCACATCGCCGCGGTAGCTGGGCAGGGTCACGCCGTCGCGGGTCTCGGTATCGGCCGAACGCGGCTTGGCGTACTGGCCGGCAAAGCGCCCGACGCGGATCACCGGCTGGCGAAGGCCATGCACCAGCACCAGGCTCATCTGCAGCAGCACTTTCAACCGGTTGGAAATCGTGCCCGATTCGCAGTCGCTGAAGTTCTCGGCGCAGTCGCCGCCCTGCAGCAGGAAACGCTTGCCTTCCTGGGCCTCGGCCAACTGCTGCTTCAGCGCCAGGATCTCCCACGAGGTGACCAGCGGCGGTAGCCGCTTCAGTTCGTGCAGGGCGGCGTCCAGCGCCACCGGGTCAGGGTAGGTCGGCATCTGCAGCGCGGTCTTGCCGCGCCAGCTCTCCGGCGACCAGGCAGCGCCAGCGGCGGTCGCGGCAGGATCGAGGACGGGCGGAACGGCGGACAGGCTCATTGCAGACTTCCGGGGAGGGGGGCGGTCATGGTCGCAGAGCCAGCCGCTGGCGCAAAGGGCTGGGCACGCCCTGCACATGACTGAACGCCGGGGAAAGGGCATCGCGATCGGCCAGAAACCGCATGGCCACGGCCGCCCGGACAGGCGCATGATTCGCCACGCACTGTTACGAAGTAACACTTCGTCCCCGTCGGCCCCTTCCACAGCCTATCTGCCATGAAGCCCTCCCTGCTCGCTACCGGCATTACCTTCGCCCTGACCCTGGCCAGTCTGCCCACCCTCGCTATGGCCGCCGATGCCGCCGCTCCCGTGAAGGACCTCGACACGGTCACTGTCAGCGCCCAGCTCGATCAGGCCCGCAATGCGCTGTCGCCGGACATCGGCAGCAGCCAGTACCAGATCACCGCCGAGGACATCCAGAAGCAGCCGCTGGGTGCCTCCGCGCCGCTCAGCCAGGTGCTGCTGCAGGCTCCGGGCGTGGTCCAGGATTCCTACGGTGGCGTGCACGTGCGCGGCGACCACGCGAACCTGCAGTACCGCATCAACGGCGTACTGCTGCCCGAATCGATCTCCGGCTTCGGCCAGACCCTGGATGCCCGCACCATCAAGAGCATCCGCCTGATGGACGGGGCGCTGCCGGCGCAGTTCGGCGAGCGCACCGCTGCGGTGGTCGACATCACCACCCGCAGCAGCGCCGAGCTCGGCAATGGCGGCAGCGCCGGTCTGACCGCAGGCTCGTTCGGCAAGATCAATCCGAATGCCTCGTGGTGGGGCAATCAAGGGCGCTGGAGCTGGTTCCTGACCGGCAACTACGACCAGAACGAGGTCGGCCTGGAGAACCCGACCCGCTCGCGCAAGCCGCTGCACGACGACACGCACCAGGGCAAAGCCTTCGCCGACCTGACCTACCTGGTCAACGAGAACACCCGCCTGAGCGTGTTCGCCGGCTTTGCCAACAATCGCTTCCAGATCCTGGTCAATCCCGGGCAGACCCCGCAGTTCGGTTACCTGGACACGACCACCTTCGACTCCAGCCAGCTGGATGAAACCCAGCGCGAGACCACCCGCTTCGGCATGCTGGTGCTGCAGGGCACGCTGGGCGGCACCGCCTACCAGCTGTCCGCCGGGCAGCGCTACAGCGACGTGGCGTTCAACCCGGATGTCATCGGCGATCTGGTATTCAGTGGCGTCGCCTCGCAGGTCCAGCGCAGCAACCGCGCCAACACGCTGCAGGCCGACTTCTCCACCCCGCTGGGCAACGACCACACGCTGCGCTACGGCCTGTACGGCAACTACGAGAATGCGCGCGCCAGCAACAACAGCTGGGTGTTCCCGGTCGATGGCGCCGGCCAGCAATCCAGCACCGCGCCACTGCTGATTCCAGACCGCAGCGCCTTCCACGCCAGTACGCTGGCGGTGTACGTGCAGGATGAGTGGAAGATCGGCGACGACTGGACAGTGAACTACGGCCTGCGTGGTGATCGCTACAAGGCCTTCGGCCGCACCGAGGGCCAGCTCAGCCCCCGCCTGGGCGCGGTCTGGAATGCCAGCGACAGCACCACCGTGCATGCCGGCTATTCGCGTTACTTCACGCCACCGGCCAGTGAGCTGATCGCCAGCAGCGATATCGCCCTGTACGACGGCACCACCAACCAGCAGCCGGGCGGCGGCAACAACATTCCGCTGGCCGAACGCAGCGACTACTACGACATCGGCGTCTCGCAGCAGCTGGGTGAACACCTGACCCTGGGCCTGGACGCCTACGACCGCCGCGTCGCGCGCCTGCAGGACGAAGGCCAGTTCGGCGCCGCCTACATCTACTCGACGTTCAACTACCGCCGCGGCCATATCCGTGGGCTGGAGTTCAGTGCCGACTACAGCAACGGTCCGTTCAGCGCTTACTTCAACGCGGCGTACAACAAGGCCATCGGCACCCAGGTCATCACCAGCCAGTACAACCTCGATCCGGACGCGCTGGCCTATGTGGCCGACCACTGGATCCACCTGGACCACGACCAGAAGCTGACGTCGTCGGGGGGCTTCAGCTACGCCTTCGCCGGGCACAACCGGGTCGGTGCCAACTACGTGTTCGGCAGCGGCCTGCGTTCGGATATCGAGGGCGTGCCCAACGGCGGCGAGCTGCCGTCCTACCTGCAGGTGAACCTCAGCGCCGGGCATGATTTCAATGCCGACAGCGGCCATCCGCTGCACGTGCAGCTGGCCGTGATCAACGCATTGGATCGCAGCTACCAGCTGCGCGATGGCGGCGGTGTCGGCGTGTTCGCCCCGCAATGGGGACCGCGCCGCGGCGCCTACCTGAGCCTGCAGCAGGACTTCTGAGGAGACAGGGGTCGGATCCCTTTCCGCAGGAAAGGGCTCTGACCCCGCACCGGGAACGGAGTCAGAGCCCTTTGCGATGCAAAGGGATCCGACCCCATCCTGCTTCAGCGCTTGACCTTGCGCAGCGACACCACCAGTGCCCACAGCGCCAGCAGCACGAACCACACGCCCGACCACATCGGCATGGTCAGGCCCAGGAACGTCCAGTCGATGTTGCCGCAGTTGCCGGTACCGGTCAGCACCGTGCGGAACACTTCCAGCGGCCCCATGGTCTCGCGCAGGAAGCTCAGCGGCGGGCCACAGGTCGCGCCCATCTCCGGCGGCAGCATCTGCACGTAGACGTGGCGCGCAGCGATGCCCACGCCGACGGCCGCCGCGATGAAGGCGAGCACGCCGTAGGTGGCGCGCCCGGGACGGTTGGACGGCCCGTGCAGCGCACCGATCAGGAACAACAGGCCCAGCGCGGCAAAAGCCAGGCGCTGGAAGATGCACAGCGGGCACGGCTCCAGGCCCATCTTCAGCTGCAGGAAGATCGCGTAGCCGAGCAGGCCCGCGCAGATCAGGAAGCCCAGGAAGAACTGGGCGCGGAAGGGCCAGCGCAGTGGATTCATCGTCAACGCTCGAATGGATCAAGGCGCCAAGCGTAACCGAGAGTGCGTGCCATTCGAACCGCCACAGGTGACGCCTGTCGGAACGATGCGGGTCGGATCCCTTTGCGAATGCAAAGGGATCTGACCTGCGGTGCTGCCTGCTTGGGGTCAGAGCCCTTCCCTGCGGAAAGGGATCCGACCCCTGGAAACGCAAAAGCCCGGCAGGCGCCGGGCTTTCGCTGTGTCGCGTTGGAGCGCTCCGATTACTCGGCCACTTCCTCGGCCACGACCGGACGGTCAACCAGCTCGACGTAGGCCATCGGTGCGTTGTCGCCGGCGCGGAAACCGCACTTCAGCAGGCGCAGGTAGCCGCCCGGACGGTTCGCGTAGCGCGGGCCCAGGATGGTGAACAGGTTGCCCACGGCTTCGTTGTCGCGCAGGCGGGCGAAGGCCAGACGGCGGTTGGCGACCGAGTCGACCTTGGCCAGGGTGATCAGCGGCTCGGCAACGCGGCGCAGTTCCTTGGCCTTCGGCAGGGTGGTCTTGATCAGCTCGTGCTTGAACAGCGAGGCGGCCATGTTCTTGAACATCGCTTCGCGGTGGGCGCTGGTGCGGCTGAACTTACGGCCAGACTTCTGGTGACGCATGGTGATATTCCTTGGTTAATGATGCGGCTGTGTGGATCGTTGTCGCCATCCTGGCGTTACTGCGCGGACTGCGGTTGGTCCTGGCCGCCCGTCCTGGACGACCTGCCCGCGAACCTGTGGTTCGTCGTGGCATGGTGTGTTGCGTTGAAGGCTCCACCGCAAGCGGTGGAGCCTCCAGGCATTACCGATATCAGCCCAGCATGCCGTGGCTGGCGACGCCGGCCGGCGGCCAGTTCTCCAGCTTCATGCCGAGGGACAGGCCGCGCTGAGCCAGCACTTCCTTGATCTCGGTGAGCGACTTCTTGCCCAGGTTCGGGGTCTTCAGCAGCTCCACTTCGGTCTTCTGGATCAGATCGCCGATGTAGTAGATGCTTTCAGCCTTCAGGCAGTTGGCCGAACGCACGGTCAGCTCCAGATCGTCGATCGGGCGCAGCAGCACCGGATCCACGCCGTTGTTGGCCGGCTTGGCCGCACCGCGGTCGCGGTGGGTGAAGTCACCGAACACCGACAGCTGGTCGCTGAGGATGTCGGCGGCGGTGCGCACGGCTTCCTCGGCATCGATGGTGCCGTTGGTCTCGATATCGATGACCAGCTTGTCCAGGTCGGTACGCTGTTCGACACGCGCCGCTTCCACGGCGTAGGCGACACGGCGGACCGGCGAGAACGAGGCATCCAGGACCAGGCGGCCGATGGCACGGGTTTCTTCGTCCGGACGACGACGCGCGGCAGCCGGCTGGTAGCCGAAACCACGTTCGATCTTCAGACGCATGTTGATCGCCGTATCCTTGGTCAGGTGGCAGATCACATGGTCGCCGTTCAGGATCTCCACATTGTGGTCGACCTTGATGTCGGCAGCGGTGACAACGCCCGGGCCCTGCTTGGACAGGGACAGGGTGGCGCTGTCGCCGGAGTGCATACGGATGGCCACGTCCTTCAGGTTCAGCAGGACTTCGAGCACGTCCTCCTGCAGACCTTCGACCGTGGTGTACTCATGCAACACGCCGTCGATTTCGACTTCCGTGATGGCGAAGCCCGGGATGGACGACAGCAGCACGCGACGCAGGGCATTACCCAGCGTATGCCCGTAACCCCGCTCCAAAGGTTCGATAACGACCTTTGCACGGGTGTCGGTAAGGCGTTCGATCTGCGGACCGCGAGGACGCAGAACCTGGTTGGCGGTAACCGTCATGTTGCGGGTTCTCCTAGTGAACCCCCGGCCGTCGCCGGGGGCTCTCCAATGTGAATTACTTCGAATACAGCTCGACGATCAGCGCTTCGTTGATGTCCGCAGGCAGATCCGAACGATCCGGAACAGCCTTGAAGATGCCGGTGAACTTCCCGGAATCCACTTCAACCCACGACGGGCTCAGGTCATGCTGGGCGGCGACGGTCAGGGCTTCCTGGACGCGCAGCTGCTTGGCAGCCTTTTCAGACAGGGCGATGGCGTCGCCAGCCTTGACCTGGTACGAAGCCAGGTTGACCGACTTGCCATTCACGGTGACGCCGCGGTGCGACACCAGCTGACGGGCAGCCGGACGGGTCACGGCGAAGCCCATGCGGTAGACGACGTTGTCCAGGCGGGTTTCCAGCAGCTGCAGCAGGTTCTCGCCGGTGTTGCCCTTCTTGGTCGAGGCCTTCTTGTAGTAGTTGCGGAACTGACGCTCCAGCAGGCCGTAGATACGCTTGACCTTCTGCTTTTCACGCAGCTGGGTGGCGTAGTCGGACAGCTTGCCCTTGCGGGCAGTGGCGCCGTGCTGGCCGGGCTTCTGCTCCAGCTTGCACTTCGAGTCCAGCGCACGCGCCGGGCTCTTCAGGGACAGGTCGGCGCCTTCGCGGCGGGCGAGCTTACAGGTAGGACCGATATAACGAGCCATTTCTTATCGCTCCCTTTAGACGCGACGCTTCTTCGGCGGACGGCACCCGTTGTGCGGGATAGGCGTCACGTCGATGATGTTGGTGATCTTGTAGCCGACGTTGTTCAACGAACGCACGGCCGACTCACGGCCCGGACCCGGGCCCTTGATGCGGACTTCCAGCGACTTCACGCCGTAGTCCAGCGCAGCACGACCGGCCTTTTCAGCAGCCACCTGGGCAGCGAACGGGGTCGACTTGCGCGAACCGCGGAAGCCAGCGCCACCGGAGGTCGCCCACGACAGAGCATTGCCCTGGCGGTCGGTGATGGTGACGATGGTGTTGTTGAACGAAGCGTGGACGTGGGCAACGCCGTCGGTGACGACGCGCTTGATCTTCTTCTTGGTCTTAGCAGCGGGCTTAGCCATTTCTCAGTCCCTTACTTCTTGATCGCCTTGCGCGGACCCTTGCGGGTGCGGGCGTTGGTACGGGTGCGCTGGCCACGCAGCGGGAGGCCACGACGGTGACGCAGGCCGCGGTAGCAGCCCAGGTCCATCAGGCGCTTGATCGCGATACCGATTTCACGGCGCAGATCGCCTTCCACGATGTACTTGCCGACTTCGGCGCGCAGGCGCTCGATTTCCGGCTCCGACAGATCGCGGATCTTGGTGGTCGAAGCAACGCCTGCGACTTCGCAGACCTTCTTCGAACGGGTACGGCCGATGCCGTAAATGCTTTGCAACCCGACCCAGACATGCTTCTGGGCTGGCAGGTTGACGCCTGCAATACGCGCCATGACGCGGTTCTCCAGCTGAGTGATGGCCGACAGCGCGCCTCGGGCACGCCAATCCGGCAGGATGGATCAAAAAAGTGAACTAGCGATACTAACAAGGTTCCGGTTTACATGGAAGCCCGTGAAACCATTGGTTTCATGAACCCGGCCTGGGGAGTGTGCCCAGGCTCCGGCGCCGGATGGGGTTGGACCTGGGGTTTCCCCCGGGGCCGCCCGCGCTACTCCAGCGCGGGACCACCTCATCACACCCCCACCCGGAACCGCTGCGGGGGCCGCCCTTCGTTTGTGTGGCCGGAGTCCGCGAAGCGGAGGGACCATCACGTCAGGAAGACGAAAGTATAACAGGCCTATCAGCCGCGGGCAAAACCGCCGCGGTTGCCACCCTTCAGGTTGGCCTTCTTCAGCAGGCTCTCGTACTGGTGGGACATCAGGTGCGCCTGCACCTGGGCGATGAAGTCCATCACCACCACCACCACGATCAGCAGCGAAGTACCACCGAAGTAGAACGAGGCGTTCAGCTGCGTGCGCATCAGTTCCGGCAGCAGGCAGACGATCACCAGGTACGCCGAGCCGGCCGCGGTCAGGCGGGTCAGCACGCCGTCGATGTAGTCGGCGGTCGCCTTGCCCGGACGGATGCCCGGAATCAGCGCACCGGACTTCTTCAGGTTGTCGGCGGTTTCCTGCGAGTTGAACACCAGCGCGGTATAGAAGAACGCGAAACCGGTGATCAGCGCAGCGAACACGATCATGTGCAGCGGCTCGCCCGGGCCCAGGGCGTTGGCGACCTTCTGCAGGACCTGGCCGAAGCTGCTCTGGTTGGCGGCCTGGCCGGACCACATGGCCAGGGTGGCCGGGAAGGCCAGCAGGCTCGAGGCGAAGATCGCCGGGATGACGCCGGCCATGTTGAGCTTCAGCGGCAGGAACGAGGTCTGGTTCATGTACGCGTTGCGACCACCCTGGCGGCGCGCGTAATTGACCGTGATCCGGCGCTGGCCACGCTCGACGAACACCACGAAGAAGGTGAAGGCGAGCACGACGATGGCGATCAGCAGCAGCTGGATGAACTGGATGTTGCCGTCGCGGTAGGCGTCGAAGGTGTGGATGACCGCACCCGGCAGGCCCGCCACGATACCGGCGAAGATGATCAGCGACACGCCGTTGCCGATGCCGCGCTCGGTGACCTGCTCACCGACCCACATCAGGAACATGGTGCCGGCGGTCAGTGCGACCACGGCAGTGAGCACGAAGCCCATGCCCGGCGCATACACGACCGGAGCGCCCGACGGCGAGACCTGGCCCTGCAGGGCCAGCGCGATCGAGCCGCCCTGCACCACTGCCAGCAGCACGGCGCCGATGCGCGAATACTGGGTGATCTTGCGGCGGCCGGACTCACCTTCCTTCTGCATCGCCTTCAGGGCGGGGAAGATGTGCACGGCCAGCTGCATCACGATCGATGCCGAGATGTACGGCATCACGTTCAGCGCGAAGATGCTGAAACGGTGCAGGGCGCCGCCCGAGAACATGTTGAACATGTCCACGATGCCGCCGCCCTGCTGTTGCATCATGGCAAGCATGGCATCGGGATTGACGCCCGGCACCGGCACGTAGCAGCCGATGCGATAGACGATCAAAGCCCCGACGACGAACAGCAAACGTTGGCGAAGTTCAGTGAACTTGCCCATTCCGCCCGCGAGGTTACCGATGCCAGCTTGCGCCATGATTTTCTTACTCCGTTACGCTGCCGCCGGCAGCTTCGATTGCAGCCTTGGCACCCGCCGTGGCAGCAATACCCTTCAGGGTGAACGCCTTGGTCACTTCGCCCTTGACGACGACCTTGGCCTTCTTTGCGGTGCTCGGGACCAGCTTGGCAGCACGCAGGGCGGCGAAATCGATCTCACCGGCCGGCAGCTTGTCCAGCGCGTACAGCAGCACTTCAGCGGTGTCCTTGGCGATCGGCGAACGGAAGCCGATCTTCGGCAGACGGCGCTGCATGGGGGTCTGGCCGCCTTCGAAGCCAGCCTTGATCTTGCCGCCACCCTTACGGGCGAACGAACCCTTGTGGCCGCGGCCGGCAGTCTTGCCCAGGCCCGAGCCGATACCGCGGCCGACGCGGGTGCGCTCGGTGCGGGCGCCCGGTGCCGGGCTCAGTTCATTGAGACGCAGAGTCATGGTCGATTACTCCTCAACCTGGACGAGGTACTGAACCTTGTTGATCAGGCCGCGTACCTGCGGGCTGTCCTTCAGTTCACGCACATCGTTGAGCTTGTTCAGGCCCAGGGCACGCACCGACAGGCGGTGACGCGACTGGGTACCACGCAGGCCACGCACCAGGCGGACCTTCACAGTCTTGTTGGACTCATTAGCCATGGTTGAGTTCCTCCACCTTCTTGCCGCGCTTGGCCGCGATGCGAGCCGGCGACTGCGCAGCAGACAGGCCCTTCACGGTGGCACGCACCAGGTTGATCGGGTTACGCGAACCGGTGGCCTTGGCCAGCACGTTCTTCACGCCAACGGCTTCCAGCACGGCGCGCATGGCACCGCCGGCGATCACGCCGGTACCTTCCGAAGCCGGCTGCATGAACACGCGGGCTGCGCCGTGACCATCCTTGATGGTGTGCCACAGGGTGCCGTTGTTCAGGTCAACGCTGACCAGGTTCTTGCGGGCCTGTTCCATCGACTTCTGGATGGCGACCGGCACTTCGCGGGCCTTGCCATAACCGAAACCGACCTTGCCTTCGCCGTCGCCGACAACGGTCAGGGCGGTGAAGGTGAACTGGCGGCCACCCTTGACGGTCTTGCTGACGCGGTTGACCGCGACCAGCTTTTCGATCATGCCGTCGTCGATCTTCTCTTCGCGGTTACGGTCGCGATCGCGACCCCGCTGCTGACGCTCTTCTGCCATGTTGATTCCTTGGTTGTTTGGGTATGTACGGCTCGAGGCCGCTTATGGTTGTGGAGTGACGCGTTGTTCCGGTGGGCCACTGCAGAAGAGCGGCGCCGTCCAGCCTCGCTCAGGCTGGCGAGCAGGCAGGCAGGAGGCCATCGGCCCCCTGCCCTTGTCCCTTAGAACTGCAGGCCGGCTTCGCGGGCCGCTTCTGCCAGGGCCTTGATGCGGCCGTGGTAGCGGTAGCCCGAACGATCGAAGGCAACCTTCTCGACGCCGGCGGCCTTGGCGCGCTCGGCGACGATGCGGCCAACCTTGGCAGCGGCATCGGCGTTCTTGCCGTTCTTCAGGCCTTCCTTGACGTCGGTCTGGGTGGTGTTGGCGGCAGCCAGCACCTTCGAACCGTCAGCGGTGAAGACCTGGGCGTACAGGTGCTGGCCGGTGCGCAGCACCGACAGGCGGGCGACGCCGAGCTCACGGATGTGGGCGCGGGTCGACTTGGCGCGACGCAGGCGGGCGATGTTCTTGTTCATTTTGATTATTCCTTGAAAGCTGAAGGATGGGCTTCTCCCTGAGGAGTCCGCACATGGATGTGCGGGCTCTTGCGAGGGAATCGCACTTACGCCTTCTTGGCTTCCTTACGGATGATGACTTCGTCGGAGTACTTCACGCCCTTGCCCTTGTACGGCTCCGGCTTGCGGAACGCACGGATCTTGGCGGCGACTTCACCGACGACCTGCTTGTCAGCGCCCTGGACCAGGATCTCGGTCTGGGTCGGGGTGGTGATGGTGATGCCTTCCGGCGCCACGAACACGACCGGGTGCGAGAAGCCCAGCGACAGGCTCAGGTCCTTGCCCTGCATGGCAGCGCGGTAACCCACGCCAACCAGCTCCAGCTTGCGCTCGAAGCCTTCGGACACGCCCTTGACCATGTTGGACAGGATCGCACGCACGGTGCCGGTCAGTGCGACCAGCTCGGCGTTCTCGGTGCTCAGGGTGGCAACGCCATTGTCGACGTTGATGGCAATGCCGGCCGGCTTGGCCAGCGACAGGGTGCCCTTCGGGCCCTTGGCGGTGACGCTGTCCGACTGGACGTTCAGTTCAACCTTACCCAGGGTGATCGGCTTCTTGGCTACGCGGGACATAGTTCTACTCCTTTCGCCTTAGGCCACGAAGCACAGGACTTCGCCGCCGACGCCCAGCTGGCGCGCCTGCGCATCAGTCATGATGCCCTTGGAGGTGGAAATGATGGAGATACCCAGGCCATTCATGACCTTCGGCAGCTCGCTCTTGCCGCGGTACTGGCGCAGGCCCGAACGCGAGAAGCGCTTCAGGGTCGCGATGACCGGCTTGCCTTCGAAATACTTCAGCACGATTTCCAGCTCGGACTTGTTGTTTTCCAGCTGGGTCACGCGCAGGTCGGTGATGTAACCCTCGTCCTTCAGGACCTGGGCGATCGCAACCTTGATCTTGGACGACGGGGCTTTCACCGTCTGCTTGCCAACTGCGGCCGCATTCTTGATGCGGACCAGCAGGTCGGCGATGGGATCAGTCATGCTCATATGAGTACCTTTGAGTGCACCGATATCCGCTTTCGCGAAAATCTGTTGTCTCCTGGAAACGGGCCAGGTCCCTTGATGCAGCGGGCCGGGGCCCACTCCTACAACCCCGTCTGCACAGGGCAAGACGCGGGAGTATACGCCAAAAGAGCCCGACTTGCGTCGGGCTCTTCGGGTTTTTTCGCAGAAAGGAAGCTGAACAGCCCCCTCCCCCGGTTCAGCACCCCCGCAAGGGGGCGCTGAGCGCAGGGCCGGCTGGGATTACCAGCTGGCCTTGCGCAGGCCCGGGACGTCGCCACGCATGGTGGCTTCGCGCAGCTTGTTGCGGCCGAGGCCGAACTTGCTGTACACGCCACGCGGACGACCCGACAGCTCGCAACGGTTGCGCTGACGGCTCGGCGACGAATCGCGCGGCAGCTTGGCCAGCTTGGTTGCGGCGTCGATCTTCTCTTCGTAGGTCGCGTCCACGGAGGACACGATCTTCTTCAGAGCCGCACGCTTCTCAGCGTACTTCTTGGCCAGCTTTTCCCGCTTGATGTCGCGGTTGACCATGGAGGTCTTTGCCATTTCGGTTTCCTCGACAGATCAGTTACGGAACGGGAACTTGAACGCTGCCAGCAGCGCCTTCGCTTCCGCGTCGGTCTTCGCAGTGGTGGTGATGGCGATATCCATACCGCGGATCGCGTCGACGGCGTCGAAGTCGATTTCCGGGAAGATGATCTGTTCCTTCACACCCATGTTGAAGTTGCCGCGGCCGTCGAAGGAACGACCGGAAACACCACGGAAGTCGCGCACGCGCGGCAGCGAGATGTTGATCAGGCGGTCCAGGAACTCGTACATCTTGTGGCGACGCAGCGTGGTCTTGCAGCCGATCGGCCAACCATCACGGATCTTGAACGACGCAACCGAGATACGCGACTTGGTGACAACCGGCTTCTGGCCGGAAATCTTGGTCATGTCCGCGACGGCGTTTTCCAGGATCTTCTTGTTGGTGGCAGCCTCGCCGACACCCATGTTCAGGGTGACCTTGACGAGCTTCGGTACTTCCATCGGATTGGTGTAGCCGAACTGCTTCATCAGCGCCGGCACCACTTCTTCCTTGTAGATCTTTTCGAGACGGGAAGTCATCTTCACATTCCTCAGGCGTCGAGCGCCTCACCGCTGGAGCGGAACACACGCAGTTTGCGTCCATCCTCCAGCACCTTGAAGCCAACGCGTTCGCCCTTGCCCGAAGCCGGGTTCAGCACGTTCACGTTGGAGATATGGATCGAAGCTTCGCGCTCGACCACGCCGCCGGCAACACCTGCCTGCGGGTTCGGCTTGGTGTGGCGCTTGACGATGTTCACGTTGGCGACGACCACACGGTCGCCGTCGACGCGGACGACTTCGCCCTGCTTGCCCTTGTCCTTGCCAGCGTTGACGACAACCTGGTCGCCCTTCTTGATACGGTTAGCCATGATTATCTCCTGTCGCTCACAGCACTTCGGGAGCGAGCGAGACGATCTTCATGAACTTCTCCGAACGAAGTTCACGGGTCACCGGCCCGAAGATACGGGTACCGATCGGCTCCTGCTTGTTGTTCAGCAGGACGGCAGCGTTGCCGTCGAAGCGGATCAGCGAACCGTCGGCGCGACGCACACCCTTGCGGGTACGCACCACGACGGCGTCATACACTTCACCCTTCTTGACCTTGCCGCGCGGAATCGCATCCTTCACGGTGACCTTGATGATGTCGCCGATGCCGGCGTAACGGCGCTTGGAACCACCCAGCACCTTGAAGCACATCACCTGCTTGGCACCCGAATTGTCCGCGACGTCAAGGTAGCTCTGCATCTGGATCATGATTCAGACTCCTTATTCAGCCGCACGCGTGATGACTTCCACCACGCGCCAGTTCTTGGTCTTGGACATCGGAGCAATCTCGGTCACGCGGACGACATCGCCTTCCTTGCAGGCGTTGTCGGCATCGTGGGCGTGCAGCTTGGTCGAGCGCTTGATGTACTTGCCGTACAGCGCGTGCTTGACCTGACGCTCAACCAGGACGGTAACCGTCTTGTCCATCTTGTTGCTGACGACACGGCCTTCGACCGTGCGCAGCGTCTTCTTTTCAGTATTGTCGCTCATAGCGGCCATCCTTACTTCGTGCTGCCGAGCAGGGTCTTGACGCGAGCAATCTCGCGACGGACCCGGCGAATGTCGTGGGTCTTCGGCAGCTGGCCGGTGACCTGCTGCATACGGACAGAGAACTGTTCCTTACGCAGGTCGATCAGGTGGGCCTTGAGTTCGTCAGCCGACTTTTCACGGAGAGTTTTGATATCCATCAGCGCACCGTACGGGTCACGAAAGTGGTGGTGACCGAGAGCTTGGCGGCGGCCAGGCGGAACGCCTCGCGAGCCACTTCCTCGGAAACACCCTCGATTTCATAGATCATGCGGCCGGGCTGGATCTGGGCCACCCAGTATTCCACGTTACCCTTACCCGAACCCATTCGAACTTCGATGGGCTTCTTGGTGATGGGCTTGTCGGGGAACACGCGGATCCACATCTTGCCGCCGCGCTTGACGTAGCGGCTGATCGAGCGGCGGGCCGCTTCGATCTGACGCGCGGTCAGCTGACCGTGTGCGGTTGCCTTCAGGCCGTATTCGCCGAAGCTGACAGCGTTGGCGCTCCAGCTCAGGCCATCGTTACGGCCCTTGTGTACCTTGCGGTACTTGGTTCGCTTGGGTTGCAACATTGTCGTTACCTCGCTTCACGGGCCGGGCGCTGACGGTCACCACGGTCGCCGCGATCGTGACGATCGTTGCGCGACGGGGTGTCGTCCTGCTTTTCCTGGCCAACCTGGGAGAAATCGAAGACCTCGCCCTTGTAGATCCAGACCTTGATGCCGATGATGCCGTAGGTCGTCTTGGCTTCAGCGAAGCCATAGTCGATGTCGGCACGCAGGGTGTGCAGCGGCACGCGGCCTTCGCGGTACCACTCCGAACGGGCGATTTCAGCACCGTTGAGGCGGCCACCAACGTTGACCTTGATGCCCAGGGCACCCAGGCGCATCGCGTTGCCGACCGAGCGCTTCATTGCACGGCGGAACATGATGCGACGCTCCAGCTGCTGGGCGATCGACTCGGCAACGAGCTGCGCGTCCAGTTCCGGCTTGCGCACTTCGGTGACGTTGATGTGCGCCGGGACGCCCATCATCTCGCTCACTTCCTTGCGCAGCTTCTCGATGTCCTCACCGCGCTTGCCGATCACCACGCCCGGACGGGCGGTGTGGATCGTCACGCGAGCGGTCTTGGCCGGACGCTCGATCAGGATCTTGCTGATGCCGGCCTGGGCCAGCTTCTTGCGCAGCATTTCGCGCACTTTCAGGTCGGCTGCCAGGTAACCGGCGAACTCGGCCTTGTTGGCGTACCACTTGGAGTTCCAGTCCTTGGAAATGCCGAGGCGGATACCAATCGGATGAACTTTATGACCCATGGTCTTTTCCTTATCCGCTTACTTGGCGGCGCCCACAACCACAGTGATGTGGCTGGTGCGCTTGAGGATGCGGGTACCGCGGCCTTTCGCCCGCGCCATGAAACGCTTCAGGGTCGGACCTTCATCAACCATGATGGTCTGAACCTTCAGCTCGTCGACGTCGGCGCCCTGGTTGTTCTCGGCGTTGGCAATTGCCGACTCCACCACCTTCTTGATCAGGTGGGCAGCCTTCTTGTCCGAGAACTTCAGCAGGTTGACCGCACGTTCGGCCGGCAGACCGCGCACCTGGTCAGCGACCAGACGAGCCTTCTGCGGGGAGATGCGCGCAGTGCGCAGGATGGCTTTCGCTTCCATTGTCATCTCTCCTTACTTGCCCGACTTCTTGTCACCACCGTGACCCTTGAAGGTCCGGGTGATGGCAAATTCGCCGAGCTTGTGGCCGACCATGTTCTCGTTGACGAGAACCGGGATGTGGTTCTTGCCGTTATGCACGGCAATGGTGATGCCTACCATGTCAGGCAGGATCATCGAACGGCGCGACCAGGTCTTGATCGGCTTCTTGCTGCCCGCAGCGGCCTCCACCTTCTTGACGAGGTGGTGATCGACGAACGGGCCCTTCTTGAGTGAACGTGCCATGGTCGATTAGCCCCTACGATCGCGGACGATGAACTGCTGAGTGCGCTTGTTATGGCGCGTCTTGTAACCCTTGGTCGGAACACCCCACGGGGTGACCGGATGCGGGTTACCCTGGCCGGCCTTGGCCTCACCACCACCGTGCGGGTGGTCAACCGGGTTCATGGCAGCACCACGAACGGTCGGGCGGACGCCGCGCCAACGCTTGGCACCGGCCTTGCCCAGCTTTTCCAGGCTGTGCTCGTCGTTGCCGACTTCGCCGATGGTGGCGCAGCACTCGACCGGAACCTTGCGCATTTCACCCGAGCGCAGGCGCAGGGTGGCGTAGATGCCTTCGCGAGCCACCAGCTGCACGGCCGCACCAGCGGCGCGAGCGATCTGAGCGCCCTTGCCCGGCTTCAGCTCGATGCAGTGGATGGTGGTGCCGACCGGGATGTTGCGCAGCGGCAGGGTGTTGCCGGCCTTGATCGGGGCGTCCGAACCAGCGATCACCTGATCACCGGCCTTCAGGCCCTTCGGGGCGATGATGTAGCGACGCTCACCATCGACGTAGCACAGCAGGGCGATGTGGGCGGTGCGGTTCGGATCGTATTCGATGCGTTCCACGCGCGCCGGGATGCCCAGCTTGTTGCGCTTGAAGTCGATGATGCGGTAGTGCTGCTTGGCACCACCACCGACGTGACGCACGGTGATGCGGCCGTGGTGGTTGCGGCCACCCGAGCGGCTCTGCGACTCGACCAGTGCGGCGTGCGGAGCACCCTTGTGCAGGTCGGGCGTAACCACGCGCACGGCCGAACGGCGGCCGGGGGAAGTGGGCTTGAATTTCATCAATGGCATGGGATGTACCTCAGGCCTTGGCCGTTACATCGATCGACTGGCCGTCGGCCAGGCGAACGTACGCCTTGCGCCAATCGCCGCGGCGGCCAGCACGGTTACGGAAGGACTTGTTCTTGCCCTTGACGTTGACCACGTTGACGGCTTCGACCTTGACGTCGAACAGCTGCTCAACCGCGGCCTTTACATCGGCCTTGGTGGCTTCGTTCGAAACTTCGAAGACATACTGGTTGGAGAGTTCCTGCAGGCGCGCGGTCTTTTCGGAGACACGCGGGGCACGCAGCACGCTGAAGATTTTTTCGTTGCTGTTCATGCCAGCCACTCCTCGACCTTCTTGACCGCGTCAGCGGTGATGACGACCGTGTCGGCACCCACCAGCGAGACCGGATCCAGACCCTGGACGTCACGCACCTGCACGTACGGCAGATTGCGGGCGGACAGGTACAGGTGCTCGGACGCTTCTTCGGTGACGATCAGCGGGCGCTTGCCCACTTCCAGGCCGGCCAGCTTGGCGATCAGACCCTTCGTGTTGGTCACTTCGACATCGAAGGACTCCACGATGGTCAGACGGCCCTGACGGTTCAGCTCGGACAGGATCGCGCACATGGCGGCACGGTACTGCTTACGATTGACCTTCTGCTCGAAGCTGCGCGGCTTGGCCGCGAAGGTGACACCGCCGCCGACGAAGATCGGAGCCGTCAGTGCGCCATGACGCGCGCCGCCGCCCTTCTGCTTCTTCGACTTCTTGGTGGTACCAGCCACTTCGGAGCGAGTCTTCTGTGCCTTGGTGCCGGCGCGACCGGCGTTGCGGTAGGCAACGACGACCTGGTGGACCAGATCTTCGCTGAAATCGCGACCGAACACGGCGTCGGAGACCGAGACCTTGTTGTTGCTACCCGTGATAACGAGTTCCATCGTCATCTCTCCTTATGCCTTGCTCGCCGGACGGACGATCACATCGCCACCCGCCGCGCCCGGAACGGCGCCGCGAACGGCGATCAGACCGCGCTCGACGTCGACCTTGACCACTTCCAGGTTCTGGGTGCTCTGCTGCACCGCGCCCATGTGGCCCGACATCTTCTTGCCCGGGAAAACGCGACCCGGGGTCTGGCGCTGACCCAGCGAACCCGGCGCGCGATGCGACAGCGAGTTACCGTGGGTTGCATCGCCCATACGGAAGTTGTGGCGCTTGATGGTGCCCTGGAAGCCCTTACCCTTGGTGACACCCTGGACGTCGACGATCTGGCCGACTTCGAAGATGTCCGCCTTGACTTCGCCGCCAACGGCGAAATCGCCGAGCTGCGCGTCTTCAACGCGGAATTCCCACAGGCCACGACCCGCTTCCACCTTCGCCTTGGCGAAGTGGCCGGCTTCCGGCTTGTTGACCAGGGCAGCGCGACGCGCGCCGACGGTCACCTGCACGGCGCTGTAGCCGTCGGTTTCGACGGTCTTGATCTGCGCGATGCGGTTCGGGGTTGCTTCGATCAGGGTCACCGGAATGGAACGGCCATCTTCGGTGAACACGCGGCTCATGCCGGCCTTGCGGCCCACGAAGCCCAACGAATACTTCTTCGTCATGGTCGTAGTCCTCAGGTCAGCTTGATCTGAACGTCGACGCCGGCAGCCAGTTCGAGCTTCATCAGCGCGTCCACGGTCTTGTCATTCGGGTCAACGATATCGAGCACGCGCTTGTGCGTGCGGGTCTCGTACTGGTCACGCGCGTCCTTGTCGACGTGCGGGGAGACGAGAACGGTGTAACGCTCGATCTTGGTCGGCAGCGGGATCGGGCCACGCACTTGCGCGCCGGTCCGCTTTGCCGTTTCAACGATCTCGCTGGCCGAACGGTCGATCAGACGATGATCGAACGCTTTCAGCCGGATCCGGATCTTTTGGTCCGCCATGGCGGTAGGTTCCTTCGTTAAAAGAGCGACAGACAAAGCCTCTGGGTTGCTTTGCCCCATGAAATTCCTGAATACGGACGGCCCGCAGTCCTGCAGGCCGACAAGGTCACTCCATGGACCTCAAAAACGTAGGCAGACCAGTTTCCCGGCCTGCCCAGACGTAGAAGCATAATGGCACGCAAGGCAGCTGTCAACAGTCGCCTGTTGACGCCGCCTGAATGGCATTGACCCTTCCTGGTCCGGGGAACACAAGGCACATCCTGTGCCTGCTTTCCCATTTGATACGCCCCGATGCCCTACCCAGGCAACATCGGGGCGCAGATACTACCAGATTACTCGATGATCTTCGAGACCACGCCGGCGCCGACGGTACGGCCGCCTTCGCGGATGGCGAAGCGCAGGCCTTCGTCCATTGCCACCGGGTTGATCAGGGTGACGACCATCTTGACGTTGTCACCCGGCATCACCATTTCGACGCCTTCCGGCAGCGCAGCTGCGCCGGTGATGTCGGTGGTGCGGAAGTAGAACTGCGGACGGTAGCCGTTGAAGAACGGGGTGTGGCGGCCGCCTTCGTCCTTCGACAGGACGTACACTTCGCCTTCGAACTTGGTGTGCGGCTTGATCGTGCCCGGCTTGGCCAGCACCTGGCCACGCTCGACGTCGTCACGCTTGGTGCCGCGCAGCAGCAGGCCAGCGTTGTCGCCTGCCTGACCCTGGTCCAGCAGCTTGCGGAACATTTCAACGCCGGTCACGGTGGTCTTCTGCACCGGACGGATGCCGACGATTTCGATTTCGTCGCCAACCTTGATCACGCCGCGCTCGATACGACCGGTCACCACGGTGCCGCGGCCCGAGATCGAGAACACGTCTTCCACCGGCATCAGGAACGGCTTGTCGATCGCACGCTCCGGCTCCGGAATCCAGCTGTCCAGCGCGTCGACCAGCTTCAGGATGGCCGGCACGCCGATGTCGCTCTGGTCGCCTTCCAGCGCCAGGCGGGCCGAACCGGCGATGATCGGGGTGTCGTCGCCCGGGAACTCGTACTTGCTCAGCAGTTCGCGCACTTCCATCTCGACCAGCTCGAGCAGCTCGGCGTCGTCGACCATGTCGGCCTTGTTCAGGAACACGACGATGTACGGCACGCCGACCTGGCGCGACAGCAGGATGTGCTCACGGGTCTGCGGCATCGGGCCGTCAGCGGCCGAGCACACCAGGATCGCGCCGTCCATCTGGGCGGCACCGGTGATCATGTTCTTGACGTAGTCAGCGTGGCCCGGGCAGTCAACGTGGGCGTAGTGACGGATCGGGGATTCGTATTCGACGTGCGCGGTCGAGATCGTGATACCACGAGCCTTTTCTTCCGGCGCGGCGTCGATCGAGGAGTAATCCTTGAACTCGCCACCGAAGCGCTCGGCACCGATCTTGGTCAGTGCGGCGGTCAGCGTGGTCTTGCCGTGATCGACGTGACCGATGGTGCCGACGTTGACGTGCGGCTTGGTGCGCTCGAACTTACCCTTTGCCATTGTTCTATACCTTGATTGTTCGTAAGTGGTTTCAAGAGAGGCTGAGCGAGGCTCAGCCCTTCTTCATGACGGCTTCGGCGATGTTGGTCGGAGCCGGCTCGTAGTGATCGAATTCCATGGTGAAGGTGGCGCGGCCCTGGGTCTGCGAACGCAGCGCAGTGGCGTAGCCGAACATTTCACCCAGCGGGATCATCGCGTTGATGATGCTGGCCGAACCGTCACCGGTGGTGTCGGAACCCTGCAGCACGCCGCGACGACGGCTGACGTCGCCCATCACGTCACCCTGGTAATCCTCCGGGGTCACGATCTCGACCTTCATGATCGGCTCCAGCAGCACCGGCTTGGCCTTGGCGAAGCCCTGCTTGAAGGCCATCGACGAAGCCAGCTTGAACGCCATTTCCGAGGAGTCGACGTCGTGGTACGAACCGAACACCAGCTTCACCTTGACGTCCACGACCGGGAAGCCAGCCAGCGGACCGCTGGTGATGGTTTCGCGCAGGCCCTTTTCAACCGACGGAATGAATTCCTTCGGGATCACGCCGCCGGTGATGTCGTTGATGAACAGGAAGTCGTCCTTGATGGCCGGAGCCAGCTTCGGATCGGCACGGTCTTCAGCGGTGATCGGCGACAGCTCGATCACGACGTGACCGTACTGACCCTTACCACCGGACTGCTTGGCGTGCTTGTAGTCCGACTTGACGTCGGCCAGGGTGATGGTTTCGCGGTAGGCCACCTGCGGCGCGCCGACGTTGGCTTCAACGTTGAACTCGCGCTTCAGGCGGTCGACGATGATGTCCAGGTGCAGCTCGCCCATGCCCGAGATGATGGTCTGGCCGGACTCTTCGTCGGTCTTGACGCGGAACGACGGATCTTCCTGCGCCAGACGGCCCAGGGCCAGACCCATCTTTTCCTGGTCCGACTTGGTCTTCGGCTCGACGGCCATCGAGATCACCGGCTCCGGGAACGTCATGCGCTCCAGGATGATCGGCGCGTCCACGGCGCACAGGGTGTCACCGGTGGTGGTGTCCTTCAGGCCCACGGCAGCAGCGATGTCACCAGCCAGAACTTCCTTGATTTCCTCGCGATTGTTCGAGTGCATCTGCAGGATGCGACCGATGCGCTCCTTCTTGCCCTTCACCGAGTTCAGCACGGTGTCGCCACCGTTCAGGGTGCCCGAGTAGACGCGGAAGAAGGTCAGCGCGCCGACGAACGGGTCGGTGATGATCTTGAAGGCCAGCGACGAGAACGGAGCCTTGTCGTCCGACTTGCGGGTCATCTCGACGGTGTCGTCGTCAACGTCCACGCCCTTCACGTCCGGCACGTCGACCGGCGACGGCAGCAGCTGGATCACGCCGTCCAGCATGGCCTGCACGCCCTTGTTCTTGAAGGCCGAGCCGCAGTACATCGGCACGATCTCGGTGGCCAGGGTGCGGGTACGCAGCGCGTTGATGATTTCAGCCTCGGCCAGCTCTTCGCCGCCCAGGTACTTTTCCATCAGCTCTTCGCTGGCTTCGGCAGCGGTCTCGACCATGAACTGGCGAGCCTCTTCGGCAGCCGCCTGCAGATCGGCCGGGATGTCGCTGTATTCGAACTTCATGCCCTGCGAAGCCTCATCCCAATGGATGGCCTTCATCTTCAGCAGGTCGACAACGCCCTTGAAATTGTCTTCAGCGCCGATCGGCAGCTGCATCGGCACGGCGACCGCGCCCAGCTTGGCCTTCAGCTGGCCGACGACCTTCTGGAAGTTGGCACCGGTGCGGTCCATCTTGTTGACGAACGCGATGCGCGGCACGTGGTACTTGTTGGCCTGGCGCCACACGGTTTCCGACTGCGGCTGCACGCCACCGACGGCACACAGGACGAAGACGGCACCGTCGAGCACGCGCAGCGAGCGCTCCACTTCGATGGTGAAGTCGACGTGCCCGGGGGTGTCGATGATGTTGAAGCGGTGCTCCGGCAGGGACTTGTCCATGCCCTTCCAGAACGCGGTGGTGGCAGCGGACTGGATCGTGATGCCACGCTCCTGCTCCTGCTCCATCCAGTCCATGGTGGCGGCGCCGTCGTGCACTTCACCGATCTTGTGGCTCTTGCCGGTGTAGAACAGGATGCGCTCGGACGTGGTGGTCTTGCCGGCATCGATGTGAGCCATGATGCCGAAGTTACGGTAACGCTCGATGGGAGTGGAACGGGCCACGGGAGCCTCTCAGATTTCTTGGATTTCGGATGGCCGAACGCCGCCTTTCGGCGGCCTTCGGATTGGCGCAGCCCTTCTGGGACCGCGAGGCAGCACGCACCGAAGTGGTGCTGCCCTGCCTGTTTTACAAGGCCGTCAAACTCACCAGCGGTAGTGGGCGAATGCCTTGTTGGCTTCGGCCATGCGGTGGGTTTCTTCGCGCTTCTTGATGGCGCCGCCACGGTTTTCCGAGGCGTCGATCAGTTCAGCAGCCAGCTTCTTCGGCATGGTGTTCTCACCACGCTTGCGCGCGGAGTCGATCAGCCAGCGCATGGCCAGGGCCATCTTGCGCGACGAACGCACTTCGACCGGCACCTGGTAGGTGGCACCACCGACGCGACGCGACTTGACTTCGACCGCCGGAGCGACGTTGTCCAGAGCCTTCTGCACCAGTTCAATGGCGTTGGCGCTGCTGTTCTTCTCGGTGATCACGTCCATGGCGCCGTACACGATCTTTTCGGCGACGGACTTCTTGCCGCTCTGCATGACCATGTTGATGAAGCGGGCGATGGTTTCGCTTCCGTGCTTCGGATCGGGCAGGACGGAACGCTGCGGAGTATTACCCTTACGCGACATAGTGCTCTCTCCTTATGCCTTCGGACGCTTGGCGCCGTACTTGGAACGGGCCTGGCGACGCTTGGCAACGCCGGCGGCGTCGAGCGAGCCACGAACGGTGTGGTAACGCACACCCGGCAGGTCCTTGACGCGACCGCCGCGGATCAGGACCACGGAGTGCTCCTGCAGGTTGTGGCCTTCACCACCGATGTAGGAAATCACTTCTTCCTGGTTGGTCAGGCGGACCTTGGCAACCTTGCGCAGAGCCGAGTTCGGCTTCTTCGGAGTGGTGGTGTAGACACGGGTGCAGACGCCACGGCGCTGCGGGCACTTGTCGAGCGCCGGCGAGGCACTCTTGTAGGTGGTCGCTTGCCGCGGCTTGCGGACCAGCTGGTTGATCGTCGCCATCAGTAGGTTCTTCTGATTGGTGGCCGGAAAATCCGACCAGAGATGCGGAAATGTTAAAGCAGGCCGAAATTCTGGCCTGCTGAGACAGACGATTGTAGCAACCTGCCAGGAAAGCAGTCAAACGCCTCCTGTCAAGCCCGTCCCTGATCCCGGGACGTTACTGGGGGGCCTCCATGTACCCCGTTCAGGTTGACAGGGTCGATCGCGGACGATCTCCCCTGCCCTTTCCCAATCCCATCGATGGACCGATGGGGTGGTCCGGCCTTGCGGCCGGACCGGCTACCTCATTCTTCGCCCAACGCCTGTTCAGCTTCGGCTTCAACCACCGGCGCCTCGACCGCGACCGGGGTACCGGCCAGGGTCTGCATTTCCGACTCGGTGAGACCGGAAGCGCCGCGACGGCGGTTGCTGTGGTACGCCAGGCCGGTACCGGCCGGAATCAGGCGACCCACGATGACGTTTTCCTTCAGGCCACGCAGGTTGTCCGAGGTGCCGCGGACGGCCGCTTCGGTCAGCACGCGGGTGGTTTCCTGGAACGAAGCGGCCGAGATGAACGATTCGGTCGCCAGCGACGCCTTGGTGATACCCAGCAGGACCGGATCGAAGTGCGCCGGCAGCTCGTTGCGGGCCGACAGGCGCGCATTTTCCTCGATAACGCGCTGACGCTCCACCTGTTCGCCGTTCAGGAACTTGCTGCTGCCCTGATCGGTGATCTCGACCTTGCGCAGCATCTGGCGGGTGATCACCTCGATGTGCTTGTCGTTGATCTTCACGCCCTGCAGGCGGTACACGTCCTGGATTTCCTTCACCAGGTAGGCCGCCAGCGGCTCGACGCCCAGCAGGCGCAGGATGTCCTGCGGGCTCGGCTCGCCGTCCACGATGGTTTCACCCTTGGTGACATGCTCGCCTTCGAACACGATGACCTGGCGGTACTTCGGGATCAGCTCTTCGTGCTCCGAACCATCGGTGTCCTTGATGATCAGGCGCTGCTTGCCCTTGGTGTCCTTACCGAAACTGATGATGCCCGAACGCTCGGCCAGCACCGCCGGATCCTTCGGCTTGCGCGCTTCGAACAGGTCGGCCACGCGCGGCAGACCACCGGTGATGTCGCGGGTCTTCGACGCTTCCTGCGGGATCTTGGCGACGACGTCGCCCACGCCCACCGGGGCGCCGTCCTGCAGGTTGACGATCGAACGCGGCGGCAGCAGGTACTGCGCCGGCAGGTCGGTGCCCGGAATCGACAGGTCGTTGCCCTTGGCGTCGACGATGCGCACGATCGGGCGCAGGTCCTTGGCCTGGGTACCACGACGCTTCGGATCGGTGATTTCGCGCGAAGCCAGGCCGGTCAGCTCGTCGGTCTTCTCGATGACGGTGATGCCATCAACGAAGTCGATGAAGCGGATGAAGCCGGCCACTTCCGACACGATCGGGTGGTTATGCGGATCCCAGTTGGCCACGGTCTGGCCAGCCTTGATCGCATCACCGTCCTTGGACGTGATGGTCGCACCGTACGGCAGCTTGTAACGCTCACGCTCACGGCCGTGGGCATCGAGCACCGAGATTTCGCCCGAGCGCGACACTGCGACCAGCGAGCCGTTGGCATGCTCGACCGACTTGAGGTTGCTGAACTTGACCGAGCCGGTGGTCTTGACGGTGATGTTGTCGACCGCTGCAGCTCGCGACGCCGCACCACCGATGTGGAACGTACGCATGGTCAGCTGGGTACCCGGCTCACCGATGGACTGCGCGGCGATGACGCCGACTGCTTCACCGATGTTGACCAGGTGGCCACGGGCCAGGTCGCGGCCGTAGCAGCGCGAGCAGACACCGAACGCCGATTCGCAGGAGATGGTCGAGCGGACCTTGATGGTCTGCACGCCGGCATCTTCCAGCTTGGCTACCCAGGCTTCGTCGAGCAGGGTGTTGCGGGTGACGATCGGATCCTCGTCGTTGCCCGGCAGGAACACGTCCTCGGCAACCACGCGACCCAGCACGCGGTCCTTCAGCGGCTCGACCACGTCGCCGCCTTCCACGATCGGGGTCATGATCAGGCCTTCGGTGGTACCGCAATCCACCTCGGTGATCACCACGTCCTGCGCGACGTCGACCAGACGACGGGTCAGGTAACCCGAGTTCGCGGTCTTCAGCGCGGTATCGGCCAGACCCTTACGGGCACCGTGGGTGGAGTTGAAGTACTCCTGCACGTTCAGGCCTTCGCGGAAGTTCGCCTTGATGGGCGTCTCGATGATCGAGCCGTCCGGGCGGGCCATCAGGCCGCGCATGCCGGCCAGCTGACGGATCTGCGCCTGCGAACCACGCGCACCGGAGTCGGCCATGATGTACAGCGAGTTCATCGACTTCTGGTCGATGGTCTCGCCCTTGGCATTGACCACCTTCTCGGTACCGATGGTGTCCATCATCGCCTTGGCGATGCGCTCGTTGGTGCGCGACCAGATGTCGACCACCTTGTTGTAGCGCTCGCCGGCGGTGACCAGGCCTGACTGGTACTGCTCCTGGATTTCCAGCACTTCGGCTTCGGCCTCGGTGAGGATGCCCTTCTTCTCGTCCGGGATCAGCATGTCGTCGATGCCGATCGAGACGCCGGCGCGGGTCGCGTAGGCGAAGCCGGTGTACATCAGCTTGTCGGCGAACACGACCGTGTCCTTCAGGCCCAGCTGGCGGTAGCTGGAGTTGATCAGGCGGCTGATGTTCTTCTTGGTCAGCTCGGTGTTGGCCAGCGCGAACGGCAGGCCTTCCGGCAGGATTTCAGCCAGCAGGGCGCGACCGATCGTGGTGTCCACGATCGAGGTCTTGTTCTGCTTGTTGCCGTCTTCGTCGGTCACCACCTCGGTGATGCGGACCTTGACCTTGGCGTGCAGTTCCACCACGCGGTTGTCGTAGGCACGCTTCACTTCGGCGATGTTGGCGAAGGCCATGCCCTCGCCCTTCTTGTTTTCCAGCGAGCGGGTCATGTAGTACAGACCCAGCACGACGTCCTGCGACGGCACGATGATCGGCTCGCCGTTGGCCGGCGACAGGATGTTGTTGGTCGACATCATCAGCGCACGCGCTTCCAGCTGGGCTTCCAGCGAGAGCGGCACGTGGACGGCCATCTGGTCACCGTCGAAGTCGGCGTTGAACGCGGTGCAGACCAGCGGGTGCAGCTGGATGGCCTTGCCTTCGATCAGCACCGGCTCGAACGCCTGGATGCCCAGACGGTGCAGGGTCGGCGCACGGTTCAGCATCACCGGATGCTCGCGGATGACCTCTTCCAGGATGTCCCAGACTTCGGCTTCTTCGCGCTCGACCAGCTTCTTGGCGGCCTTGATGGTGGTGGCCAGGCCACGACGCTGCAGCTTGGCGAAGACGAACGGCTTGAACAGCTCCAGCGCCATCTTCTTCGGCAGGCCGCACTGGTGCAGGCGCAGGTACGGACCGACCACGATGACCGAACGGCCCGAGTAGTCGACGCGCTTGCCGAGCAGGTTCTGGCGGAAGCGACCCTGCTTGCCCTTGATCATGTCGGCCAGCGACTTCAGCGGGCGCTTGTTGGTGCCGGTGATGGCACGGCCGCGACGGCCGTTGTCCAGCAGCGCATCGACCGATTCCTGCAGCATGCGCTTTTCATTGCGCACGATGATGTCCGGCGCGCTCAGCTCGAGCAGGCGGCGCAGGCGGTTGTTGCGGTTGATGACGCGGCGGTACAGGTCGTTCAGGTCGGAGGTCGCGAAGCGGCCGCCATCCAGCGGGACCAGCGGGCGCAGGTCCGGCGGCAGCACCGGCAGCACGGTCATGACCATCCATTCCGGACGGTTGCCCGATTCCAGGAAGGCCTCGATCAGCTTGATGCGCTTGGTGAGGCGCTTGAGCTTGGTTTCCGAGCCGGTAGCGGCGATTTCCTCGCGCAGGCGGGTCATTTCCGACTGCAGGTCGATCGTGCGCAGCAGTTCGTACACGGCCTCGGCGCCCATGGCGGCGTCGAAGTCGTCACCGTGCTCCTGGCGGGCCTGCAGGTACTGTTCTTCGGTCAGCAGCTGGCGGCGCTCCAGGGCGGTCAGGCCCGGCTCGGTCACCACGTACGCTTCGAAGTACAGCACGCGCTCGATATCGCGCAGGGTCATGTCCAGCATCAGGCCGATGCGCGACGGCAGCGACTTCAGGAACCAGATGTGCGCGACCGGCGACGCCAGGTCGATGTGGCCCATGCGCTCACGGCGCACCTTGGCCAGGGTCACTTCGGTGCCGCACTTTTCGCAGACCACGCCGCGGTGCTTCATGCGCTTGTACTTGCCGCACAGGCACTCGTAGTCCTTCACCGGGCCGAAGATGGCGGCGCAGAACAGGCCGTCGCGTTCCGGCTTGAAGGTACGGTAATTGATGGTTTCCGGCTTCTTCACTTCGCCGAAGGACCACGAACGGATCAGGTCCGGCGAGGCCAGCGCGATCTTGATCGCGTCGAAGTCCAGCGTCTGGCGCTGCTGGTTGAAGAGGTTGAGCAGGTCTTTCATGGTGTTCTCCAGAAGGAGGAATGCTGTGTCGATGGGCTTTCAGTTGACTGCCAGCGGCGCGGCGGCGGAGGCCGCCGCGCCGGCATGGATCAGTTGTCTTCCAGTTCCATGTTGATGGCCAGCGAGCGGATTTCCTTCACGAGCACGTTGAAGGATTCCGGCATGCCCGCGACCATCTCGTGCTCACCGTCGACAATGTTCTTGTACATCTGGTTGCGGCCCTGCACGTCATCGGACTTCACCGTCAGCATTTCCTGCAGGGTGTAGGCCGCGCCGTAGGCTTCCAGCGCCCAGACTTCCATTTCACCGAAGCGCTGGCCGCCGAACTGCGCCTTGCCGCCCAGCGGCTGCTGGGTGACGAGCGAGTACGGACCGGTCGAACGGGCGTGCATCTTGTCGTCGACCAGGTGGTTCAGCTTCAGGTAGTGCATGTAGCCAACGGTGGTGTGGCGATCGAAGGCTTCACCGGTGCGGCCGTCGTACAGCTGGGTCTGGCCGCTGCTCGGCAGGTCGGCCAGTTCCAGCATGCGCTTGATTTCCGCTTCGGTGGCGCCGTCGAACACCGGGGTAGCCATCGGCACGCCGTCGGTCAGGTTGCGGGCCAGGCGCAGCAGTTCCTCGTCGCTGAACTGCGACAGGTCGACACGGTTGGCCACGTTGGTGTCGTCGTGGTTGTAGATGTCGTCCAGGAACTTGCGCAGGTCGGCGACCGCCGCCTGGGCTTCCATCATCGCCTGGATCTTGCGACCCAGACCCTTGGCGGCCCAGCCCAGGTGCACTTCCAGGATCTGGCCGATGTTCATGCGCGACGGCACGCCCAGCGGGTTCAGCACGATGTCCACGGTTTCGCCCGAGGCCATGTACGGCATGTCCTCGACCGGCACCACGTTGGAGACCACACCCTTGTTGCCGTGGCGGCCAGCCATCTTGTCGCCCGGCTGGATGCGGCGCTTCACGGCCAGGAACACCTTGACCATCTTCAGAACGCCCGGAGCGAGGTCGTCACCGGCGGTGATCTTGCCGCGCTTGTCGGCGAAGCGACGCTCGAACTCCTTCTCGTGCGCCTGGATCTGCTTCTGCGCGCGCTCGATGGCTTCCGAAGCGTCCTCGTCCTTCATGCGCAGGGCGAACCAGTCAGCCTTCTTCAGGCCGTCCAGGAAGGCGTCGGTGATCACGTCACCCTTCTTCAGGCCAGCGCCACCGTTGACCACCTTGCCCACGATCTGCGAACGCAGACGCATGTAGATGGCGGCTTCCAGGATGCGGAACTGGTCGTCGAAGTCCTTCTTGACGCGCTTGATTTCAGACTCTTCGATCTGGCGGGCGCGCTTGTCCTTCTCGATGCCGTCGCGGGTGAAGACCTGCACGTCGATGACGGTGCCGTCCATGCCCGGCGGAACGCGCAGCGAGCTGTCCTTCACGTCCGAAGCCTTCTCGCCGAAGATCGCGCGCAGCAGCTTCTCTTCCGGGGTCAGCTGGCTTTCGCCCTTCGGGGTGACCTTGCCGACCAGGATGTCGCCGGCACGGACTTCCGCGCCGATGTACACCACGCCGCTCTCGTCCAGGCGGTTCAGCGCCTGCTCGGAGACGTTCGGGATGTCGGCGGAGATTTCCTCCGGCCCCAGCTTGGTGTCACGCGCGACGCAGGTCAGCTCTTCGATGTGGATCGTGGTGTAACGATCCTCTTCCACCACGCGCTCGGAGAGCAGGATGGAGTCTTCGAAGTTGTAGCCGTTCCACGGCATGAACGCGATCAGCATGTTCTGGCCGAGGGCCAGTTCGCCGATGTCGGTGGACGGACCGTCGGCCAGCACGTCGCCGCGGGCGATGACGTCACCGACCTGGACCAGCGGACGCTGGTTGATGCAGGTGTTCTGGTTCGAACGGGTGTACTTGACCAGGTTGTAGATGTCCACGCCTGCGTCGGTGGCGCCAACGATCTCTTCCTCGTTGACCTTGACCACGATGCGGGCCGCGTCGATCTGCACGATCTCGCCGCCACGGCGGGCGTTCACGGTCACGCCCGAGTCGCGCGCCACGGCGCGCTCGATGCCGGTACCCACCAGCGGCTTCTGCGCACGCAGGGTCGGCACGGCCTGACGCTGCATGTTGGCGCCCATCAGTGCGCGGTTGGCGTCATCGTGCTCCAGGAACGGAACCAGCGCAGCCGCGATCGACACGGTCTGCATCGGCGAGACGTCCATGAAGTGGACTTCCGCCGGCGGCTTCAGCAGCGATTCGCCCTGGAAGCGGCACGGAACGAACTGCTCGGTCAGCACGCTGTCGGCATTGGTCAGGGCGTTGGCCTGCGCAATGACGTACTCGTTTTCTTCGATCGCCGACAGGAACTCGACTTCGTCATAGACCTTGCCGTCCACGACCTTGCGGTACGGGGTCTCGAGGAAACCGTACTGGTTGGTGCGGGCATACACGGCCAGCGAGTTGATCAGGCCGATGTTCGGGCCTTCCGGGGTTTCGATGGTGCAGACGCGGCCGTAATGGGTCGGGTGCACGTCGCGCACTTCGAAGCCGGCGCGCTCACGGGTCAGACCGCCCGGGCCCAGGGCCGAGACGCGACGCTTGTGAGTCACTTCCGACAGCGGGTTGTTCTGGTCCATGAACTGCGACAGCTGCGAGGAGCCGAAGAACTCCTTGATGGCAGCGGCGACCGGCTTGGCGTTGATCAGTTCCTGCGGGGTCAGGCCTTCCGACTCGGCCATCGACAGGCGCTCCTTGACCGCGCGCTCGACGCGGACCAGGCCGACGCGGAACACGTTCTCGGCCATTTCACCGACCGAACGCACGCGACGGTTGCCCAGGTGATCGATGTCATCGACCACGCCGCGACCGTTGCGGATCTCGGTCAGGACCTTGATCACGTCCAGGATGTCGGAGCTGTCGCCGTGGGCAGCGACCAGGCGCTTGGACTCTTCGTCGTTGCGCTCACCGAAGTACTTGCTGTCGTACAGCACGGCTTCGCCGGTGGTTTCCTTGCGGCCCACGCGACGGTTGAACTTCATGCGGCCGACCGCGGACAGGTCGTAGCGCTCGAAGGTGAAGAACAGGTTGTGGAACAGGTTCTGCGCGGCATCCTTGGTCGGCGGCTCGCCCGGACGCATCATGCGGTAGATCTCGACCAGGGCTTCCAGCTGGGTCTTGGTCGGATCGATGCGCAGGGTGTTGGACAGGTACGGGCCACGATCCAGGTCGTTCACCCACAGGGTGCCGACCGCATCGACGCCGGCCTTGCGGAAGGCCTGCAGCTGCTCGTCGGTGATCTCGTCGTTGGCCTGGGCCAGCAGTTCGCCGGTCGAGGCATCGACCACGTCGTGCGACAGGATGCGGCCGACGATGTAGTCGTCCGGCACGGCCAGGGCGGCGATGCCCGAGGCTTCCAGCTGCTTGATGTGGCGCGCGGTGATGCGCTTGCCGGCTTCCACGATGACCTTGTCGCCGTCGGCGAGGTCGAAGCCCAGGGTTTCGCCACGCAGGCGCTCCGGCACCAGCTCCAGCTGGACGCCTTCATCCGGGTTGATGTGGAAGGTGTTGATCTCGAAGAACTCGGCCAGCATCTCTTCGTTGCTGTAGCCGAGCGCGCGCAGCAGGATCGACACCGGCAGCTTGCGGCGACGGTCGATACGGGTGAACAGCGCGTCCTTCGGGTCGAACTCGAAGTCCAGCCAGGAGCCGCGGTAAGGAATGATGCGGGCGCTGTACAGCAGCTTGCCCGAGCTGTGGGTCTTGCCACGGTCGTGGTCGAAGAACACGCCCGGCGAGCGGTGCAGCTGCGAGACGATGACGCGCTCGGTGCCGTTGACGATGAAGGTGCCGTTCTCGGTCATCAGCGGGATTTCGCCCAGATAGACCTCCTGCTCCTTCACGTACTTGATGGCCTTGGTCGACGACTCACGGTCGTAGATCACCAGGCGCACGGTCACGCGCAGCGGGGCGCCGTAGCTCATGCCGCGCTGGCGGCACTCACGCTCGTCGAAGACCGGTTCGCCCAGCTTGTAGCCGACGTATTCCAGGGCAGCATTGCCGCTGTAGCTGGCGATCGGGAAGACCGACTTCAGCGCAGCGTGCAGGCCGTGGTCCGTGCGCTTGGCCGGATCGACGTTTTCCTGCAGGAATTCACGATAGGAATCCACCTGGATGGCGAGCAGGAACGGCACTTCGAGAATCGAGCGCTGCTTGCCGAAATCCTTGCGGATACGCTTTTTTTCGGTGAACGAATAGGACGTCATGAGGTCTTCCACCTTGTTGTGCGGATCGTGCGCCCACGATCCGAAGGGAACTTGAAATTGTCAGTTGGAAGTCGCTGGTATTGCCGGCACCAGCACGCCTTCTCCCGCTACTTCCAACTGCCAACTCGTCTGCTACCACTCCCCCGCTGCCGCGCCGTGCGCTGGCCTGCCGGGGTTTGACTGCAGCCCGTGTTGGGCTTTTTCCTGCTTTTGAAACAGTCGACTAACAGTCGACCCTACCGGTACCGCAACAACGACCAAAGGCCGGGGGCTTACGCCCCCAGCCTTGGCTGCATCGCCGTGAATCGGTGACGATGCAAGGTAACTGCTTACTTGACTTCGACAGTCGCGCCAGCAGCTTCCAGGTCCTTCTTCATCTTCTCGGCGTCTTCCTTCGAAGCGCCTTCCTTCAGGACGCCACCGGCTTCGGCCAGGTCCTTCGCTTCCTTCAGGCCCAGGCCGGTGATGGCGCGGACGGCCTTGATGACCTCGACCTTCTTCTCGCCGGCGGTCTTCAGGGTGACGGTGAACTCGGTCTGCTCTTCAACAGCAGCGGCCGGGCCAGCGGCAGCAGCCACGGCAACCGGAGCAGCGGCGGAGACGCCGAACTTCTCTTCGATGGCCTTGACCAGCTCCATCACTTCCATCAGGGACTTCTCGGCGATGGCGTCGACGATCTGTTCGTTGGTAAGGGACATGATTAATACCTTTGGATGATTTTCTGGGTTGAGGTTCCGTCAGGAACCACGGTAAGTCGAAACTCAGGCGGTCTCGGCGGCCGGCTCGGCAGCGTCGGCGGCGACATCGCCACCCCCCTGCTTCTCGCCAACGGCCTTGATGGCGCGGGCAAACATCGTGACCGGCTCGGTCAGGACGCGGGCCAGCATGGCCAGGGCCTGGTCGCGGGTCGGCAGCGAGGCCAGCACTTCGACGTGGCTTGCCGGGAACACTTCGCCACCGATGGCGACGACCTTAGCCTTCAGCTTGTCGTTGCCCTTGGCGGCTTCCTTGATCAGGCGACCGGCAGCGCCGGGCTCCTCGAGCGAGAACGCGTACAGCAGCGGACCAACCATCTGGTCCTGGGCGACTGCGAACTCGGTGCCTTCAACGGCGCGCGAAGCCAGGGTGTTCTTGACAACCTTCAAGAAAACACCGGTTTCACGAGCCTGCTTGCGCATCGCGGTCATCTGGGCGACCGTGGTGCCAGCGTATTCGGCTGCGATCAAGGAGTGGGCCTTGGCGGCGACGTCTGCCAGCTCGGCGACTACTTCTTGCTTCTGGGACAGATTGAGAGCCATTGCACTCCTCCTATTGAACTCCGCTTACGGCTCCTGCCGTGTGCGGTCCTGTGCGGCATCCGTCCTGGACGCCGGGAACATCGGGATGATGTTCCGGGGGTGGGCCGTTCTAGACCTGGAGTGGGCCAACCTGGGAAACCCAGACGTGCGTGAACCAGAAAAACTCCAGAAGGGCACCATCTACGCAGGGTGATTCCGGGGAATCGATTAAGCGCTCATGACTGCTCCGGCGGCGACTCCTTGCCAGATCGAGCTTCCGTGCCCGTCGCCGGTATTGCCACGACCGCGCCTGCGGTCTTTGACGGCTACCGCAGGCGATGCACTGCCAGCGATGCCTTCAAATGTCACGGTCACGGCACCGAAGGTACCGTGACCGCTTGAAACAATTACTTCAGGGTCAGCGACGACTGGTCGACGGTGACGCCCGGGCCCATCGTCGAGCTGACCGAAACCTTCTGCAGGTAGGTGCCCTTCGAGGTGGCCGGCTTGGCCTTGATCAGGTCCAGCAGCAGCGCGGTCAGGTTCGACTTCAGCGCGTCTTCGGCGAAGTCGGCCTTGCCGATGGTGCAGTGGATGATGCCGGCCTTGTCGGTGCGGTAACGGACCTGACCCGACTTGGCGTTCTTCACGGCTTCACCCGGGTTCGGGGAAACAGTGCCGACCTTCGGGTTCGGCATCAGGCCGCGCGGGCCCAGCACGGTGCCCAGCTTACCGACGACGCGCATGGCGTCCGGGGTCGCGATGACGACGTCATAGTTCAGATCACCGGCCTGCATCTTCTCGGCCAGATCGTCCATACCGACGGCTTCGGCGCCAGCGGCCAGGGCTTCATCAGCCTTGGCACCGGCCGGAGCGAACACGGCGACGCGGACCGACTTGCCGGTACCGGCCGGCAGCACGGTGGAGCCACGGACCTGCTGGTCGGACTTCTTCGCATCGACGCCCAGGCGCACGGCAACGTCGATCGACTCGACGAACTTGGCCTTGGTGGCGGTCTTCAGGATGTTGATCGCGTCCTCGAAGGCGTACGCCTTGCCCGGAACGACGGCGGCCTTGATGGCCTTCTCACGCTTGGTCTGTGCCATCTTATTAACCCTCCACCACGAGGCCCATGGAACGGGCAGAGCCAGCGATGGTACGCACGGCGGCGTCCAGGTCGGCGGCAGTCAGATCCGGTTCCTTCGCCTTGGCGATCTCTTCCAGCTGCTTACGGGTGACCTTGCCGACCTTCTCGGTGTTCGGGCGCTTGGAGCCCGACGAGATGCCAGCGGCCTTCTTCAGCAGGGTGGTAGCCGGGGTGCTCTTGGTGATGAAGGTGAACGTACGGTCCGAGTAGGCCGTAATGATCACCGGAACCGGCAGACCCGGCTCGAGCTTCTGCGTGGCAGCGTTGAACGCCTTGCAGAATTCCATGATGTTCAGACCACGCTGACCCAGCGCAGGACCGACCGGCGGCGAGGGGTTGGCCTGACCGGCCTTCACCTGCAGCTTGATGTAACCGACAACTTTCTTTGCCATGTGAGTGCTCTCCGGGTGCTAGCGCCTTTCGACAACAGGCTCCCCATCGGACCGGGAATCACGCGTCCCGGCATCGCGTTTTGAAATCATGCTGAAGGCCACCTAGCGGCGGCCTCGTTCTGCTGGCTTTCCCAGCAGGGAGCCGCGCACTATAACAGGTTTTTTCTTCACATGCCTGAAGCGGCAGGTAAACGAACGAAACCGGGCCAGGCCCGGTTTCTGGTCCGACGCCGAGCCATGCTCGACGCTACAGACAGGTCAGACGGCCTTTTCGACCTGGCCGAACTCGAGCTCGACCGGGGTCGCACGACCGAAGATCAGCACCGAGACGCGCAGACGGCTCTTCTCGTAGTTGACTTCTTCGACGACGCCATTGAAATCATTGAACGGACCGTCGGTGACGCGGACCATCTGGCCCGGCTCGAACAGCACCTTCGGACGCGGCTTCTCGACACCTTCCTGAACGCGGTTCAGGATGGCCTCGGCCTCGGAATCGGCGATCGGCAATGGACGATCGGCAGTACCGCCGATGAAGCCCATCACACGCGGGGTTTCCTTGACCAGGTGCCAGCTTTCGTTGTCGATGCGCGGAATACCGGCTTCTTCGTGGGTCTCGATCTGGACCAGCACGTAACCCGGGAAGAACTTGCGCTCGGAGCGGCGCTTCTGGCCAGCGCGCATCTCGACCACTTCTTCGGTCGGGACCAGGACGTCGCCGAAGCGCTCTTCCATGCCGTCACGGACGATGCGATCGCGCAGGGCCTGCGCCACCGACTTCTCGAAGCCCGAATAGGCGTGAACGACGTACCAACGCTTCATGCAATTCTCCTTAGCGGCTCAGGAACCACTGAGTCAGTTTCTGGATCAGGAAGTCGAAGCCACCCAGCAGCAGGCTGAGGATGAGCACCACGACGATCACGACCCAGGTCATGCGGATGGCTTCCTGGCGCGTCGGCCAGACCACCTTGCGCAGTTCGAAGCGCGACTCGGAGAGGAATTCGCGGGTGTCGCGCCCCTTGCCGGTCAGCATGAACACGCCGATACCGCCAACCAGACCGACCACGACCGCCAACGCACGCACCTGACCCGCCCACGCACCCAGCTGGGCGGCGCGACCGGAGTCGGCGGAGAACCAGAACCAGACGAACAGACCGGCCAGCACCAGCAACGATGCGGCGACATACTTGACGATATCTCCACCATTGGCGGAGTTGTCCTTGGAGTGTTCGATCTTGCTATTCATCCGGCTGTGTCTGCTTTAGCGGCGCAGGCCGCTGGGTAAGGTGGGCAGATGGCACGCCAGGAGGGACTCGAACCCCCAACCTGCGGTTTTGGAGACCGCTGCTCTGCCAATTGAGCTACTGGCGTACGTCGAAAACTTGCCTTCCCTTAGACGGCGAAGGCGGACCGAGGTTCCCGGCCCGCCATTCGCGTAACCGGCGGCGCTATGCAACCACCGGTACTGCAGGCTTACTCGATGATCTTCGAGACCACGCCGGCGCCGACGGTACGGCCGCCTTCGCGGATGGCGAAGCGCAGGCCTTCGTCCATTGCCACCGGGTTGATCAGGGTGACGACCATCTTGACGTTGTCACCCGGCATCACCATTTCGACGCCTTCCGGCAGCGCAGCTGCGCCGGTGATGTCGGTGGTGCGGAAGTAGAACTGCGGACGGTAGCCGTTGAAGAACGGGGTGTGGCGGCCGCCTTCGTCCTTCGACAGGACGTACACTTCGCCTTCGAACTTGGTGTGCGGCTTGATCGTGCCCGGCTTGGCCAGCACCTGGCCACGCTCGACGTCGTCACGCTTGGTGCCGCGCAGCAGCAGGCCAGCGTTGTCGCCTGCCTGACCCTGGTCCAGCAGCTTGCGGAACATTTCAACGCCGGTCACGGTGGTCTTCTGCACCGGACGGATGCCGACGATTTCGATTTCGTCGCCAACCTTGATCACGCCGCGCTCGATACGACCGGTCACCACGGTGCCGCGGCCCGAGATCGAGAACACGTCTTCCACCGGCATCAGGAACGGCTTGTCGATCGCACGCTCCGGCTCCGGAATCCAGCTGTCCAGCGCGTCGACCAGCTTCAGGATGGCCGGCACACCGATGTCGCTCTGGTCGCCTTCCAGCGCCAGACGGGCCGAACCGGCGATGATCGGGGTGTCGTCGCCCGGGAACTCGTACTTGCTCAGCAGTTCGCGCACTTCCATCTCGACCAGCTCGAGCAGCTCGGCGTCGTCGACCATGTCGGCCTTGTTCAGGAACACGACGATGTACGGCACGCCGACCTGGCGCGACAGCAGGATGTGCTCACGGGTCTGCGGCATCGGGCCGTCAGCGGCCGAGCACACCAGGATCGCGCCGTCCATCTGGGCGGCACCGGTGATCATGTTCTTGACGTAGTCAGCGTGGCCCGGGCAGTCAACGTGGGCGTAGTGACGGATCGGGGATTCGTATTCGACGTGCGCGGTCGAGATCGTGATACCACGAGCCTTTTCTTCCGGCGCGGCGTCGATCGAGGAGTAGTCCTTGAACTCGCCACCGAAGCGCTCGGCACCGATCTTGGTCAGTGCGGCGGTCAGCGTGGTCTTGCCGTGGTCGACGTGACCGATGGTGCCGACATTGACGTGCGGCTTGGTGCGCTCGAACTTACCCTTGGCCATGGCTGCTTATCTCGAATTCGTCTGAGAGGTGATGCTTAAGATGGTGCTCACGAAAGGAATCGAACCTTCGACCTCTTCCTTACCAAGGAAGTGCTCTACCGACTGAGCTACGTGAGCCGAGTTTTGCATTATGACATGAACTCGATAAGATTCAAAGTTCATTCAATGGAGCGGGAGACGGGAATCGAACCCGCACCATCAGCTTGGAAGGCTGCGGTTCTACCATTGAACTACTCCCGCGCCGGGAATGTCACAACGTGAAACTGGTGGAGGGAGGTGGATTCGAACCACCGAAGGCGTAAGCCAGCAGATTTACAGTCTGCCCCCGTTGGCCGCTTGGGTATCCCTCCTTACCACCCCACTCCGTTGCCGCCGAAGCGTTGCGGTGTGTGGTGGTGAGCCGCTTATTCTGCTGATGGGACGGGGGGCTGTCAACGCTTTTTTCCATCTTTTTCACACGTTGTCGCAAACCCATTGATACGCAAGGTTATTGACCGGGGACCGGCAGGGTCTCGCTGGCGAAAATTGCGACATGGGGGACTCCGTCGGCGCCGATCCAGCCCCGATACATGCCCTGGGTGTTGAACGGCGTGGCCATTCTGCCGTCCGCGGCAAGCACGATCGCACCACCGTCGCCGCCCATCTGCGGAATCGTCTCGTTGATCACGCCCTTGCCGGCCTGCTCCGGGCTCTGCCCCTGGTAGCGCATGCGCGCACAGATCTCGTGCGCGGCCGCGGTGCGGATGTAGTACTCGCCCCAGCCGGTGCCCGACACCGCACAGCGCGCATCGGCCCAGGTGCCGGCGCCGATGATCGGCGAGTCACCCACCCGGCCATAGCGCTTGTTGGTCATGCCGCCCGTGGAGGTGCCGGCGGCCAGCTGCCCCTGCGCATCCAGCGCGACCGCACCGACGGTACCGAAGTGCTTTGCGGTCTCCAGGTCGGCATGGGCCTGGCCATTGACCTCTTCCTTAAGCGCGCGCTGCAGCTGCTGCCAACGCTTCTCCGTGCGGAAGTAGGAGGGATCAACCAGAGCAATGCCCTGCTCCACCGCGAAGGCTTCGGCACCCTGCCCTACCATCATCACGTGCCTGGACTTCTGCATCACGGTCTGCGCCAGCAGGATCGGGTTACGCACCCGCTGCACGCCGGCCACCGCACCTGCTGCCTGGGTGGCACCGTCCATCACCGCCGCATCCAGCTCGTTGTGGCCGTCATGGGTGAACACTGCGCCCTTGCCAGCGTTGAAGGTCGGATCGTCCTCCAGCACGGTGATTGCCGCAGTGACCGCTGCAAGCGCCGGACGACCGGCCGCCAGTTCGGCATGGCCTTTCAGCAGTGCGGCGCGCAACGCATCGCGCGCAGCCTTCTCTTCGGCCGGCGACAGGTCCTTGCGTTCGACGCCGGCGCCGCCATGGATGACCAGCAATGGCGACGCAGCCGGGGCGGCCTGGGCGATCAATGGAAAGGACAGCAGCGCGGACAGCGCCAGGCGCAGTTTCATCAGGTACGTCTCCAGCAGGACAAGGGAATGGATTGCAGGGTAGCGCCGGCCGCTGGCCGCAAGGGGTGCATCAGCTCAGGGAAAGTGAGTTGCCGGCCAGCGGCCGGCGCTACCGAAGCGTGAACTCGATCTGGCCGTCGCTGATGTCGGCCACGGCCTGGTAGTCGGCCTCGGCCTGGAAATCGTCCAGGCGCATACGGCTGCCACTGGCGACCACGGTCACCGGAACGGCATGGAAGCGCAATGGTTCGCCCTCGACCAGGCGATCGGCATCACGACCGGGGCTGACCACCCAGACCTTGCCCTCGCCATCAGCGCTGTAGACCTGGGCCTGGCCATCGGGCTCCACGCACAGGGCGGTGTCCTCATCAACGCCGATGCCGACGATGTCAGGGTCGCCGCTGTCCTGCGCGGCGCGTGCCACGAACACGATGAGGCGGCCAAGGCGGTCACGCTTGTCGAAATGGGTGTCGGTGACCACGCGCTGCAGGTAGGGCATCTGCAGGAAGCCACTGTCCATGGTGACTGCGCTGCCCATCGGATCGGCCAGCGCACCGGCCGAGCTGATGCTGCCGCCATCCATGGCGCCATAGGCATAGCCGCCGAGGATGGCCAGGCCAGCGCTGGTACCGGCAATCGGCTTGCCGGCGCGTACATGGGCGTTGAGCGCGCGGTTGAGTGCGGTGCCCTTCCAGAAGCGGATGTAGCGCGACTGGTCGCCGCCGGCAATGAAGATGGCATCGGCCGCAGCGACCACGCGCAGCACGGCTGGATCATCGGCACCGCGGCGGCTGTCGAAGACCAGCGTCTGTACCGCGGTGGTGCCGCCGATCTCGCGGTACAGGCGGTCCTGCAGTTCATTGCCACCGGAGGCACGCAGGATCAGTACACGGCCATTGCCTGCCTGCTTCAACCACCACTGGAAGGCATCCGGCACCCACTCGCCACCGCCCATCAGCATCATCGCGGATGCACGCGGCCCGGGACGTGGGGCCTCAAGGTCGCCGACCTCGTAGTAGGAAAAGCCCGGGCCCTGCAGATCCTGCGCGGGCGCGGCCGACGGCCAGGCCAGCATGAGCAGCGCCAGCCAGGCAACAGGGGTACGCAGGGTCCGGTGAACGCGTCGCATCTTGATCTCCCTGAACAAAATCGACTTGCAAGCGTTTTCACTCTTTGCCAGATAGGGACCCAGTAGTCAAGGACATAAAAAAGGCGTTAAATGCGCGCGCCCATTCCGGAAATCTGAATGGGGGACAGGCCCCTCCTCTGCGGGCCGGCTTCATTTCCGAGAATTCCTCATGCGTAGAAAGGCGATGGCGTGGTCGATCCAGCTAGCGTTGATGGGTGTGGCTGCTTCCGCGGCCGCCCAGGCTCCGACGTCCTCTCCGGTACAACAACTGGACGCGGTGCAGGTCACCGGTTCGCGCATTCCGCGCGCCCAGGTGGAAGGCCCCGCCCCGATCACGGTGATCAACGCCGAACAGATCCGCTCCAGTGGCTTCACCAGCGTGCCGGACGTGCTGCGTGCGATGACCCAGAACGGCGGTGAGACGCAGAGCCAGCAGTCTTCCAGCGGCGCCGACTTCTCGCCGGGTGCCCAGCAGGTGGACCTGCGCGGCCTGGGCCCGAACCACACGCTGGTGCTGGTCAATGGCCGCCGTATCGCCGACTTCCCGATGCCGTTCAAGGGCCGCAGCAACTTCACCGATGTCTCCAACATTCCGCTGGGGATGATCGAGCGCATTGAAGTACTGACCGGCAGCGCCTCGGCCATCTATGGATCGGACGCGATCGCCGGCGTGGTCAACTTCATCCTGAAGAAGAAGGCCGACGGCACCACGATCGACATGCGCATGGGCACCACCACTGAAGGCGGTGGCGAGTCGTTCGACATGAGCATCGCCAGCGGTTTCAGCCGTGGCAACTTCAACGCGGTATACAGCGTCGAACTGCAGTCGCAGACGCCGCTGTGGGCCTATGAGCGCGACATCCAGGACTCGACCCAGGACGGCCCCACCGAGGGTTCGCGCATCGCGCGCCGTGCGTACCTGCGCACCGACTACAACGATGACTATCTGGACCCCGGCGCCGCCACCTGCGAAGCGCTGTCCGGCCAGAACCAGGGCAGCACCTACCGCGCCTACCGCCCGAAGTACGGCTACTACTGTGGCAGCGACAGCTCGATCGGCTACGGCACCATCCTCAGCAAGCGCCGCGGTGCCAACGGCTACGCGTCGTTGAGCCATGACTTCGACAATGGCCAGCAGTGGTTCGCCGACGTGCAGCTGGGCTACCACACGATGTCGCTGATGCGCGACGTCACCAAGTGGGGCCGCATGGACGCCAACGGCGATGAGTCGGGCTACTTCAACAACGAAGCCACCGGCGAGATCGAGTTCTGGCAGCGCCAGTTCTCGCCCGAGGAAATGGGTGGCCTGCGCAATGCCATGGTGCGCAGCACGCAGAAGACCTTCAGCGTGACCACCGGCTTCAAGGGCAACCTGGCCGGCAACTGGGACTACGAAGCGGCATTGAGCCATTCGCAGTACCAGTCGCGGATCAGCTGGGCGCAGATCATCGCCGCCAAGGCCAATGACCTGTTCCTCGGCCCGCAGCTGGGCGTGGATGACGACGGTTTCCCGATCTACAACGCCGACCCGTCACGCCTGTACCGGCCGCTGACCCGCGCCGAGTACGATTCGATCGCCGCGCGTACCACCTACACGCCGAAGTCGCGCACGGAGACGGCGGCATTCACTCTGACCAATTCCGCGCTGTTCGGCCTGCCCGGCGGTGACGCCGGTTTCGCCGCGACCGTGGAAGTGGGCCAGCAGGCGTACTCGCTCAATCCTGATCCGCTGGCGACCCAGTACTACTATTACAGCTGGAAGGATTCGGACGGCCAAGGTTCGCGCAACCGCTGGGCTACGGCGGCCGAGCTGCGCATGCCGCTGCACGAAACGGTCAACCTGAGCGTGGCCGGCCGCTACGACCAGTACCGCTATGCCGGCCACACCATCGGCAAGGCGACCTGGAGCGGTGGCCTGGAATGGCGCCCGATCGACACGCTGCTGGTGCGCGGTTCGTATGGCACCGCGTTCCGTGCGCCGGACCTGCACTATGTATTCGCCGGCCCGGGCAACGATGAGACCACCGCCGAAGACCTGTACAGCTGCCGCGCCGACGGCGCCACCGACTGCGCCGACTACGAGCGCAACCTGATCCGCAGCCGCACCGGCAACCGCCAGCTCGACCCGGAAACCAGCACCTCGTGGAGTGCCGGCTTCGTCTGGTCGCCGGCCGTCGGCCTGGACCTGTCGGTGGACTGGTTCGACATCGACATGCGCGACCAGGTGCAGGACATGGACGTGCGCACGATCCTGGCCAACGAAGCGAACTGCCGCCTGGGCAGCGCCGACATCACCTCGCCGACCTGCGTGGATGCACTCGCCCGCATCACCCGCAGCAACGACGGGCGCCTGTATGGCGTGCGCGTGGCGCCGATCAACGTCGCCCGCGAATCCACCTCCGGCATCGACGTCGGCCTGCGCTACCGCCTGCAGACGGGCATCGGCGACTTCATCTTCAACGGCACCCACACCTGGGTGAAGAAGCATGACTTCCAGCGCTACCCGGGCGACCGCACCGAAGACCAGTTCGCAGTGAACAGCGGCTTCGACATCCCACGCACCAAGACCAGCCTGAGCGTGACCTGGGAAAAGGATGCGTGGTCGGCAACGGTGTACGGTTCGCGCCTGGGCAAGCTGCCGACCTCGGACAGCTACGACCAGGTGTTCGACTGGGACAGCGGCGACAGCCCGTACGTGAAGGCGACCTATCGCTACAACGCCTCGCTGCAGTACCGCTTCGACGACCACTCGCGCCTGTCGCTGTCGGTGGTCAATGTGTTCAACAAGATGCCGCCGAAGGACCGTACCTACACTGCATACCCGTACTACGACGTGTCCTGGTTCGACAGCGTGGGGCGCACGATCAACCTGCAGTACACCCACAAGTTCGGTGGCAGCGCGCTGTAAGCGCCCGGCCAGCACAGATACAGGAGACCCCCGCTTCGGCGGGGGTTCTTTTTTTCCGCCGCCTGAACGGTACCCGCGCGCAGGCTCCGGCCCGACCGGCCAGCCGGGGATTTTAGGAAACAGCTGATTCCGCGCCGCGCGCGCCGCTCCCTAGCATCGTTGCATGTTCCGCTTCCCCCGCCCTTCGCTGCAGCAGGCCGTGCCATCGACCACCGCGTCGGTGCTGCTGCGCTGCCTGACCGTGTGCGTCTTCGTCTGCCTGGCCGCCGCGGCCGGCTTCTACCTGCTCACGGCATTCACCGAGGACATCTCGACCCATCGCCGCGAGATGAATGCAGCGGCCTACAGGGCCCAGATCTATTTCGACCAGCGCGAAGCCCTGCTGCGCTATCTGGGCGATTCGGTGGTGAGGGGCAACCCGGATGCACCTGCGGCGGACAGCGAAGGCATGCGCCAGGTGCCGCTGGATGGTGCTGGCGGCCAACCGGGCCAGCGGCTGCTGTTGTCAGCGCGCGCCGAACACACGCTGCAGGCACTGCAGACGCATCTGCTGCTGGTCGATGCGCACGGCACGCACTGGCTGGCCGGCGGCGAGGTCGACGTGGACCTGGCGCACCTGCCATCGCTGCGTGCGCTGCAGGCACGCAGCGGCAGCCTGGAGGCGGCCGACCCGGTGCACTGGCTGCGCCCGGGTGACAGTGGCGTTGCATTGGCGCAGCCGGTACAGGCCGGCCCGCATCCGACGCAGTGGCTGGTGCTGCTGCTCGATGGCGCGGCGGCGGCGAGCATGATCGACGGCCAGGGCATCGGCGGCTATGCGCTGCTCGACCGTGCGGGGCAGCCGGCATTGTCCAGCCAGACCCCGCGTCTGGATGGTGCGGGCTGGAAGACCCTGCGGGAACGCCAGGACGACAGCTTCGGCACGCTGTGGAGTGGCGGGCTTCCGCGCGGTGTAGCGCTGGTGAAAAGTGTCGGCAACGACGGCTGGCGGTTGGTCTACCACCTGCCGTCGCAACTGCTGCTGGGTGACCTGGCGGTGCCGCTGCTGGTCTGCGCGCTGTTGCTGCTGCTGGCCGGCGTCGCGCTGCGCCTGCTGCGGCATCGCGTGGACCTCCAGCTGATCCAGCCGGCCCTGCAGCAACAGCGCAGGCTGCTGGAGAACCTGGATTTCAGTTCGACGGTGATCGACATGGCGCCGGTCGGCATCTGCGTCCTGCGCCGCAGCGACCGCGCGCTGCTGCTCTCCAACCAGCTGCTACGCGACTGGCTTGGCGAAGAAGGCGAACACAGCGACTGGCAGGCGCCATGGCGCGGCCATGCCGGCGAGCGCGGGCGTGGACTGGAATTCACCACCCGCGACGGTCGTCAGCTGCAGGTGCTGCACGCGGCCTGCCGCTACCAGGGCGACGACGTGCTGCTGTGCGTGTTCCATGACATTTCCCGGCACCGCCAGGCACAGGCCGCGCTGTCGTCGGCACGCCAGGCCGCCGATGCGGCCAACCAGGCCAAGAGCGCGTTCCTGGCCACCATGAGCCATGAAATCCGTACTCCGCTCTACGGCGTGCTGGGCACGCTGGAGCTGCTCGGGCACACCTCGCTGGACGCCCGGCAGTCGCAGTACCTGCGCACCATCGAGAGTTCCTCATCGGTCCTGCTGCAGTTGATCAGCGATGTGCTGGATGTTTCCAAGATCGAATCCGGGCAGCTCAGCCTGGAGCCGGCGCCGTTCTCGCCGCGCGAGCTGACCGAGAGCGTGCTGCGCAGTTTCGCTGCCTCGGCCACCTGCAAGGGCCTGCAGATCCTGGTCTGCACCGACCCGCGCCTGCCCACGCGCGTGCTGGGTGATGCCGACCGCATCCGCCAGGTGCTGGGCAACCTGCTCAGCAACGCGATCAAGTTCACCGAGCATGGCCGGGTGGTACTGCGCGTGCGCCAGGTACAGCGCGAAGGTGAATCGAGCGTGCTCGCCTGGCAGGTCACCGATACCGGCGTGGGCATCGCCGCGGAGGAACAGGCGCGGTTGTTCGAACCATTCCGCCAGGTCCGTGGCGCGGCCAGTGCACAGGGCACCGGGCTGGGCCTGTCCATCAGCGACCGCCTGGTGCGCCTGATGAGCGGCGAGCTGCAGGTGGTGAGCGAGCCCGGCCTGGGCAGCAGCTTCAGCGTGCGCCTGCCCTTGCCGGTGCTGGCCGCCGCCGAGGATGGCCCGACCCTGCTGCCGGAGCCGCCGATCCTGGTGCGCGGCCGTGATCGCGAACTGGTCGACAGTGCCTGCGGCTGGCTGCGTCGCTGGGGTGCCAACGCACAGCCCCTGCAGGGCGACCCTGCACTGCTGGACCATGACGGCGCGATCCTGATGGACGGCGAGGCCGGGATGCCGCTGGCCTGGGCAGGCCCTCGCGTGGTGGCATCGATCGACGGCGGCGACCAGCCCACCGTTGCCGCCGATGGCAGCCTGGTGGTGACCCTGCATGGGATGACCGCGATCGGCAATGCACTGGCCAACGTGCAGCAGCAACGTGCGGCGCTGCCGGAAACATCGCGCGCGGCAACGCCGATGCCGCTGGGCCTGCACGTGCTGGCCGTCGAAGACAACCCGATCAACCGGGTGATCCTGGCCGAGCAGCTGCGCACCCTCGGCTGCGACGTGGAGCTGGCACAGGACGGCGTGGAAGCCCTGCAGCGATGCCGAGAGCAGTCTTTCGACCTGGTGGTGACCGACATCAACATGCCGCGCATGGACGGCCACGCGTTGGCCCGGCAGCTGCGCGAGGACGGCAACCCGGTGCCGGTGATCGGCGCCACCGCCAATGCCACTGCCGAGGAGCGCGAGCGCTGCCTGGCCAGTGGCATGCAGGGCTACCTGAGCAAACCCATCGACATCGCACGCCTGCGCAAGGCGCTCACCTCACTGCGCCAAGGAGACCCCGCATGACCCAGCGTGTCCTGATCCTGGAAGACCAGCCCTTCCAGCGTGGTTTCCTGGCCAATCTGTTCGGCAGCCACGCAGGCGTGCAGGTCGACGCCTGCGAAGACGTGGATGCGGCCATCGCGCTGTGTGCGTGCCAGCCCTACGACCTGGTGGTCAGCGACCTGCTGATGCCCGGGCAGGACGGCATCCAGTTCATCCAGGCGCTGGCGGAACAGCCGCGCCCGCCACGCCTCGCGGTGGTCAGCGCGGCCCCGCGGCGGATGATGACCTCGGCACGGCTGATGGCCGAATCGCTGGGGCTGGATGTGGTCGGCCTGCTGCCCAAGCCGGTGGCGGCCGCCGATGTGGACGCCCTGTTCGAGGCCTTGGCGCAGGCGCGTCCGGCCGCCGGCGAGGCCCCTACGCGCGCGGCGGCTGCGCCCGAACCGGATGCATCGCAGCTGCGCCAGGCCATGGCCGATGGCAGCCTGACGGCCTGGTTCCAACCGAAGAAGTCACTGCAGTCAGGACGCGTGGTGGCGGCCGAAGCACTGGTGCGCTGGCGACATCCGCAGCTGGGCACGCTGGCCGCTGGCAGCTTCCTGCCGGCAATCTGCCGCTACGGGCTGGAGGGCGATCTGCTGCGGATGATGCTCAAGGCCAGCATCAGCGCGCAGGCACGCTGGCGCAAGCAAGGGTTCCGGGTACCGGTATCGATCAACCTGCCCCCTCACCTGCTGGAGCAGTCGGACCTGCCCGACGAACTGCTGGCACTGACCCTGGCCAACGGCGGTACGCCCGGTGAATTGTGCTTCGAACTGATGGAAAACAGCACCACGCGGCACGTCAGCGACTTCTATGCCGGCGCCTGCCGCCTGCGCATGAAGGGCTTCGGCCTGGCCCAGGACGATTTCGGGCAGGGCCTGAGCTCGGTCCACAACCTGGTCAATACCCCTTTCACCGAGGTCAAGATCGACCGCGCGCTGGTCAGCGGATGCGCGCGCGACCCGGCCTTGCACCTGACCCTGTCGACGGTGATCGCGCTGGCCAACCAGCTGGGCCTGACCATCGTGGCAGAGGGCGTGGAAAGCGATGCCGACCTGGCTGCCCTGCGCCAGCTGGGGTGCAGCCAAGTGCAGGGCTTCCTGATCTCGCAGGCGCTGCCGTCGGACGAGTTCACCCGCCTGCTGGACGAAGAAGCGCCGCAGTTGGACGAGTCGCCGCGAGCCGCCCTGCGCTGACACGGATTCCACGTCCGCTTCACGAAATCATCAAGTGGCATTGACGATCCTGTCTGTGCAGCGGTGGCGGATGTCCCTCCGTTGCTGCCCATGGTGCCGCTGACCGCTCCCTGCCCTGAGACCTGCCATGCCGGCCGAGGCCGCTCCTGTACGCCGACTCGCTCGCCACTCACTGCGCGTCCACGCCCTGCTGATCGGCGTTGTGGTGCTGGCCACGCTGCAGGCCGGACTGCTGCTGTCGGCCGGCTCGCAGCTGTTCAACGAAGAGCGCAGCAAGATCGAGTACCACTTCCGCCGCCTGGACGGCACGCTGCGCGAGCAGGAGCGCTTCCTGCGCCAGTGGCGGCTGCATGATGTCGGCACGCATGGGCAGCCGGTGGCCGATGCCAGCGTGGAGCTGCAACGCGGGCCCTTGTTCGCCAACTTTGCGGTGATCGGAAGCGAGGGGGCCAGTCTTTCGCCACCGACTGAACTGGGCGACCGTTTCCTGCGCTTCTACGGCACGTTCTGGTCGGCCTCGCGCTATCCACCGCCGCAATGCCTGCTGGTCGATGGCCAAGGCACGCGCGGGCTGCTGGCACCGGTACAGATCGCCGGTACCGACGCGAGCCAGAACAGCCCGCATCACCTGCGCCCGGCGATCGCCGACATCCACCGGGTGCTGGGTACGCGACCGGCGGTGCAACGTGGTGGCATCGTCTGGGTGGGCGTGCCATGGCGCGACCGGCAGACCTGGCTGCTGGCCATCGCCCACGCCCCGCAGGATGCGCGCCTGTGGGGTGAGGACGACAAGGACTCGCAGGCCGCACTGGCCTGCCTGCTCGATCCTGGCCGTGTCGATGACTATCGCCAGGTGCTGGGTGTCCCGGTGTTCCAGCGGCTGTCGCTGTTCGATGCCAACGGCCAGCGCCTACTGGGCGATGCAGCCGATGCCAGCGAGGCTGGCACCTCCTGGCAGGCCGGCCTCGCTGGCCTGCAGTTCCGCATGCGCAGCGAGCGCGGCTGGCTGGCGGTCTACCACGTCGGCTGGCGGCAGGTGTTCCAGCACCCGCAGGGGCCATTGCTGGGCGCGACCGTGGTCGCCCTGATGCTGGCACTGGGCGGCACGCTGGTGCTGCGCGCGTACCGGCGTTCGGTCATCGAGCCGCTGCGCAGCAACCACGCGCGCCTGCTGGAAAGCGAAGCCTTCAGTCGCACGATCCTGGACAACGCGCCGATCGGGCTGTGCCTGCTGCGTCGTACCGATGGCAATGTGCTGCTGGACAACGCCCTCGCCCGCCGCTGGCTGGGCGAGGACTATCATGCCGGCGGCTGGCATGGCCCGTGGCGGCGCAGCGTACTGGCTGCCGGCGGCACCACGCTGGGCGATGGCCTGGCCTACGCCACGCCCGAAGGCCGCCACCTGCTGGTAACGGCGACACCGGCGCGCTATCGCGGTGAGCCGGCGGTGCTGTGCCTGTTCATTGACCTGAGCAGCCAGCATGAAGCCGAACAGGTGCTGCAGCAGGCGCGCCGCGCCGCCGACCAGGCCAACCGCGCGAAGAGCCAGTTCCTGGCCACGATGAGCCATGAGATCCGCACGCCGCTGTACGGTGTGCTCGGCACGCTTGAACTGCTGGGGCTGACGCCACTGGATGCACGGCAACAGGACTACCTTGCAACGATCCAGCGTTCGTCCTCGACCCTGATGCAGCTGATCAGCGACATCCTGGATGTCAGCAAGGCCGAGGCCGGGCAACTGAGCCTGGAGCCAAGCCCATTCGATCCAGTGCGGCTGACCGAGGACGCGCTCGACTCGTATGCTGCCGCGGCCGCCAACAAGGGGCTGCAGTTCTACGCCTGCATCGATGCCGACGTACCGCCCGGGGTGTGCGGTGATGCCGCGCGGATCCGACAGGTGCTCAACAACCTGATCAGCAACGCACTGAAGTTCACCGACAGCGGGCGCGTGGTGGTCCGTGTTTCGGCACGCTGGCAGGAGCAACGCTGCTGGCTGCAATGGCAGGTGGCAGATACCGGTATCGGCATTGCCAGCGAACACCAGGCGCATCTGTTCGAGCCATTTTTCCAGGCCAACCCGGGCACCGATGCGATGCGCGGCACCGGCCTGGGGCTGGCCATCTGCGCGCATCTTGTGGCGTTGATGGAAGGCCAGCTGCGCGTGGTCAGCGAGAGCGGCCTGGGCAGCAGCTTCAGCGTCGAACTGCCGCTGCCCTCGGCTCCACCGGATCCACAGCAGGCCCCGCCGCCGCAACTACCCGCCGGCCTGCAGGTACAGGTGCGGGGCAGCGTGCGCGAACTGGTGCAATCGCTGTGCGAGCGCCTGCAGCAGCGCGGTGCACAGGCCAGCGTGTACCGGGAGGACAGCGCAGCAGGCCTGCCATCGTCCGCCGTGCTGCTCGAGCTGGTCCTGGACGACCCTCTGCCCGCATGGGCGGGTGGACCGCGCGTGATCGCCTGCCGCGAAGGCGGGGTGCGGCCACGGCAGGTCGATGGCGCCTGGCAGGTCGGCCTGCATCGATTCGACGCGATCGTGCTGGCCCTGGCCGCGGCCAGCGGCCAACCGCTGGCGGCCAGCGCCGAAGGGCGCCTGCCGGCGACGCGCCATTTCGGCCTGCAGGTGCTGGTCGCCGAGGACAACCCGATCAACCAGGCGATCCTGCGCGACCAGCTGGAACAGCTCGGCTGCCGCGCCGTGGTCGCCAGCGATGGCAATGAAGCGCTGGGCTACTGGCAACAAGGGGCGTTCGCGCTGGTGCTGACCGACCTGAACATGCCCGGGCTGGATGGCTACGGCCTGGCCCGTGCCTTGCGGGCACGGGGTGTCAGCGTGCCCATCCACGGCGCCACGGCCAATGCCGACCCGGCCGAACGCCAACGCTGCCAGGAATCGGGGATGCAGGGCGTGCTGGTCAAGCCGATCACGCTGGAAGCCCTGCAGCGCCTGCTGACCCGGATCACCGACGGTGATGCACCGGCCGTCGCGATGCAGGAGCGCGCTGCGTCCACTGCGTCGCACGACAAGGATCCCCCGCTGCAGGTTCCCGCGAAGATGCAGTCGCTGTTCGTACAGACCATGCAGGCCGACCTGGACAGCCTGCGCCAGGCGATCGCCGCTGCCGATCCCGCCAGGGTGGCGCAGGTTCTGCACCGCATCCGCGGCGCGCTGGTGATCGTCGGTGCACCTGCGCTGGTGGACAGCGGCCTGCAGATCGAACAGTGCCTTGCCGGCGGCGATGACCTGGCCACCCAGGCGGCCGCTCTTGCCGGGTTCCAGCGACGCCTCGAGCAGCTGCTGCATCCGTTGCGCGACGCTGCATCCCCCTCCCTTCCCGACGACCCGACCCTGCCATGACCACACGGATCCTCATCGCCGACGACCACCCGATCGTGCTTGCCGGCATCCGCGACGTACTGGCCGGGGAACTGGACCTGGACATCGTGGGCGAAGCGGCCGATCCGGCGACGCTGATCGAGCTGATGACCCGGACCCGGCCACAGGCGGTGATCACCGACTACAGCATGCCGGGAGGCGATCGCTTCGGGGACGGCATCAAGCTGATCTCGTTCCTGCGCCGCAGCTTCCCGGAGACGCGCCTGCTGGTGCTGACGATGGTGTCCAATCCGTCGTTGGTCGCGGCGATGTATGCCGCCGGCGCCGGTGGCGTGGTGCTCAAGAGCCATGGATTGGGCAGCCTGGTACAGGCCCTGCGCGTGGTGCTGGCCGATCGCGTCTACCGCCCCCCGGGACTGCTGCCGGTAGCCGCGAGCGAACCGGCCGATGCGGATGCGGTCCGTGCGCGGCTGTCGCCGCGCGAGCTGGAGGTGATCCGCCTGTTCACCAGTGGCATGAGCGTGGGCGACATCGCACGCCAGCTGCAGCGCAGCGCCAAGACGGTCAGCACGCAGAAGATCAGCGCGATGCGCAAGCTCGGTGTGGACAGCGACCAGGCGCTGATCGAGTACTGCCTGCAGGCCTCGCTGTTCGGCTGAGGCCACTCCCGGCTGAATGCCGCCGGCCCTGCGACGGGGCCTGCAACCGCTTTAGGAAACGCCTGATTCCATCGGACAGTGCCGATTTCTAGGCTGGAGACATCCCGCCAAGGTGCGCCTGCCGGCTGTTGCCGCATCGCCGTGGGGGACGGAAGTCCGATGGCGCCTGCAATTGCCGTGGCGTGGGACTTCCGCAGCGACGCGGCCCTGCCGCGTCAGTCCGCGCAGCCTCGCTGCGCCCTGCCACAGGAAGTCCATCAGCATGAACGCCTCCCCCACACGGCACGGCCGTGCGTACGGGCGCGCGCACGGAAAGCGCGTACCCCTCATTCCCAGCCTGTTGGCCACTGCGCTGTGGGCAGCCCTGCCGGCGCATGCCGCAGACCTCACCGGCCCGCTGCTGGTCAACGACGGTGACACCCTGCAGCTGGGTGCCGACGACGTCCTCACCCACAGTGCGGGCAGCTTCGCACTTGCGGTCACCGGTACCGGCAGCAATGCGCTGATCGACGGCAGCCGCATCCACGTGACCGGCAATGGCAGCGGCGTGTCCGCTGCCAATGGTGGCCAGGTGCAGCTGCGCGACGCAACGCTGTCGATCGCACCGGCGACCGGCACGGGCTTCTATGCGCTGTATGCCAATGGTGCCGGCAGCGTGATCGATGCGCGCGATGTCGACATCGATGCCACGCGCAACGGCAGCGGATTCGGCAGCGTGCAGGCCTACAACGGTGGCGTGATCCACTATGCCGGGGGCAGTCTTTCAATGACCGGGACCGGTGGCACGCTGGCCGGTGCATCCGGCAAGGGCAGCGAGCTGCACCTGGCCGATCTGCGGATGAGCGCCGACGGCGGTGCCCGCCTGCGCGCCGACAGTGCCGGCCTGCTGACGATCCGCAACAGCCGCATCACCCTCGCCCCCGGTGGCATCCTTGCCGGCGTGGCGGCCAACGGCGTGGGCAGCCGCGCCGAGCTGTACGACACCTACCTGCAGGGCGGTTGGTTCGATATCGACAGCGGCGGCAGCCTGCTGCTGGAGAACGTGGAAGCCCATTCGGTGGGCGGCAGCATGCGCCTGCTCGGCAGCCGTATCAGCAAGACCTATTCCAGTGCAGTGATCAACGGCGGCAGCTTCTACACCGTCGGTGGCTATGGCGTGAACATCAACAGCTGGGGACAGTTGACCGCAAGCGATGCCGCGTTCGATGTTCGTGATGGCTACTCCGGATTCTGGCTGGCCAGCGATGAGTCGCGCCTGCAGCTGACCGACAGCAGCATCGACACCTGGACCGACACCTACGGTTATGGCGTTGAGATCGCCGGCGGAGTTGCCACCGTGCAGGGCGGCCGGATCACCACGCACGGTGATGCGACCTACGGCGTGCGCGTGACCGGCTCCACCGGCAGCACCGCCAGCCGCATCGAAGCCAACGGCAGCGTGATCGACGTGCGCGGCAACGGCGGCGGTGGCGTGTTCATCGGCGGCTCCACCGCCACCGCGCTGCTCGATGCCGTTGCGATCCGCAGCGATGGCGAGAACGTGTTCGGCATCGTGCACATGAACACCGCGCGGCTGACCCAGGCCGATCGCCTGGATATCCGCATGACCGGCAGCAACAGCGGCGGCTACCGCTCCTACCTGACCGCGTTCGGCCCGTACTGGAACCGTGCCACCTTCAATGACAGCCACATAGAGACCGCCAGCGGCGCAGCGTTCTGGCTGCAGGGCAGCAACCATGCCTTGAACGTCAATGGCAGCGATGTGACTGCGGGCGACGGCAGCGGCCGCCTGCTGCGGGTCAGCGACACGGTATTCACCGATGGCAGCAGCGTGGCGACCAGCCGCATCGACTTCAGCGCCGACGCCAGCATGCTGCGCGGTGACGTGGTGGTCGACAGCGCAACGGCTGAGGTGCACATGGTGCTGGGCAACGGCACCACGTTCAGCGGCGCCCTGCGCAACGACTCCGGCTACCAGGTCGCACAACTGGCGCTGGATGGCAGCAGCCAGTGGAACGTACGCGCCAGTTCCAGCGTCGGCACGCTCGAACACGCCGGCACCATCGCTTTCGATGCGCCGGCGGCCGGCGATTTCAAGACCGTTACCGTCAGCGGCGACTACGTGGGCAACGGTGGCCAGTGGATCTTCAACCGCGCGCTGGGCGACGACACTTCGCTGGGCGACCAGCTGGTGATCAACGGCAACAGCAGCGGCACCGCCAGCGTGAGTGTGCGCAATGCCGGCGGCGCCGGTGCGCTGACCCAGGAGGGCATCCGCCTGATCACCGTGGCCGGCCAGTCGGATGCACAATTCAGCCTGCAGGGGCGCGCGGTTGCCGGTGCCTACGACTACTTCCTGTTCAAGGGCGGTGTGTCGACCCCGGACGATGGCAACTGGTACCTGCGCTCGGAATACGTGCCGCCGGTCGATCCGCCGCAGCCGCCGGATCCCCCGATCGACCCGCCGCAGCCGCCGGATCCGCCGGTCGACCCGCCGCAGCCGCCGGAACCGCCGGTCGACCCACCGTCACCGCCGGAGCCGCCGATCGATCCGCCGTTGCCGCCGGAGCCGCCGATCGATCCACCATTGCCGCCGGAGCCGCCGATCGATCCGCCGCGCCCGCAGGTGGAACGCCCGGAACCGGCGGCCTACCCGGCCAACCGCAGCGCCGCACTGGGCATGTTCCGGCACAGCCTGCACGACCGCGCCGGTGATCCCGCCGCCGTGGCCAGTGCCAGCGGCGATGCCGTGGCCTGGATGCACCTTCGCAGCGCGCAGCCCGACAGCCACGACCGCAACCGCCAGGTCCAGGTCGATGGGCAGATCAGCAGCATGCTGGTCGGCGTCGGCCGCCGCTTCGAAGTGGGTGGCACGGGCGAGCTGCAGGCCGGTGCGATGCTCGGCCACGGCCGCGCGCGCAATGACAGCCGCTCGCAGGTGACCGGCTACACCGCGCGTGGCGTGGTCACCGGCACCAGCGTGGGTGCCTATGCTACCTGGCTGCAGGATGCGCACATGCAAGGCGGCGCCTATGTGGATGGTTGGCTGCAATACGGCCGCTTCCGCAACAGCGTGCAGGGCGAAGGCCTGCAGAAGGAGCGCTATGACGCCCGCAACTGGAGTGCGTCGGCCGAGGCCGGCTATGTGCTGCCCCTGCGGCGCACCGCGCAGCGCGGCATTTACCTGGAACCGCAGGTGCAGGTGGTGCACAGCCGCTATGACAGCGACCGCGTGGTCGAGGCCAACGGCACGGTAGTCGAGGACCGCGGTGGTGGCGAGACCAGCACCCGCCTCGGCCTGCGCCTGTACAGCCGTGGGTTGAGCCCGGCGCAGGGCCAGGTGCACCCGTACGTGGCGGTGAACTGGTGGTCCGGCGGCAATGGTGCGGGCCTGACAATGGACGGCGAGCGCCTGCAGCGGCAGTTGCCGCGTGACATCTACGAAGCCAAGGCCGGCGTGCAGGTGGATCTGTCCGGCGGCTGGCGCGGCTGGGGTGAACTGAGCCGGCAGAGCGGTGGCATGGGCTTCCACGACGTCGGTGCCCAGCTGGGCGTGTCGTACACCTGGTGACGCGGGACGTGCCCGGCAAGGGAATGCCGGGCACTTTTTCCACATGCGGCGTGGAAAGCGATGGGGGTTTGGTGTGGACAAGTGGGTTCGAGCGTTGCGGGGCAGGCGCTTCCGGGCGTGGTGAGTTTTTGTCCACGTCTGCAGTTCTTTTCCACAACGCGCGTGGAAAGCGATGGGAACTAGGTGTGGACAAGTAGTTGTGAGCATTGCAGCGCAGGCGTTTCGAAGCGTGGTGAAAATTTGTCCAGGTCGTGCGGGCGAGCCCCTTGTAGAGCCGAGCCCACGCTCGGCTCCGGCTGGCATCAGCCGAGCATGGGCTCGGCTCTACATCAGGTTCGTCGGTTTTCCACACCCGACGTGGAAAGCGATGGGAGTTTGCTGTGGACAAGTACCGGCGAACGTCACACCGCAAGCGTTTCGCAGCCTGGTGTTTTTTTGTCCATCACCGGAAACGCGAACGCCCCGCACAGGGCGGGGCGTCCGGGGTCGATCCGATGCCGCAGGATCAGACGTTGAAGCGGAAGTGCAGGATGTCGCCTTCCTGCACGCGGTACTCCTTGCCTTCCAGGCGCAGGCGACCGGCTTCCTTGGCGCCGGCTTCGCCCTTGTACTTGATGAAGTCGTCATACGCGATGGTTTCGGCGCGGATGAAGCCCTTCTCGAAGTCGGTGTGGATGACGGCGGCAGCCTGCGGAGCGGTGGCGCCCTTGCGCACGGTCCACGCACGGACTTCCTTCACGCCGGCGGTGAAGTAGGTCTGCAGGCCGAGCAGGCTGTAGGCCGCGTTGATCACGCGGTTCAGGCCCGGCTCGCTCAGGCCCAGGTCCGCCAGGAAGGTATCGCGGTCTTCGTCGTCGAGCTGGGACAGCTCTTCTTCGATCGCGGCCGACACCGGCACCACCTGCGCGCCTTCGGCGGCAGCATGCGCACGCACGGCTTCCAGGTGCGGGTTGTTGTCGAAACCGTCTTCCAGCACGTTGGCGATGTACATCACCGGCTTCAGGGTCAGCAGGAACAGGTCGCGCACCAGCGCCTTCTCTTCCTCGTCCAGCCCGGCCGAGCGCCCAGCCTTGCCCTCCGACAGTGCAGCCTGCAACTTGGCCAGCACCGGCTTGCGCGCCGCCGCATCCTTGTCGCCACCCTTGGCCGCACGCTCGGCACGGTTCAGCGCCTTCTCGACACTGTCCAGGTCGGCCAGCGCCAGTTCGGTGTCGATGGTTTCGATGTCCGCGATCGGGTCGACCTTGCCGGCCACGTGCACGATGTCACCGTGCTCGAAGCAGCGCACCACGTGGGTGATCGCATCGACTTCGCGGATGTGCGCCAGGAACTTGTTGCCCAGGCCCTCACCGCTGGCGGCACCGGCGACCAGGCCGGCGATGTCGACGAACTCGACCGCGGTCGGGATGACCTTCTGCGGGTTGATGATGCCCGCCAGCTCGTTCAGGCGCGGATCCGGCACCGGCACGATGCCGACGTTCGGTTCGATGGTGCAGAACGGGAAGTTCGCCGCGGCGATGCCCGCCTTGGTCAGCGCATTGAACAGGGTCGACTTGCCGACGTTGGGCAGGCCGACGATGCCGCATTTGATACCCATGGGTTGAATCCGGGTTTGAGTGTAAGTGGATGATTCGGGATTCAAGGCTCGCCTGCGGGCATGCCCTCAATCCCCAATCGTCCTTCCAGTAGCCAAAGCTAGAACGCAGCGTACAGCTTGTGCTTCTCAGCGTAGGTCTGCAGTGCAGTAGAAAGCTCTAGCCTCTCCTCAGTCTCACAAAATCTCTGGCTCAAGCGGCCCAGCAGAGCTTCGACACCGTCCGGCAACTCATTATGCTGACCGTACATTTTCTCCCACCGGACACCTTCATCCTTGGGCACGGCGTCGTCACCGAACAGCACCATCTTGGCTTCTTTCAGCACGTCTCCCAATTCGACCAGCCCCATTTCTTCAAGACCTGCGAGCGTCTCTTCGTAATAGGCACCCGAGTAACTGTCGAAGTACGTACCAATGCCGCCACGCCAGACTTCGCTACTTGTCACCGAAACCGCGAAGTAGCGCTGATCTGGCGTCAGGAGACCTGAGAATCCACAGCCCGAGCCGCCTTCCTGTTCCACCAGCCAGTTCCAGTGGCGCCCCGCAGCGGAATTCTCGTATCGGTCCAGCTCTTCGCGCATTTCCTTGTTTCGCACCTTCGCCTCTTCCATGCTCTGCCGCGTACCATTCCGGCACGGCATGCAGAGCCCATCGTTCCGGGCCGCCGTCGCCAGCAGGATCATGGCGCCACACACGGTGCAGGGAGTACGCGGGTCGGTCATGGTCAGCGCGGGGTGTGCAGCCGCTTCATCGCTTCGTTGAAATCGCCCTGCACCGCCAGCGGCAGCACGTCGATCGCATCGTCGATGGCGCGTGCGATCAGCACGTCATCCTCCTTGGACGGGCGCCCCAGCACCCAACCCACCACGCGGTCCTTGTGGCCGGGATGACCAATGCCCACGCGCAGGCGGTGGAATTTGCCATGACCCAGCAGGCGGATGGTATCGCGCAGGCCGTTCTGGCCGCCGTGGCCACCGTCGAACTTCAGTCGCGCCGCACCGGGCGGCAGGTCCAGCTCGTCGTGGGCCAGCAGGGTTTCTTCCGGCTCGATCTTCCAGAACCGCTGTGCGGCGGTGACCGACTTGCCGCTGAGATTCATGAAGGTGGCGGGCTTGAGCAGCCACACCGTCTGCCCGGCGATCTCGACCTTGGCGGTCTCGCCGAACAGCTTGCTGTCCACATTCCATCGCGCACCGGCTTTTTCCGCCAGGGCCTCAACGAAATGAAACCCGGCATTGTGCCGGGTCCGGGCGTGTTCCGATCCGGGATTGCCCAGACCGACGATCAGTCGCAGTCCTGCCATGGTTCCTTCCAGTACGGTGCCTGCCCGGAGGCAGGCACCGTAACGGTATTACTCGGCGGCAGCCGCTTCTTCGTCAGCCTCGTCGGCCTTGCCGGCCTTGGCGGTGACGATGGCGTCGTCGTGGTCCTTGCCCAGCGCCAGCGCCGGGATTTCCACGCCCTTCGGCAGCTTGATGTTGGACAGGTACACGACGTCACCGGCCTTCAGCTCGCCCAGGTCGACTTCGATCGACTCCGGCAGGTCCTTCGGCAGGCAGGTGATGGTCACTTCCTTCAGTTCGTGGGTGACCACGACGTCGGCAGCCTTGCCGGCCGGCGAGGTGTCTTCGTTGACGAAGTGCAGCGGGACCGAAGCGGTCAGGGCTTCGTTCTCGTTCACGCGCTGGAAGTCCAGGTGCATGATCAGCTGCTTGTACGGGTGGCGCTGCATGTCACGCAGCAGGACCTTCTGCACCTGGCCATCCAGGTTCAGGTCCAGGATCGAGGCATAGAACCACTCGTTCTGCTGGGCCAGCCAGATTTCGTTGTGGTCCAGGCTGATGGCGACCGGCTCGGCGTTGCCGCCGTACACGATGGCCGGGATCACACCAGCGTGACGCAGGCGGCGGCTCGCACCCTTACGCTGCAGTTCACGCTTGGTGACCTTGATTTCATGGGTCTTCGACATTTTCGACTACTCAGGTTGTTGCCGCGCCCTGCGGCGTGGCGGTTGAAGATGCTTCCGCGACCAGAAGCATCCGGGTATGTCCCCGCCGTTGCCGGCAGGGACGAAAACTCAGTCGACGTACAGCGAGCTGACCGACTCGCCGAAGGCGATGCGGCGCATCGTTTCGGCCAGCATTTCCGCCACGCTCAGCTGGCGGATCTTGCTGCACACCCGCGCTGCGTCCTTCAGCGGGATGGTGTCGGTCACCACCAGCTCGTCGAGCTGGGAATTGGTGATGTTGTCCACCGCCGGGCCCGACAGCACCGCGTGGGTGCAGTAGGCGGCGACCTTGAGCGCACCGCGCGCCTTCAGGGCAGCGGCAGCGGCGCACAGGGTGCCGGCGGTATCGACGATGTCATCGACCATCACGCAGGTCTTGCCTTCGACGTCACCGATGATGTTCATCACGGTGGAGACGTTGGCGCGCGGGCGGCGCTTGTCGATGATCGCCAGGTCGGCGTCATCCAGGCGCTTGGCCACCGCACGGGCGCGGACCACGCCGCCCACGTCCGGCGAGACAACAATCAGGTTCTCGGTGCCGTAGGCGCGCCAGATGTCGGCCAGCAGCAGCGGGGACGCATACACGTTGTCCACCGGAATATCGAAGAAGCCCTGGATCTGGTCGGCGTGCAGGTCGACGGTCAGCACGCGATCAGCGCCAGCGGTGCTGAACATCTTGGCCGCCAGCTTGGCGGTGATCGGCACGCGCGAGGAACGCATGCGGCGGTCCTGGCGCGAGTAGCCGAAGTACGGCACCACGGCGGTCACGCTGGCCACCGATGCGCGCTTGAGCGCGTCGATCAGCACCAGCAGTTCCATCAGGTTTTCCGCGCTCGGCGCGCAGGTCGGCTGGATCACGAACACGTCCTGCTTGCGGACGTTCTCTTCGATTTCCACCTGCACTTCACCATCGGAGAAGTGCGACACCAACGCCTTGCCCGGGCGGACCCCCAGTTCCTTGCAGATGTTCTGCGCCAGACGTTTGTTGGCGTTGCCGGAAAAGACCAGCAGGTTCGGGGACTCTTGCATCATGATTGTCTCGGGCGGGGACGAGTGGCGGGGATCCGGAGTCGGCAAGGACCCCGATGGACCCTTGCTGCTGACAACACCGCGGTTGTTTCCACGTCCCGCGCGGGCGATGCGCTGGAAGGCGCGGACACAGCCGCTATTGGCAGGGGCGGTAGGATTCGAACCTACGAATGCCAGGATCAAAACCTGGTGCCTTGGGCCTCTTGGCGACGCCCCTGCATTGATAAATCAGTGTTGCTCGAGTGCATCCAGCAGTGGCGAACGCGTAACGCCCGCTGCCACCCTTGCCCGCAACTCCTTCGGCAACTTCGACCGCCCCTGCTCTGCAGCAGCCTGCGATGCGAACTCGACGAAACAACCACTTCCCGAACCGGTCAGCCGCGCCGCGCCGATGTCGCTCAACGCGGCAAGCGCTGCATCGACGGCAGGCTCACGGCGGCGCAGCACCGGTTCGAACGCGTTCCCGACCAGGGTCCCGGAAGCGAAGTCCTCTATTTTCGCCACTGGGCTGTCGCGCGTCAAATCCGGGTCTGCAAACAGGACCGGCGTAGGAACATGAACACCCGGTTCAACCACCACATACCAGGCCGGCGCCAGCGTGATCGGCTGCAGGCGCTCGCCTACCCCTTCGGCCCAGGCGTTGTGGCCACGCACGAACACCGGCACGTCGGCGCCCAGGCGCAGGGCCAGCGCGGCCAGGGCATCCTCGTCCAGGCCGGCGCGCCAGAGCCGATTCAGCACCACCAGCACGGTGGCCGCATCGGACGAACCGCCGCCGAAGCCACCACCGGCAGGAACGTGCTTTTCGACGATGATGTCAGCACCTTGCGCGCCCTTCGCCTCATCCTGGAGCAGGCGCGCGGCCCGCACCGCCAGGTCATCGGCCTCGGCCACGCCGGCCAGGCCCTCGCCCTGCCGACGCACCTGACCGTCTTCACGCAGGCGCAGGCCGATGCGGTCGCCCCAGTCCAGCAGGCGGAATACGGTCTGCAGCTCGTGGTAGCCGTCGGCCCGGCGGCCAGTGATGTGCAGGAACAGGTTCAGCTTGGCCGGGGCCGGCCACCAGGACCAGCCCGCGTCGTCGCGCCCGGCGCTCATGGCGTGCCCTGCCCCCACTGGTCCACCAGCAGGCGCACCTTGGCGTCGCCATTGCTGGCCTCGATCCGTCGCGGCAGCGCCGGTCGTCCGGCGTCGGCCGGGTACCAGTCCAGGTACTGCACCTGCCAGCCCATCTGCTGCATGCGGCGCGGCCGGCCTTCACCGTCGCGCTCGACCTTTTCCGGACCGGCAGCATCCCCGGCCACCAGGCCGCGGATCCACTCCGGCAGCTGATTGACCGGGATGTCCCAGCCAGTCGCTTCCAGCAGCAGCTGCTGGGCGTCCTCGCCATCGCGCGGACCGCCGGACAGCCCTTCCAAGCGACCGGCTTCGGAATGGGTGTCGCCGGTCAGCTTCCAGCTCTGCCGGGTCACCGGCGCGCTCAGTTCGACCACGTAGCGGCGGCCGTCCTGCTTCCAGTCGATGCGACCGCTGCCGCCGTCCTTGCCCTTGCTGACCGCCACCCGCCCCTGGAAGGCCCAGTCCGGCTGTGCCTGCAGCGCGGCCACGCGCGCTGCCTCGGCCTGCGCCGCTTCAGCCGAAACAATCTCGACCACCGCTGGCGCCGGGGTCTTCTGCGTGCCGACACTGGTACAGGCGCTCACCGCCAGGGTCACGACCGCCAACAACAGCGGCCGGATCAGGGAACCACTCATGGATTGAATTTCTCACGGGCGCGCAGCAGCGCGCGGTTTTCAGGGTCGAGCTTGGCCGCTTCGTCGAAGAAGTGGCGGGCCTCGTCATGCTTGCCCAGCACCCACAGCACTTCGCCGACGTGGGAAGCGATCTCCGGGTCCTTGGCCAGGGTCCAGGCCCGGCGCAGCTGTACCAGTGCCTCTTCCTTGCGGCCCAGGCGATACAGCACCCAGCCATAGCTGTCGACGATGGCGGCGTTGTCCGGCTCGGCCACGCGGGCGCGGTCGATCAGCTCCAGCGCTTCCTGCAGGCGGCCGGTGCGATCGGCCAGGGTGTAGCCCAGCGCGTTCAGCGCCGGCACGTTTTCCGGGTCGGTCACCAGGATCTTGCGCAGGTCGGCCTCGGCGCGCGGGATGTCGTCGCGGCGCTCCCAGGTGAGCGCACGTGCGTACAGCAGGCCGTTGTCGTCCGGGTAGGCGGCCAGGCCGCGGGCCAGCGCATCCAGTTCACCGGCGCTGTCGTCACCACGCTGGCGCAGTTCGGCTTCCAGCAGGTAGGCGTCACGGCGCACATCGTCGTCGACCACCGCGTCGGACTGGATCGCGTGCACTTCCTCCAGCGCCAGCGGCAGGCGCCCGGCCAGGGCCTGGGCATTGGCCGCGCGCAGGCGCGCTTCGCTCAGCTCATCGCCACCGGGCACGCTGTGGTACCACTGCACCGCCTCGGGGTAACGCTTAAGGTATTCGGCGATCTTGCCCAGCAACAGGCGCTGCGCCGGATCCGGCTTGGCCGCCTGCCGCGACAGCTCGTTGTAGAGGTTGGACAGCGCTGCCTTGTCGCCCTGCTTGGCCAGCAGCGAGGCGCGCATGCCCCAGGTCTGTACGTCCTGCGGGCCGAACGCCAACACGCGCTCGGCCGCAGCCGGCTGGCCCAGGCTGTCGTAGGCGATGGCCACCGCATTGCGCAGCTCGGGGTCCTGGCGGGTCTTCGGCTCGACGTCGTGCAGCAGCGACAATGCCTTGTCGGTCTCGCCCGCCTGCTGCAGCTGGCTGGCACGCAGCAACGCTACGCGCGGTTCTTCCGGGAAGCGCTTGACCACTTCATCGATCATGCGCCGCGCCAGCTCGGGCTTGTCCATGCGCAGGGCCAGGCGACCGAACTCCTGCCAGGCCTCGATCTTCGGCGGAATCGCATTGGCATCGACCAGCTCGCCGAGCACCTGCGCCGGCACCGCCGGGTCGCGGCCACCGCCGATCAGCGCGGCCAGGGCGAACTTCCAGCCGCGCTCGTCGGGGTCGGCCAGCAGCGCCTGCAGCTCGGTGCGGGCAGCCTTCACATCGCCCTGGCGCATGGCCAGCGCACCGGCGGCGCTGCGCATGGTCAACGAGCGCGGGGCGCGCTGCTGCCACAGGGCCAGGCCCTTGGCGGCGCTGGCATCATCGTTGGCCAGCATGGAGATACGGGTCGCGCGCTCGGCCAGGCCGGCGTCGCCGTCGGTCTGCTGCGCGGCCTGCAGGTACCAGCGCGCGGCCTCGGCCAGCTTGCCGGCCTGCAGGGCGAACTCACCGGCCATCACCGGTTCCAGCGCCAGTTCCTCAGTGGCCGCGGCCCGCACGGGGGCCTTGGCCGGCACCGCCGCCAGGGCCTGGGCGCAGGCCAGGGACAGCAGCAGAACACTGGGGATGCGAATCAATGCGGGCATCGTCGGCATCGGGGCCTTAAAATGTCGTCCAATGGCCAGCAGCTTATCGCAAGCAACTGAACAATGACCCTGTGGGTGCTCGGACTGAATCACCAGACCGCACCGGTGGAGCTGCGCGAGCGCGCGGCCTTCGCCGGTGAGGCGTTGCCGCGTGCGCTGGGCTCGCTGCGCGATACCCCGCAGATCGCCGAGGCAGTGCTGCTGTCCACCTGCAACCGCACCGAACTGTATGCCGTGGCCGAGTCGGCACAGGCGCTGGACCAGTGGCTGCACAGCCAGGCAGGCGACCTGCAGGGCTACCTGTACCAGCATGCCGATGCCGAGGCCGTGCGCCACCTGTTCCGGGTCGCCACCGGGCTGGACTCGATGGTGCTGGGCGAACCGCAGATCCTCGGCCAGGTAAAGGATGCCTGGTCGACCGCGCGTGACCACGGCCTGCTCGGCCAGCGCCTGGACCGCCTGTTCCAGCAGACCTTCTCGGTAGCCAAGCGTGCGCGCACCGATACCCAGGTCGGCGCCAACCCGGTGTCGGTGGCCTCGGCGGCGGTGCGCCTGGCGCAGAACGCCTTCGCGCGCCTGGATGACTCCACCGTGCTGCTGGTCGGTGCCGGCGAGACCATCGAGCTGGCTGCACGCCACCTGAGTGAGGGCAAGGTGCGGCGGCTGCTGATCGCCAACCGCACCCTCGCCCACGCGCAGGAACTGGCCAGCCGCCATGGCGGCGTGGCCCTGCCGCTGACCGAACTGGACCGCCATCTCGGCGAGGCCGACATCGTGTTCTCGGCCACCGCCGCGCGCGAACCTGTGATCCATCGCGAGATGGTGGCCAAGGCACTGCGCGCGCGCCGGCACAAGCCGATGCTGCTGTTCGACCTGGCCGTGCCGCGCGACATCGAAGCCGAGGTCGGCACGCTCAACGACGCCTTCCTCTACACCGTCGATGACCTGGAACGCGCGGTGGAAGACAACCGTCGTGGCCGCCGCGAGGCCGCCGCCGAGGCCGAGGCGATCATCGACCTGCAGGTGTCGCGTTTCATCGAGACCCAGCAGGCCAGCGCCCACCAGGCACCGCTGCGGCAGCTGCGTGCGTTCGGCGAAGCGACCCGCGCCGAACTGCTGGAGCGCGCACGGCAGCAGCTGGCCAACGGCAAGCCCGCCGACGAAGTGCTGGAACTGCTGGCCCATGGCCTGACCAACCGCCTGCTGCATCCGCCGACCGCCGCTCTGCGCGCGGCCGCGCTGAGTGGCGATGCCGACCTGACCCGCGCTGCCGAGCGCCTGTTCCCGGCCACGCCGGGTTACCGCCACCCACCCGTGAGACCCGATGACGCCGACCCTGCGCCGTAAGCTGGAAGCGCTGGCCGAGCGCCGCGAAGAACTGGAACGCCTGCTCGCCGAACCCGATGTGGTCGCCGACAACACCCGTTTCCGCGACCTTTCGCGCGAATTCGCCCAACTTGAACCGGTCGCTGCCGCGCTCGCCGAGGAAGCCCGTGCCAAGGCCGACCTGGCCGCCGCCGAAGGCATGCGCGCCGACCCCGACCTGCGTGAACTGGCAGACGAGGAAATCGCCGCGGCGCAGGCGCGCCTGCAGGAACTGGAACAAGAACTGGCCCTGCTGCTGGTACCACGCGATCCGCGCGACGAAGGTAACCTGTTCCTGGAAGTACGCGCCGGCACTGGCGGCGATGAAGCCGCGATCTTCGCCGGCGATCTGTTCCGCATGTACGCCCGCTATGCCGAGCGCCAGGGCTGGAAGGTCGAGATCGAATCGGACAACCCCGGTGAGCATGGCGGCTACAAGGAAGTAGTAGCGCGCGTGGTCGGCCGTGGTGCGTTCTCGCGCCTGAAGTTCGAATCGGGCACGCATCGCGTGCAGCGCGTGCCGGCCACCGAATCGCAGGGCCGCATCCACACTTCGGCGGCCACCGTGGCGATCATTCCCGAGGCCGACGAGGTCGATGACATCGTCATCAACCCGGCCGACCTGAAGGTGGATACGTTCCGCTCGTCCGGTGCCGGCGGCCAGCACGTCAACAAGACCGAATCGGCCATCCGCATCACCCACGTGCCGACCGGCGTGGTGGTGGAGTGCCAGACCGAGCGCAGCCAGCACGCCAACCGCGACAAGGCGATGAAGCGCCTGAAGGCGCAGCTGCTCGATGCCGAGCGCCAGCGCCAGGACGCCGCGCAGGCCGAATCGCGGCGCCTGCAGGTCGGCAGCGGCGACCGCAGCCAGCGCATCCGCACCTACAACTTCCCGCAGGGCCGGATCACCGACCACCGCGTGGAAGGCCTGACCCTGTACGACCTGCCCAACATCCTCGCCGGCGACCTCGACCCGCTGCTGCAGCGGCTCAGCCACGAACACCAGGTCGACGCCCTGGCCCAGCTTTCGGCGGGCTGAGCACGATGTCGGCCTGGCAGCAGCGACAGCAACTGCAGCAAGCGATCGCTCGCCAGCCCGACGACTTCGTCGCCTGGGTGATGCTGGCCGACGTGGAACTGGAAGCCGGCGACATCGCTGCCGGCGAACAGGCCGCGCGACGTGCGCTGCAGCTGCGCCCGAATCACCCCGAAGCGCTGGCACGGCTGGGCCGCGTGGCGTGGATGGCCGGTGCACATGGCGATGCGGCCAAGCTGCTTGGCCAGGCCTCGGCATTGGCCCCGCAGCACCCGGGCATCGCGCTGTGGCTGGGCCATGCGCTGGAAGACGCCGACGATGCCGAAGGCGCAGCAGCAGCCTATCGCCGCGCGCATGCGCTGATGCCGGATGAACCCTACATCGCCGCGCAGCGCCTGGCGTGGCAGCGCCGCCTGTGCGACTGGCAGGACGTGGACACGCTGGCTGCGCAGGTACGCGCCGCGCTCGCCGCCGGCCACGGTGCGGTGGAACCCTTCGCCTTCCTCAGCGAAGACGCCAGCGCGGGCGAGCAGTTGGCCTGTGCACGTGCGCGCGCCGCACTGATCGCCGCCTCGGTCCGGCCCTTGCCGGCAGTGACGGTACGCGCGCGCGGCCCGTTGCGCGTCGGCTTCCTTTCCAATGGCTTCGGCGCCCATCCCACCGGGCTGCTGACCGTGGCCCTGCTCGAACACCTGCGTCATGACCCGGCGTTGCAGCTGCACCTGTTCGCGCTGAACCGCGCCGATGGCAGCGGCATCCGCGAACGCCTGCAGTCCGCGACCCGGCTGCATGAGGTGGCCGCACTGCGGCATGCCGACATCGCGGCCCGCATCCGCGCACAGGGCATCGACCTGCTGTTCGACCTGCGCGGCTGGGGCGGCGGCGGCGCGCCCGAAGTGCTGGCGATGCGCCCGGCCCCGCTGCAGCTGAACTGGCTGGCCTACCCCGGCACCTCGGGCGCGCGATGGCTGGACGCCGTGGTCGCCGACGAATTCGTACTGCCGGCAGCGCTGGAACCGCACTTCAGCGAACGCGTCCTGCGCCTTCCGCGGGCCTTCCAGCCCTCGGACAACACCCGCACGCTGGAGCCGTCGCCGTCCCGCGCCGAGTGCGGGCTGCCCGAGCACGGCGTGGTGTTCTGCTGCTTCAACAACAGCTACAAGCTCAACCCGCGCAGCATGGGCCGCGCCTTCGCAGTGTTGCAGGCCGTGCCCGGCAGCGTGCTGTGGCTGCTGTCCGGCCCCGGCCAGGCCGACGCCCGCCTGCGCACCGCCGCGCAGGCTGCCGGCCTGGACCCGGCGCGGCTGGTGTTCATGGCCAAGCTGCCGCATCCGCAGTACCTGGCCCGCTACCCACTGGCCGACCTGTTCCTCGACACGCATCCGTACAACGCGCACACCACCGCCTCCGATGCACTGTGGGCCGGCTGCCCGGTGCTGACCTGCCCGGGCGACACCTTCGCCGCGCGCGTGGCCGGCAGCCTCAACCACCATCTGGGGTTGGCCCGGATGAATGTCGCCGATGATGCGGCGTTCATCGCCACCGCCAGCGCACTGGGCAATGACCCCGCAGCACTGGCCTCGCTTCGCGCCGAGCTGGTGCAGGCGCGCGAATGCAGTGGCCTGTTCGACATGGCCGGGTTTGCCCGCGACCTGTCGGCCCTGCTGCAGCGGCTTGCCGGTGAACACGGCTGGCAAGGTGTCGACAACACCTGAGCGACCCCTGCGTTACGCTCGGGCTTCCTCCCCGCGTGGTGTGACGATGGCCAAGCTCAAGCGCAAGGACTACGACGAACTGCTGCTGCCGCTGCAGCTGGAACTGACCGCGATGGCGCGCTGGGTGCAGCTCAGCGGGCAACGCCTGCTGGTGCTGTTCGAGGGACGGGATACGGCAGGCAAGGGCGGCGCGATCCAGGCCATCAGCCAGCATCTCAATCCACGCCAATGCCGGGTGGTAGCACTGCCCAAGCCTACCGACCGCGAAGCCACGCAGTGGTATTTCCAGCGCTATGCCTCGCATCTTCCCGCCGCCGGCGAGATCGTGCTGATGGACCGCAGCTGGTACAACCGCGCAGGCGTCGAGCGGGTGATGGGCTATTGCAGCGAAACCGAGTACCAGCAGTTCCTGCGCCAGGCACCGGTGTTCGAGCAGCTGCTGGTGGATGACGGCATCCTGCTGTTCAAGTACTGGCTGTGCGTGGACCAGGAGCAGCAGGAGAAGCGCTTCGCCGAACGCCACCTCGATCCGCTGAAGGGCTGGAAGCTGTCCCCGGTCGACCTGAAATCGCGCAGCAAGTACAGCGCCTATACCGAAGCCCGCGAGGCGATGCTGCGCGCGACGCATCGCGAGGCGGCGCCGTGGACGCTGGTGGATTTCAACGACCAGCGGCTGGGGCGACTGACCCTGGTGCGCAACCTGCTGGACCGGTTGCCGGACACACGGGTGGATGCGCCGTTGCCGGAGCTGCCGAAGCTGAAGGGCAAGCTGCATCGCGAGCACTACGATGTGCTGAAGCCGATCGAGGACTTCCCGGTCGAAGAATAGGGTGGGTCGGCAGGGTTGCACCCTGCACCTGCTCAACGCAACGGCAACGGCAACAGCGGCATCCGCGGGATGGCGGGGCGGTGTGGGTGGGCAGGACACGCCGTAAACCCGTCCCTGGGGGCTCGATGGCGCCATCCATGGCGCCAACGGTCCTGCCCACCCACACCGCCCCGCCTCTGACAGATCCCTGCGGCTGTTGGTAGGTGTCGACCTTGGTCGACACATCTGTCAGATATCGAAATGGAACCGGGGTCAGATCCGTTTTCCTGCGGAAAGCGGATCTGACCCCATCGGCAATCCCATTGGCCTGGCGGGCGTCGGATCGTGTCTGGGGCAGAGCCCCCTGAGTCAGGGGGCGGCCGCGAAGCGGCGGGGGTTTGGGTGTTGGTAAGTGGGGCCCGCGGTTCGCGCAGCGAAGCGTGGGAGCGGCAGCGCGCATGCGATGGCGCGTACCGAGGTGCAGGGCCGCAGGCCCTGCCGACCACCCCACTATTTGCCAGCAGCGATCTGCTTTTCGATGTCGGCGGCGGTCACCGGGCCAAGGAAGGTGTGGGCCAGCTTGCCCTGCGGATCCAGCAGATGCGTCAACGGCAGGCCTCGCGGCGTGGCGAAGTCGGCCGGCGGATCGAACGGGTCCACGATCACGATCGGATAGGTCACCGGATGCTTGGTCAGGAACGACTGCATTTCCGGCACTTCGATGTCCTCGTAGGCCAGGCCGACCACCTCGATGTTGCTGCGCATCGCATGCAGCGCCGACAGCTCGGGCATCTCCTTGCGGCACGGGGCGCACCAGGTCGCCCAGAAGTTCACCACCACCCACTTGCCACGATGCGCGGCCAGATCGTAGTCGCTGCCATCCACCGCCTTCATCTTCAAGGTCGGGAATTCGGCAGTGGTGCGCTCGGCCGGGGTTTCATCGACCGGTGCCGGAGTGGTCGGCGTCGGCTCCTGGGCCGGCTTGCAGGCCGCCAGGGCCAGCAGCAGGGTCAACGGGAGCAGCAGCGGCAACGGCGTCTTGCGGGTCATGGCATGTCTCCAGAGTCGGTATAGATATCACTGACCTTGCGCTTCAGGCGTTCGCGCAGGGGCAGCCGCAGATCGTCCAGCGCCGCCAGTGCGGCACGGCCCAGGCTGTCGTCACGGTAGGGCAGGTGCTGCTCGGCCACCGGGATGCGCAGCTGGGTGCATTCGTACAGATCGGCCAGGCTGACCTGGTCCAGGTCACGCGACAGCAGCCACTCGCCCCGCTCGTCGCGGCGCAGCAGGTCGATCTCCTGCAGGTTGCAGATCAGGTCCTGCAGCAGTGAATCGGTCAGCATCGGCTCCAGCCGCAGGATCTCGTCATCGGCCAGGCCCTTGCCCTTGGCCCGTGCATGCTGGAAGCGGCCAAGCAGGCGCAGCAGTCCATAGAACTCATACCCCTGCGGCAGGCGCAGTTCCACCGGCTGGTAGCGGAAGGCGGCCATCGAAGAAGCCAGCGACGCCCCCAGCAGCACCGCCACCCAGCACAGGTAGATCCACAGCAGCAGGATCGGCACGAACGCCACCGTGCCATACAGTTTCTGGTAGGACTGGAAGCTGCCCAGATAGGCACCGATGCCCCACTTCACCAGTTCCAGGATGACCGCCGCCAGGATCGCGCCGGGCACGGCATGCCGCCATTTCACCGTGTGGTGCGGCACCACCCGGAACATCAGCGTGATGCAGACGAACTCGATCAGGATCGGCGCCAGCCGCAGCGCCAGCTCGGCCAACCAACGGCCCTCCTGGGTACCGAACAACGGCATCGCGAACACCCGCGCCGATACCGCAAGCGATGCGGCGGCGAGCATCGCGCCCAAGGTCAGCACGGTCCAGTAGACCAGGAAGCGGGTCAGCTTGGGCCGGGTCGAGCCAACCCGCCAGATCTGGTTGAAGGTCTCTTCCACACTGTTGAGCGTGATCAGCAGTGAGGCCACCAGTGCGATGAAGCCGGCCGCCGTCAGCTGGCCGGCACTGGCCGAGAACTGCCGCAGGTAGCCCTCGGCCGCACGCGCCGCGGAGGGCACGAAGTTGGAGAATACGTAGTCGCTGAGCTGATCGCTCCAGCGGTCGAAGACGGGGAAGGCCGACAGCACACCGAATACCACGATCGCCAGCGGTACCAGCGCGAACACCGTGGTGTAGGCCAGCGCCGCCGCTGCCTGGAACAGGCGGTCGTCTAGGAAGCGATGCCACAGGAAGCGGCCGAAACTGATGGCCCGTGCGCGATCCCGCGCGCGCTCCATCCACAGGTTGAGCGTATCCAAAGGTTCCATCGGTGGAAGGGTACCCGATGCGGAATGCTGGCAGGATAGCCATACTGGTAGCCACACGACGAGGAGAAGCGGGCACGATGGGCGAGATTCTGGTGCTGTACTACAGCCGGGGCGGTTCGGTGGCACGGCTGGCGCGCCAGATCGCGCGGGGCATCGGCGAAGTGCCGGGCATGACCGCGCGCCTGCGCACGGTGCCGCCGGTGGCCGCCGTGACCCAGACCGCGCAGCCACCGGTACCCGACGATGGCGCCCCCTACGTGAGCGTGCAGGACCTGGTCGACTGCCAGGGCCTGCTGCTCGGCAGCCCCACCCGCTTCGGCAACATGGCCGCGCCGGTCAAGCACTTCCTGGATGGGCTGGGCGCCGAATGGGTCAATGGCACCCTGTCCGGCAAGCCGGCCGGCGTGTTCACGTCCACCGCCTCGATGCACGGCGGCCAGGAATCGACCCTGCTGTCGATGCAGGTGCCACTGCTGCACCACGGCTGCGTGATCGTCGGCATCCCGTTCACCGAACCGGCGCTGAGCCACACCACCAGTGGCGGCACGCCCTATGGCGCCAGCCACGTGGCCGGTGCCGCCGACGATCCGCAGCCGACCGACGACGAAGCGGTTCTGGCGCGCGCGCTGGGGCGCCGGGTGGCCGACATCGCGCAGCGGTTGGCCCGATGAACCGCGCGCCGCGCACGGTCCTGCTGTTGGCCCTGATGGGGCTGGCCGCGCTGTTCGCAGGCTGGTTCATCAATGACAGGCACTGGCTGGCCACCCAGCTGGTGTTCACCGCGCCACCGCTGGCGCTGGCCATCGCCGTGCGCCTGGGCTGGCGCAAGGCCGGCTTCTGGGCCTCGGTGCTGGCGCTGGGCTGGTTCAGCCACGGCGTGATGAGCGCCTGGAGCCACCCGGAGACGCGCTGGCTGGCGCTGATCGAGATCGCGCTGGCGCTGCTGGTGATCTTCAGCGCCAGCCTGCCCGGCCTGCGCGCCCGCTTCGGCAAGCGGCGCTGACGCTGCGCGCCCAGGGCCTTATCATCTGCATTCCTGGCCCCGCGCCGCAGTCCCTGTCCTGGTTTCGCGCATGCACATGATGGAAGAGCTCCTGGTCGTCACCACCGGTGGCACGATCGACAAGATCTACTTCGACGACAAGTCGGACTACCAGATCGGCGATCCGCAGATCGGCATGATCCTGCGCGAGCTGGGCGTGACGTTCCGTTTCAACGTGATTCCGATCCTGCGCAAGGATTCGCTGCACATCAACGACGAAGACCGCGAGCTGATCCGCGCCACCATCGCCGCGCAGCCGACCCGGCACGTGCTGGTGACCCACGGCACCGATTCGATGGTGCAGACCGGCAAGGTGCTGGCGACGATCCCGGACAAGACCATCGTGATGACCGGTGCGCTGAGCCCGGCACGCTTCCGCGGCTCGGATGCGGAGTTCAACATCGGTTGTGCGATCGGTGCGGTGCAGTCGCTGCCGAGCGGCGTGTACATCGCGATGAACGGGCGGATCTTCGACCCGCAGCACGTGCGCAAGAACGTGGCGGCGAACCGTTTCGAGTCGGTCTGAGGAACAGCGTGCCGGCCGAGGTCGGCACCCACCCGGACAAAAACGCCCCGGCCGAAGCCAGGGCGTGCCCTTGGAGAGGGACTTGGGCTCAGTACTGGGCGCTGAGGGTCAGGCCCGAGAAGGTGCTGTACGCCTTCACCCGCACATACCAGGTGCCGGCGGCAGGGCTGTTGATGGTGCAGGTCTCGCTGTTGCCGCTCAGGTACGGACGGCAGGTGTAGGTGGTATCGGTCGGGGCACTGCCCTGGCGCACGTACAGGTCGGCATCACCGCTGCCGCCACTGATTGCCACGCGCAGCTGGGTGCTGCCGGCCGGAACGGCGACGGTGTAGTTCAGCTCGGCACCGGTCGCGGCGCCCAGGCCGGTCACCGGCACGTTGTTCTGCAGCACGTTGCCGCCCGGGTTCGGGCCACCGCCATTGATCGCCGCATCCACGGCCGCGTTGGCGTCGACGATGCCGGCGCCGCAGCCCCCCGAGCAGGCGCCCGGCAGCGGGCGTGCGGTGCTCTTGATGATGCTCTCGACCTGTGCCGGGCTCAGCGGGCTCGGCGCCACCGACTGCATCAGGGCCACCACACCGGCCACATGCGGCGCCGCCATCGAGGTGCCGTTGTAGGACGCATAGGTGGCGCTGCCCGGCGTGGTGGTGCCGGTGTTGAGGGTGGACAGGATGCTCTGGCCCGGGCCGGAAATGTCGATGCCGGCACCATAGTTGGAGAAGCTGGCACGCGCACCGGCCGAGGTCGTGGCCGCCACCGCGATCACGTTCGCGCAGTTGGCCGGCACCGACGAGGACACGTTGGTGTTGCTGTTGCCGGCGGCGACCACCACGGTGGTGCCGCGGCTGACCGCGCCGTTGATCGCGTTCTGGTAGGTGGCCGAGCAGGTGCCGCCGCCGCCCAGCGACATGTTGATGACTTCCGCCGGATTGGCATTGGCCGGCACGCCACTGACGGTGCCGCCGGAGGCCCACACGATCGCATCGGCGATGTCGGAGGTATAGCCGCCGCACTTGCCGAGCACGCGCACCGGGACGACCTTGGCGTTGAACGCCGTGCCGGCCACGCCGGTGCTGTTGTTGGTCACCGCCGCCACGGTGCCGGCGACGTGGGTGCCGTGCCAGCTGGAGTTGGACGCCGGGATGCCCGAGCCGCACTCGTTGGCGCCATACCAGTCGCCCTCGTCGTTCGGGTTGCTGTCGCGGCCACCGCCATCGCGCGCCATCGCGGCATCGCTGATGAAGTCATAGCCGGGCAGGATGTTGGCGTTGAGATCGGGATGGTTGGTGATGCCGGTATCGATCACGGCCACCACCACGCCGGTGCCGGTGGCCTTGTCCCAGGCCGGCCGCACGTTGATCGACGCGTTGGAGGTACCAAAGCCCCACTGTTCGCTGAAGCGGGTGTCATTCGGGGTCAGCGTCGCACGCATGATCTGGTCGACTTCGACGTATTCCACGTTCGGGTCGGCGGCCAGCTTGCGCATCAGCAGCTCGGATTCAGCTTGGTCAAGCGGGCGGTCGGTCCTGACCAGGGTCGGGCCGACGGCCAGCTTGCGGACCTGCTGCAGGCCCAGCGCACGGCCCTGGCTGCTGGCCAGGCCGGCGGCGGCACTCTTCAGCGAAGAGGCCAGTGCGGTGGTGTTGGCCACCGGCGCACTGCCGTCGCGGTACTTCACGATGAAGCGCTGGTGAGTCGGCGCGGACTGCAGGCCGCTGAGCTGGACGTCACCGGCCAGCGCAGGCGTGGCCAGCAGCAGCGATGACAGAACGGACGCACCAAGGACCACCCACACTCGACGCACACGCGGTTGCGTTACCTGGGACATCGTATTTCCCTTTCTAGTGGTGTGAATGCCGGAATCGGCAGAAGCACCGGCCCGAACCATGGGCTGGCTTGCGTTGGCGAGGTTCGAAGTCCGGCGAGTCAGCGGATCCCCCTATCGATCCGCCGTGCAGATGACGCTAATGACCAAAACCGGACACCACAAGATTTTCAGCGTCTTTTCAGCAAGATGAAATGTTCGTTCTGAGACTTCCCGGGTCGAGGGTTTGTGAAGGTGAAGGAACTTTCTCATCTCCTGCACACACCTGACTGGGTCATCACCTGTCCTGCGATGACTTTGCCGACATCGGCATCCGCCGATTCGGGGTCGGAGTGGGTGGGGTCAGATCCCTTTTCCCACGGAAAAGGGATCTGACCCCACCCACCTGTCCACAACGCAGAAAGCCCGTCACAGGGACGGGCTTTCCAGGAACAACGCAGCCGAGCGCGCGCTCGGGTCTACAACCCGGTGCGGGCGATCAGCCCAGCTTGACCAGCCAGTTGTGCCGGTCCGGCAGGCGGCCGTACTGGATGTCGGTCAGTTCCTTGCGCAGCGACATGGTCACTTCGCCGGCCGGCGCGTTGATGTCGCCCACCGAGAAACCCTCGCCCTTCAGCTGGCCGATCGGGGTGACCACCGCCGCAGTGCCACAGGCAAACACTTCGCTGATCTCACCGGAGGCCACGCCGTCCTTCCACTCGTCGATGCTGACCTTGCGCTCTTCGACCTTCATGCCACGGTCGCGCGCCAGCTGCAGGATGCTCTCGCGGGTGATGCCCTCGAGGATGCTGCCGGACAGTTCCGGGGTGACCAGCGTGCCGTCCTTGTAGACCAGGAACACGTTCATGCCGCCCAGTTCTTCCAGGTACCTGCCTTCGACCGGGTCGAGGAACAGCACCTGCGAGCAGCCCTGCGCCTGCGCCTTCTGCTGCGGCAGCAGCGAGGCGGCGTAGTTGCCACCGCACTTGGCGGCGCCGGTGCCGCCCTTGGCCGCGCGCGCGTATTCGGTGGACAGCCAGATCGACACCGGGGCCACGCCCTTGGCGAAGTACGGGCCGGCCGGGCTGGCGATGACGTAGTAGCCGGCCTTGTGCGCGCCGCGCACGCCGAGGAAGGCTTCGTCGCCGATCATGAACGGGCGGAAGTACAGGCTCGACTCGTCGGCCGACGGCACCCACTCGCTGTCGACGGCGATCAGCTGCTTCAGCGATTCGACGAAGATCTCCACCGGCAGTTCCGGCAGCGCCAGGCGCTGCGCCGAACGCTGCAGGCGACGGCCGTTGGCATCCGGGCGGAAGGTCCAGATCGAGCCGTCAGCATGGCGGTAGGCCTTGATGCCTTCGAAGATCTCCTGGCCGTAGTGCAGCACGGCCGCGGCCGGGTCCAGCTGCAGCGGGCCGTAGGCACGCACGCTGGCGTTGTGCCAGCCGGCATCCTTGTCCCAGCGCACTTCCACCATGTGATCGGTGAAGTGCAGGCCGAAGCCCGGCTTCTCCAGGATCTTGGCGCGCTCTTCAGCGCTGCGCGGGTGGTCCGAACGGGTGACGGCGAAGCTGGGAATGGACTGGGACACCGGAGGATTCCTGTTCTGGTTGCGGGTAGTGCCGGGCCCGCGTCACTGCGGGCCCTGGGTCAAAGCATGCCGGTCTCGAGCCGCGCCGCCTCGGACATCATGTGCTGGTTCCACGGCGGGTCGAACACCAGGTCGACGTCGGCCTCGGCCACCGTCGGGATCATTTCAAGCTTGCTGCGCACGTCGTCGACCAGGATCTCGCCCATGCCACAGCCCGGTGCGGTCAGGGTCATCTTCACGTCGATCTCGCGCTTGCCTTCGTCCAGATGCTTGATCTCGACTTCATAGACCAGGCCCAGTTCAACGATGTTGACCGGAATCTCCGGGTCGAAGCAGGTGCGCAGCTGCTGCCACACCAGTTGTTCCACCTGCTCATCGGTGGCGTCGGCCGGCAGCTCGAGCGGTGCCGGCGCCTCCTTGCCGATGGCGTCGCCGTCCTTGCCGGCGATGCGGAACAGGTTGCCCTCGACGAACACCGAATAGCTGCCGCCCAGCGCCTGGGTGATGTACCCATAGCTGCCGGCAGGCAGGGTCACGGTATCGCCCTGCGGGACCATCACGGCCTCGCAATCGCGTTCGAAGTGGACAGGTTCGCTGCTACGGGAATACATGGGGACCGATATGGGGCCGTGGCCGGGGCCACGCAAGACGGCATTCTAGCCCAGCCGCCCCGGCACCGCCGGTGCACTGCGGCAAACCACAGTATCCTGTGGGTGATCTTCAGGGAGCTTCGATGTCCTCCATTGCCACGCGTGCCAGGACCGTCACCTGGCTCTGGTCCCTCATGCTGTTGCTGGGTCTGCTTGTTGCTCCCCTCGCCTGGATGGTCCTGGCGCTGATGACCGGCCGGCAGGTCGGCTGGATGGCGGTAGTGTCCGCCCTGGAACTGGTGTTCATGCTGCGCCTGGGCACACTGGGCCCGGGCCGGTTGCGCATCGCCCTGGTCGTGCTCGGCACCCTGCTGGTGGCCGCCGTGGCCAACTGGGCCATCGCCAGCGCCTGGATGGGCGGCTCGATCGGTCTGGACCTGTGGGACGCCACCACGCGGATGGGCCCGCACCTGGCCTGGACCCTGATCAACCTGGCCAATGGCGCGATGGAATGGCTGTGGCTGGCCGTGGCCGTGGTCGTCGGCGCCTGGCTGGCGCGCTGAGCGCGTAGATCCACGCCACGCGCGGATGGGGTTAATGCCGGACGCTGGCCGGCAAAAGCGTGCGGACCAGGGTCCGCACCTACCAGAGGCAGCCGCCACGCGCGGATCCGGTAGTGCCGGCCGCTGGCCGGCAAAAGCGCGCGGACCAAGGTCCGCACCTACCAGAGGCAACCATCACGCGCGGATGGGGGGTAGTGCCGGCCGCTGGCCGGCAAAAGCGTGCGGACCAAGGTCCGCACCTACCAGATGCAACCGCCACGCGCGGATCCGGTAGTGCCGGCCGCTGGCCGGCAAAAGCGCGCGGCCCCAGGTCCGCACCTACCAGATGCAGCCGCCACGCGCCGATGGAGGGTAGTGCCGGCCGCTGGCCGGCAAAAGCGTGCGGCCCCAGGTCCGCACCTACCAGATGCAACCACCACGCGCGGATCCGGTAGTGCCGGCCGCTGGCCGGCAAAAGCGTGCGGCCCCAGGTCCGCACCTACCAGGTGCAACCACCACGCGCGGATCCGGTAGTGCCGGCCGCTGGCCGGCAAAGGGGCCAGAGCCCTGTCCTGCGGAAAGGGATCCGACCCCGGTCTTCAATGCCCGCCGTCGAGCGCCTTCAGCTCGCTCACCAGCGAGGCGGCCGCTTCGGCGCCGTCGCCATAGAGCATGCGGGTATTGTCAGCGTAGAACAGCGCATTCTCGATACCGGCGAAGCCGGTGCCCTTGCCGCGCTTGATCACCACCACGTTGCGCGCGTTGACCACGTCCAGCACCGGCATGCCGTAGAACGGGCTGGCCGGATCAGTACGCGCGACCGGATTGACCACGTCGTTGGCACCGATCACCAGTACCACGTCGGTGTTGGTGAACTCCGGATTGATGTCATCCATGTCGGCGATCAGGTCGTAGGGCACGCCCGCTTCGGCCAGCAGTACGTTCATGTGCCCGGGCATGCGCCCGGCGACCGGGTGGATGGCGAACTTCACCTTCACCCCGCGCTGGCCCAGCCGCTGCGCCAGTTCCCAGATCTTGTGCTGCGCCTGGGCCACGGCCATGCCGTATCCAGGCACGATCACCACGCGTTCGGCGTAGGCCATCATCGCCGCGACATCCGGGGCTTCGATCGGCTTCTGCGCGCCGCTGATCGCCTGCGCTTCGCCACCAGCACCGCCGCCGAAGTTGGAGAACAGCACGTTGCGGATCGGCCGGTTCATCGCCTTGGCCATCAGCCGGGTCAGCAGGATGCCGGCCGCGCCGACCATCATGCCGGCGATGATCAGCGCCTCGTTGCCCAGCACATAACCTTCGAACGACACTGCCAGGCCGGTGAACGCGTTGTACAGCGAGATCACCACCGGCATGTCGGCACCGCCGATCGGCAGCGTCATCAGCACGCCCAGCGCCAGTGCCAGCACGAAGAAGGCAACGATCGCCCAGGCACTGAGCGTACTGGCCGCGATGATCGCCAGCACCACCACCGCCAGCGCCACCAGCAGGTTCATCACCTGCTGGCCGGGCCAGGTCACGCGCTTGTCCAGGCGTCCATCCAGCTTGGCCCACGCGATCACCGAGCCGGACAGCGACACCGCGCCGATCGCCGCGCCGACCACCGCCAGCAGCAGCATCGTGCCGGACGGCTGGCGCGCGGCCAGGTCGGCCAGCGCCTGCGCGCTCCAGTGGCTGGTATCGCGGTGGGCCAGGAAGGCATAGCGCAGCAGTTCCACCGCACCGATCGCCGCCGCCGAGCCACCACCCATGCCGTTGTACAGCGCCACCATCTGCGGCATGTCGGTGATGGCAACCTTGCCGGCCGACCACCAGGCCAGGCCCGCACCCAGCAGCAGTGCCACCAGGATCAACGGCACGTTGTGCAGTTCGGGCAGGAAGAAGGTGGCCGCGGTGGCCAGCAGCATGCCCAGCCCGGCCCAGCGGATGCCGCTGCGTGCGGTCAGCGGCGAGGCCATGCGCTGCAGGCCGAGCAGGAACAGCGTGGCGGCGACCAGGTAGCTGGCCTTGACCAGCCAGTCGAGCAGTTCGACGGTGCTGATGTTCAAGCCTGCGGCTCCTTCGGTTCGTCCTTGCCGCCCCTGGGCGCGCTCGGCTTGAACATTTCCAGCATGCGCGCGGTGACCACGTAGCCACCGGCGGCATTGCCGGCACCGAGCACCACGGCCAGGAAGCCCAGTGCCTTCTCCAGCGGCGTCTGCGCATGCCCCAGTACCACCATCGCGCCGATCAGCACGATGCCGTGGATGAAGTTGGAGCCCGACATCAGCGGGGTATGCAGGATCACCGGCACCCGCGAAATGATCACGTGGCCGGCGATGGCTGCCAGCATGAAGATGTACAGCGCTACGAACCCGTCACTCACCGGCAACGCTCCTGCTCTGTCTTCGTCGGCCCATCATAACCATGGGCTGAACCCGGCGCGCACCCGGCGTCAACCGGAGCGCCGCTCACGCGTTGTCGATGGTGACCCCGAGCGAGGAACCGTACCCTGTGCTGGTGAGCAGCCCCGCCCCCCCGAGCGCCGAGACCGATGCCCTGCCGGCATCGCTGGAGGCATTCCTGGCCAGCGTCGGCCCGCGTGCGTTCCGCTTCGCCGAGGCCGGCCTGCGCCAGCGCGAAGACGCCATGGATGCGGTGCAGGACGCGCTGCTGCGCATGCTGGATTACACCGACAAGCCGGCCGCCGAATGGGCGCCGCTGTTCTGGAGCATCCTGCGCCGCCGGGTGATCGACCTGCAGCGCCGGCGCCGCTTCCGCCTGCCGTTCTGGCGCGACAACCAGGACGCGGAAGGCGGCGAGATCGACTGGGCCGATCCCGGCCCGGACCCGGCAAAGGCACATGAGCAGCGCCAGCAGTACCAGCAGCTGGTGGACGCGTTGCGCACCCTGCCCGCCCGCCAGCGCGAGGCCTTCACCCTGCGCGTGCTGCAGGACCTGGACGGGGCCACCACCGCCCGCGCCATGGGCTGCAGCGAAGGCGCGGTAAAAACCCATCTGGCACGCGCCCGGCAGGCGCTGCAGGACTACCTGGAGACCCACCCGTGAACCGCTCCCTGCCTTCCGATGACACCCTGCGCCGCCTGCACGCGCAGTCGCTGCAGGCGCTGTCGCCGGCAACGCTGGCCCGGCTGCGCCAAGCTCGCCACGGCGCCACGGCCACCCCCCATCGTGGGCGCTGGCGCTGGTGGCTGGCCAGCGCCTGCTCACTGGTGGTTGCACTGGGCATCGGCCTGCAGTTCACCGGCCATGGCACGCTTGCGGGTCCGCCGCCGGACCCCGTGCTTGCTTCAGTGGAAGACAACGGCGCGCTCTACGACGAGAATCCCGATCTGTACCTGTGGCTGGGCGATACCGACCTGGCGATGGAGTAAATCATGTCCCGACTGCTTGACCTGCCACTGCTGTTGACCCTGGCGCTGCTGCCGGCCGTTCCGGCGCTGGCGCAGAACGCCACGCCCGCCCCTGCCGCACCGGTCGCGCCATTGCCTGCGTGGGAGCAATTGAGCGAATCCCAGCGAGAGTCCCTTCTGGCGCCGCTGCGCGACCGTTGGAACAGCGCTGATGCCGGCCAGCGCCAGCGCATGCTCTCGCACGGCCAGCGCTGGCAATCGATGAGCCCGGAGGAGCGCGACAAGGCCCGCCGCGGCCTGCGCCGCTTCGAGCACATGAGCCCGGAACAGCGCGAGCAGGCGCGCGCCCTGTTCGGGCAGATGCGCAACATGCCGCCGGCACAGCGCGACGCGCTGCGCGAGCGCTGGTCGCAGATGACGCCGGAGCAGCGCCGGGACTGGGTGCGCGACAACCCGCCGCCGGCGAAGCCGCGGTAAGGCCCCGGGGAACGGGGTCAGAGCCCTTTGCTGACGCAAAGGGATCCGACCCCTGGCAGATTGCGGGAGATCGGGGTCAGATCCCTTTGCCAGAGGCAAAGGGATCTGACCCCGCGTCATTCATGCCTGCCAGCGCGTCTTTGCCAGCAGCTCGTCGTCCCAGTCGAAACCGAGCCGCCCCTCGCGCACGAACAGCGCAACGAAGTTGAGCAGGTTGCGCGCATACATCTCACTGGCCTGGGTCGCGCCGCGACTGGCCAGGCCCAGCGGACCATCGATGGTCACGCCCTGGTGTTCGATGCAGTGCCCCGGCTGGGTCAGTGCACAGTTGCCGCCGCTCTCGGCCGCCAGATCGACAATGACGCTGCCGGTGGCCATGCCCTCCACCATCGCGGCGGTCACGATGGTCGGCGCCGGCCGACCGGGTACGGCAGCCGTGCAGATCACCACGTCCACGCTGCGCAGGTGGTCGGCCAGCCGACGCTGCTGCTCGGCGCGCTCCTCGTCGGTCAACGCACGCGCGTAGCCGCCTTCACCGGTCGCGCTCACGCCAAGATCGAGGAAGCGCGCACCCAGTGACTGGATCTGCTCGCGGGTTTCCGGGCGCACATCGAAACCTTCCACCTGTGCACCGAGGCGCCGCGCGGTGGCGATGGCCTGCAGGCCCGCCACGCCGGCACCGATCACCAGCACCTTGGCCGGCCGCACGGTGCCAGCGGCGGTGGTCAGCATCGGGAAGAAGCGCGGCGCGCGTTCGGCGGCAATCAGCGCTGCCTTGTAGCCGGCCATGCCGGCCTGCGAACTGAGTACATCCATCGCCTGCGCGCGGGTGGTGCGCGGCAGCTGCTGCAGCGGGAACAGCTGCAGGCGATCATCGGCCGCCAGCGCGGCCAGCGCCGGATCGTTGGCCGGTGCCAGCAGGCCAACCACGCTGGCACCGGGCCTGAGCTGCTCCAGCACCGTCGCAGGAGGTGCCTGCACGCACAGCAGGATATCGATCTCGGCCCAGCGGCCCGCGTCGAAGACACGTGCGCCGGCGTCGTCATAGGCGGCATCGGTGAAGCCGGCGGCCAGCCCGGCGCCGGCCTCGTACCAGACCGTAATGCCGAGGGCACCGAGCTTGCGCGCGGTTTCCGGTGTCAACGCCACGCGCCGTTCACCCGGCGCGGTCTCCTTGATCCCCAGCAACGCCACGGCCATGCAGGTCCCCGCTGATCGGTGAGTTTTCCCGATCCTAGCAGGCAGCCAGCACTCAGTGCAGGGTGGTGCTGCCCGGGTCGAGGCGGTCGATCACGCCCTGCATGGCGCTGTCGAAGGCGCCATCGTCAACGTGGGCACGCAGGCGGCCGAGCCGCACCATCACCGCCAGCTCTTCTGGCGAGGCCACGCAGAAGCGCACGCCGCGACGGTTGACGAACAGCAGGCGCGAGGAAATCGGGCTGACCCAGGACAGCTTGCCCGCCTGGACCTTGCCGTCCTTGTCGACGAAGTCCAACCAGTTGCCGATTTCCATGCGTCGGAAGCGGTCGGCATCGGCGTTGTCGAAATCGTCGGCATCGATCTGCCCGCTGAGTTCCACCGCTGGCGATTCGGCCACCGGCGGTGCCGGCAGCGCGACCTGCGGCAGCTCGGGCAGCGCGCGCTGCAGTTCCGGCCGCGACTCGGCGATGCCCTGCAACGTGTCGTGCAGGGCGTCGATCGCGCCGGTAGCCGCATCGCCGTGCACACCGACGCTGGCAAACACCTTGGCCAGCACCGGCTGCCAGGCCTGCAGCCATGGCTTGCCGACAATCTGCCGGCGTGCCTCGGCCACTTCCTCCAGCAGGCCGTCGCCGAGGCTCAGTGCCTCGGCCACCGACGCGCCTTCTTCGCCCTCGCGCAGCAGCGCCAGGGTCAGGTGGTGCTGCCAGGGCTGGCGCAGGAACTCGGCAATGGCCGGCGGAAGGGTGGCATCACCGATGCGACGATCCAGTTCCGCACTGGCGCGGCTGCGGGCCATCTCCAGCTTTTCCTGCCCACGCTGCGTCTCTGCGGCACGGCGCTCGGCGATTTCCACGCGGCGGCGATGCTGCACCAGGAACTCGCGGAATTCTTCTTCCAGGGTCAGGAAGATCGCCAGGTTCTCGTTGAACTCGGCCACCAGGCGCTCGATGATCTCCTCGACCTTGGCCATCAGCATGCGCTCGGCCTGGCTCTCGCCGGTGTTGCCCTCGCAGGCCTCGGCCAGCGAATTGAGCAGCTTGCGCGCCGGATGGGTCTTCTGCACGAACATGCGGCGGTCGAGCATGGCGACCTTGACGAAAGGCACGACCAGGCGGCCGATCAGTTCGCGCGAGCGGCCTTCCAGTTCACGTTCGTCCAGCATCACGTCGAACAGCATGCCGACCAGGTCGATGGCATCCTCATCCTGCGGGTCCAGCCGGGTCTGGCCCGGATCGACGCCGAGCTGGGTGGCGCTGGACAGCACTTCGCTCTTCAGCCGCTGCGCCAGCGATTCGCCGTCCTCGCCGATGGCTGCACGCAGCGTCGCGCTCGGCGTGGCCTGCAGCAGCGACAGCACCGACATCATTTCGCGCTGGCTGAGCGGGCGCTGCTGGCCGACCGCCACCTGTGCCGCAGACGTGGCGTCCTCACGCACATGGCGGGTCTGCTGCAGCAGTTCGTGCAACGCTTCCAGCAGCATGCCTTGCTGGCCGGCGTAGGCCTCGCCGGCGGCGCCATCATCGCCGCCCAGGTGCTGCTGCATATGCCCGCGGCGCTCGGACCAGCGGGCGGCAAAGCGCTGCGCCCAGGCCGGTGCGGCCTGCTCGTCATCGCTGAACCCCGGATCGACGCCCGCGCCGTGGCGATGCTCGACCAGGTCATCCAGCATCCCGGTCATGCGCGGATCCGGTGCCGGCGGTTGTGGGCGCTGCGGAGCCCCCATCTGCGACATCACGCCGGCTGCGGCCAGCTGCTCGTCCAGCTTCTCGTAGATGCGGCCGACCGGTGCACGCAGGTCGCGCTCGCACAGCTTGATCAGCACCAGATGCACTTCCGGGGCCAGTTCGCAGCCGGCAAAGGCCTCGTGGATGGCCACGCCCAGATGTTCGGGGCTGATGGGATTGTGGTCGGCGTCCAGTTCCACGCCGCCGATCAACCGGCCCAGGCGGCGGTCCAGCCGCGCCAGCACCGGCTTGAAGTCACGCAGCAATACAGTGGCGAAATTGCGCACCGCCAACCGCGATTCCAGTACGTGTTCGGCCAGCAGGCTCAGGCCATCCTCGGCCGGCCCCGACAGGGTCGCCTCGGCCGACAGCGGCTCACCGGCCGCCAATGCGGCCCACGCCTGCTGCAGGTGGCCGGCGAAGGCGGCAGCGATCTCCTCACGGCGGCGGCGCAGTTCGCGCATCGCGTCCAGGAACAGCAACTGCGACGAGCCGGCATTGCCGGCGCGGTCGAACAGGGCATCGTCGAAACGCGCCAGTGCGGCCCCGAAGGCCTGGCACAGCGCGGGCAGGACCATGTCCCGGGCAAGCTGGAGCTGGGCCGGGTCACGGCCCGGCGATCCCATCGGTGTGGGCACGCTCATCATTCGGGAAGGCTCCCCACCTTCTCTGGTACGACAGACAGCATGGACATCGCGACGACCGGCACACCCCATGTACCGGAACGTCGATGGTAGGCCGGCCAGCCCGTCACGGACAGTGAAACAGTCCTCACTTCAAACCTCATGACCGGCGGCCCGGCAAGAGGGGTATCGTAAGCCGTGCAAGGCCCACGAGGCGAGGGGAAGCGGCTGTCCGTTTCCCGCCAGTGGCATGATGTTCATCACAGTTTGGTATTCAGGGGCCGGACGCGACACAGACGGCGTCATTGACCACCCCGACTATAATCAAACACCCGTGATGACCGGTTCAGACTCCATGCCCGACCCCGCTGCCCTGCTCGCCCTGGATGCCCGCCGCTCAGTGCCTTCGCGGCAACTGGGCGAGCCCGGCCCGGACCCGGCCACCCTGCAGCGGATGCTGGCCTCGGCCGTGCGCGTGCCCGACCACGGCAAGCGCGTGCCGTTCCGCTTCCTGAAGATCGCCGGCGATGCACGTCACACTCTGGGCGACTTCCTGGCCAAGCGCAGCCGCCAGCGCGACCCGCATGCCGGCGAGGCCGTGTTCGAGAAGGACCGCCAGCGTTTCAGCCACGCCCCGCTGGTGATCGTGGTGGTCGCCAGCCCGCGCCCGGACCCGAAGGTGCCGGAACAGGAACAGCTGATGACCGCCGGCTGCGTCTGCTTCGCCCTGCTGCAGGCCGCGCAGGCGCTTGGCTTCGGCGCACAGTGGCTGACGGCCTGGATGGCCTTCGATCCGGTCGTGCAGGCCCACCTGGGCCTGGTCGAGGGTGAACGCATCGCCGGCTTCATCCACATCGGCACCGCCAAGGCCGACGTGCCCGAGCGCGAGCGCCCCGACCCAGCGACCCTGCTGCAGGACTGGACGCCGCCGGCATGACCCTGCCGGCACCGCCGCCGTCGCTGTACCTGGTCGATGCCAGCATCTACGTGTTCCGCGCCTGGCACTCGCTGCCGGACCAGTTCCAGGACGCGCAGGGCTGGCCGACCAATGCTGTGCACGGCTTCGCCCGCTTCCTGCTGGACCTGCTGGAGCGCGAGCGCCCGCGGCACATCGCCATTGCCTTCGACGAAGCGCTCGACAGCGGCTTCCGCCACCGCCTGTATCCGGCCTACAAGGCCAACCGTGATCCGGCACCGGAAGCGCTCAAGCGCCAGTTCGTGCACTGCAAGGCGCTGTGCGCGGCGTTGGGCCTTGCCGTCCTCGCCCACCACGACTACGAAGCCGACGACCTGATCGGCAGCGCACTGCACGTGCACCGCGGCAGCCATCGCGGGGTGATCATCTCCGCCGACAAGGACCTGTCGCAGCTGCTGCTCGACCACGACGAACAGTGGGACTACGCCCGCAACCAGCGCTGGGACGTGGCCGGCGTGAAGGCACGGCACGGCGTGCACGCGCACCAGATTGCCGATTACCTGGCGCTGTGCGGCGATGCGGTGGACAACATTCCCGGTGTCAGTGGGGTCGGCAGCAAGTCCGCCGCCGTGCTGCTGGCCCATTTCGGCAGCTTGGATGCGCTGTACGAACGCCTGGACGAAGTGCCGTTCCTGCGCCTGCGCGGTGCCGCCCAGATGGCGGTGCGCCTGCGCGAGCAGCGCGAGCACGCCCTGCTCTGGCGCCAGCTGACCACCATCGCGCTGGACGCGCCGCTGGAAGGCAGCCAACCCGGCCTGCTGCGCCAGACCGCCGACCCCGAGCTGCTCGGCGGCCTGTGCCAGACCCTGCGCTTCGGCCCGATGACCCGCCGCCGGCTGTTCGATGCCGCCGGCGTGCCCGATATTCTTCCCACCCACAGCGAGCCCGCATGAGCCAGCGCAACACCGAAGCCCCGCGTGTCGTCTATGAAGGCAAGTACCAGCGCATGCTGGTGCGCGGCACCTGGGAATACAGCGAACGTACCCATGCCGGTGGCCTGGCCGCGATCATCATCGCGGTGACCCCGGAGGACAAGGTGCTGTTCGTCGAACAGTTCCGCGTGCCGCTGCAGGCCCCCACCATCGAGATGCCGGCCGGCCTGGTCGGCGACATCCACGCCGGCGAATCGATCGAAGTCTCGGCCGTGCGCGAGCTGGAAGAAGAAACCGGCTGGACCGCCGATCACGCCGAAGTGCTGATGATCGGCCCGACGTCCTCCGGCGCCAGCAGCGAGAAGATCGCCTTCGTACGCGCCACCGGCCTGCGCCGGATCGGCGAAGGTGGCGGCGATGACAGCGAAGACATCACCGTGCACGAGATTCCGCGCGCGCAGGCGGCGGCCTGGCTGGTGCAGAAGATGGGCGAAGGCTATGAGCTGGATGCCAAGCTGTGGGCGGGCCTGTGGATGATCGAGCACCACCTGGACGGGCGCCCGCGTGGCTGACGCCGATCTGCACGTACTGCCGGCGCTGCTGGGCGCCGACGACCCGGCGATCTATACCCTCCACCGGCCGCAGGGCGCCTCGCCGTACCTGCTGCTGGCCGATCACGCCGGCCAGCAGGTGCCACGCGCGCTGACCGGGCTCGGCCTGGCCCAGGCCGAGCTGGACCGCCATATCGGCTGGGACATCGGCATCGCCGGCACCACCCGCGCACTGGCCGAACGGCTGGATGCATGGGCGATCGAACAGACCTATTCGCGGCTGCTGATCGACTGCAACCGCCCACTGGCCTCGCCGACGCTGATTCCGCAAGTGAGCGACCACACCGTGGTCCCGGGCAATGCCGGGCTGTCAGCGGCACAGCGGCAGCAACGCATCGATGCGATCCACGCGCCCTACCATGCGCGCATCGACGCGGAACTGGATGCACGCCGCGATGCCGGCCGCCCCACCCTGCTGGTGATGATGCACAGCTTCACGCCAGTGATGAACGGCACGCAGCGGCCGTGGCACGCCGGCGTGCTGTACCACCAGGACACGCGCTTTGCGCATGCACTGCTGCAGGCACTGCGCGATGAAGGCGACCTGGTGGTGGGTGACAACGAACCGTATTCGGTCAGCAGCACCAGCGACTACGCGGTACCGGTGCACGGCGAAGGGCGCGGCCTGGTGCACGTGGAACTGGAGATCCGCCAGGACCTGATCGCCGATGCCGCCGGGCAGCAGGCGTGGGCGGAGCGGCTGGCGCGGATCTTCAGCGCGCTGCAACCGGAGCTGCTGGCGCTGGGTTGAACGCGCGTGGTTCCATCCCGTATCGGTAGTGCCGGCCGCTGGCCGGCACCACCGCAGGCGTGGCACATCCACCTACGGCAGCGCCTTCAATCATGCCTCGTTGACCGGGCAGACGGCAGCAGCCGATTCGACCGGCGCCGGGCGCAGGCCCAGCGCGATGGCCACGCCGAGCGCGGCGAACAGCGCGGCGCCGTACTGCGCATTGACCATGCCCTGCAGCGCATCAGGACTGGTTGCCTCCTGCGTGCCACGCGCGGCGTTGGCCACCATCACCAGTACCGCCAGTCCCAACGCGCCGCCGATCTGCTGTGCGGTGGCGGCCATGCCGGACGCCACACCCTGCTGCGGCCCCGGCACGCCCTGCCCGGCCACGATCCACATCGCCGTCCAGCTCATGCCCTGGCCCACGCTGAGCACCACGATGCCCGGCAGCAGCGGCCAGTAGCTGGCGCCATGCGGCATCGCCAGCGCCACCGCGGTGATGCCGATGGCACCGGCCGCGAAGCCCCAGGCCAGCACCTGCCGTGGCGAACGGCGCCGCAGCATGCGTTCGGCAATGCGGATGCCGAAGGTGCACACCACGGTCGGCAGCAGGAAGGCCATGCCGGCCTGCAGCGGGCTCCAGCCGTAACCATCCTGGAAGTAGAGCGCCAGGAAGTAGTACTGCACGCCATAGCTGCTCATGAAGGCGAAGGTCAGGCCGAGTGCCGCGCGCAGGCCGGGCAGGCGCAGCAGCGCAAACTGCATCAGCGGGTCACGGCTGCGCTTTTCGATCTGTACGAACACCGTCAACAGTACGGCTGAAAGCAGCAGGCAGATGAGCGTGGCCCGGGCCGTCCAGCCCCACTCCGGCCCTTGCACCAGGGTGGTGACCAGCAGGCTGCCGCCGGCGGTGACGGTGAGGCAACCGGCCAGATCGAAGGAACGGCCCTGCAGACGCGGGCCATCGACCGGCAACCACGCGCCGGCCGCGACTGCACAGGCGGTGGCCAGCGGAACGATCACCGCCAGCACCGCCGGCCAGCCGAACGCCTGGGTCAGCACGCCACCGAGCAGCGTGCCCAGCGCCAGGCCGACCGCACTGGCCATGCTCCAGATCGCCAGTGCGCGGTTGCGCACCGGGCCTTCCGCATACAACGTGTTGATCAGCGCCAGCGTGGCCGGGAACAGCAACGCGGCACCGATGCCCTGCGCCGCGCGCGCGATGATCAACAGGGTGGCATTCGGCGCCAGCGCGCCGAACAGCGACGCCAGCGCGAACAGCAGCATGCCCAGCCGGTAGAAGCGGCGGCGGCCGATCAGGTCGGCGGCGCGCCCGCCCAGCAGCAGGCTGCCGCCGAACGCCACGGTATAGGCACTGACTACCCATTGCAGCTGCTGCGCGTTGATCTGCAGCGCGCGGCCCATGTCGTGCAGGGCGACGAAGATGATGGTGGCATCCAGGGCGATGATCAGCTGGGCAGTGGCCAGCAGGGTCAGCGCCCAGCGCGGGTACTTGAGGGGAGGCATCGGCGGTCTGGTGCGGTGGGGGAGCGCAGTCTCATTGATGCGACCGAATCAATAAACCCCCTGCCAGCCATATCTGTCATGATTTTCATCATGAATGGAACCTCGATGGACCTCAATGCAGTGCGCATGCTGGTGCAGGTAGCCGAAGCCCGCAGTTTCACCGTCGCCGCCAGGCAGCTGGGCCTGAGCCAGTCCGGCCTGTCGCGCGCGATCGGCCGGCTGGAGGCCACGCTGGGGGTGAAGCTGCTGCAGCGGAACACCCGCAACGTGGCGCTGACCCCGGATGGCCGCCAGTTCGTCGATCAGGTGGCACCGCTGCTGTGTGGCCTGGAGGATGCCGAACGCCAGTTGGCCGACCGTCCCTGCACGCCCGCGGGCACCCTGAAGATCAGCGCGCCCTCGATGTTCGGGCGCAAGGTGCTGGTACCGCTGCTGGCGCCGTTGCTGCAACAGCACCCGCAACTGCAGGTGGAGGCCGTGCTCAGTGACCGTCTGGTCGATCTGGTCGAGGAAGGTTTCGATGCCGCCCTGCGCACCGGCGTCATCGCCGACCAGCGCATCGTCGCGCGCCCGCTGCGTCCGCTGCGCTGGGTGACGGTGGCCAGCCCCGCGTATCTGGCCCGCTGTGGCGCACCGGACGATGTGGCCGCGCTGCGGGACCACGCGTGCCTGGCGGTGCGCAACCTGCGCAGTGGCCGGCTGGTGGACTGGCAGTTCCTGCAGGAGGGCCACCTGCGCGACTTCACCCCACCGACGCGGATGGTGTTCGACAGCGGCGATCCGCTGGTGGAAGCGGCCATCGCCGGCATCGGCATCGTGCAGGTGATGGATTTCGCGGTGGCCGACGCGCTGGCTGACGGCCGCCTGCAACGCGTGCTGCAGCCGTTCGAGGGCCGCAGCCGCGCGCTGTCGCTGATCTACCCACCGTCGCGCCAGCACTCGCCGAAGCTGCAGGTGCTGGCCGACGCGTTGCTGGCCGGGGATTGGTAAATCCACGCCATGCGTGGATGAAGGTTTCGGCGGGGTCAGAACCCTTGGGTATCCGGTAGCGCCGGCCGCTGGCCGGCGAGCCACATCGGCCGGCGGCGAAACGGACCGGCAAGGCATTGCCGGCCAGCGGCCGGCACTACCGATCAGGCGAAGCCATCGGTGGCGCGCACCAGCGCGTCCACGTTCTCGGCTTCGAACGCCGAATGGCCCGAGGCCTTGGGTATCCGGTAGTGCCGGCCGCTGGCCGGCGAGCCACATCGGCCGGCGGCGAAACGGACCGGTGAGGCATTGCC
>NZ_JBMRFS010000014.1:0-84817 GCF_049384825.1 Stenotrophomonas sp. CASM106
AGGCCAAAGGCAAAGCGAGCAAGGTGGCGCTCGTGGCGGTCATGCGCAAAATGCTGGTGATCCTCAACGCCCGTAAGCGAGACGCCGAGGTGGCCCTCGGCTGCCCCTGACAAGACAGTTGCTACTGCATTCGGTAGTGCCGGCCGCTGGCCGGCAACTTCCTGGATCGCGTATCCGGCATGGCGTGGATCTACCGGGCTTCGTCGAGCCGTTGTTCGAGGCCTGCGATCTCCGCAGCGTCGTTGAAGTGGTCGTCCTCCAGCCGCGCACGCACGAACGCCAGGCCATCGGCCGCCGCTGCGTCCAGCGTACCGCGGTGATCGACCGGGTAGCGCCGGAACGCGACCGGCTCGCCTCGCACGGCCAGGCCTGCGGCGTACAGCAGGGTGGTCAGATAGGGCACATCGCGGTCCTCGCTGCCATGGGCCAGCATCAGCGGCTGGCTGAAGCCGCGGCGCGGTACGCCCAGGTAGTCATGCAGCACCGTCCAGATGCCCGGCACGCGGGTCAGCGGTGCAGTGAACATGCTGCCGGTATCCATGCCGTCCAGCGTGGTGGCCAGATCACCCAGGCACTGCTCGCGTGCCAGAGCAATGCGGGCGCGCCCGGCCTCGCTCAGCACGCCGTCGACCTGCGGCGCAACCTGCAGCAGGCCGTCGAGCAGGTACGCGTGATATGCGTTGAGCGCGCCGGAATTGGCGGTGCGGTTGTCGGGCTTCATCACCAGCGCGGTCAGTTCGACTGCGGTCGGCGTTCCGGCGGTGAAACTGCCGCGGTACTGCAGTGAGGGCCCGCCATGGGACGCCGCCAGGTGGCCGGCGACCAGCGCGGCCGCGCCCCCCTGCGAATAGCCTACCGAGACCCAGCGCGGCGACAACGCTGCGGTGCCCAGGTACTGCCGGCTGGCCTTGACCATGTCGATGGCGTTGCGCGCCGCGGTACGCACGTGCAGGTGGGCATGATTGCCTGGGCTGCCCAGGCCCTGGTAGTCGGCGGCTGCGACGGCATAGCCCTGGGCCAGGAACACGTCCAGGAAGCGCCCGTCGCGTTCGGCATGGGTGGGGCCGGAGACCGACGGCGCACAGCGATCCGCGATGCCCTGGGTGCCATGTGCCCAGGACACCACCGGCCACCCGCCCGCAGGCGCTGCGCCGGCGGGCAGGTACAGCAGGCCAGTGCCTTCGGCCAACTGGCCGCGGTGGTCCGGGGTGCGATAGTGCAGCTTGTACGCCTGGGCGGCCCTGGACGGCACCCAGGGCGCGCGATAGGGGGCGGCAGACAGCAGATCGCCCGGTGCGTCCCGCGCGGCGGCCGCGGGCGCCAGGGTCAGCGCCAGCAGGGCGCTGGCGAGAAGGCAGAACAGGAAACGGAAACTACAGGGCCGTGTCGGCATGGGGCGCTCCGTGATGGCCGGTGTGGCCGCTGCGCCGCAGTGTGGACACCCCCGCCCAGGCGGGGTGCGACCGCCGTCGCAACTGCCGGGGATTCGTAGCATTCCGAGTGTCGTGGTCCATTGGTGCACGAACCATCCACGCATGGCGTGGATCTACCGACAAAGAAAAGGCCCCTTTCGGGGCCCTCTCTTATTTCTTTTCCAGTCGCGCGTTGCGCTGGCCGGTGCTGGCGGACTTCTCGCCGGCGAACGGGTTCAGCTTGCGGATCATCCACGGGTACTTCGGCCACTTGCCTTCCAGCCACGGGTGATCCGGCTGGTTCAGCTGCAGGACGCGACGGGCGTCGTCGGCCAGGGTCTTGTTGCCCAGGTGGGTGTAGGAATCGGCCAGCACGGCCACGGCGTCGTACTGGAAGGCGCTCTGCGGGTAGGTTTCCAGCAGGTAGTTGGCGCGGCCCACGGCCGAGACCCAGGCGCCGCGGCGCATGTAGTACAGGGCGTTGTCCAGCTCGTGCTGGGCGAACACGTCACGCAGCTCCAGCATGCGCTGGCGCGCATCGGCGGCGTAGCGGCTGTTCGGGTAACGATCAACCACGATGTTGAAGTCCGAGTACGCCTGGTGCGGCGTGGACAGGTCGCGGCGGCTGGCATCCAGCGACCATACGCGGCGCAGGAAAACCGTACTGCGGTTGGAATTGGCCAGGCCGCGCAGGTAGTACAGATACGCAATGTTGCGGTGGGTCGGGTAGGTCCGGATGAAGCGGTCGATGCTGGAGACGGCGTCATCGTGCTTGCCGGCCTTGTACTGGGCGTAGGCGGTTTCGATCATCGCCTGCTCGGTGTACGGGCCGTACGGATACTGGGCCACCAGGCGGCGGAAGCTGGCTTCGGCGCCGCTCCAGTTGCCGCCCTGCATCAGCTTGTGGCTTTTCTCGTACAGCTGTTCGACCGGCACGCCTTCGTCGGGGCGATCACCCTTCTTGGCGCCGCGGTGGCAGCCGGTTGCGGCGATGACCAGCACCAGCAGCAGGGCGGTGAGGCGGACGGGCGCGGAGAGCATGGCGGAGCGTCGGATCATGGGGTCGAGGCGGGACGCGGCTGGAATACGAAGGGTCGATGATAGCCTAGTGTCCTGTCCAGCGACTGAAACCGGCCGCCGGGACCCCAAAATTTCAAAGAATGCCCCCTGCCATGTCTGAACAACCCTCTGAATCGGCCCGCCAGGCCATCGTCCCCGACACCGCCGCCGGCCGTCGTTTCGATGCCGTCGTGGCCGAACTGTTCCCCGAATATTCGCGTTCGCGCCTGACCGAGTGGATCAAGTCCGGTGACGTCCTGCTGGACGGCGCCCAGGTGCGCCCGCGCGATCCGCTGCGCGGCGGCGAGGTGGTGACCCTCCACGTGGTGCTGGAAACCCAGACCGACGCCCAGCCGGAGGACATCCCGCTGGACGTGCTGTTCGAGGACGAGCATGTGCTGGTGATCAACAAGCCGGTCGGCCTGGTGGTCCACCCCGGCGCCGGCAACCACAGCGGCACCCTGGTCAACGCGCTGCTGTTCCGCGACCCCTCGGTGGCGGTGCTGCCGCGCGCGGGCATCGTGCACCGCCTGGACAAGGACACCAGCGGCGTGATGGTGGTGGCCAAGACCCTGGAAGCGCAGACTGCATTGGTCGAGCAACTGGCGGCCCGTGACGTGCACCGCCAGTACCTGGCCATCGTGATGGGCGCGCTGGTGGCAGGCGGTACCGCCGATGCCCCGATCGACCGCCACCCGCGCGACCGGCTGAAGATGGCGGTGCGCGAAGACGGCAAGGAAGCGGTGACCCACTACCGCCTGCGCGAGCGCTTCCGTGCGCACACCGCGCTGGAGTGCCGCCTGGAAACCGGCCGTACCCACCAGATCCGCGTGCACATGGCACACGTGCGCCATCCGATCATCGGCGACCCGCTGTACGGCGGTGCGCTGAAGCTGCCCAAGGGTGCCAGCGACGAGCTGGTGGCCGCGCTGCGCGGCTTCAAGCGCCAGGCCTTGCACGCCGAGACCCTGGAGTTCATGCATCCGATCACCGGTGAGCCGGTGCGCAATACCGCGCCGGTGCCGGAGGACATGCTGCACCTGATGAAGGTGCTGCGCGAAGACAGCGAAGCCTTCGCCGCCCGCGAGCGGGATCGCTGGTGATGGCCGCCGCGCTGCCGTTGCTGCAGGCGGACTGGCCGGCGCCGGCAGGCGTCCATGCGCTGACCACGCGCCGGCATGGCGCGGGCATTTCGCCGGCGCCGTTCGCGCAGTTCAACCTCGGCAACCGGCACGCGGCCGATGGTGATACCCCGGCCAACGTGGAGCACAACCGCAAGCTGCTGCAGGAGGGGCTGGCACTGCCCTCGGCACCGCACTGGCTGCGCCAGGTGCACAGCAGCACCGTGCTGCGCTTCACCGCGCCACCGGTGCCCGGCACCAGCGAACCGGTGGCCGACGCCGCAGTGACTTCGGTGCCGGGCGTGGTGCTGGCGATCCTGACCGCCGACTGCCTGCCGGTGGTGTTTGCCGCGGCCGATGGCAGCGAGGTGGGTGCGGCCCATGCCGGCTGGCGTGGGCTGGCTGACGGCATGCTGGAGGCCACGGTGGCCGCCCTGCAGACGCCGCCGGCGCAGCTGCGGGCTTGGCTGGGCCCGGCGGCCGGGCCGGCCGACTACGAGATCGGCGAAGAGGTCTACCACGCCTTCGTCGGCCATGATCCGGCCGCCGGGGCGGCGTTCGTGGCCACCCGCGCAGGCCACTGGAAAGTGGACCTGTTCGCGCTGGCGCGGCAGCGGTTGCAGGCGGCGGGGATGGACCCGGCGCAGGTGTATGGCGGCACGGTGTCGACCATGGCCGATCCTGACCTGTATTCGCACCGGCGCGACCGTCGTACCGGGCGCATGGCGACCCTGGCCTGGATCGCGCCCTGACCACGCCGCTGTTCGCGCGCGTGCTGGGGCCGGCCTTCGCCACCCTGGCAGCGCCGGTGCAGGCGCTGCATGCCGCGCCGTTGCCCTGCCGCTACGTGGGGCAGGCGCGCATCGTGCGAGGGCGGCACTGGCTGGTGCCGCTGTTGGCCGCGTTGGCGCGGCTGCCGAAGGACGGCGACGCGCTGCCCACCGAAGTGGCGTTCAGTGCACGCGGGCAGGGTGAGCAGTGGGCGCGACGGTTCGGCCGCTGGCCGATGGTGTCGCGGCTGTGGGCGCACGAAGGGCTTCTGCGCGAGCAGCTGGGCGCGGTGCGCTTCGAGTTCGCGTTGCAGGCCCGCGAGGGCGGCATCGACTGGTCGGTGCGGCGGGTCTGGGCGTTCGGGCTGCTGCCGCTGCCGACGCGTTGGTTCGGCGGTGTGCGCTGCCGTGAAGCCTGGCGCGGCGAGCGTTACACTTTCCTGGTCGATGTGACGCTGCCCTGGGCCGGAGCCCTGATCCGCTATGAAGGCTGGCTCGAACCACAGTGACGGCGCCGCCGACACTGGCAGCGCGGTGATCGTGTTCGACGGCGTGTGCGCCCTGTGCAACCGCTGGGTGCGCTTCCTGCTGCGTTTCGACCGCAAGGGGCGCTACCGTTTTGCGGCGATGCAGGGGCAGCAGGGCAGCGCGATGTTGCGCGCGCACGGGCTGGACCCGCAGGACCCGATGTCGTTCCTGCTGCTGGACGCGCAGGGCGCCTGGACCGATACCGATGCCATCCTGCGTGTACTGGCCGGGCTGGACGGCGTCTGGCGCCTGACCGGCGTGCTGCGGATGGTGCCGCGCGGCTGGAGGGATGCCGCGTATCGCGCGCTGGCGCGCAACCGCTACCGCTGGTTCGGGCGGAACGACGCCTGTCATCTGCCCGCACCGGAGCAGGCAGCGCGGTTCCTGGATTGAAGAAAAGGGGACGGAGGGGATTAAGTCGTTTGTGCACAAACGACTTAATCCCCTCCGTCCCCTTTTTCCTCAGCCTTCCAGTGCGTCCAGGTAGCTGCGCCGCCAGTGGTTGATGTCGTAGGTGCGCAGGTGCTCCATCATGGCGTGCCAGCGCTCCTTGCGCTTGCGCAGCGACATCGTCGCCGCGGTGGCGATGGCGTCGGCAACGCCATCCAGGTCGTGCGGGTTCACCAGCAGTGCTTGCTTGAGTTCATCGGCGGCGCCGGCCAGCAGCGACAGCACCAGCACGCCCGGGTCCTCCGGGTCCTGCGAGGCCACGTATTCCTTGGCCACCAGGTTCATGCCATCACGCAGGGGCGTGACCAGCCCCACCGCCGCTGCACGGTAGAAACCGGTGAGGGTGGCATGGGTGAAGTTCTGGTTGACGTAGCGCAGCGGTGTCCAGTCCGGCTCGGCGTGGCCACCGTTGATGTGGCCGGCGATCTGCTCCAGCTGGCTGCGCAGCTGCCGGTACTCGGTGACATCACCGCGCGAGACGGGGGCGATCTGCAGGTAGGTCAGCGACCCGCGCTGGTCGGGATGGCGCTCAAGGTACCGTTCGAAGCCGAGGAAGCGCTCGGGCAGGCCCTTGGAATAATCCAGGCGATCAACGCCGATCGCCAGTTGGCGATCACGCAGGCTGGCGCGCAGGTTCTTTACGGCGGCCTTGGTGGCGGCGGTACCGGCCTGGCGCGCGATCAGCTCGGTGTCGATGCCGATCGGGAACGCCGCCGCGCGGAAACGACGCCCGCCCGGTGCCTCCAGCTCGCCGTTGGCGAGTACCCGACCGCCGCCGAACAGGCGCAGGTAGGTCTGGAAGCGATCGGCATCGCGCTGGGTCTGGAAGCCCACCAGGTCATACGCGTAGAGCGCGGAGAACAGCCGCAGGTGGTCGGGCATCGCCTGCAGCAGGTCGGCCGACGGCATCGGGATGTGCAGGAAGAAGCCGATGCGGCAGCCGATGCCACGCTCGCGCAGCAGTGCGCCAAGCGGGATCAGGTGATAGTCGTGGATCCAGACGATGTCATCCTCGCGCAGCAAGGGCGCGAGCTTGTCGGCGAACAGTGCGTTGACCTTGTGGTAGGTCTCGCGGGTGGCACGGTCGTAGTCGACCAGATCCAGGCGGAAGTGCAGCAGCGGCCACAGCGTGCGGTTGGCAAAGCCGTTGTAGTAACCGTCCACCTCGCGCTTGCTCAGGTCTATGGTGACGTAGTCGATGTCACCGTCTTTCTGCCGGTGCAGCGTGCCGCTGCCGTCCTTTACCGTCTTGCCGCTCCAGCCGAACCACAGGCCGCCGCGTTCCTTCAGGGCGGCCAGCAGGCCGACAGCCAGGCCGCCGGCGCGGTTCTCGCCGGGTACGGCCACACGATTTGAAACCACCACCAGACGACTCACGATGCCTCCTGCCAGGACCGCGACAGGCGCATCGCGGCAGTGATCAGGCCGACGTGCGAATAGGTCTGCGGGAAATTGCCCCAGGCCTCGCCGCTGTCGAAGGCCAGATCCTCCGACAGCAGGCCCAGGTGGTTGCGCTGCTTCAGCAGCAGCTCGAACATCTCGCGCGCCTCGTCCATGCGCCCGATCGCCGCCAGCGCATCGATGTACCAGAACGTGCAGATGGTGAAGCTGGTTTCCGGCTCACCGAAGTCATCTGGCGCGACATAGCGGTACAGCGAATTGCCATGCTTGAGGTCGCGGCCGATCGCATCGACGGTGGCGATGAAGCGGGCGTCCATCGCATCGATGAAGCCGATGTCGGCCAGCAGCAGGAGCGAGGCGTCCAGGCGATGGCCGCCGAAGGTATCGGTGAAGTGGCCCAGTTCCTCATTCCAGGACTCGGCCATGATGCGCGCATGGATGGTGTCGGCGCGCTCGCGCCAGTAGTGTGCACGGTCATCGCGCTTCAGGCGCACGGCGATCTTGCACAGGCGGTCGCAGGCGGCCCAGCACATCGCGCTGGTGTAGGTGTGTACCTCGGTGCGGCCACGGAACTCCCACAGGCCCGCATCGGGCACGTCATGCAGGGCGAAGGCCTGTTCGCCCAGCGGTTCGAGGCGGGCGAATGTGTGCGCGTCGCCGGGATCCTGCAGGCGGCGGTCGAAGAACAGCTGCGTGGAGGCCAGCACCACGCTGCCGTAGACATCGTGCTGGCGCTGCACCCAGGCCAGGTTGCCACGACGCACCGGGCCCATGCCGCGGTAGCCGGACAGGCTGGGCACTTCGTCTTCGTCCAGCTTGGCTTCAAAGCCGATGCCATACAGCGGCTGCAGCGTGCCGTCGGTGGTGGCCAGGTTGAAGATGTAGCCGAGGAACTGTTCCATCGTGCGCGTTGCGCCGAGACGGTTCAGTGCCCGCACCACGAAAGCCGCGTCGCGCAGCCAGCAGTAGCGGTAGTCCCAGTTGCGCACGCTGCCGGGTGCTTCTGGAATGGAAGTGGTCATCGCCGCGATGATCGCGCCGCTGTCCTCGTACTGGCACAGCTTCAACGTGATCGCACTGCGGATGACCGCGTCCTGCCACTCCAGTGGAATGGACAGGTAGCGCACCCATTCGCGCCAGTAGTCGCGGGTGCGCTGGAAGGCTTCCTGCACGTAGCCGCTGATCGACCGGTTGAGCGACTCATCCACGCCCAGGATCAGGTGGATGGGATGGTTGAGCACGAACGGCAGGCCATCGCGCACGAAGCGCACCGGCACATCGGTGGTCAGCCGCAGCACGTGCTCCGGCAGGATCCAGCGCACATGGTTGCTGCCCCAGGTCGACTCTGGCACGCGTGCGCCCCAGTCGGCCAGCGGGCGCGCACGCACGGTGATGCGCGGGCTGCCGGCCAGCGGACGCACCTGGCGGATCAGGCTGACCGGCCGGTAGAAGCGGTCGTTCTGCCGCCAGCGGGGGGCGAAATCCAGGATTTCCAGTTCGCCGCCGTGCGCGTCGCGGAGCACCGTGCGCAGGATCGCCGTGTTGGTGAGGTATTCCTGCTCGCTGCTGGCGAAGTCTTCCAGCTCGATGGCGAAGTCGCCACCGGTCTGCTGGTTGGGGCCCAGCAGCGCACAGAAGGTAGGGTCGCCGTCGAAGGTCGGCAGGCAGCTCCAGACAACGCGGGCACGTTTGTCGACCAGGGCGCCGAAGCTGCCGTTGCCGACCACGCCCAGATCAAGATCGGGTTGGGTCATCACGCGGTACATCTCGGTTGCGGCCGTGGGGGGTGGCCGGGTCAATAGGCATTCTCACGCAGCCAGGCGTGCACGCTGCGTATGTCGGGCAGCGCGAACACCGCCGCGCTGGGTTCACGTTCACCCACCAGCACGCTCCAGCCATGCTGGCTGTTGGCGGCATCGAAGCCGAATTCATCGGTGAGGTCGTCACCGAGAAACACCGGCAGGCGGCCGCGGAAGGGCAGGTACTGCATCATCCGGCGCACGGCACGGCCCTTGTCGGTGCCGACGGGCACGAACTCGACCACATGGTCGCCGGGTTGCAGGCGGTAACTGGCGCGGCCCCGCACGTGGCGATCGGCGAAGGCGCGCACATCACTTGCCGCGTGCGGCGCACCGCGCCAATGCAGGGCCAGGCCGACGCCCTTGTCTTCCACCAGCACGCCGGGATGGCCGTGGGCAAAGCGCATCGCCTGCTGGTGCAGCGCGTGCAGCCACTCGGCGGTGTCGTCGTCGTGCTCGTCGCGCAGCACACGACCGTCCTCGCCGCGCAGTTCGTGCCCATGCAGGCCGGCGGCAGGCAGCTGGAGGGGAGCAAACAGCTGGTCCAGCTGTTCAAGCGGTCGGCCACTGACCAGTGCCACGGCGCCTTCCAGGCGGTCACTGATGCGGCCGATGGCTTCGCGCACATCCGGCAGGAGCTGCACGGCATCCGGTCGTGCAGCGAATTCGATGAGGGTGCCATCGACATCGAGGAACAACGCACAGGCGTCGTCCAGCAATGGCGGTGGCGGACGCAGGGGGAGCGGTTCAGCCATGACGACCAGCCTGCCAGCCTGGGCGTGTACGTGGGGTCGAGGGCAGGCTGCGGATCAGCTTCGGTGGGTGCCGACCGTTGGTCGGCACGGCAGGTTAGCCTGCATCCAGCCCAAACAGCGCGGATCAACGGTCCGCACCCACCCAAAGCAGATCCGCACCCGGAGTTGCCGGCCAGCGGCCGGCACTACCGTGTCGTGCGGACCAACGGTCCGCACCCACCCAATGCGATCAGAACGTATAGCGGACGCGGCCGTAGTAGTACGCGCCGTTGCTGCCGATCGGCGACAGCACGTCGTACGGCAGGTTGCCGAAGTAGTGGATATCGCTGTTGGATCGATCCGGGTAGTTGTCGGTCAGGTTCTGGCCACCGATCGCCACGCTCCATTGCGGGGTGATGCGGTACTCGACTTCGGCATCCAGCTGCCATTCGGCCTGGTAGGTCTGGCGCGGGATATAGCCATCACCGAAGTTGAACACCCGGGTGGCGCTGCCGTAACGGTTCACGCGGGTGCTCAGCGACCAGTGGTCGTTGCTCCAGGCGGCCGAGAAGCTGCCACGCGTGCGCGGGGTGGCATCGGTCAGGGTGTTGGTCTCCTCGATGCCGAACAGTACGTAGTCCGGGTTCAGCGCGCGCAGCTGCGCCGGCGTGGCCAGCACATTCTTCAGCGTGGTCTTGGTGTAGGCGTAGGTGCCGGTCAGCAGCAGCTGGCCATCGCCCAGCGACTGCCGCCAGTTGCTTACCAGCTCGGCGCCACGGGTGCGGGTATCGGCGGCATTGACGAAGAAGCTGGCGCTCTGCAGGCCACTGACGCCGTAGCTGGCGGCCACGTAATCGGTCAGCGCATCGCCGGTGATGCTCTCCGACAGCGCGATGCGGTCGTCGATATCGATCTGGAAGAAGTCCAGCGACAGGTCGAAATGCTCGCCGATGCGGCTGGTGAAGCCCAGCGAGGTGTTGATCGACTTCTCCGGCTTCAGGTTCTGCGCACCCAGGCCACGCGCGATCGGATTGTTGACCGACAGCAGCCGGCCCTGCACCAGCTGGCCGCCGGCGTTGTAGCCGGTGGAGGTGGATTCGTAGCCGATCTGCGCCAGCGACGGAGCGCGGAAATTGTTGGAGATGGCACCGCGCAGTGCGAACGCCGGGGTGAATTCGTAGCGCAGGCCGAGCTTGCCGGTCAGTTCGCCGCCAAAGTCGTCGTTGTGCTCGTAGCGCGCGGCCAGGTCGGTGGAGAACTTCTCGCCGAACTGGCTGGACAGGCTGGCATAGGCGCTGGCCACGTCGCGCGACAGGGTGGCGGCGTCCTGTGGGGTCAGGCCGCCACCGGCCTGCGAGCCGGTCGGGCGGTCGGTGTACGGGCCCGCCGCATAGCTGGCCGGGTCGCCGGGGCGGGTCTGGTAGCGCTCATGGCGCGCTTCCACGCCCAGGCCCAGCGTGTGGCTGATGCTGTCGCTCTGGGTGAACACGCGGCTCAGATCGAGGTTGCCCACGGTCTGCGCGTACTCGTAGTCGGCGGTCTTGAAGCGGGTCGGGCTGGTCGGGCCCAGCGATGCGTTGAGCGAATCACGCAGGCGGTAGGTGAAGTCGTTCTGGCCGTAATCCAGGCTGCTGTCGTAGCTCCATTCGCCCCACTGCCCGCGCACGCCGGCCACGGCCTGTACGTCGCGGTTCTCGCCTTCGGAGATCGGTCGGTAGCCGTTCGGATAGACCTGCTTCCAGTTGGCATCGCCATCGGGATAGCGGAAGTAGTTGGCGCCTTCGGTATCGCGCTGGTTGAAGGTGCCGAACGCGTAGAACGTCGAGGTCTGGCCTACCGGAATCTCGGTGTTCAGCCACAGGTTGATGTCCTTGCTCTTGCCATCGCCCAGCACGTAGTTGCGCTTGCCCTGCAGCGCCAGGTTGTCCGGCGTCTGGTCCCACGGCGGAATCTGGTCAAAGCCAGCGCGGTTGGTGCCGTTGCGGTGCTTGTATTCCAGGCCGACGCGCAGGAAGCCGCCGTCCTCGCCCAGCGAAGTACCGACCTTGGCGCTGACGTTGCCGGTCTGGCCGTCGGTGAGGGTGCGGCCGATCGGCTTGAGGTCGGTGTGGTTGGCACCGTAGCTGGCCTCGATCTCGCCACCGTCGCCGCCGTTGTCGAGGATCACGTTGATCACGCCGGCCACGGCGTCCGATCCGTAAAGCGCACCGGCACCATCGCGCAGCACTTCGATGCGCTTGATCGCGCTGACCGGGATCGAATTGAAATCGACCGGGGTGGTGCCCTTGCCGATCTTGCTGTCGGTGTTGACCAGTGCGGTGTGGTGGCGGCGCTTGCCGTTGACCAGCACCAGCACCTGGTCCGGCGACAGGCCACGCAACTGCGCCGCGCGCACGTGGTCGGCGCCACCGGAGTTGGATTGGCGCGGGAAGTTGAACGACGGCAGCAGCGCCTGCAGCGCGCTGCCCAGTTCGCCGTTGACCACGCCGGCCTTGCGGATGTCCTCGGCGGTGAGCACATCCACCGGCGAGGTGGATTCGAGCACGGTGCGGTCTGCGGCACGGGTGCCGGTGACGATCACGGTGTCCAGGTTGGTGGCGTCCTGGGCCAGGGCCGGGATGGCAGCGGAGGAAAGCGCGAGGGCGATGGCGAGGCCGAGCGGCGACGCGGGCAGGCGGGCGGACATGGAGGGCTCCAGCAACAACGACGACGGGGAAGGGGCGAGATAGTTTCACTTACATCCATCCGGATGAAGCGATATATTATCTTCGCGTGATGGCCGGTGCCGATGCAAGTCCCTGCCGGTCCGGCATGAGCTGATGCCCGGTTGGCATCAGCACGCCGGGCCGGTGGCGCTGTACGCTGCCGGCTTGCCCTGTCCCCCTTCCCCGGAGCTGTACCGATGAAACACCTTGGCCTCGTCTTCGCCGTGCTGCTGGCCACCAGTGGCTGCGCCAGCCTGTCTTCGCAGGCGCCCAGCGCCTATGCCACGGCCACCACCGCCGAACTGAAGGGCGATGCCGCCCGCCCTTCCGCCGGCCACGGCTGGGTGCGCAGCGAGCTGTACTTCGGCGTAGGCGAGGAGCAGGGGGCCGGCAACCGCCCGCAGGCCGACACCATCAGCGACGCGCAGTGGCGCGCCTTCCTTGACAAGGAAGTAACGCCGCGCTTCCCGGACGGCCTGACCGTGTTTGATGCCTACGGCCAGTGGCTGTTCCGCGGCGATGCCGCGCCCAACCGCCTGCGCACCAAGGTGCTGGTGGTGCTGCACGAGGACACCCCGCAGCGCCGCGCCGACATCGAGGCGATCCGCCTGGCGTGGAAGCAGCAGACCAGGCATCAGTCGGTGCTGTGGTCGCGGCAGCCGGTCGAGGTATCGTTCTGAGTTGAAGGTGCCGCCGCGGTGCTGCAGGGAGCAATGATGAACTACAGGGAATGCCTGCTGGGCCTGGCATTGGCAGGCGTACTGGCACCGACGGCGCAGGCGGGTGGGGACGACGGAGAAACGCTGCGCTTCCAGGTGGCCGCGCATGTGCAGGCGCATGCCGATCCGCAGCAGGACGGCAGCATCGCGGTGCAGCTGTCACCGTCAGGCAAGCGCCAGACGCTTGAGGGCGCGGCCGATGCCGACGGCAATTCGCGATGGTCGCTCGAAGATGTCGATTTCGATGGCTAGCCGGAACTGGTCGCGCGCGCCTCGGTGGGCATGGTCAACGAAGCGGTGACGGTGTACCGCTTCGATCCGGCCAGTGCCGGGTTCCGCGCGCTGCAGGCCGACACCCACGGCAAGGACAGTTGCGGTGACCTGATGGGGCTGGCGGTCGACCGTCCGAGCCGCACGCTGACCAGCAGCTGCCGCAGCGGCCCGATGTGGTACACCGACCAGTACCGGTTTGCAGGCGCGAAGCTCTATCTGTACCGCGCCGAGAGCGTGCTGATGCTGGGCGATACGTTGAACGCCGCGCTGCAGTGGGAACAGACCGGCGAGCAGGGCCCGCTGGCGGTCTGGCGCACCTATGATGCCGCCGGCCGGGTGCTGGAAAGTGCCATCGCCGATGGCCTGGGTGCACCGCCGGATGGACCGTTGCGTGGCCAGCAGGCCACCGTGGTACCCGCGCGGCTGTTCCTGTTCGATCGACCCGGCGCATCCAGCACCAGGCGTTACCTGGTGCAGGGAGACCGCGTGGAGATGCTGGATGAACAGGATGGCTGGGTGAAGCTGCGCTACCGCAACCCGAAGCAGGGCGCGGTGGAGGGCTGGATCAACGTCAACGATTGACTCGATCTCCGCCGGTAGTTTGCCTATCGAGGTGATGTGCGCCTTGCCCACGGAGGCATCACTTCTTCGGGTCTAGCCTCGGATGCTCTCCCCTCGAGGATGTATCCGATGAGCAAGCGCGTTGCCGAGATCGTTGTCGATACCCTGCAGCAGGCGGGCGTCCGCCGCTGTTACGGCATCGTTGGCGATACCTTGAATCACGTCACCGATGCCCTGCACCGCAGTGAAATCGACTGGGTACATGTACGCCACGAAGAAGTGGCCGGCTTCGCTGCCGGCGCCGATTCGCTGGTGAGCGGCGAGTTGACCGCCTGTGCGGGTTCTTGTGGTCCCGGTGGCCTGCACTTCATCAACGGCGTCTTCGAGAGCAATCGCAACCGTGCACCGATGGTACTGATCGCCAGCCAGGTGGTGACCAGTGAGCTGGGCATGGAATTTCCGCAGGAAGTGGACTTCAAGGCGGTGTATGCCAGTTGTTCGGTGTTCTGCGAGCAGGTGCACAGCCCGGAGCAGGCGCGGCGCGTCGTGGCCCTGGCCTGCCAGGCCGCGATCAGCCGCCGTGGCGTGGCGGTGGTGATCCTGCCGGCCGACATCAGCCAGGCCGAGGTGAAGCACGATGTGCCGTTCTCGGTTCACTACACCCAGCCGGTGCTGCGCCCGTCCGATGCCGAGCTGCAGCGCATCACCGAACTGCTGGGGCAGGGCAAGCGCATCGGCATCTATGCCGGTGCCGGTTGCCAAGGCGCGCACGCGCAGCTGCTGGAGCTGGCCCGGCGCCTGCAGGCGCCCATCGCGCATACCTCGCGCGCCAAGGATTTCGTCGAGCCGGACAACCCGTACAACATGGGCATGACCGGCATCTTCGGCATCGAATCCGGCTTCCACACGCTGATGGAGTGCGACACGCTGCTGCTGCTCGGCGCCGATTTCGCTTGGGGCCAGTTCTACCCGGACAAGGCCACGATCATCCAGGTCGACCGCGATGGCAGTCACCTCGGCCGCCGCCACCCGGTGAGCCTTGGCGTGGTCGGTGACATCGCACCGACGCTGGACGCGCTGCTGCCGATGCTGCCGCCGCGCGAGGACAGCAGTTTCCTGGACGAGTGCATCGGGCGTCGCGACAAGGCGCTGAAGAAGCGCGAACAGGAAGAACAGCCGGGCGAGGGTGAATTGATCCATCCGCAGCACCTGACGGCATTGCTGTCGAGGCATGCCAGCGACGATGCGCTGTTCACCGCCGACGGCGGTTCGCCGATGGTGTGGGTGCTGCGCCATATCCGCGTCAACGGCCGCCGCCGCACGCTGACCAGCCTGCTGCACGGCACGATGGCCAACGCGATGCCGCAGGCGCTGGGCCTGCAGAAGGCCTTCCCCGGCCGGCAGGTGATCTCGCTGTCCGGTGATGGTGGCCTGGCGATGCTGCTGGGCGATCTGTTGACGGCCGTGCAGGAGAACCTGCCGATCAAGGTGGTGGTGTTCAACAATGGTTCGCTGAACTTCGTCGAGCTGGAGCAGAAGGTGGAGGGCCTGCTGGACAACTACACCGACCTGAAGAACCCGGACTTCGGCCGCTTGGCCGAGGTCATCGGCTTCCACGGCCGCACGGTGACCCGCAGCGAGGATCTGGAAGAGGCGGTGCTGGATTTCCTGTCCCAGCGCGGCCCGGCGCTGCTGGACGTGCATACCAGCCGCGCGGAGCTGGTGATGCCGCCGCAGATCGAGGCCAAGCAGGTGGCCGGTACGGCGTTGTACGCCGCCAAGGCAGTGTTGAACGGCCGCTTCGACGACGTGAAGCATCTGCTGGTGGACAACTTCCTGAAGAAGTAACGGGGTGGGTTTGATGCAGGGCTGCGCCCTGCACCCGCTACGAGCCGGAGCCAGAGCAGAAGCGGCCTTCCTGAGGGATGGCGGGGTGGGTCCGGTTGCGGGGGACGCCGTAAACCCGTCCCTGGGGGCTTGGCCGCGGCATCCATGCCGCGGACACCCCCGCAACCGGACCCACCCCACCTTCGACAGTTTCCTGCGATCTGTCGGTAGATCCACGCCCTGCGTGGATAGCGTGGAAATGATCGAATTGTTCGTGTAGAGCCGAGCCATGCTCGGCTCAGAGCGAAGCGACCCGCTTTTGCTTTTGATCCTTTGATTCCTTTCCGTGGCTGGCACGCGCAAGGAATTATCAGGGGCCGGTCGGGATGGGCTGCGCAGGACCGTTGGCGCCATGGATGGCGCCATCGAGCCCCCAGGGATGGGTTTACGGCGTGTCCTGCGCAGCCCATCCCGACCGGCCCACTCCGATAAAGCTGCTTTGACGCCCCCCCCCAGCCACGAGGGGCCCCGCCGTTGGCTGGAACCCATCATTCCACGACGGAATTGGCGCGCCGGCCTCGCTGGGCCTACCATCGGCGCTCCCCACCCCCACCGCCCCTTCCATGTCCGCTCCCGCTTCCGCCGTACCGCGTCGCTGGTTCGTCGCCGGCGACTTCAACGGCTTCTTCGGCCTGGTCGTCGACAACCTCTCCATCCTCGGCTTCATCGCCATGGCCCTGGTCGGGATCTTCCAGTTTCCCGCCGACGTGGTGTTCGGCCGCATGTTCCCCGGCACCGCCTTCGGCGTGCTGGTCGGCAACCTGCTGTACACCCTGATGGCGCGCCGGCTGGCCGCGCGTACCGGCCGCGACGATGTCACCGCCATGCCGCTGGGCCTGGATGCACCGACCAGCATCGGCATGGCGCTGCTGGTGCTCGGCCCGGCCTTCATCGCGTTCAAGCAGCAGGGCATGGACCCGCACGCTGCGGGCATCGCCACCTGGCAGCTGGGCATGGCCGCGCTGGTCATCATGGGCGTGCTCAAGTTCGTGCTGTCGTTCTTCGGCGAAGCGGTCACCCGCGCGCTGCCGCGAGCCGCGCTGCTGGGTTCCATCGCCGGCATCGCGCTGGTGCTGATGGGCCTGCTGCCGCTGCTGGAAACGCTGCGCTCACCGCTGGTCGGCTTCACCACGCTCGGTTTGCTGCTGTACGTGCTGATCGCCAAGGGCAAGCTGCCGGTGCGTGGCCCGGGCGTGCTGCTGGCCTTCGTGTTCGGCACCGTGCTGTATTACGGCCTCGGCCTGGCCGGGCTGGGCGCACCCGGCTTCCATGTACCGGAGTGGGTGCCGCCGCAGGTGGTGCTGCCGCTGCCGACACTGGGCTTCCTCGACGGCCTGCCCACCGCGATGACCTACCTGCCGCTGCTGCTGCCGTTCGGCCTGCTGATGGTGGTGGGCGGCATCAACGTGTCTGAAAGCGCGCGCGCAGCCGGCGACGACTACCGCACCCGCGACATCCTGCTGGTGGAAGCGGTGGCCACGCTGGTGGCCGGCGTCTGCGGTGGCGTGGCGCAGACCACGCCGTACATCGGCCAGCCGGCGTACAAGCACATGGGTGCGCGCAGCGGCTACACGCTGCTGACCGGCCTGTTCGTCGGCATCGGCGGCATGCTCGGCATCATTTCCGGGCTGGTGCAGTGGCTGCCGCTGGCGGTGCTGGCACCGATCATCGTGTACGTGGCCATCGATATCACCACCCAGGCCTTCCAGGCCACGCCGCGTCAGCACACCGGTGCGATGGTGTTCGGCTTCCTGCCGTCAGTGGCCTACCTGCTGGCGATCAAGGCACCCGGCTGGATCGCGCCGGACCAGCTGCCGCAGCTGCTGGCCAAACTGGATGGCCACGGTCTGCCCGAGCTGGCGGTGATCTTTACCCTCGGCAACGGCTTCATCATCACCTCGATGCTGTGGATTTCGGCGGTGGCGGCGATGGTCGATGGCCGCCTGCGCCGTGCCTGCGGCTTCCTGCTGGTGGCGGCGGTGCTGACCCTGTTCGGCCTGATCCATTCGGTGGACCCGCGTGGCGGCATCTACCTGCCGTGGGATCTGGACGGGCTGGCGCGCATCATCAGCTGGCAGTTCGCTGGTGCCTACGTGGCACTGGCGTTGCTGCTGGGGTTGCTTTCGCTGCAGAAGCAGCCGGTGCAGCCGCTGGGTGAAAACAACTGACCCAACGGTAGTGCCGGCCGCTGGCCGGCAACCTCATGGGCTTCGGTCGGATCGTGCAGCTGCCGGCCAGCGGCCGGCACTACCGTTCGGCGTCCAGTTCCGGGTAGTGGCGGAAGATGCCGTTGGTGTTGAACGGCAACCGCCGCTCCGAGGCCAGATAGGCGGCGATGTTCGGCCGCTTCGCCACCCGCTCCTGCAGCGCACGCAGCAGGGGCAGGGTCGGCGCCAGTGCCTGCATGCGGCGCGGGAACATGTAGTCCAGTCCGCTCAGCAGCTGGAACAGCGACAGATCAACATAGGAATGCTCGCGCAGTGCGTGGCGGCCACCATTGGCGGCCAGCACCTGCTCGAAGTAGCCGAGGAACTTCGGCAGCCGTTCGCCACGCAGTGAGGCGGCCCGTGCCTTGGCTTCGGTCTTCTGCTCTTCGTAGTACTTCGATGCGGCAATTGGATGGTGGGTGTCATGCACCTCGGCCACCAGATCAGCGATGGTCAGCTGCAACTGCAGTGCCTGCATCCGCCGCGAGGCCGCCTGCGGCACCAGGTCAAGCGGCGGGCCGAGAAAATCCAGGATCGCGGCGACCTGTGCAATGACCTGGCGGCCCGCCTTCAGGAATGGCGGCGCGAAGGGCTGCGCACCTTCACTGCTGCCATCGAGAAACGGCTGCATCACCGCATCGCCGTGCACCCGCGCCATGTCGATGTAGTCGGCGCCGGCATCTTCCAGCGCCAGGCGCACGAACTCGCCACGGCCCTGGATGCCGGTCCAGTAGTACAGCGCGTACTGCATGGCAGAGTCTCCACGGAACAGGACTCCTAGCCTCGCGCGGGTGGCGCAAAGCAGACGTGAGCGTGGACGACGCGTGCCTGAACCCGAACGGCAGCGGAACAGGCGGGGAACCGGCTGCACTCGATGGGGTCACACCTTCTCCATGCGTGTGAAACGAGGTGCTGCATCATGCAGAGTGGAAAGGCGGTCTGGCCCTGGGTGTTGGGTGTGGTGGTGATCGGTGGCGCGGGCGGCTGGTTGTTCCGCGATCAGCTGAAGAGCCTGGCCGACGGTGTCCCGGTGCCGGTGCAATCAACCCCTGCCAGTACCAGTGCACCGGCACAACCGCAGGCGGCCGCAGAGCCCGCGCCAGCACCACCATCGATCAGGCATCCGCTGGATACCGAGGCCGCCGCCGACCCGGCGCTGCCGAAACTGGCTGACAGCGACGCCGCGGCCTGGGGCGCACTGAGCCAGCTGTTCCAGGGCGAGGGACCGCTGACCCTGCTGCTGCGTGATCACCTGATCCAGCGCCTGGTCACCCAGGTCGACAACCTGGACAAGCCCAGCGTGCCGCCGACCGCGCTGGCCGCGCGGCCGCTGCCGGGCAACCTGCAAGTCGATACGGGCGAAGGCGGCGAACGCATCGCCGCCAGCAATGCGGCACGCTATGCGCCTTACGTACAGGCGTTCACTGCGCTGGACCCGGCGGCAACGGCTACCGCTTACAAGCGCTTCTATCCGCTGATCCAGCAGGCCTATGCCGACCTTGGCCGGCCCGAGGGCTATTTCAACGACCGCCTGGTCATGGTGATCGACCACCTGCTGGACACCCCGGAACTGGCCCAGTCGCCGCTGGTGCAGCGCGATGAACGCGGCCGCTATCGCTTCGTCGATCCCACCCTGCAGTCACGCTCGATCGGGCAGAAGGCCCTGCTACGCATGGATCCTGCACAGGCGCGGGCGATCAAGCAGCAGCTGCGGGCGATCCGCAGCGCGATCACCCGCTGAGCCCGTCCACCGTGCGGAACTGATCGGGATCAACGCGCCGACCACACGCGCTCCGGCATGCTGGCCGCAGGCTGACTGGCCCCGGGGTGCAGTCGCAGCCACCCTTGAAACCGGGTGGGGCAACCGCATCTTTCCAGCATTGCCGGCCCAGGCCGGCCCTGAAGACCGATGAGGATTCGCAATGCGGATGGACAAGCTCACCTCGCGTTTCCAGCAGGCGCTGGCAGACGCCCAGTCGCTGGCCGTGGGCCGCGACAACAGCATCATTGAACCGGTTCACCTGTTCAGCGCGCTGCTGGACCAGCAGGGTGGCAGCACGCGCCCGCTGCTGGCCCAGGCCGGGGTGAACGTGCCGGTGCTGCGCGAGCGCCTGACCGAGGCGCTGGACGCACTGCCGAAGGTATCCGGCCAGGCCGGCAACGTTTCGATGGGCAACGATCTGGGGCGCCTGCTGAACCAGACCGACAAGCTGGCGCAGCAGCACGGGGACGCCTTCATTGCCAGCGAATGGTTCGTGCTGGCGGCGCTGGACGATGGTGGCACGCTGGGCATGGCGCTGCGCGCCGCCGGTGCCGACAAGACGCGCCTGCAGGCGGCGATCGACAAGCTGCGTGGCGGCGAGAACGTGCAGTCGGAGAATGCCGAGGAGCAGCGGCAGGCGCTGGAGAAGTACACCATCGACCTGACCGCGCGGGCCGAGAGCGGCAAGCTCGACCCGGTGATCGGCCGTGACGAGGAAATCCGCCGCACCATCCAGGTGCTGCAGCGCCGGACCAAGAACAACCCGGTGCTGATCGGCGAACCCGGCGTGGGCAAGACCGCGATCGTGGAAGGGCTGGCCCAGCGCATCATCAACGACGAAGTACCCGAGGGCCTGCGCGGCAAGCGCGTGCTGTCGCTGGACATGGGCGCGCTGATCGCCGGGGCCAAGTTCCGCGGCGAATTCGAGGAGCGACTGAAGGGTGTACTCAACGACCTGGCCAAGAACGAAGGCCAGATCATCCTGTTCATCGATGAACTGCACACCATGGTCGGCGCGGGCAAGGCCGACGGCGCGATGGATGCCGGCAACATGCTGAAGCCGGCGCTGGCACGCGGCGAGCTGCATTGCATCGGTGCGACCACGCTGGACGAATACCGCAAGTACATCGAGAAGGACGCTGCGCTGGAGCGCCGCTTCCAGAAAGTCTTCGTCGGTGAGCCGTCGGTGGAGGACACCATCGCGATCCTGCGCGGGCTGAAGGAAAAGTACGCCGTGCACCACGGGGTGGAGATCACCGACCCGGCCATCGTGGCCGCCGCCACGCTGTCCAACCGCTACATCACCGATCGCCAGCTGCCGGACAAGGCCATCGACCTGATGGACGAGGCTGCCTCGCGCCTGCGCATGGAGATCGACTCCAAGCCGGAGGAGCTGGATCGCCTGGAACGCCGGGTGATCCAGCTGAAGATCCAGCGCGAGATGCTGAAGAAGGAAAAGGACGAAGCCTCGCGGCAGCGGCTGGCCGACCTGGAGAACGACATCGACGGGCTGGAGCGCGAGTTCTCCGACCTCAATGAAATCTGGAAGTCGGAGAAGGCTGCGCTGCAGGGCGCCACCAAGATCAAGGAGCAGGTCGAGCAGGCCAAGCTGGAACTGGAAGCCGCGCAGCGCCGCCAGGATTTCGCCAAGATGAGCGAGATCCAGTACGGCCTGTTGCCGCAGCTGGAAAAGCAGCTGGCCGCGGCCCAGGAAGCCGAGCACAAGGACTTCAAGCTGGTGCAGGACCGGGTCACCGACGAGGAGATCGCCGAGGTCGTGTCGCGCTGGACCGGCATTCCGGTCAACAAGATGCTCGAAGGCGAGCGCGACAAGCTGCTGCGCATGGAAGAGGTGCTGCACAACCGTGTGGTCGGCCAGGAGGAAGCGATCAAGGTCGTCTCCGACGCCGTGCGCCGTTCGCGTGCAGGCCTGTCCGATCCGAACCGTCCGGCCGGCTCGTTCCTGTTCCTCGGCCCGACCGGCGTCGGCAAGACCGAGCTGTGCAAGTCGCTGGCCGAATTCCTGTTCGACAGCGCCGACGCGATGATCCGCATCGACATGAGCGAATTCATGGAGAAGCACAGCGTCGCCCGCCTGATCGGCGCCCCCCCGGGTTACGTGGGCTACGAGGAAGGCGGCTACCTGACCGAGGCGGTGCGCCGTCGCCCGTACTCGCTGATCCTGCTCGACGAAGTGGAGAAGGCGCATCCGGATGTGTTCAACATCCTGCTGCAGGTGCTGGACGATGGCCGCCTGACCGATGGCCAGGGCCGCACCGTGGACTTCCGCAATACCGTCATCGTGATGACCTCGAACCTGGGCTCGCACCAGATCCAGGACATGAGCGCCGACGACAGCCCGGAGGCCTACACGCAGATGAAGGCAGCGGTGATGGGCGTAGTGCAGGCGCACTTCCGTCCGGAGTTCATCAACCGCCTGGACGACATCGTGGTGTTCCACCCGCTGGACAAGCAGCAGATCAAGCAGATCGCGCGCATCCAGATGCGCGGGCTTGAGAAGCGGCTGGCCGAGCGCGGGTTGAAGCTGGCGGTCTCCGATGCGGCGTTCGACCTGCTCGGCAACGTCGGCTTCGATCCGGTGTACGGCGCGCGCCCGTTGAAGCGTGCGATCCAGTCGCAGCTGGAAAACCCGCTGGCGCAGCAGATCCTGTCCGGCGCCTTCGTCAACGGCGATACCATCGAAGTCGGCAACGACGGTGGTCGCCTGGTGTTCGCCAAGGCTTGAACCGGTGGCGCCCCGGCCATGGCTGGGGCGCCATCCGAGCCTTGGCAGCGCACGATGGTCCTGTTTCACTTTCGTAAGGATGAGGAGAACCGCATGGACGTTGCCCGCAGGGCTTCACTCTGCATGACGCTGGCGTTGGCTGCTGTTTGTGGACACGCCGCGGCCGCCGAACAGGCCCAGCTGCCGCCGATGAAGGGCTACCAGCAGGCCCACCAGAGCACCGACGCGCAAGGCAACCGCATCACCGAGTACGTGCCACAGGGCCAGACCGTGCACGACTGGACCGACATGGTCACCGTCAACGATGCGCCGAACAGTGGCCATGTGAGTCCGCGTGAGTTCCTCGGCATCATCGAGGCGGGGTGGCGCATCGCCTGTCCGGCGGCGCAGAGCCACTGGATCCGCGAAGGTGAAGAAGGGGGACGGCCCTTCGCCCTGCTGATGCTCGGCTGCCCGCGGAATCCGGGGACAGGCAAGCCCGAGTTCACCTGGATCAAGGGCGTGCAGGGCAGGCAGGGCTTCCACACCGTGCAGAAGTCGTTCCGCTCCGAGCCGGAGAAGGAGGACGTCGTGCAGTGGATCGGCTGGCTGCGCGAGGTCGGGTTGTGCGGCAGCGGCGACGCACCGGCCTGCCGCTGACCGCAGAGGGAAAGGGCGCCCAGCGGCGCCCTTCATGCATCAGAAGCGGTGGGTGTAACCGCTCATCAGCCCGAACTGGTTTGCCTTCTGCACGATCGGGCTGTTGGCCGCATCGCCGAGCAGGCGCGTGCCTTCGGCCGAGATGTACCAGTTGCCGTTGCGGCCCACGCGGTGGCTCCACTTCAGGCCGACACCGGCACTGACCAGGCCGGCCTTCGGCTTGTGCTCGGCGAAGCCCGTGCGTTTGGCCTGTTCCGGGCTGACGCCGTACCAGGTCTGCATGTAGCCGCGGTTGCCGTAGTCGGTGGAAACACTGCCGCTGACCACGCCACCGGCCAGGTCGAACAGCGGCATGCTCAGGTTCAGATGGATCTGCTGGGTGGCCAGGCCGTTCTCGGCCTTATCCTCGTCCTTGCGGGTGAACTGCCAGGAGCCGCTCAGCACGGCTTCGCCCAGCGTATAACCAGCCGAGACGCCGACCAGGGGACGGGTATCGATATCACCCATGCCGCGCAGGAAGTCCGAACCGCCCAGCAGCGAGTCCTTGTCCTTGCGGATGCCGCTGGCGCCGACATAGGCACGCACGCGCGTGTGCTCGCCGAGGGAGGTGCCCCAGCCGATGCCACTGGTGCCCAGAAACCATCCCCCCGGCGAGGTGACATCAAAGGACAGCGACGGCGTCGCACGATACTCCTCGCTGCCGCTGTAACGCGGTGCCACGCCGCCACCGGCGGCGAGCTCGAAGGTCCAGTGGTCATCCTTGGCGTGGGCGATCGGGGCGGCGAACAGCGGCAACACGGCCAGGCAGAGCAGGGCGGGGGAACGGCGAAGCTGGGACATGGAAACTCTCGGCAATGGGAGGAAAGCAGCGCGCGCATCCGGCGAGTGCTGCAGGGTTGCCAGCGTGGCGATATGCCGGCGACCGATCCGTCCGCAGTTGTGCGGGAGTTGTAATCAACTGTAATCGCGCCCTTGGGCGTTCAGCTGGCAGCCAGCGGCCAGTGCATTTCCAGGCGCGCGCCGCCCAGCGTGGCGCGACTGATGCGCAGCTCGCCGCCGTGGCGGGCTGCAATGCGGCCGACAATGGCCAGGCCCAGGCCGAAGCCGCCGGTATCGCGGCTGCGGCTGTCGTCCAGGCGGGTGAACGGGCGCATCACCTTCTCCCGATCGGCTTCGGCGATGCCCGGGCCGTCATCGTCCACGCGCAGGCAGGCGCGGCCGCTGATACCGACCAGCGAGACCTCCACCTGCGAACGCGCGTGGCGCAGCGCATTGCCGACCAGGTTGCTCAGCGCCAGCTGCAACAGGCGTGGCTCGGCATCCACTCGCGGCAACGCGCTGGGCTGCACGCGCAGGACAATGCCGGCACGTTCGGCATCGCGGCGGGCATCGGCCAGGCAGGCCTGCAGCCAGTCGTTGGCTTCGATGCGCTGCATCGGTTCGCCCTCGCTGGGATGCTCCAGCCGTTCGTAGGCCAGCAGTTCGCTGACCAGCCGGTTGAGCTCGGCCAGGTCGCCGTGCAGGCCCTGCGCCAGCCGTTCGCGGCGTTCGCGGTCATCGCTGTCCTGCATCAGGTCCAGGCCGAAGGCCACCCGCGCGATAGGCGTGCGCAGTTCGTGCGAAATGGCATGGGTCAGGTCGCGCTGGCGCTGCACCAGTTCGGCCACGCGTGCCGCCATGCGGTTGGAGTGTTCGACGATGACCCGGATCTGCGAGCGGGGCGAAACCTGCGCACGTGCCTGCAGGTCGCCGGAACCGATGCGGTCGGCGTGCCGGCGCAGTGCTTCCAGGTCGCGCCAGAGCAGGCGCACCCAGGCATACAGGCTGGCGCCCACCAGCAGCAGGATGCTGAGGTAGGCGGCGATGGTCATGTACGTCGTCATCTGCACCGCGCCGGGCAGGCGCAGGTGCAGCCAGCGGCCGCCGATGCCGTCGATGGGCAGCAGCACCTGCTGGTACTGATCGCGCACGACGAAGCCATCGGCCTTCACGGCCTCCTGTTCCTGCGCGTCGAGCGCGGGAGGTTTGTCGAGCAGGGTCAGGGCGATGCCGTAGTGTGGCTGCCACTGTTGCAGGCGCTCACGCTGCTGGACGGCGTCCAGGCCGGCCAGGCCACTGCGCAGGGCGTACACCTGCCCGCGCACCTGCTGCACGAACACGCGATCCTGCACGGGCGTGTAGATGCCATCCAGGATGTGGTTGAGAAAGAACACCGACACCAGGAAGCAGGCGCCGGTGATGAACCACAGCCACAGGAACAGCCGCTTCATTCCGACCAGGCCGCAGGATTGAACTGGTAGCCGCGCCCCCACACGGTCTTGATCCGCCGCGGTTCGCGCGCATCGTCGCCGAGCTTGCGGCGCAGCTTGCCGATGCAGACGTCGACGCTGCGGTCCAGACCGTCGAAGCCGATGCCGCGCACCGCTTGCAGGATCTGGTCGCGCGACAGGATCTGCCCCGGCTGGCTGGCCAGCAGCCACAGGATCTCGAATTCCGTGGTGCCCAGCTCGACCGGCTGGCCGTGCAGGTGCACCTCGCGCTGCATGCGATCGATCAGCAGCTCACCATGCATCAGCCGGCTGGGGGTGCCGGTGTTGCTGCTGCCGTGGCGGCGGCGCAGCAGGGCGCGCAGGCGGGCCAGCAGCAGGCGTGGCTCGATCGGCTTGTGCACATAGTCATCGGCACCCGATTCCAGGCCCAGCACCTGCTCGATGTCGTCCTCACAGGCGGTCAACATCAGGATCGGCACATCGGAGAAGCTGCGGATCTGCCGGCACACATCGATGCCCCCCAGGCCGGGCAGCATCAGGTCCAGCACCACCAGCTCCGGCGCATGCTGGCGGCAGGCGGCGCTGGCGAGGTCGCCGCGTGCCACGTGCTGCACGGTGAAGCCATGTTCGTGGAGATAGTCGCTGACCAGTTCGGCCAGGCGACGGTCGTCCTCCACCAGCAGGACCGACGTGGGCGAACTGCTGGCAGGGGGAGTCCAGGGGGATGGCTGCATGCGTGGGGCCTCCGTTCCCAGGCAGGAGCGCCCGGCGGCGCAGCCTAGCAATGCCCCACGACGACTGCCTGAATCGCGGCCAACCTGATAACCGCGGGTACGGACGTCATCGCCAGCGGCTTTCAGCGGGCGGCCCCGGCTGGCCTATGGTGGCGGTTTCCCCGGATGGAGCCTGGTGCAATGAGCGACCCGCAGTGGCAACTGGAAACCCTGGCCGTGCACGGCGGTTACCGTCCCGACCCGACCACCCGCGCGGTGGCGGTGCCGATCTACCAGACCGTGGCGTATGCCTTCGATGACACCCAGCACGGCGCCGACCTGTTCGACCTGAAGGTTCCGGGCAACATCTACACGCGCATCATGAACCCCACCACCGACGTGCTGGAGCAGCGCCTGGCCGCGCTGGAAGGCGGCATCGGCGCGCTGGCGCTGGCCTCGGGGCAGGCCGCGATCACCTATGCCATCCAGACCATCGCCGAGGCCGGCGACAACATCGTCGCCTCCAGTGCGCTCTACGGTGGCAGCCTCAACCTGCTGGCGCACACGCTGCCGCAGTACGGCATCCAGGCGCGCTTTGCCGATCCGGCCGACCCGGCGGCGTTCGCCGCGCTGATCGACGACCGCACCAAGGCGGTGTTCGTCGAATCGATCGGCAACCCGCGCGGCAATGTCACCGACATCGCTGCGATCGCCGAGGTCGCGCATGCCGCGGGCGTGCCGCTGATCGTCGACAACACCGTGGCCACGCCGTTCCTTCTGCGCCCGTTCGAGCACGGCGCCGACATCGTGGTGCATTCGCTGACCAAATACCTCGGGGGACACGGCAACAGCCTGGGCGGCGCGATCATCGATTCCGGCCGCTTCGACTGGACCGCACAGCCCCAACGCTTCGCACGGCTCAACCAGCCCGACCCCAGTTACCACGGCGTGGTCTATACCGAAGCCCTGGGGCCAGCGGCCTACATCGGCCGCGCGCGGGTGGTGCCGCTGCGCAATACGGGCGCTGCGTTGTCGCCGTTCAACGCGTTCCTGATCCTGCAGGGCATCGAGACCCTGGCCCTGCGCATGGAACGCATCAATGCCAATGCGCTGGCCGTTGCGCAGTTCCTGAAGGCGCATGCCAAGGTCGCCTGGGTGCGCTACGCCGGACTGGCCGACGACCCCGAGCATGCCGCCGCGCAGCGCTATCTGGGTGGACACGGCTCGGGCGTACTGACCTTCGGTCTGCCCGGTGGGCGCGAGGCCGGCGCCCGCTTCCTCGATGCGCTGAAGCTGTTCACCCGCCTGGTCAACCTGGGCGATGCGAAGTCACTGGCCACCCATCCCGCCTCGACCACCCACCGCCAGTTGGATGCGGCGGAGCTGGCCAAGGCCGGCGTCAGTGAAGACACCGTGCGGCTGTCGATCGGCATCGAACATATCGGCGACCTGCGTGCCGACCTGGAGCAGGCCCTGGCCGGCGCCTGATAGCTGCGCGCTTGGTCGTCATCGCCACAGGCGATCTCCGCCGGCGCCGCGATGGGTTACGGTGGAACTGCCTCTCCAAGGCGTGGCAACGTGGCGATCCAGATCCCCGGTCGATGCGGGTCGACCGGGGATTTTTTTTTTTCCGGGGTCAGATCCGTTTTCCTGTGGAAAACGGATCTGACCCCGCGCGCCGCCGTGTCGACCAAGGTCGACACCTACCAACAGCAGCGGGGAACTGTCGAAGGCGGGGTGGGTCCGGTTGCGGGAGTGTCCGCGGCATGGATGCCGCGGCCAAGCCCCCATGGAAGGGTTTACGGCGTCTCCCGCAACTGGACCCAACCCCGCCATCCCACGGAATGCCAGCTTTTGCTCTAGTTGTTGCTGTTGCCGTTGTTTCGGCAGGTGCGGGGCTGCAAGCCCTGCCGCACGCACACCCCTCACACCACCGGGATGCTGTGCTGCCCCAGGTTCCGGTACGGCGGCGTGGACATGATCATCTCCGCCAGCGAATACGCCAGCTCGCGCTCGGCCATCACCGTGCCATCGGCGCCGTGCTCCAGCAGATGCTTCACCTCGGCATCGCTGTGTGCGCGCGCCAGCAGGGTCAGGTCCGGATTGATCGCCCGCAGCTTGGCCAGCGCCTCACCGGCTTCCAGCGGCTGCGGAATCGCCAGCACCGCGATCTTGGCGCGCTCCGGATGGGCCTCGGCCAGCACCCGGTCGGCGGCGGCACTGCCGCGGATCGCCGCCAGGCCCTTGGCATGTGCCTGCTCGACGTGTTCCTTGTTGTCATCGATCACCAGCACCGGCACGCCACGGTCGCGCAGCACCTGCGCCAGTTCGCTGCCGACGCGGCCGTAACCGATCACGATGGCGTGGTCATGCAGGTCGCGCGACGGGCCGATCGCTTCGGGCGGCTCGGGTACCTGCGGAGACTGCTCCTGCTTGGCCTGCCAACGGTCCAGCAGGCCGAACACCAGCGGGTTGAGCATGATCGACACCAGCGCGCCGGCCAGCACCAGCGACTGGCCTTCCTTCGGCAGGATCTGCAGCGCCACGCCGAGGCCGGCGATGATGAAGGCGAACTCGCCGATCTGCGCCAGGCTGGCCGAGATGGTCAGCGCGGTGCTGGTCGGGTGGCCGAACGCACGCACGATGAAGAATGCCGCCGCCGACTTGCCGAACATGATGATGGCGACGGTGGCCAGCACCTGCCACGGATGCTGGACGAGGATGTTGGGGTCGAACAGCATGCCGACCGACACAAAGAACAGCACCGCGAACGCATCGCGCAGCGGCAACGAATCATGCGCGGCCTTGTGGCTCAGCTCCGATTCGTTGAGCAGCATGCCGGCGAAGAACGCGCCCAGCGCGAACGAGACGCCGAACAGCATCGCCGAGCCGAACGCCACGCCCAGCGCGATCGCCAGCACCGACAGGGTGAACAGCTCACGCGAACCGGTACCGGCGATGCGCTCGAGGATCCACGGGATGACCCGCCGACCGACCACCAGCATCACCGCCACGAACAGGCCCAGCTGCACGAAGGTCCAGCCGATGTCGGCCAGCACGCTGCCGAGCGAGTGCGATTCCTTGGCCGCGTCAGGACCGAACACACCGGCCATCACCGGCATCATCACCAGCGCCAGCACACAGGCCAGGTCTTCCACGATCAGCCAGCCGACCGCGATCTTGCCGCGCATCGTTTCCAGCAGGCGGCGTTCCTCCATCGCCCGCAGCAGCACCACGGTACTGGCGGTGGCCAGCGAGAAACCGAAGATGACGCCATGGATGGCCGGCCAGCCCATCAGCGAGGCCACGCCCCAGCCGAGCAGGGTGGCCACCGCGATCTGCCCAATGGCACCGGGAATGGCGATCGCCTTGACCGCCATCAGGTCCTTCAGCGAGAAGTGCAGGCCGACACCGAACATCAGCAGCATCACGCCCAGTTCGGCCAGCTGGTTGGCCAGCGCCTGGTCGGCGACGAAGCCGGGGGTGAACGGACCTACGCAGATGCCAGCAACCAGGTAACCGACCAAGGGAGACAAGCGGAGCTTGTTGGCCAGCGCGCCGAAGATGAAGGCGAGCCCCAGGCCAACGGCAACGATGTTGATCAGGTCGGTGTCATGGTGCATCGGCACTCGCAGAAAGCAGGGGGATACCCCGATTTTCACCGAAGCGGCCAGATACGGCAAACCCGCCGTCCACGTGCCGTGGCCGGCGGGTTTGTCCACGCATTTCTCCTCTACCCCCGCCATCGGCGCGCCCCTTCAACAAGAAGGGGCGCTCCTCCAGACGCGGCCCGGGTATGCCGGCCAGCGGCCGGCACTACCCCTTACCAGGTGTACTTGATCCGCCCGTACACATACGCGCCGTTGAAGCCGAACGGCGAATAGTTGCTGTACGGCAGCATGCCGAAGGTCGAGTTCTGCAGGTCTTCGGTGCGGTCCGGGTACTTGTCCAGCAGGTTGTCGGCGCCCACGGTCAGGGTCCAGTTGCTGCTCGGCTTGTAGCTGGCCGAGGCATCCACCACCCAGGCGTCGCCGTAGGTCTGGTCACGCAGCGCGGTGGCCGAGTTGCGCACGGTGAATTTGCCGTAGCGGGTGGCGGCCAGGCCCAGTTCCCAGTGGTCCGAGCGCCAGGTGCCGCTCAGGATCGCCTTGTCGCGCGGGTAGCTGTCCTCGATGCGGCCAATTTCATCGCGACCGATCAGCGACTGGGTCAGGCCCAGCGTGCCGAACACCGGCGGGGTGCCGCCAACGCGGCGCACTTCGGTGTCGTTGTAGCTGTATGCCGCGGTCAGCTCCAGGCTGCTGGCGCTGAACGGTACCGTGTAGCTGGAGACGAAGTCGACACCGCGGGTGCGCGTATCCAGGCCGTTGGTGAAGTAGGAGAACGCGGTCACCTGCGGCAGGCCCAGGGTGCCCAGCAGCGTGCTGGTCGCGGCATTGGTGGTGATGCTCGACGACAGCGCGATGCGGTCATCGATGTCGATCTGGTAGGCATCGACGGTGATGTACAGGCGGTCGACCGGCTGCAGCACCAGGCCCAGGCTGTAGGAGGTGGAGGTCTCGGCCTTCAGCGGCGAGGCGCCCAGCGCCTGCGCGGCCTGGCTGGTGGTCGGGAAGGTGCCGCGCTCGACGAATACGCCATTGAGGAACTGGCTGGTCACCGCCTGGTAGCCCTGCTGCGCCAGCGAGGGCGCGCGGAAACCACTGGAGGCGGTGGCCCGCAGCGCCACCTTGTCGGTGAACGCGTAGCGCGCCGACAGCTTGCCCGAGAAGCGGTCGCCGAAGTCCGAATAGTCTTCGTAGCGGCCGGTGATGCCGGCCGAGAACTTCTCGGTCAGGTCCGCTTCCAGGCCGGCGTAGACCGCGTAGTTGTGGCGGTCGGCATGCACTTCATTGGTCGGGGTGAAGCCGCCGAAGCCCTGCGCGCCACTGCCGGTGTACGAGTTCAGTTCGCCCGGGTTCTGGTCCCACTTCTCCTTGCGGTACTCACCGCCGAAGGACAGCGTGACCGGGTAGGCCAGGCCCCAGTCCAGCGACTTGGTCAGGTCGGCATTGAAGATGTCCTGCTGGTACTTCAGCGTGCCGTCGTAGAACGAGCGCGGGCTGGTCGCACCCAGGCTGTAGTTGATGCTGTTGCGGGTGTGGAAGTCCAGGGTGTTCTCGCCGTGATTCAGGCTCAGGTCCCAGGTCCAGCCGTTGTCGGTGTTGCCCTTGACCCCGGCCACCAGCGAGCGGTCCTTGGAGTACTGGTTGATCTCCGGCACGAAGCCGTCCGGATAGGTCTGCGCCAGCAGCGCGCTCTGCCCGCTGTGGTTGCGCGAACGGTAGAACGCGAACGAGGTGATGTCGCGGTTGCTGAGCAGCGCGCTGGCGTAGCCGGTCACGTGGTCGCTGAAGTCGAAGCTGGCGTTGGCCGAGGCCGCGGTGGCATCCACGCGCGGGTCGCCGACGATGAAGGTCTTCTGGCCGATGCTGGGGAAGTTGCCGGTGTTCGGCGTGGTGCCGCGGTACGGGCCGGCGCGGTTGCTCTCGTCCTGCTGGCTGATCTGGCCGGCCACGTGCACGCGGCCGCGGCCGTTGCCGAACTCGACGCCGGTGTCGCCGGACAGCTGGTACTTGTTGCCGTCACCAGCCGAGTACTGGCCGTAGTCCACTGCCAGGCTGCCGCCACTGCCGCTGCCCTTGAGCACGATGTTGATGACGCCGGCGATGGCATCCGAGCCGTACTGCGCCGACGCACCGTCGCGCAGCACTTCCACGCGCTCGATCGCGGCGATCGGGATCGCGTTGATGTCCACCGCCGACGAGCCACGGCCGATGCTGCCGTTGACGTTGATCAGCGCCGAGGTGTGGCGGCGCTTGCCGTTGACCAGCACCAGCACCTGGTCCGGCGACAGGCCGCGCAGCTGCGCCGGGCGCACGCCGCTGGTGCCGTCGGTCAGCGCCGGGCGCGGGAAGTTCAGCGAGGGCAGGGCGCGCGACAGCGCGGTGGCCAGTTCACTGGTACCGGTGGACTGCAGCACTTCGGGGGTGATGATGTCGATCGGCGACTGCGATTCGGCGACCGTGCGGTCGGCCACGCGGGTGCCGGTGACGATCACCGTATCCAGGGTGTTGGCGGCGGTGCCGGTCTGCTGGGCAGCGGCGACGAACGGAGAGCCACCGAGTGCGACAGCGACGGCGGCGGCGATCAGGCTGGTCTTGCGGGTCATCGGGATGGGGCTCCGGTTGGCGGGGGGCGGCACCGGAATCGACATCACGGGGGTGAGGCGGACGGCGGTTGTTGCGGTGCGCAAAGCAGGAATTAACGGGATATTCAGTGGCTGTCAAATGCCGGTCATCGGGAAAAACGTTGCAGAAGCAACCATTTAGCCCGGATCGGCAGTCGCGGGGAGGGGACCCGGGAGGCGCGCGGCGAGGACGTGGGAGAGAGGAACGCCGGCCGCCGCGCATCCCGGGGCGCGTCAAGTATTCGTTAACGCTAGAATTGCGTCGCAGGAACAGTGCTCACCAGCACATTCCATTCGGTTATATGGACGCCTTCCCCCATGATTTCGCTTCGTAATTTCGCCTTGCGCCGCGGCGAGCGGCTGCTGTTGTCCAATGTCGACCTGACCCTGCATGCCGGTTACCGGGTGGGTGTGGTCGGTCGCAACGGTGCTGGCAAGTCCAGCCTGTTCGCGGCGGTGAAGGGCGAGCTGGAGGCGGACAAGGGTGACGTCGACCTGCCCGGCAAGGTGCGCATCGCCAGCGTGGCCCAGGAGACCCCGTCGCTGCCCGACCCGGCGCTGAGCTTCGTGCTCGGCGGCGACATCGAGGTCGCCGCGGTGCTGGCCGCCGAGGCCGACGCGACCGCCCGCGAAGACTGGGAAGCGGTGGCCGAGGCGCACACGAAGATGGCCGAGCTCAACGCCTACGACGCCGAAGCGCGCGCCGGCAAGCTGCTGCACGGCCTCGGTTTCCCGGCAGAGACCCACCACCGCGCGGTGTCTTCGTTCTCCGGTGGTTGGCGCGTGCGCCTGAACCTGGCGCGCGCGCTGATGATGCCCAGCGACCTGCTGCTGCTGGACGAGCCGACCAACCACCTGGATCTGGACGCGGTGTACTGGCTGGAACAGTGGCTGCTGAAGTACCCGGGCACCCTGCTGCTGATCTCGCATGACCGCGAGTTCCTCGACAACGTGGCCACCCACACCCTGCACCTGCATGGTGGCGGCGCCAAGCTCTACCCGGGCGGCTACACCGATTTCGAGCGCCAGCGCGCCGAACAGCTGCGCCAGCAGCAGATCGCGCACGAGAAGGAACAGGCCGAGCGCGCCCACCTGCAGAGCTTCATCGACCGCTTCAAGGCGCAGGCCAGCAAGGCCGCGCAGGCGCAGAGCCGCATGAAGCGCCTGGCCAAGCTGGCCGGCACCGAAGCGGTGCGCGCCGAGCGTGAGTTCCGCATCGAGTTCGCGCCGCCGGCCAAGCTGCCGTTCTCGCTGATCCGCCTGAACCACGTCGAGGCCGGCTACGGCAAGGACGCGGTGATCCTGCATGACGTCGGTTTTGGCCTGGAAGCGGGCCAGCGCATCGGCCTGCTCGGCCCGAACGGTGCCGGTAAGACCACCCTGGTGAAGACCCTGGTGGGCGAGCTGGCGCCGATCGTTGGCGAGCGCATGGCGCATCCGGACCTGAAGATCGGCTACTTCGCCCAGCACACGGTGGAGTCGCTGCACGAAGGCCAGTCGCCGATGGAGCACTTCCGCGAGATCGCCCCGGACGCACCGAACCAGTCCTTCCGCGATTTCCTCGGCAAGTGGAACTTCCCGGGCGACCGTGCATTCGAGCCGGTCGATGGGTTCTCCGGTGGCGAACGCGCGCGTCTGGCGCTGGCGCTGATTGCCTGGCAGCAGCCGAACGTGTTGCTGCTGGACGAACCGACCAACCACCTTGACCTGGAAATGCGTGAAGCGCTGGCCGAAGCGCTGGCCACCTTCGAAGGCGCGATCGTGATGGTCTCGCATGACCGCCACCTGATCGGCCTGGTCTGCGATACCTACTGGCGCGTGGCCGATGGCGTGGTCGAGCCGTTCGATGGCGACCTGGACGCCTACGCCGCGTGGCTGCGCACCCGCCCGCAGGCGCAGGGCACCAAGGCACGCATGGAGCAGGTGGAAGAACCGGTGGTGGTCAAGACCGCGCCGGTGGCGCAGGTGGTGCAGAAGAAGCCGGTGAACCCACACAAGCTGGCGGCTGCCGAGGCCAAGGTGGCCGAACTGGAGAGCGCGCTGGCCGAGCTCGACCGCCAGCTGGCCGATCCGGCCAACTACGCCGATGCGACCCGCATGGCGGTGATCGGCCGCGACCGCGAAACCACCGCCGCGCAGCTGGAGAAAGCCGAAGCGGCGTGGATGGAGCTGCTGGAGTCCTGATCACGCAGAAAAAAAGGGGACGGAGGGGATTAAGTCGTTTGTGCCACAAACGACTTAATCCCCTCCGTCCCCTTTTTTGTTACGTGCCCTGCGCCTGCAGCCATTCGCGGAACCGCTTGGCCGGTTCGCGCTCGGCGCGCGAGCGCAGCCGCGTCAACCAGTAGCGGCCCAGCTCCAAGGTGGTGCCGAAGGGCTGCAGCAGGCGGCCTTCGGCCAGTTCCTGCTCGAACATGCACAAGGGCAGCAAGGCCACGCCGGCGCCCCCGGCGGCGGCCATCGCCACCGTCAGTGAGGAATCGAACACCGGCCCGCGGGCTTCCACGCCGCTCACCCCGGCCGCCTGCAACCAGCGCGGCCATTCGTCGCTGCGGTAGGAACGCAACAACGGCAGTGTGGCGAGGTCGCGCGGTTGCTTCAGCCGCCGCGCCAATGCCGGTGCGCACAGCGGCGCGAACGGCGCATCCAGGATCGCCGTGCAGGCCTGTCCCTGCCAGTCGCCATCACCGAAGCGGATCGCCAGGTCCAGCCCTTCGCCGGCCAGGTCGATGCGGTTGTTGTGGGTCTGCAGGCGCAGCTCGATGTCCGGGTGCGCCGCCTCGAACGCCGCCAGCCGTGGCAGCAGCCAGCCGGTGGCAAAGGTACCGACCACGCCCAGCGTCAGTACTTCCCGGGCCGGTCCGCCGGTGTAGCGCGCGATGCTGGCGGAAATGCGCTCGAACGCTTCGTTGAGCACCGGGTACAGCGCTGCCCCTTCATCGGTGAGCGCCACGCCGCGTGGCAGGCGATGGAACAGGCGGATGCCAAGCCGGTCCTCCAGCCCACGGATCTGATGGCTCAGCGCGGCCTGGCTGACACACAGCTCCAGCGCGGCACGGGTGAAGTTCTGGTGGCGGGCGGCGGCCTCGAAGGCGCGCAGCGCGTTCAGGGGCAGGGTAGGGTGCAACATCGCGCAGCCGTGAGCTGGAGTGATGGCTGATCCTAACGCTTCAACGATGGATTTCGGAAATTAAGGGGTTGAATGCGTCAGGCATTAATTCACTTCATGCCTCCTGTTGATTTTTTTGCGCTGGTCGCCCCCGATAGCGCCTTCAATAATCGAGCGGTCCCCAGGAGAACCCGTATGCTCGCCCGTCGCCGATTCCTGCAGTTCAGTGGTGCTGCCGTGGCTTCCTCGCTTGCCCTGCCGCTGCTGGCACGTGCTGCGGGCAAGACCACCGCCAACGCACCCACCGATGCCACCCTCACCGCCGCCACTGACTTCGCCGCGCTGGAAAAGGCCTGCGCCGGGCGCCTCGGCGTGACCCTGCTGGACACTGCCAGCGGTCGCCGTTTCGGCCATCGCCAGGACGAGCGCTTCCCGATGTGCAGCACTTTCAAGAGCATGCTGGCGGCCACCGTGCTCAGCCAGGCCGAGCGCACGCCGGCATTGCTGGACACCCGCGTGCCGGTGCGCGACGCCGATCTGCTCTCGCACGCACCGGTCACCCGCCGCCATGCAGGCAAGGACATGACGGTGCGCGATCTGTGCCGTGCCACGATCATCACCAGCGACAACACCGCCGCCAACCTGCTGTTCGGCGTGGTCGGTGGCCCGCCCGCAGTGACCGCGTTCCTGCGCGCGAGCGGTGATGCGGTGAGCCGCAGTGACCGGCTGGAGCCGGAGCTGAACAGCTTTGCCGAGGGCGATCCACGCGATACCACCACGCCGGCGGCGATGGCCATGACCCTGCAGCGCGTGGGGATGGGTGAGGTGCTGAAACCGGCTTCGCGGCAGCAGCTGGCCGACTGGCTGATTGACAACGAAACCGGTGATGCCTGCCTGCGTGCGGGCCTCGGCAAGCGCTGGCGCGTTGGCGACAAGACCGGCAGCAACGGTGAAGACGCGCGCAACGACATCGCCGTGCTGTGGCCACTGGCCGGCGGCGCACCGTGGGTGCTGACGGCTTATCTGCAGGCAGGTGCGATCAGCTACGAGCAACGCGCTAGCGTGCTGGCACAGGTGGGGCGCATTGCCGATCGCCTGATCGGATGAGGTAACCGGGAGTCATCCAGAAACGGCTTGCCGGATCGGTCGGGCGCGCGCATCCTGCGCGCGTTCGAACCCCACGGAAGACCCCGATGAGCCATGAGTTGATCTACCTGCTGCTGATCTTCGCGCTGCTGGTGATCCCGCGCGCACTGCAGCGCTTCAGCCTGCCGGCGCCGTTGACCTGCCTGCTGTTCGGCATCATCGGCATGCTCTGGCTGGGCGACCAGGCACACGACGCGGTGATCGGCCTGCTGGCCACGCTGGGCATTTCCTCGCTGTTCCTGTTCGCGGGCCTGGAAGTGGATCTGCAGGCGCTGCGGCGTGGCATGTGGCCGCTGCTGGCGCACCTGGTGATCCGTACCGGCACGCTGTTCGGCGTGGGCTGGCTGGCCTGGCGCTATGCGGGGCTGCCATGGCAGGCCGCTGGGCTGCTGGCGCTGGCGCTGCTGACGCCCTCCACCGGCTTCATCATGGATTCGCTGTCGCGGCTGGGCCTGAGCGAGGACGAGAGGTTCTGGGTCACCAGCAAGGCCATCGCCGGCGAACTGCTGGCGCTGGCGGCGTTGTTCATCGTGCTGCAGGCCGGCGACCCGGGCCACATGGCGCTGTCCAGCCTGGCCCTGCTGGCGATGATGATCGGCCTGCCGCTGCTGTTCATTGCGCTGGGCCGCTGGGTGGCGCCGCACGCGCCGGGCTCGGAGTTCTCGCTGCTGGTGATGGTCGGCATGGTGGCGGCGTACATCACCTATCTGCTGGGCGTGTATTACCTCGTGGGCGCGTTCATCGCCGGCCTGGTCGCGCGCCTGCTGCACCAGCGCATGCCGCTGCTGGCCTCGCACGAGAACCTGCACGCGCTGCGCCTGTTCGCCTCGTTCTTCGTGCCATTCTATTTCTTCAATGCCGGCACCAAGGTGCCCAGCGAAGCCCTCAGTTTCGAGGCGCTGGGGCTGGGCATCGTGATCACCCTGGTGGTGCTGCCGCTGCGCATCGGCGTGGTCTGGCTGCAGCGCCGGGTGATGTTCGGCGAGAGCTTCCGCAGCAGCCTGCGCGTCTCGCTGGCGCTGGCCCCGACCCTGATCTTCACCCTGGTGCTGGCGGCGATCATGCGCGAGCGTTTCCAGATTCCGGCGGTGCTGTTCGGCGCGCTGCTGCTGTACGCCGCACTGACCACACTGTTGCCGTCGCTGGTGTTCCGCACACCCTTCGACGTCGATCCGGTGGAGCAGGAGCCGGCGGGCGAGGGCGAGTCCGCGCCGGTAGCGGCCACCGAGACGCGGCCGGAACCTCACATCGCCGAACGCTGACCGGTTGCCGCGCGCGGTTTGCGCCCGTCGGCCATGGCCGTTAGGGTTGGGGCATGAAACTGCCTGCCGTTGTCACCGCTTCCGCCCTCCTGCTCAGCCTCGCTGCCTGCTCGCAGCGTTCCGATACGGTCGCGCATGATCTGGCGACCGCACCGGCCGATGCCTTCATGGCTGCCATCGCCGCGCATTGCGGCCAGGCCTATGAGGGCCGGGTGGTGGAGGACACGCCGGCACCGACCGGCAAGGACCCGTTCGCCGGCCAGCGCCTGGTCATGCATGTGCGCGGCTGTGCCGACCCCGCCCATGAACTGCGGATTCCCTTCCATGTGGGGGATGACCATTCGCGCACCTGGGTGCTGACCCGCACCGGAAACGGCCTGCGCCTGAAACACGATCATCGCCACGAAGACGGTAGCCCCGACGCGATCACCCTCTATGGCGGCGACAGCACGCCACCGGGCACCGCCGAGCGCCAGCGGTTCCCAGCCGACTCCGATTCGGTGGCGATGTTCCGTCGTGCCGACATGCTGGCCTCCACGCACAACACCTGGGCGATGGAGATCGACCCCGACCAGACTTTCGTCTACGAACTGACGCGCCCGGAAGGCCGCCGTTTCCGCGTGAAGTTCGACCTGAGCAAGCCGGTCGAGCTGCCGCCCGCACCGTGGGGCGACGAGAAGGCGCCAGCACCCTGATCTTCGGGTCGGATCCCTCCTGCGGAGGGTCCGACCCGGTCACTGCATGAACCCACGGGTCAGAGCCCTGGCCGTCGGCCAAGGATCCGACCCCGGGGCTCAGCGCGCGCTGAAGCGTGCGCGGCAGCCGTTGCTCACCCACACCTGGCCGCGTGCATAGCCCCAGCTGCGGCCTTCCTGGCAGGCACTGCCGGACAGCTGCTGCTGCAGCACCGGCCGGCCCTGGCGCTCATCCCAGTCGCAGTTCTGCGTGCGGTTGTTGTTGCTGCTGCAGGTGATCGAATAATTGCTGTTGCCGCCGCCCCAGCCACCGCCGCCGCCCCAGCCGCGGGCCTCGGCGAACTCGGCGCGGCAGCCGTTGCTGACCCAGACCGCGCCGTTGCGCACGCCCCAGGTGCGGCCTTCATCGCAGGGGCTGCCGGACAGCTGGCGGACCAGGCGGGCGTTGCGCCAGCCGACCGGGCAGCTGCGCTCACGGTTGCTCTGGCTCTCGCAGCGGATGGTTTCGCCGGGACGGCCGTTGTTGCCGCCCCAGCCACCGCCATTGCCACCGCCCCAGCCGCCGCGGGCTTCAACGAACTCGGCGCGGCAGCCATTGCTGACCCAGATGCTGCCATTGCGGCTGCCCCAGGTGCGGCCCTCGTCGCAGGCGCTGCCGGACAGCTGGCGGACCAGCTGCGCATTGCGCCAGCCGGTGCTGCAGACACGTTCACGGTTGTTCTGGCTTTCGCAGCGGATTACCCCGTCCTGCGCAGCGGCCGGAGCAGAGGGCAGGGCGAGCACGGCCAGAGTGCTCAGGGTCACGGCCAGGCTGGCCAGGGACAACGATTTCATGGCGGCATCCCATACGGTGGCAGGTGCCCGACTATAGGGACCGGGGCGATCAAGCCGGCGTGACTGCCCGGATTTGCCCCGGCCGGGGCCTCGGCCGCAGAATACGAGGCTTTCCGGCCCCCATCCGGTGCCGGCGTTCTCCAGCGGAGCTTCCCCCCATGCGTACCCACTTCTGCGGCCTGGTCGACGAGACCCTGATTGGCCAGACTGTCACCCTCGCCGGCTGGACCGACGTGGCCCGTAACCAGGGCGGCGTCTGCTTCATCGATCTCCGCGATCATGAAGGCATCGTGCAGGTGACCGTGGAGGTCGACAACGCCGACGTGTTCGCCGTGGCCGCGTCGCTGGGCTATGAGGACGTGCTGCAGGTGGAGGGCGTCGTGCGCGCCCGCCACGCGGTGAACGACAAGATGCGCACCGGCAAGGTGGAAGTGATCGCCACCGCCATCACCGTGCTGAACAAGGCCGCCCCGCTGCCGTTCCACGCCCACGAGAACCCGGGCGAGGAAACCCGCCTGAAGTACCGCTACCTGGACCTGCGCCGCCCCGAAATGCAGCGCATGCAGCGCACCCGCATCAAGCTGGTGCAGGCGCTGCGCCGCCACCTGGACGAAAAGGGCTTCCAGGACATCGAGACCCCGATCCTGACCAAGGCCACTCCGGAAGGCGCGCGCGACTTCCTGGTGCCGGCGCGCATGCATCCGGGCGAGTTCTACGCCCTGCCGCAGAGCCCGCAGCTGTTCAAGCAGATCCTGATGGTGGCCGGGTTCGACCGCTACTACCAGATCGCGCGCTGCTTCCGCGACGAGGCCCTGCGTGCCGACCGCCAGCTCGAATTCACCCAGCTGGACATGGAGTTCGCCTTCGTCCGCGAACGCGATGTGCAGGACTTCGTCGAGGACATGATCCGCGCCATCTTCAAGGAAGTGGTCGATGTCGAGCTGGATGCCAGCTTCCCGCGCATGACCTGGGCCGAGGCGATGCGTCGCTATGGTTCGGACAAGCCGGATCTGCGCATCGCGCTGGAACTGGTCGACGTGGCTGAACTGGTCAAGGACAGCGAGTTCCCGGTGTTCACCGGCCCGGCCAACGATGCCGAAGGCCGCGTCGCCGCGCTGCGCATCCCGGGCGGCGCGTCGCTGAGCCGCAAGCAGATCGACGAGTACGCCGCGCATGCCGCCAAGTACGGCGCCAAGGGCCTGGCCTACATCAAGATCGCCGACAACGGCGAAGTCAGCTCGCCGATCCAGAAGTTCTTCAGCGAAGAGCGCTTCGCGGCGCTGGTGGCCCATGTCGGTGCCGGCAACGGCGATATCGTGTTCTTCGGTGCCGGTGGCTACAACAAGGTCTCCGACTTCATGGGCGCGCTGCGCCTGAAGGCCGGCAAGGACTTTGGCCTGGTCGCCGACGGCTGGGCACCGCTGTGGGTCACCGACTTCCCGATGTTCGAGTGGGACGAGGAAGAACAGCGCTACGTCGCCCTGCATCACCCCTTCACCGCACCGGCCGTGGACGACATCGCCGACCTGCGCGCCAATGCCCGTACCGCCGTCTCGCGCGGTTACGACATGGTGCTCAACGGCAATGAAATCGGCGGCGGTTCGATCCGTATCCACCGTCCGGACATGCAGAGCGCGGTGTTCGAGCTGCTGGGCATCGGTGCCGAAGAGGCCCGCGCCAAGTTCGGCTTCCTGCTCGACGCGCTGAACTACGGCGCGCCGCCGCACGGTGGCATCGCCTTCGGCATCGACCGCATCGCCGCGCTGATGGCCGGAACCGAGTCGATCCGCGACGTCATCCCGTTCCCGAAGACCACCGGTGCACAGGATCTGATGACCGACGCGCCGTCGCCGATCGTCGACGCGCAGCTGGCCGAAGTGCACATCCAGGTTCGCCCCAAGACCAACTGATCAGGAGATCCAGGCAATGACCGAGTTTGCGTTTTCGCTGGAGTGGGAAAAGCTGGGCAATGAAGGCTCCGAGGCCACCCTGGTCACCGAGCGTGCACGCGTGTTCGGGGGGTGGCTGGTCCGCGTCGGTACCAATCCGGCCGCGATGGCCCTGACCTTCGTCGCCGACGGCGAAGGCCGTTGGGACGGTGAAGACTTCGGCGTCGAGGACTACGAGGACGACGAAGAGGAAGAAGAGTACGACGAGGACGAGGAAGGCGAGGAAGAAGAGGACGAGGACGAAGAGGAATACGAGGAAGAGGGCGAGGAAGAAGAAGCGGAATCGCCTGGAAAGGCTTGACCCGCGCTTCGCCCTGACGTCAACTTCCTGCATGTATTCGATCCGCCGCGCCACTGTGGACGACGCGCCGACCCTGTCGGCGCTGGCCGCACGCACGTTCACTGAAACCTTCGGCCATCTGTACCCGCCGCAGGACCTGCAGGCCTTCCTCGAGGAGGCCTACACGGTCGAGCGCCAGCGCGTGATCCTGTCCCACCCCGATTACGCGGTGTGGCTGCTGGAACTGGATGGGGAGGCGGTCGGCCATGCCGCCGCCGGCCCCTGTGGCCTGCCGCATCCGGATGTGAAACCTGGTGACGGCGAACTCAAGCGCCTGTACCTGGTCAAGACGCAGCAGAGCTGCGGCTGGGGCAGCCGCCTGCTGGAAACCGCGCTGGCCTGGCTGGAACACGAAGGCCCGCGCACGTTGTGGCTGGGCGTGTGGTCGGAGAACTTCGGCGCGCAGCGCTTCTACGCCCGCTACGGCTTCGAGAAGGCCGGCGAGTACCTGTTCCCTGTCGGCGACACCCAGGACCTCGAATTCATCCTGCGCCGCGCGCCGCGCGCGGCCTGACGTTCACCGCCGCTTGCCGCGCGCGCGTGTTCAATCACCTCACGTTCCTGCCCCGCTGACCGCCAGGCTGTTTGCATGACTCCCCCCGTATTGCTGCTGCATGGCATCTGGAATGCCCGTGCCTGGGTCGGGCCACTGGCCTGGCGCCTGCGCGCGCGTGGTTTCCAGGTACACGCGTTCGGCTATCCCTCGGTGTTCGGTGGCCCCGATGTGGCAGTGCCGCAGTTGCTGGAACGTCTGGCCGACGCCGGGCCGTTGTCGCTGGTCGGTCACAGCCTGGGCGGACTGCTGGCACTGGAGGCGCTGCGCCGCGATCCGCAGCTGCCAGTGCAGCGCGTGGTCTGCCTGGGCTCGCCGCTGCGCGGCAGTGGTACCGCGCGCTCGTTGTCCGATCATGGCTGGGGCCTGGCGCTGGGGCGCAGCAGCGAGCTGCTGCTGGACGGCCTGCCGGACTGGCAGGGCAAGGCCGAGGTTGGCCTGATCGCCGGTTCGGTACCGCACGGGCTGGGCAGCCTGCTGGGCGCGATCGACGATGCGTCCGACGGCACCGTGGCACTGGCCGAGACCCGCCTGCCGGGCCTGGCCGACCATTGCGTGGTGCGTACCAGCCACAGCGGCCTGGTGGTGTCGCCCGACGCCGCGCGGCAGACCGCGCATTTCCTGCGCCACGGCCACTTCGACCACAGCCGCGACGCGGCGGCGGCATAGGGGCAGGGCAGGCGGGGCCGCCTTGTAGCGCCGAGCCCATGCTCGGCTGCATTCCGTCGGGCCCATTGAGCCGAGCATTGGCCCGGCGCTACAACAATACGGGCCTAGACACGGTTGCAGCGCCCGATCAGGTAGAATCCGCGCCTTGATCCTGAAGCAGCCAGACGGTAGCACCCATGGGTAGAGGCCCCTCCATCGAAGCCCGCAAGAACGCGTCCGACGCGAAGCGCGGCAAGATTTTCACCAAGATCATCCGCGAGATCGGCGTTGCCGCGCGCGGCGGTGGAGGCGACCCCAACAACAACCCGCGCCTGCGCGTGGCGGTGGACAAGGGCCTGGCCGTGAACATGTCCAAGGACGTGATCGAGCGCGCCATCAAGAAGGCCACCGGTGAACTGGAAGGCGTCGATTACGAGGAAATCCGCTACGAAGGCTATGCCCAGGGTGGCGTGGCCGTGATCGTCGACTGCCTGACCGACAACCGCGTGCGCACCGTGGCCGACGTCCGCCATGCGTTCAGCAAGTGCGGCGGCAACATGGGCACCGAAGGATCGGTGGCCTTCATGTTCAAGCGCCTGGGCGTGCTCAGCTTCGCCCCGGGTGCCGACGAGGAAGCCATCACCGAAGCAGCCATCGAGGCCGGCGCCGACGACATCGTGGTCTACCCGGATGACGGCTCGATCGACGTGGTCACCAGCCCTGACGCGTTCAACGCAGTCAAGGACGCAATGGTCGCCGCCGGGCATGTCGCCGACCACGCCGAGATCACCTTCCGCGCCGACAACGACATCAAGGTCGAAGGCGAGGTCGCCCTGCAGGTCAAGAAGCTGCTGGACATGCTCGAAGACCTGGACGACGTGCAGGACGTGTATTCCAACGCCGAACTCGGCGCCGACGCCTACGCCTGAGCCGTCCTCGACGGCCTGGGCGCGGGCCGTTGAACGGTCACCGCGGACAGTCATGAGCCCATACGCCTGCCAGCGCCCCCCGTTCCGCCCCGCCAGGAGCGCGGCATGACCCGCATCCTCGGCATCGACCCCGGTTCGCAGCGGACCGGGGTCGGCATCATCGATGTCGACGCCGCCGGCCGCGTCAGTTACGTGCACCACCAGCCGCTGGTGCTGCTGGGCGCCGACGACTTCCCGCAGCGCATGAAACTGCTGGTGCTGGGCCTGGCCGATCTGTGCCGCGAGTACCAGCCCAATGAAGTGGCCATCGAAAAGGTGTTCATGGCGCGCAATCCCGATTCGGCGCTGAAGCTGGGCCAGGCCCGCGGCGCGGCGATCTCGGCCGTGGTGCTGCGCGACCTGCCGGTGCACGAATACGCCGCCAGCGAGATCAAGCTCGCGGTGGTCGGGCGCGGTGGTGCCGAAAAGCAACAGGTTCAACACATGGTCGGGCTCATGCTCAACCTGAAAACCAAGCTGCAGGCCGACGCGGCCGACGCGTTGGCGGTGGCGATCACCCATGCCCACGTAAGGGCGACGGCCAACCGCCTGGGGCTCAGTGCCCGCCAGGCGTGGGGCCGCAAATGAGGAGCTGCACGCAATGATCGGTCGACTGCGCGGCATCGTCGCCTACAAGGCGCCGCCGTGGCTGGTGGTGGACGTGAACGGAGTGGGCTACGAACTGGAGGCGCCGATGAGCACCTTCTACGACCTGCCCGAGCTCGGCCGCGAGGTCACCCTGTACACCCATTACTCGCAGAAGGAAGACAGCGTCTCGCTGTACGGCTTCCTGCGCGAGGGCGAGCGGCGCCTGTTCCGCGACGTGCAGAAGGTCAGCGGCATCGGCGCGAAGATCGCGCTGGCCGTGCTGTCCGGTGTCAGCGTCGAAGAATTCGCGCGCATGGTCCAGGCCGGCGACATCACCGCGCTGACCCGCATCCCGGGTATCGGCAAGAAGACCGCCGAACGCATGGTGCTGGAACTGCGTGACCGCGCGGCCCAGTTCGGTGCCGGCGGCGCGCTGCCCACCGGCAGTGGTCCGGCCCCGGCCGATCCGCTGTCCGATGCCACCGTGGCCCTGCAGCAGCTGGGCTACAAGCCGGCCGAAGCGGCCCGCATGGCCCGCGATGCCTTCAATGAAGGCGACGAAGTGGCCACCGTGATCCGCAAGGCGCTGCAGTCCGCGCTGCGCTGAACCGCGTCCCTTTCCCCCAACCTACCGCCTGAGCTTCGCCAGGAGTCCCATGTCCAGCAGTCAAACCCCGCACGCAGCCGCCCCCGGCGGCCATGGCCACGCCCCCTCCGCTGGAGGACTGGCGCTGGTCATCGGTGCGATCGGCGTGGTGTTCGGCGATATCGGTACCAGCCCGCTGTACACCCTGAAGGAAGCGTTCTCGCCACACTACGGGCTCAACAGCGACCACGACACCGTGCTGGGCGTGCTGTCGCTGGCGTTCTGGGCGCTGAACCTGGTGGTGACCCTGAAGTACGTCACCATCATCATGCGCGCCGACAACGATGGCGAAGGCGGCATCATGGCGCTGATGGCGTTGACCCAGCGCACGCTGCGCAACGGCTCGCGCTCGGCTTATGTGGTGGGCATCCTCGGCATCTTCGGCGCCTCGCTGTTCTTCGGCGACGGCGTGATCACCCCGGCCATGTCGGTGCTCAGTGCGGTCGAAGGCCTGGAGGTGGCCGCGCCCGGACTTCATGTCTTCATCGTGCCGGTCACCCTGGTGGTGCTGCTGGCGGTGTTCGCCGCGCAACGCTTCGGTACCGAGAAGATCGGCAAGGCGTTCGGCCCGATCATGGCAATCTGGTTCGTGTCGCTGGCGGCAATCGGCATCTACAACATCGTCGATGCGCCCGAGGTGCTGAAGGCCTTCAACCCCTGGTGGGGCATCCGCTTCTTCATGGAGCACGGCTGGCACGGCATCTTCATTCTCGGTGCAGTGGTGCTGGCGGTGACCGGCGGCGAAGCGCTGTATGCGGACATGGGCCACTTCGGGCTGCGCCCGATCCGCCACGCCTGGTACTTCTTCGTGCTGCCGTGCCTGGTGCTGAACTACCTGGGGCAGGGCGCACTGGTGCTCAACCACCCCGAGGCCCTGAAGAATCCGTTCTTCGAGGCAGTGCCGTCGTGGGCGCTGTACCCGATGATCATCCTGGCCACCATGGCGGCGGTGATCGCCTCGCAGTCGGTCATCACCGGCGCATTCTCGGTCTCGCGCCAGGCCATGCAGCTGGGCTACATCCCGCGCATGCGCATCAAGCACACCTCGCACGACACCATCGGCCAGATCTACATCCCGGGCATCAACTGGGGCATTGCGGTGATGGTGTTCGGGCTGGTGCTGGCGTTCCGCAGTTCGTCCAACCTGGCCGTGGCGTACGGCATTTCGGTGTCGGCCACGATGCTGATCGACACCCTGCTGCTGGCCGTGGTGGCGCGGACGTTGTGGCCGAAGTCGCGTGGCTGGCTGCTGCCGCTGTGCGTGGTGTTCTTCATCATCGACCTCGGCTTCGTCATCGCCAACGGCGCCAAGCTGCTGCAGGGCGCCTGGTTCCCGGTGGTGCTGGGCATCTTCCTGTTCACCATGATGCGCACCTGGCGCCGTGGCCGCGAGCTGCTGCGCGACGAGATCCGCAAGGACGGCATCCGCCTGGATACCTTCCTGCCGGGCCTGATGCTGGCCCCGCCGGTGCGCGTGCCGGGCACCGCGGTGTTCCTCACCGCCGACCCGACCGTGGCGCCGCATGCGCTGATGCACAACCTCAAGCACAACAAGGTGCTGCACGAGCGCAACGTGTTCCTGCACGTGGAAACCCTGCCGATCCCGTATGCGATGGAAGGGCAGCGGCTGAAGATCGAATCGGTGGGTGACGAGTTCTACCGCGTCTACGTGCGCTTCGGCTTCATGGAGACCCCGGACGTGCCGCTGGCGCTGATGCGCTCGTGCGACCACGGTGGCATCTATTTCGATCCGATGGACACTACCTTCTTCGCCAGCCGCGAGACCATCGTCGCCACCGCCAACCGCGGCATGCCGATCTGGCGTGACAAGCTGTTCGCGCTGATGCATCGCAACGCCGCCCCGGCTACGGGCTTCTTCCGGATTCCAGGCAACCGCCTGGTCGAACTCGGGGCCCAGGTCGAGATCTGACGCGCGCGGGGTCGGATCCCTTTTCCGCAGGAAAAGGGCTCTGACCCCATGTTCCCGGTGTCCCGGTTCGGGGTCAGAGCCGTTTTCCTCTGGAAAACGGATCCGACCCCATACGCTTTTGCCGCATAATCAGCACATGACCGACGACCGCATCATCGGCGCCGGCGCCACCCGCGAGGATGACGCCGCCGACGCCAGCATCCGCCCCAAGCGCTTGGCCGACTACCTCGGCCAGGCCCCGGTGCGCGAGCAGCTGGAGATCTACATCGAAGCGGCCAAGGCCCGTGGCGACGCGCTCGACCATGTGCTGATCTTCGGGCCGCCCGGCCTGGGCAAGACCACGCTCAGCCACGTCATCGCCAACGAGCTGGGCGTGGCCCTGCGGGTGACCTCCGGCCCGGTGATCGAGAAGGCCGGCGACCTCGCTGCACTGCTGACCAACCTGCAGCCGCACGACGTGCTGTTCGTGGACGAGATCCACCGCCTGTCGCCGGTGGTCGAGGAAGTGCTGTACCCGGCGATGGAGGACTTCCAGATCGACATCATGATCGGCGAGGGCCCCGCCGCCCGTTCGATCAAGATCGACCTGCCGCCATTCACCCTGATCGGTGCCACCACCCGCGCCGGCCTGCTGACCGCGCCGCTGCGCGACCGCTTCGGCATCGTCCAGCGCCTGGAGTTCTACAGCGTCGAAGAGCTGACCCGGATCGTGCGCCGTTCGGCCACCATCCTCGGCATCGACTGCACCGCCGATGGCGCCGGCGAGATCGCGCGCCGCGCGCGCGGCACCCCGCGTATCGCCAATCGCCTGCTGCGCCGCGTGCGCGACTACGCGCAGGTGAAGGCCGGCGGCCACATCGACGAGGCCGTGGCACAGGCCGCGATGAAGATGCTCAAGGTCGATCCGGAGGGCTTCGACGAGCTCGACCGGCGCCTGCTCAAGACCCTGGTCGACTACTTCGACGGCGGCCCGGTCGGCATCGAATCGCTGGCCGCGGCGCTGTCCGAAGAGCGTGGCACGCTGGAAGACGTGGTCGAGCCGTACCTGATCCAGCAGGGCTTCCTGGTGCGGACCGCGCGCGGCCGCATGGCCACCCACAAGGCTTACCGGCACATGGGCCTGAAGCCGAAGAACCCGCCGCAGGACCTGTTCGCGGAGGTTCCCGATGTCGGTTGAGCCCCGATTCAGTTGGCCGACACGCATTTACTGGGAAGATACCGACGCAGGTGGCGTGGTCTACCACGCCCGCTACGTGGCCTTCATGGAACGGGCCCGGACCGAATGGATGCGTGCGCTCGGCTACGGCCAGGAGCGCATGCGCGCCGAGCACGGGATGGTCTTCGCGGTGCGCTCGATGCAGATGGATTTCATCAGGCCGGCACGGCTGGATGACACCCTGCAGGTGACTGCCCGCCTGGTCCAGCTGAAGAAGGCCAGCATGGTCTTCGACCAGCAGATCCTGCGCGACGGCGAGCTGCTGCTGTCCGCGCAGGTCCGCATCGCCGCACTGGAAGCGGCCAGTTTCCGCCCGCGTGGCATGGACGATGCCGTCCTTGCCGTGCTGCAACCCCACCTCCACCCCGAATCCGAACATTGAGGAACAACGGATGATCGCAACGCTCCTGGCCCTGCAGGCCACGGTCACCGAGGCACTGCCGGCCGACGTCAGCAACGCCGCGACACAGACCCTTGCCCAGGCCACCACCGGCGGCGGCATCAACTACCTCGAACTGATGGCCAAGGCCAGCCTGCCGGTGAAGATCATCGTGCTGCTGCTGCTGGTCGGCTCGTTCGTCAGCTGGGTGATCATTTTCCGCAAGGCCCGCGTGTTCAAGCAGGCCACCCGCGAAGCCGACGAGTTCGAGAACCGCTTCTGGTCCGGCGCCGACCTGGGCAAGCTGTACAGCGCAGCCACCGACCGCAGCCGCAGCGTGACCGGCCTGGAAGCCATCTTCGAAGCCGGCTTCCGCGAGTACACCCGCCTGCGCGACAAGCGCCGGCTGGATGGCCGTGCGCAGCTTGAAGGCGCGCAGCGCGCCATGCGCACCACCTACACCCGTGAAGTGGACCAGCTCGAGCGCAACCTGGAGCTGCTGGCCAACATCGGCTCGACTGCCCCGTACGTGGGCCTGGTCGGTACCGTGTTCGGCATCATGGTGACCATGCACGACATGATCAGCAGCGGTGCGCAGGCCGGTATCGCCGCCGTCGCGCCGGGCATCTCCGAGGCACTGTTCGCCACCGCCATCGGCCTGTTCGTGGCGATCCCGGCGGTGTGGGCCTACAACCGCTTCACCACCCGCGTGGAGCGCATGTCGGTGCGGTTCGAGACCTTCGCCGAAGAGTTCAGCTCCATCCTGCAGCGCCAGAGCGCTGGCGACGAGTAAGCGCCTGACCCGGGAGTCCAAGCCATGTCCGCTGCCATCGGTCGCCGCAAGCGCCGCAAGCTGAAATCGGAAATCAACGTCGTTCCCTACATCGACGTCATGCTGGTGCTGCTGATCATCTTCATGGTCACCGCACCGCTGCTCACCCTGAGCTTCGACGTCGACCTGCCGCAGTCCAACGCCAAGGCGCTGGAGAGCAAGCAGGACCCGGTGATCGTCTCGGTGCGCCAGGACGGCCAGCTCAGCCTGAAGCTGCCCGACGCCAAGGAGCCGGCCGCCGTGTCGGCCGAGGAACTGGAAGGCCGCCTGGCCGGCATCGCCGCCCAGGACAAGGGCGTGCGCGTGATCGTCGCCGCCGACCGCGCCGTGGCCTATGAGAAGGTCATTGCCGCGATGGACGTGATCAAGCGCGCCAAGGTAGACAAGGTAGGCCTGGCCACCGATGCACGCTGACGCCCTGCCACCCCCGCATCAGCGCGAACCCGGCTGGGGTCTGCCCCTGGCGCTGGCGTTGCTGGTGCACCTGCTGGTCGCGCTGGTCTTCATCGTGGCCTGGCTGTGGTCGCCCCAGCGCAACACCGATGCCGCCGCTGGCGACCCCTCGGTCGAGGCCAGCCTGGCGCTGTCCGCCTCCGAGGCGTCCGCCGCACGCCAGGCGCTGCGCCAGTCGGAGAAGCTGGAGGACCTGCCGCCGCCGGTCGCCGAGCCGATCCCGGTGCCGGAAGACACCATTCCGCCGCCGCAGCCGATTCCCGAGCCGCGCCCGCAGGACGCGCCCACGCCCCAGCAGCAACAGGCGCAGGAGCGTGTTGCGCAGCCGGACACCAAGGACCAGGAAGCGGTGAGCGCACTGGCCGTCTCGCAGGAGAAGGCCAAGCAGGAACAGGAAGCCAAGCGCCGCCAGGAGCAGATCGACCTGACCGAACGCAAGCGCCAGGAAGAAGCGGAGCAGAAGCTGCGCCTGGCCAAACAGCAGGAAGCGGACGAGAAGAAGAAGCAGGCCGAGCAGGAGCGCGTCGCGGCTGACAAGGCCGAGGCCGAGAAGCAGAAGAAGATCGCCGAGATCCGTGCCCGCCGCGAGCAGGCCGAGAAGGAAGCCAAGCTGGCCGAGCGGAAGCTGCGCGAGGTCGCCGCCGCGCGCAATGCTGCCGGCAGTGCCGCTGCCGGCTCCAGCGGCGCTTCCCAGCCGGCGGCCGGTGGTGGTGGCAACAGCGACGATCTTTCAGCCAAGTACGCCGCAGCGATCCAGGCCAAGGTGCTGTCGCAGTGGGTGCGCCCGGATACGGTGCCGCTGGGCCAGCGTTGCCAGATCACCATCACCCAGATTCCGGGCGGCACGGTGATGCAGGCCAAGGTCAGCCCGAACTGCCCCTATGACGAGGCCGGCAAGCGTTCGATCGAGGCCGCGGTGCTCAATGCGCAGCCACTGCCGTACCGCGGCTTCGAGTCGGTGTTCGCGCGTACGCTCAACTTCACCTTTACCGCCCAGGATCGCTGAGGCGGGCAGGGCAGGGGTGGCCTCGGGCCACTCCTGCCCACGGATGTCGCGCTTGCCTCTGGCGTGCTCGGTTTCGGCCGGGCAGGCTGCAGGCTGCTGTCGAACACCGCCCCGAGGGGCGGCGTGACCGGGGCAGGCAGGTGCGATGTTAGCCACGACGTTAACGGTGCGTGAGAGGACGGGCTGGAACTGACCCGGAATTCACGTACCCTTGGTTCATGATTGCGAAGCGGTTCACTCCCGCTTTGTTATCCCTCGTTCCGGTTTCCCCCTATTGAGCGCTCCATGAAAAAGATGCCTCGCTGGCTTGCCGTGTTTGCGGCCCTGTTGCTGCCCTTTGCTGCCGTCGCGCAGCAGAAGGGGCTGGATATCGACATCATCGGCGGCAATGCCTCCGCCCTGCCGATCACCATCGTGCCGATGCCCTACCAGGGTTCGTCGGCCGCTCCGCAGACCGACGTCGCCGGCGTGGTCCGCGCCGACCTGGAGCGTTCGGGCCAGTTCCGCACGCTGCCGGAAGCGCAGATCGTCGAGAAGCCCTTGCGTGGCGGTGACATCCAGTTCGCCACCTGGCGCGCGCTGAAGCAGAACTACATCGTGGTCGGCCGCGTGCTCGATGCCGGTGCCGGTGCCTACCGCGTCGAGTACGAACTGTTCGACGTGCCCAAGGGCGAGCGCCTGCTGGGCCTGGCGATGACCGCCCGTGGCAACGCCATGCGCGACGTCGCCCACCAGATGGCCGACGCCATCTACGAGAAGATCACCGGCGTGCGCGGCGCCTTCTGGACCCGCATCGCCTACGTGACCGCCAGCGGCAAGGGCGATGCCATGCGCTATGCGCTGATGGTGGCCGACTCCGACGGCTACAACCCGCAGACCATCGTGCGTTCGGCCGAGCCGCTGCTGTCGCCGTCGTGGAGCCCGGATGGCAGCAAGCTGGCCTACGTCAGCTTCGAGCGTGGCAATTCGGCGATCTACATCCAGAACATCGGCACCGGTGCGCGCGAACTGGTCACCAGCTTCCGCGGCATCAACAGCGCCCCGGCGTTCTCGCCCGATGGCCGCAAGCTGGCCCTGACCCTGTCGCGTTCGGGCAACCCGGAAATCTACGTGATGGACCTGGGCAGCAAGCAGCTGACCCAGCTGACCAACCACTTCGCCATCGACACCGAGCCGACCTGGGCGCCGGATGGCAGCGCGGTGTACTTCACCTCCGACCGCGGCGGCCGCCCGCAGGTCTACAAGGTCGGCGCCGGTGGCGGCAGTGCCGAGCGCGTGACCTTCCAGGGCAACTACAATGCCAAGCCCTCGGTGTCCTACGATGGCAAGAAGATCGCCGTTGCGCAGGGCTCGGGCAACAGCTACAAGATCGCGATGATGGACAGCTCGCTGGGTTCGCCCCGCTGGAGCACGTTGTCCCCGGGTTCGCTGGATGAATCTCCGAGCTTTGCGCCCAACGCAAGCATGGTGTTGTACGCCGCCCGCGAGGGTGGCCGTGGTGTGCTGTACGCCGTTTCCGCCGATGCGCGCGTGCGCCAGCGGTTGGTTCTGGCTGACGGAGATGTGCGCGAACCGGCATGGTCCCCATACCGTACCCAGCGCTAAAAGAGTGTTAATATTTTCGCTGTCTTGAACCCCTCATCGGCCTAGGAGCCACAAAGGTATCGCCATGAACAAGTCCACCCGCGTTCTGCTTGTTTCCCTGCTGTCTGTGGCCGTCCTGGCCGGTTGCTCGAAGAAGGTGAAGGAAGAGCCGGCAACCCCGGTCGACACCGGCACCTCCACCACCACCCCGACCGGTCCGTCGACCTCCGGCCTGTACGGCCCGGGCGACCTGGACACCGACGCTTGCCTGCGCCAGCGCGTTGTCTACTTCGACCTGGACAAGGAAGACGTGAAGCCGGAATTCCAGGCCATCATGGCTTGCCACGCCAAGTACCTGCGTGACCGTCCGTCCTCGCGCATCACCCTGCAGGGCCACACCGACGAACGCGGTTCGCGCGCGTACAACCAGGCCCTGGGTGAGCGTCGTGGCAACGGCGTCAACTCGGCCCTGCAGGCCAACGGTGGCTCGGCTTCGCAGCTGACCGTCGTGTCCTACGGTGAAGAGCGTCCGGTCTGCACCGAGTCGAACGAGTCCTGCTGGTCGCAGAACCGTCGCGTCGAAATCGTCTACACCGCGCAGTAATCCATGCGCATTGGCATCAAACTGATGCTGGTCGTTGCGGCAGCCCTCGTGGCTGCCGCACCGGCGCATGCACAGCGACAGAGCCTGGCCGACCGTGTCGGCGCGCTCGAGCAGCAGATGTACAACAACAGCGCCAACCAGGACCTGTTGAACCAGATCAATCAGCTGCGGCAGCAGGTCACCAGCCTGCAGGCCTCGATCGAGCAGTTGCAGCACGACAACGCCCAGCTCAAGCAGTCCGCCCAGGACCAGTACCTGGATCTGGACAGCCGCCTGAACCGGTTGGAAGGGGGCAATGCCGCCCCGGCCCTGCCGCCCGTTCCGGCGAGCGCGCCGAAGGCCGCACCGGCCCCGGCAAAACCCGCAGCGGCGGCCACTTCCGAGCGGCCGCCTTCCGTCCACGGTGATGCCGGCAGTCTTGCCGCCACCGGCGACGAGCGCACCTCCTACAACGTCGCCTTCGATTCGCTGAAGGCCGGCAAGTACGATGATTCGGCGCAGTTGTTCCTGAGCTTCCTGCAGCTGTACCCGAACGGCGTCTACGCGCCGAACGCGCTGTACTGGCTGGGCGAGAGCTACTACGCCACCCGCAACTTCCCGATGGCCGAGACCCAGTTCCGCGAACTGCTCTCGCGCTATCCGACCCACGACAAGGCCGCCGGCGGCCTGCTCAAGGTCGGCCTCTCGCAGTATGGCGAGGGCAAGGTCGACCAGGCCCAGCAGACGCTGGAGGCCGTCGTGGCGCAGTACCCCGGCTCGGACGCCGCGCGCACCGCGCAGGACCGTCTGCAGTCCATCCGCCTCGGCAAGCAGATCCGCTGACCCGGCGTACAATAGGTGCCCTGTAGAGCCGAGCCCACGCTCGGCTGCTTTCGTTTCCGGTTCGGCAAACCCGCCCGGATCCGGCAGCGCCGGGCCCTGTCTGCCCGGTTGTTTTCGTAGAGCCGAGCCATGCTCGGCTGCGTTCGTTACCGGCCACGGTAGCCCACCCGCCACGTGTCCCACCAAGAAGTACCCGCCATGACCGCCGTTACTCCGTCCAGCGCCGCCGCCACGCCCAGTGAGATCGTGCAGTCGCCCCTGCCACGCCTGAAGATCACCGAGATCTTCACCTCGCTGCAGGGCGAAGCCGATACCGCCGGCTGGCCAACCGTGTTCGTGCGCCTGACCGGCTGCCCGCTGCGTTGCCAGTACTGCGACACCGCCTATGCCTTCCACGGCGGCACCTGGTGGGATATCGACGACATCGTGGCCGAGGTGCTGGCCCAGGGCGTGCGCCACGTCTGCGTGACCGGTGGCGAGCCGTTGGCGCAGAAGCGCTGCCTGGTGCTGTTGGAAAAGCTGTGCGATGCCGGCATGGACGTCTCGCTGGAAACCTCCGGTGCGCTGGACGTCAGCGCGGTGGACCCGCGGGTGTCGCGCGTCGTCGACATCAAGACGCCGGGTTCGGCCGAAGCCGCCCGCAACCGCCTGGAAAACCTGCCGCTGCTGACCGCCCGCGACCAGATCAAGTTCGTCATCTGCAACCGCGAGGACTACGACTGGGCCAAGGCGATGGTCGCCGAGCACGGCCTGGTGCAGCGCTGCACCGTGTTCTTCTCGCCCAGCAAGGGCGAGATCACCGCGCGGCAGCTGGCCGACTGGATTGTCGAAGACCGGCTGCCGGTGCGCTTCCAGATGCAGTTGCATAAAATCCTGTGGAACGACGAGCCGGGCCGATGAGCCGGCGCAGCGTCCCCTGATGTAACTCCGGCGCGGGACAGCGTGCTGGCTTTCCCCTCCCAACCGGATGTTTTTCCCATGAAGAAGGCAGTCGTGCTTCTCTCCGGCGGCATGGATTCAGCCGCCGTCATCGCCATGGCCCAGGAACAGGGCTTCGCCGTGCATGCCCTGAGCGTGCGCTATGGCCAGCGCCATACCTCCGAACTGGACGCTGCCGCCCGCGTGGCCAAGGCCCAGGGCGTGGTCGCGCACAAGACCGTGGACGTGGACCTGCGCAGCATCGGCGGCTCGGCACTGACCGACGACATCGACGTGCCGGAGGCCGGCGGTGCCGGCATTCCGGTCACCTATGTGCCGGCGCGCAACACCATCATGCTGTCGCTGGCCCTGGGCTGGGCCGAAGTGCTTGGCGCCAACGACATCTTCTGCGGCGTCAACGCCGTGGATTACTCCGGCTACCCGGACTGCCGCCCCGAGTTCGTGGCGGCGTTCCAGGCGCTGGCCAACCTGGCCACCAAGTCGGGCGTGGAAGGTGCGGGCATCAAGGTGCACGCACCGCTGCAGTTCCTCAGCAAGGGCCAGATCGTCAGCGAAGGCGTGCGCCTGGGCGTGGACTTCGGCCTGACCGTGTCCTGCTACAACGCCGACGCTCACGGCGCCGCCTGCGGTCATTGCGATGCCTGCCGCCTGCGCGCGCAGGGCTTTGCCGAGGCCGGCGTGCCCGACCCCACGCTGTACGCCTGACCGCGTCTGGTAGAGCCGGCCGCTGGCCGGCTTCACTGCAGGTGCGAACCGCCCCTTCTTGGTGGGTGCAAGCCGCCCCCTCTCGGTGGGTGCGCCCGCCCCCCTCTCGGTGGGTGCGAACCGTTGGTTCGCACTCCTTGACCTAGCGGGCCTGCAACCATCCCGATGCCTCGATGAAGCCGCGCACCGCGTCCGGATCGGCGTAGTCCAGTTCGATCATCCGCGCGATGGCGGCCCCCTCGTCGGTCTGTTGGCGCATGTACTCCTGCGCGATGCGGTATCCGGCGTAGTAGCCCAGATCACTCACCCCGAACGGATTGCGCGCGCTGTTGTACAGCCAGTTGTCCAGGCTGTCACCGTGCATCTCGGCAAGGAAGCGCGTGCGGATTTGTGCCTCGTGCGCGGGCCCATAGGCGTACAGCGGCAGTGCCGGACGGCGACCGCTGATGCGCTCTGCCACGTATTCGGCTACGCCTTCGCGTACTGCGTACTGGGCCAGGCTGCCAGTGGTCTCGCGCTGCTGGGTATGCACGTACTCGTGCAGGTTGTTCTGCGCGTTGTTCGCACCGGGGCGGCTGTCGTAGAAGATCCGCAGGCGGCCGCGCATCGGCTCGGGCAGCTCGCTTACGTCCACGCGCTCATCGCCCAGCGCCATCTCCGCCCCGATCAACACCTTGTCGCCCAACGTGGTGCCGCCGGTACGCAGCACGCCCATCGCGTAGGTGATGGTGGCCGGACGCAGTGCAGGGTAGAGCGCGCGGAACGCGTCCAGGTCCCGGTCCAGCGTGGCGCTGGCCTGCTGCGCGTTCGCAGTCAACGGCCGTACCGAAGTCCAGAAGCGTGGCCATGACTGCATGGCCTCGGCGTATTCGCGGGCCGTGTAGTTGCGGACCTGCGTCAGTGCATGCAGTCCGGGGCTGCCGGGATCGATGTAGCGTTGCTGGACCAGCACCACGCGGCGTTCGGCATCAGGTTCGGCGCGCACCGCGTCATAGGTGGCCCAGAAGCGGGCGATGTCGTCAGTGACGACCTGGGACGGCGAGGCCACTGCTGTGCAGGGCAACAGCAGGATGGCGATCAGACAGCAGGTGAGGCGCATCCGTGGCTCCGGGTGGTGAACATGGATGGGATGCGTGGAAGGCCCGGAAGGTTTAAGCGGGCTGACCCGACCGGGTAGTGCCGGCCGCTGGCCGGCACACGCAACACCTCTGTACTTCGCGCGACCCGGCAAAGTAGGGTAGAATGCGGACCCCGCCGAAAGGCCGGGCGATGCATCGGGCCGTTAGCTCAGTCGGTAGAGCAGAAGACTTTTAATCTTTTGGTCGAAGGTTCGAATCCTTCACGGCCCACCATTGCATTGACGATCAAGGCGCCCAAGGGGCGCCTTTTTTGTTGCTTCCTTCAAAGCACTTCCGCAATGGGGGAAGTGCCGCTGCAACGATGCGGTGTTGCAGGTGCCATCGACTCCCCGGCGCCCGCTGGCAGCGGGTGCGGGGAAGCGGCGCTCCGCGCACCTGCTTCCATCGCTGCTGCCCCCACGTCACTCACCTTAAAAAAATTACCTTTAAGGTAACAATAATGGTAATTTCAGGTAATTGATCTCATCAGAACCGGCCGTTTCCGGCCGGCCAGGGACGCTGTCAGCCGTAATGCGCGCGCAACAGCCCGGCGTCGTGGAAGGAAATGCCCTCGCGGATGCACTCCTCCGCGCGCTCCATGTCCTTGTGCAACTGGATCAGTGCGTCGTCGGCGAGCTGCTCGATGTTGACCACACCGCAACATGCCTGGTCGATCACATGCTGCATGGGTTCGCCCCAGCGTCGGCGTACGTTGCGGATCATGCGGCAATGCCACTCGCGCATGATCGCGTCCATGCGCCTCTCCCCGCGGACCACATGTGCGTCTCCCGCCACCACCCGCAATGCCGGCGCCGGGGTGCGCTCGCCGCGCAGTTCCTGGGTCCTAGCGGCCAACCGCTGTGCGAGCTCCTCGAGTCGCGTGTGAGTCATCCTTTGCCTCCCTGATCCGTCTTGCCAGAAGCTTCGTCAGGTCGAGCACATTGTCCGGTGCAGAGGGCTGACCGAACTCGTCCACGACCATGAATGCGGTCTCCAGCAGCACGGGATCGTAGATCCATTCCGGTGGATCGCCGACCAGCTCCAGGTAGTGCGAAAGCACCTTGACCGCAGCGCTCATTTTCTCGAAATCCAGTCCCGTAGATTGAGACTGAAGCGACACGTCTCCGTCCTGATCGACGCGATCCAGCGTTCCATGTGGAAGCTGCATCACTGATTCAAGATCGCGCGCAAGCCGATGGCCGATGCTCTTCGGGTTGCTCTCGGAAATCCACTGGCTGACCTGGGGCTGGGCCCAGCGGGTGCCACCGTACAGGCGGGCCCATTCGGCCGGGCCGCCGGCGGCGGCCACGCGGAGGCGCATGTTGAGGGTGCGAGCGGTACTGGCGTCCATCTGTAGATGGTGCGCTGCATTACCAATCCAGCAAATGACCAAAACGGTATTGACTATCCATTACCGTGGCAGTAATGTGTGGCCCATGAACCTCATCGACTACGCCATCTCCCAAGGGGGCTACGGCACCCCCAGCTGCCCCGTCATGCGCCGCCTGGCCCACCAGACCGGTTGCGCGCTGCGGACCCTCTACATGATCGCCCGCGGCCACAAGCTGCCCGGCGCGCGCCTGTGCCGGCGCATCGAGCTGGCCACTGCGGGCGCCGTGCGCCGCGAATCCCTGCGCCCGGATGTGTTCGGTCCGGCCCCGTCGCCCGTCAAAGGAGAAGCCACCCATGCAGCTTGATACGTTCGGTGAGTATGTCCGCAGCCGCCTGGAGCACTGGGGCGGCGAATATGCGCTGCATCGCGACTGCGAATACCTCGGCTTCCAGTCGCGCAACCTGCTGGCGGTGCTGATCGAGCATCGTGGTGACATGCCGGGGCGGGCCCAGGGCTACAAGCCTCTGGAAACCGATCAGCTGGCGCAGCAGATCGAAGACATCATCACGGCGGTCGCGCGTGACAACGTGGCGATGGCCTGTGCGCTGCGCGGCTACTACTGCGGGCGTGGCCGACGCAAGGTCGAACGATTCGAAACGGCGAATCTGCTGCTGGCCAACAGCGGGCAGCGGCCGGTATCCAACCGGCATTACCTCAACCTGGTCGAACTTGGCTTCCAGCGCGTACGTGGCTGGATGGAGGGCATCGCCCAGGCCGCATGAGCGGCGGAACCGATCTTCCGCCCGCCTCCCGACCGGAACAACCCTCGTGCCGAGCCGGCAGCGGGGCGGGCACCCCTTCGGGCCACGTCGATGCGACGCGGCCTGCATTCCCTCCAGGACCCATCATGAAAGAAGAAATCATCAGCACGGCCGGCGCGGCGGCCATCAAGTCGGCGCCGCCGGTTACCGTCGCCGGTGCGCTTGCAGCCGGCATCACCCTGGACCGCCTGGTCGTGGTCCTCACCATCATCTACCTGGCGGCGCAGATTGCCTATCTGGGCTGGCGCTGGCTGCGCGAATGGCGCCGCAGGGAGCGCGAATGAGCCGGCCCGGCAGTACATTGCCGGTACGCAGCCTGGTCGCCGCGCTTGCGCTGAGTGCTGCGGGCCTGATCGCCATCGTTGACCGCGAGGGATACACCGACGCCGCAGTGGTGCCCACGCGCAATGACCGGCCCACCTATGGCTTCGGCTCGACCGTTCGCGAGGATGGCACGCCGGTGAGGCTGGGCGACCGCACCACGCCGGTACGCGCGCTGCATGCCGTGCAGGCTCATCTGGCCAGGGAGGAAGGGCAGTTCCGCGCGTCGCTGCCCGGTGTGGCGCTCAGCCAGGGCGAGTACGACGTCTATGTCGATTTCCTCTACCAGTACGGCATCGGCAACTGGCGCGCGTCGTCGATGCGCCGGCATCTGCTGCAGGGTGAGTATCACCAGGCCTGCGATGCCTTGCTGCTGTGGAGGCGGGCAGGGGGCTACGACTGTTCAACCCGCATCGACGGCCGCCCCAACACCGTGTGCTGGGGAGTGTGGGAGCGCCAGCAGCAGCGCCACGCGCGTTGCCTGGCGGAGCAGTGACCCATGCCGCGCATGCTGGTGGTGATGGCGTCGCTGCTGCTGTGGTCGTTGCTGATGTTCATGACTGGCTGGCGTTGGCGCGGTGATCGCAGCGACCTCGCGATGGCGCGTGCCGATGTGGAGCAACAGGCCGGCGCGGTGCAGTCCGAACGGCGGTTGCGCCGGGATCAGGAAGAACGGAGCGAGGCGATGGCCTCACTGGGGGAACAACATGAACAGGATCGTGAGCGCGCGGCCGAGGTGGATGCCGATGTGGTGGCTGCCCTGCGCGCTGGCACTCTCCGCCTGCGCGACGACCTCGCCGCGTGCCATACCGGCCGTCTGTCCGAAGCCGCCGCCCGCACCGGCGAACGTGATGCGGGCGCCCAGTTACGAGCAGAGGTTGCGGCAGCGCTTGTTCGAATCGGACGCGATGCCGACGACCAGCTCCGTGCCTGCCAGGCCGTGATCGAACTGGATCGCCGTTGAGGGCGCCGGCGCAGTTATGCTGGCCGTCCTCTCGAAAATGGAAGTTCGCATGCGCGTCGTCGCTCTCTCCGCCCTGATCCTGCTGGCCGCCGCAGGGCCGGGCCTCGCAGCTGTTCCCACCGTGCCGGCAGCACCGCCGGCATCGACCGCTGCGGCCGCACCACTGGTCATCGGCGAGACCTTCACCGTGCAGTCGAAGGCACTGGGCGAGACCCGCCGCATCAATGTCTATCGTCCGCAGCCCTGGGGCCTGGATCCGAAGGCGCCGCTGCCGGTGCTGTACATGGCCGATGGCGGCATCGGCGAGGATTTCCTGCATGTGGCAGGGCTGGTGCAGGTGCTGACCGGCAATGGCAGCATGCGTCCGTTCCTGCTGGTCGGCATCGAGAATACCGAGCGCCGCCGCGACATGACCGGCCCCAGCAGCGACCCGCAGGACCAGAAGATCGCGCCACGCATCGGTGGCTCGGCGGCCTACCGCAGCTTCCTGCGCGATGAACTGATGCCGCAGGTACGCCAGCGCTACCCGACCACAGACGAGCGTGCGCTGATCGGTGAGTCGCTGGCTGGCCTGTTCGTGGTCGAGACGCTGCTGCAGGAGCCGACGCTGTTCAACAGCTATATCGCGCTGGACCCCAGCCTGTGGTGGAACCGTGGTGCGATGCTGGCCGGAGCATCCCGGCAGCTGCCGGCGGTGACGCGTGCACAGCCGCACGTGTTCCTGGCCAGCAGCGGGCAACCGGAACTGGCCGCCTCCACGGCACGACTGGCCGCGCTGCTGCAGCAGGCCTCGCCGTCGCCGCTGGTGAAGTACCTGCCGCTGCCGGAGGAAACCCACGCGACCGTCTACCACCCGGCCGCATTGCAGGCGCTGCGCACACTGTTCCCGGCGCCGCCGCCGGCCTCGCCCTGACCGCGCGTGGCGCGGCGCCGCGCGACGTGTGAGGATGCGGTAGCGACGCCACCCGGGTGCGTCGCCCGCAACGGGAGAGTGTGGATGCAGCGTGTGCGTGGATGGAGTGTGGCGGCCTGCCTGGCCATGGGGGGCTGTGCGATGTCGGTGGCGCCACCGGCAACTCCGGATGAAGCGAAGGAAAGCGCGGCCACCGCCGCGCAGGGCGTGGTGCTGCCGGATACCGAGGCGCTGCGCGTGCACGACCCGGTGGGACGCGATTACCCGATCTGGGTGGCGTTGCCGGCCGACTACGCCGCACATCCGGAGAAGCACTATCCGGTGCTGTACGTGACCGATGCGCTGTACAGTTTTCCGCTGGTGCGCAGCGTGCGCAACCTGGTGGGGCAGCAGGGCGTCAACATCGAGAACTTCATCCTGGTCGGGCTGCCGCCGCAGGAGGGGCTGACCTCCAAGCAGAGCCGCTCGCGCGACTACACGCCCAGCACCCCGGCGCGTACGGTCGATGGCTACTACAGCGACGACGTCTCCTACGGCGGGGCCGCGCACTACCGCGATTTCCTGGCGGCGCAGGTGCTGCCGATGGTCGATGCGCGCTACCGCACCGATCCCACCCGCCGCATGTTCGCCGGCCACTCCTATGGCGCGCTGTTCGGCGCCTATGTGCTGACCACCCAGCCGGACTTGTTCAGCACCTACATCCTGTCCAGTCCGTCGCTGTGGTTCGACCAGCTACTGCTGCCACGCATGCAGGACGTTGCCGTCATCCCGGCGCAGCCCACGCGCGTTCTGTTGTCGGTGGGCAGCTATGAAACGGACAAGCCCGGGCCGCGCTATTCAACCGGCAACGACATGCTGCGCCAGACCGCCGACTTCACCGCCCAGCTTCAGCGCAGTGGCCGCAAGCTGAAGGTGGACAACGTGGTGATCGACGGTGAGGACCACCTGACCGTCTACCCGCGGGCGATCACCCGTGCGCTGCTGGAAGTGATGCCGGGCGAGGGGCCGTATACCGGCGGTTGATGGCCGGTGGCATCCACGCATGGCATGGATACCGGGGTGTGGTGTGGATGAATGCCTCAGGCGGCCTGTGCATCCGGCCCGGTCAATACGCCCACATCGGCGTGCCGGAAGCACAGCCGGATGGCGTCGAGCAGCTCGCTCATGTTGTAAGGTTTGGGCAGGAAATGGATGCCGTCGCGCAGCTGCGGCAGCACCTGGTGCTGGTCCATGCCCGACGTCACCAGGATCGGCAGCTGGGGATACAGGCTGCGGACCCGGTTGGCGGCTTCAATGCCACTGATCGCACCCAGATTGACGTCGGTGAACAGCAGGTCGAAACGCTCACCGGCCGCCAGCAGGCCCAGCGCCGCTTCGGCAGAGCTCACGCCCACTACGTGGCAGGCCTGGCTTTCCAGCGCCAGTCGGCTCAGCTCGCGGGTTTCCTCGGCGTCCTCGATGAGCAGGACGCGGGGTTCAACGTGGCGCTTGGACAGCAACATGACGCGACAACTCCGGACAGCAACGGTGAAAAGGCGCGCAAGTATGCGCAAGCCGGTAGTGATCCCGACGTGCACGGCAAGCTAAGCGGGCGTTACAGCCCTCTCTGGCGCCTGAACCGCACGTGCCAGGCCAGCACCGCCACCGCGAGCAGGGCGGTGCCGATGCGCAGGCAGGTGGCCTGCCAACCCAATGCGATGGCGTCATCGAGGCTGAACACATTCCAGGCAAGGTTCATCGAAACATGCAGGACCAGGCCGCACCACAGGGTGTCGCCGTCGAGGTGGTCGAGCCAGGCGAAGATGAAGCCGCCCAGCGCGATCACCGCGCCAATGAACAGTGCGATGCCGCCGCCGTCGAACCCGCCGAAGCCGAGCCAGTGCACCATGCCGAACAGCAGTGCCTGCGGCAGCGCGAGCAACGGCCACGGACCGCGCACGATCTTCACCAGCAGCACGAAGCCGAGGCCACGGAACAGCAGTTCCTCGGCCAGCGGGAACAGCGCGGCCAGCATCGTGGCATCCAGCCCAGTCAGCGCCGTGTTCGGAGTTCCGAGCAGCGCCAGTCCCAGCCAGCAGGGCAGGCTGGCCAGCAGCACCCACAACGGGCCGCCCCAGCCGTTTCCGCGCAGTCCCAAGCTGGCCATCAGGCCCATGCCACGGGGCCGCAGCAGCGCGGCCAGCAGCAGTGCCACCAGTACCGCCAGCGCGTTGTCCAACAGGCTGCCGCCATAGGGGATGGGCAGTGCGGGAACCGGTGTGCCGATGGCCGCGGCGATATCCCGCAGGTTCAGGCCAAGGCCGACACCCAGCAGCACCAGCAACAGGCGCGCGGTGGTGGGCAGGCGGGACAATACGGTCATGTACGCATTCCCTGCGGAACAAGGGCGCAGTGTGCCGCGCGGTACGCATGTGGGCACGCGCCGGAAGTCCCTGTGCCATCGGTCACGCGTTGCCGCACAGTCATCGCGGTGCAGGTACAGTCGAAACCAGACCGACAGGAGCAATACCGATGCTGTGCCCCGTGTGCAAGACCCAGACGCTGCAGATGGCCGAACGCCACGGCATCGAGATCGATTACTGCCCAAGTTGCCGCGGCGTGTGGCTGGATCGTGGCGAGCTGGACAAGATCATCGAGCGCGCAGGCGCCGGTGCGGCCGTACCACCGCCAGCGCCCGTGCAGGCTCAGCCGGCGTCGCCGCCACCGGTGATGCACCGTGATACCCGCCACCTCGGCCAGCGCTACGAGGACAACCGGGGCCAGGGCTACAAGAAAAAGAAGAAGGACAGCTTCCTGTCGGAACTGTTCGATTTCTAGTTTGTAGCGTCGAGCCATGCTCGACTGGATATTGCAGACCCTGGCCAAGCATGGCTCGACGCTACATGGGCTGCATGATCATGGCCGCCGCAGGATGAACTCGCGGTCGTGGGTATCACCGACGATGAAGTCGTACTCGCCGACCTTGCTGCAGCCATAGCGCGCGTAGAAGCGCTGCGCGCCGAAGTTTTCTTCCCATACGCCCACCCACAGGGTGCGGCGCTGCGGCTGGTCCAGCCAGGCCATGAACGCGTCCATCAGGCGTGCACCATGGCCGCCGTTCTGGTGTGCGGCCAGGATGTAGAACCGCTTCAGTTCGATGTCGCCCTCGCGTGCATCGGCATGCGGCAGGGTGTTGGCACCGGCGGCCAGGTAGCCGACCACGGCGTCGCCGTCCATCAGCAGCCAGATGGCACTGCGTGGGTCGGACAGTTCAGTGCGCTGCGGTTCGCTGCTGTAGTGCGCCTGCAGGAAATCATGCAGCTCCTGCGGCGGATAGGAATCGCCCCAGGTTTCGTTGTAGGTGGCGATCGCGATGGCCGACAGGGCGTCGACATCGGCAAGGGTGGCGCGGCGGATCTGCAACGACATGGTGGTGCCTGCACTGGAACGTGGCGCAGTGTAGCCGGCCCCGGCGGCTGCCGGGGCTGGCCATCGCGCACGAGCCGCTGCTCAGAACCACATTCGCACGCCGGTCACCCAGCGTGTGTCGCGTGCGTGGTCACCGGCATAGTCGGCGGTGTCGCCAAACGTGCGCTCGTGGCTGATGCCGATGTATGGCGCAAAACGGCGGCTGAACTCATAGCGCAGGCGTAGCCCGGCTTCGACCTTGTTCAGTCCGCGACCAATGCCGTACTCCGGTTCATCCTTGGCCGCGATGGTGGCTTCCAGCAGCGGCTGCAGGATCAGGCGGTTGGTCAGCAGCACGTCGTACTCGACCTCGGCCTTGGCCAGCACCTGGCCGCCGGAACCCATATACAGCGTGGCCGAGCTCTCGAACTTGTACGGTGCCAGCCCCTGGATGCCGATGGCCGCCCACGTGCGCGAGTCAGCCGGGCGGAAGTCCTGGCGCACGCCGACCAGCACGTCCCACCACGGCGACACGCTGCGGCCATACAGTGCTTCCAGCGACGATGACTCGGTGCGGCCGCGGCTGCGTTCGCCATCGGTGCGCAGCCACAGGCGGTTGATGTTGCCACCGATCCAGCCGGTGGCCTCCCAGGCCTGGCCGTTGCTGCTCTTGCCGTCCCAATGTTCGAGGCGGTCGATCAGCAGCAGGCTGTTGATCTCCGGCGCATGCTCCATCGCGCCGTGCGCGATCGGTGGGAATGCAGCGGCACGATCGGCATCGGACGGCACCGGGATGGGGTCGCGCGGTTCGGTGGGCGCGGGCGTGGCATGGCCCATTGCCCCGTGGTCCATCTGCGAATGGTCCATCGCCGCCGGTTGCATCGCGCCATGGTCCATCTTCGAGTGATCCATGCCGGCATGATCTGTGGCGCCCGAATCCATCTTCGAATGATCGGCCTGTTCGACCGGCGCGTTGGCGGTCTTTGCGGGCGGATCCATCGCGGCCATGTCATGCCCGGCGTGCGACTGCGCGAACACCGGCAATGCGGCGGCCAGGCCCAGGGCCAGCAGGCTGGGGGAAAGCAGTGAGCGGCTCATTCTTCGATCCTCACTTCGCGCATCATGCCCGCTTCCATGTGGTACAGCAGATGGCAGTGGTAGGCCCAGCGGCCGAGCGCATCGGCGCGCACGCGGTAGCTGCGGCGGGTGCCGGGCGGCATGTCGATGGTGTGCTTGCGCACCTGGAATTCCTCCTGCGCGTTCTCCAGATCGCTCCACACGCCATGCAGGTGGATCGGGTGCTGCATCATGGTGTCGTTGACCAGCACGATGCGCATGCGCTCGCCGTAGTTCAGCCGCAGCGGTTCGGCGCTGGCGAACGGAATGCCATCGAACGACCAGGAGAATTTCTCCATGTGCCCGGTCAGGTGCAGTTCGATCTCACGGCTGGGCTCGCGGCCATCGGGGTCCTCGAACAGGCTGCGCATCGCGCCATAGGTCAGCACCTGGCGGCCGTTGTCGCGCAGGCCGATGCCGGGGTCGTCCAGCTTCGGTTCGGTCGCCGAGCTCTGCATGTCCACCAGCGGGTTGTTGCGCTCGCTGGGCGGGTGCTTTGGCGCCTTGCTGGCGGCATCACCGCCGCCATGCGCACCGTGGCCCATGCTGGCGCCGCAGCCGCCTTCCATGCCCTTCATCGCGGCCATGTCGTGGCCGCCGTGGCCACCACTGCCCATGTCGTGGCCCATGTCGCTCATCGTCAGCAACGGGCGTGGGTCGCGCTCGGGAATCGGCGCCTGCAGGCCATGGCGCACCGCCAGCGTGCCGGCAGCGTAGCCGGTGCGGCCCATGTCCTGGCAGAAGATCGTGTAGGCATCCTGGCCGCTCGGTTCCACCAGCACATCGTAGGTCTCGGCCGGCGCGATGCGGAATTCATCGATGCTGACCGGGTGGATGTACTGGCCATCAGCGGCGACCACGGTCATCTTCAGGCCGGGAATGCGCACATCGAAGTAGGTCATCGAGGCGCCGTTGATGAAACGCAGCAGCACCTTCTCGCCGCTGCGGAACAGCCCGGTCCAGTTGCCGGCCGGGGCGGTGCCGTTCATCAGGTAGGTGTAGGTGTGGGCGTTGATGTCGGAGATGTCGGTCGGCGTCATCCGCATCCGCCCCCACATGCCACGGTCGGACAGCGCGGCTGACCAGCCCCCGCGCTTCACGTCACGCAGGAAGTCGGGCAGGGTGCGCTTGTAGTAGTTGTCATGCTCGGCGAGCTTCTTCATGCGCCGGAACAGCGCACCCGGATCCATGTCGGTCCAGTCGGACAGCATGATCACGTGCTCGCGGTCGTGCCGGTACGGCGCCGGTTCGGCCGGATCGATGATCAGCGCGCCGTACAGGCCGGCCTGCTCCTGGAACATCGAGTGGCTGTGGTACCAGTAGGTACCCGACTGCTTCAGCTGGAAGTGGTAGTGGTAGGTCTCGCCGGGGCCGATGCCGTTGAAGCTCAGGCCGGGCACGCCGTCCATGTTGGCCGGCAGCAGGATGCCGTGCCAGTGGATCGAGGTCGGGTGGCGTTCCAGCGTGTTGCGCACGAACAGGTCCACGGTCTGGCCTTCGCGCCAGCGCAGGATCGGCGCCGGCAGCGATCCATTGACGGTGATCGCCGGGCGGGTGCGGCCGGTGAAGTTGGCCAGTGATTCGCCGATGGCCAGTTCGATGCGGGTGTCGCTGAGCACGGCTGGGGCGCCGGCCAGGCGCGGGGTGGCCGTGGCGGCGGCGAGCGCGCGCTGTGGTACGCCGACGGCGGCGATGCCGGCAACCACGCCGCCGGCGGCCAGGCCCTGCACGAACAGGCGGCGCGACGGCATGGGCACGGCGCCCGGACCGGGGGGAATGCGGGTATTCATGGTGGTGACTCCAGACACGTAAAGACGCCGGCAGGTGGCCGGCTACGGTGCGCAGGGCGCACGGTGCATGTGGAATCAGCCGATGGGAGGGCGTGAGATCGGCGGCAGCGGCGGCGCCGGACGGCCGGTGGCCGGCATCGGCTGTGGTGCCAGCGACAACGCCGGGCCGGCCATGAACGGCAACGGCTGCACCACCAGCAACGGGTGCTGGGCACAGCTGCGCACGCAGTCCTTGATCTGGCAGTGGGCGTCGTGGGCGGGGGCCTTGGCCTGCGGGGCCGGGTCGGCCTGCATGCCGGCGTGGTGGTGGCAGTCGGCGTCACCGCCAGCTGCGGCGGCCGCGACGGCGTGTGCCATCCGCCCCATTTCTTCATGACCGCTGGCCATGGCCGCGTTCAGCCCGTTGAGCAACAGGCTGAGCATGAGCACGACACGAAGCAGGGTCGAAGCCAGGGACATGGCGCTAATCTAGCCGCAAGCGGGCGCGGATGCACTTCCGGCTGAATGGCCGGTTCAAGGTTGGAGCTGCACCAAGGTGGAGCTGCACCAAGGTGGAGCCGGGCCCGCGCTCGGCTGCTGTTCGCGCAGGGGCAGCCGAGCGTGGGCTCGGCTCTACCGGGGCGCCCGCGTGCCGTTGGGACCATGCCCGGCGGCCGCGCAGCGCGGCAACGCGATACCGTCAGCCCTCTTCGCGCACGATCTCGACCAGGCGCGGGCCGTAACGGCTCAGCTTGGTGCCGCCGATGCCGCCGACCCGTGCCAGTGCATCCAGGCTGGTCGGGCGCTGTTCGGCGATGTTGCGCAGGGTGCTGTCGTGGAAGATCACGAACGCCGGCACGTTCTGTTCGCGGGCCAGTTCGGCACGCAGGCCGCGCAGGGCGTTGAACAGCGCCAGATCCTGCGGCAGTACCGACAGCCCGGTACGCTGCGCACTGCGTTCGCGCCCGCTGGTGCTGCTGGCCGGGTCGCGGCGCATGCTGATCTGGCGGCGGCCGGTCAGTACGTCGCGGCTGGCGTCGGTCAGGCGCAGGCCGCCGTGGCCCTCGCTGTCCACTTCCAGCAGGCTGGCGGCGACCAGTTGGCGGAACACGCTGCGCCAGGTGCGCGCATCCAGATCGCGACCGATCGCATAGGTGCTGAGCTTGTCGTGGCCCTGCTGCTTCACCTTCTCGTTCTCGCTGCCACGCAGGATGTCGATCAGGTGGCCGACGCCGAAGCGCTGGCCGCTGCGGTAGACGCAGCTCAGCGCCTTCTGTGCCGGAATGGTCGCGTCCCACGAGGCCGGCGGTGTCAGGCAGTTGTCGCAGTTGCCGCAGGGCTGGGGGTAGGTCTCGCCGAAACCGGCCAGCAGCACCTGGCGGCGGCACTGCATGGATTCGCAGTAGCCCAGCAGATGGTCGAGCTTGGCCCGCTCCAGCTGCTTGCGCTCTTCGCCGGCCTCCGACTGCTCGATCATCTGCTTGAGCAGCACCACGTCGCCCAGGCCGTAGCACAGCCAGGCCTCGGCGGCCTCGCCATCGCGACCGGCGCGGCCGGTTTCCTGGTAGTAGCCTTCCATCGACTTGGGCAGGTCGGTATGCGCGACAAAGCGCACGTCCGGCTTGTCGATGCCCATGCCGAAGGCGATGGTGGCGCACATCACGATGCCGTCCTCGCGCAGGAAGCGGCGCTGGTTGTTCGCGCGCACGTCTGGCGGCAGGCCGGCGTGGTAGGGCAGGGCGTTGAAGCCCTGGCCGCAGAGGAATTCAGCGGTCTCCTCGACCTTGCGCCGCGACATGCAGTAGACGATGCCGGCCTCGCCACGGTGGCTGCGCAGGAAGTCGGTCAGCTGCTTGCGGGCGTTGTCCTTCTGCACCACGGTGTAGCGGATGTTGGGGCGGTCGAAGGAGCTGACGAAGTGGCGTGCTTCCTGCAGATCCAGGCGCTCGGCGATCTCGCGCTGGGTTGGCGGATCGGCGGTGGCGGTCAGCGCGATCCTCGGGATCTGCGGCCAGCGCTCGTGCAGCACGGTCAGCTGGCGGTATTCCGGGCGGAAGTCGTGGCCCCACTGCGACACGCAGTGTGCTTCGTCGATGGCGAACAGGGCGATCTGGCTGCGCGACAGCAGCGACAGGAAGCGACCGGTCAGCAGCCGCTCGGGAGCGACATAGAGCATGTCCAGCTCACCGGCGAGCAGTTCGCGCTCGACGCGGCCGGCAGTCTCGGCATCCAGGGTGGAATTCAGGTACTCGGCGCGCACGCCGAGCTGGCGCAGGGCTTCGACCTGGTCCTGCATCAGCGCGATCAGCGGCGAGATGACGATGCCGCAACCGTCACGCAGCAGGGCCGGGACCTGGTAGCACAGCGATTTGCCGCCGCCGGTGGGCATCAGCACCAGGGCATCGTGACCGGCAGCCACATGCTCCACGATGTCCTGCTGCGGACCACGGAAATCGTCGTAACCAAAGACGCGTTGGAGCAGGTCGTGCGCGGGACGGGAAGCCATCCGTTTAGTTTACCCCGGAGGGAGGGGTAGGGGTTCGGCAAGGCTGCGCCCTGCACCTGCTGCAAGCCAGTGCAACGTCAAAGGCAACAGCCGGCTCTGGGCTGTCTGCTTATTGGGCGGGGCGGTGTGGGCTTGCAGGACACGCCGTAAACCCGTCCTTGGGGGCTCGATGGCGCCATCCATGGCGCCAACGGTCCTGCAAGCCCACACCGCCCCACCCCCGACAGTTTCCCGGTGACGGGGGGCCAGATCAATCCACGCCATGCGTGGATGAAAACTGTCAGAACTCGACAAACAAAATGGGGTCAGATCCGTTTTCCTGGGGAAAACGGATCCGACCCCAATGGCTTTGCCGGCAGATCGCGGAAAACTGCCGAAGGCGGGGTGGGTCCGGTGCCAGGGGTGTCCGCGGCATGGATGCCGCGGCCAAGCCCCCAAGGACGGGTTCACGGCGTCCCCTGCCACCGGACCCACCCCGCCAACCCACAGGAAACCAGCTTTTGCTCCGGCCGTTGCCGTTGCAGTTGCCTCTGCGGGTGCAGGGCGCAGCCCTGCCGGGCCCCCCAACTCTTACTGCAGCAGCGAGCGCAGCATCCAGGCGTACTTCTCGTGGGTCTGCAGCCGCTGGGTCATCAGATCCTCGGTCGGGGCGTCATCCCCCTTGGCCGCCACCTCCAGCACTTCACGTGCCGTACGGCAGACTGCTTCGTTGGCGACCACCAACTGGCGTACCATTTCACGCCAGTCCGCGCTGTCGGTCAGGCCCGGTTCCTCGGCGATCGAGGTCAGCGCAGCGAATTCCCGGTAGGAGCCCGGGGCATTGAAGCCCAGCGCGCGGATGCGCTCGGCCACGTCGTCCAGTGCCGCCCACTGCTCGGTGTACTGCGTCTCGAACATGGTGTGCAGCGAGTTGAACATCGACCCGGTCACGTTCCAGTGGAAGTTGTGCGTCTTCAGGTAGAGCGTGAACGCATCGGCCTGGAAGCGCGACAGACCGTCGGCGATCTTCTTGCGGTCGCCCTGGGTGATCCCGATATCGATGTTCGGCGCCGACGGTGCCGCCGCTGCAAGCTTCTGCTTGCCGGTCTTGGCCTTGGTCGTGCTCTTGGTCTTCGCCATGGGGTTCCTCCTTGTGGAATCGTTGGCCTTCACAATAAACCGGTCGTGATGACTGGTCGCTATCAAAGTTTTGAACGAACCGATTGATGAACTCTATCGATAAAAATCCATCGTCCCGCCTGCGCCAACAGCGCGCCGCCATCGACGGCGCCATGAGCCGCGACCGGGGCCGTTTGCTGGGGATGCTCTCGCGTTGCCAAGCCAAGCCACAGGATGCGGCGTTGGCCGCTACCTTCGAGCAGGCCTTGCAGGCGTCGGTGCAGCGCCGGCAGGTCCGGGCGCAGCAGCAGCCGTCCATTACTCTGGACCCGCAGCTGCCGATTGCGCGTGAAGCCGACGCCATCATCGGGCTGATCCGCGACCATCAGGTGGTGGTGATCGCTGGTGAAACCGGCTCGGGCAAGACCACCCAGCTGCCGAAACTGTGCCTGGCCGCAGGCCGTGGCCAGGCCGGCATGATCGGCTGCACCCAGCCGCGACGGATTGCCGCACGTGCGGTGGCAAGCCGCGTGGCGCAGGAACTGCAGAGCGAACTGGGCCAGTTGGTCGGCTACCAGGTGCGCTTCAACGACAAGGTCAGCGACGACAGCCGCATCAAGTTCATGACCGACGGCATCCTGCTGGCGGAGATCGCCAGTGACCGCTGGTTGTCGAACTACGACACGATCATCGTCGACGAGGCGCACGAACGCAGCCTCAACATCGATTTCCTGCTGGGCTACCTGAAGCAGCTGCTGCGCAAGCGCCCGGACCTGAAACTGATCGTCACCTCGGCCACCATCGATACCGAACGCTTCGCCCAGCATTTCGACAATGCGCCGGTGATCAGCGTCGAAGGCCGCACCTACCCGGTGGAAGTGCGCTATCGCGCGCTGGAAGGCGAGGGCGAAGACCAGGGCGAACGCACCGTCAACGACGCCATCGTGTCGGCCATCGACGAGATCACCCGCCTGGATGCGCGCGGCGACGTGCTGATCTTCCTGCCGGGCGAACGCGAGATCCGCGATGCGCACCAGTCGCTGGAGCGCCGCAAGTACCGCAACACCGAGGTGCTGCCGCTCTATGCGCGGCTGTCCAACCAGGACCAGGACCGGGTGTTCAATCCCGGGCCGAACCGGCGCATCGTGCTGGCCACCAACGTCGCGGAGACCTCGCTGACGGTGCCGCGCATCCGCTACGTGGTCGATCCGGGCTTTGCCCGCGTCAAGCGCTACAGTCCGCGCAACAAGCTGGACCGCCTGCACATCGAGCCGATCTCGCAGGCCAGCGCCAACCAGCGCAAGGGCCGCTGCGGCCGTATCGCCGAGGGCATCTGTTACCGCCTGTACGCCGAAGCCGATTTCCAGGCGCGGCCGGAGTTCACCGATCCGGAGATCCGCCGCTCCAGCCTGGCCGGGGTGATCCTGCGCATGCTGCAGCTGGGCCTGGGCCGCATCGAGGAGTTTCCGTTCCTGGAAGCGCCGGACGAGCGTGCGGTGGCCGATGGCTGGCAGCAGCTGACCGAACTGGGTGCGATCGACGCCGAGCGGCGCATGACCACCATCGGCAAGCAGATGGCACGCCTGCCGGTGGACGTGAAGCTGGCGCGCATGCTGGTCGCCGCGCAGGCCGCCGGCTGCCTGCGGCCGATGCTGGTGATCGCCTCGTTCCTGGGCATCCAGGACCCGCGCGAACGTCCGCCCGAAGCACGCGGTGCCGCCGACAGCGCGCATGCGCAGTTCGCCGATGGTCGTTCCGAGTTCGTTGGCGTGCTGCGCCTGTGGGATGCCTACCGGCAGGCCCATGAAGACCTGACCCAGTCCAAGCTGCGCGACTGGTGCGGCCGTCATTTCCTCGGCTTCCTGCGCATGCGCGAGTGGCGCGAGCTGCACCGCCAGCTGCGGCTGCTGTGCGAGGAACTGGGCTGGAAGGAAGAGGCCGACGAGGCGTCGATGGCGCCGTTGCTGGCCGGCAGCAGTGCGCCGGCGGCAGCGCGTGATGATGCCGCCGCAGTGAAGGCCACCCGTGGCCAGCTGCACCGCGCTGCACGCCTGGCCCGCGAAGGCAAGGCCGAAGCGGCGCCGACGCCGGTGGCCGTACGTGCACAGAAGGAGCAGGCACCGGCGGGCGGCGGCTTCAGCGAACGCGTGCGCGCGGCTGCCTACCAGACCCTGCACCGGGCGTTGGTGGCGGGCCTGCCGACGCAGATCGGGCACCGCACCGAGAAGGGCGATTTCCAGGCGCCACGCCAGCGCCGTTTCCTGCCGTTCCCCGGTTCGGCGCTGTCCAAGCGCCCGCCGCCGTGGTTGCTGGTGGCCAACCTGCTGGACACGCAGAAGGTCTGGGGCATGACCCTGGCCGCGATCGAGCCGGACTGGGTCATCGCCGAACTGCCGCACCTGCTGCTGCGCAAGCACTTCGACCCGCACTGGTCGCGCGCGCAGGGCCAGGTGCTGGCCTCCGAGCAGATCAGCCTGTTCGGCCTGGTGCTGGCACCGAAGAAGCCGGTGCACTACGGCCGCATCGCACCGGGCGAGGCGCACGACATCTTCGTGCGCCAGGCGCTGGTGACCGGCGAGATCAACACCCGCGCCAGCTTCGTGGCCGACAACCAGAAAGTGCTGGAGGTCGCCCGCGAGGAGGAAGCGAAGCTGCGCCGCGCCGGCATCGTGGCCGACGAGGACTGGCAGGCGCGCTGGTACCTGGACCGGGTGCCGCCGCAGATCCATTCGGCGGCAGGGCTGGATGCCTGGTGGAAGGGGCTGGCGCCGGAACAGCGCAAGACCCTGCACTGGTCACTGGTCGACCTGTTGCCGGGTGAGGGCAGCGAACAGGAGCGCTACCCGAAGTACCTGCCGCTGGGCCAGGCGCGCCTGCCACTGCACTACCGCTTCGAGCCGGGTGCCGATGATGACGGCGTGACCCTGGACGTGCCGCTGCACCTGCTCAACGCGCTGGACCCGGTGCAGCTGGGCTGGCTGGCGCCTGGCTTCGTCGCCGACAAGGCCTCGGCACTCATCCGCAGCCTGCCCAAGGCGATGCGCCGCAACTACGTGCCGGCGCCGGACTTCGGTCGTGCGTTCTTCGAGGCATTCCCGCAGCCCAGCGCCGATGCCATCACTGGCGAACTGGCGCGCTTTTTGTCACGTGCCACCGGCGCGACGGTGACGGCGCTCGATTTCGAACCCGCTTCGATCGAACCGCACCTGCACATGAACCTGCGCCTGCGCGACGAGCACGGCAAGGTGCTGGCGACCTCGCGTGATCTCGATGCGTTGCGCGCGAAATTCGGCGGCCGTGCCGGCGATGCCTTCGCTGCACGCGCGGGGCGCGAGATGGCGGCCGATGGCCTGCGCACGTTCCCGGCCGCGCCGATTCCGCTGCAGGTGCCCGGTGAAGCCGGCGTTCCGGCCTATCCGGCGCTGCTGGACGAGGGCGACAGCGTGGCGCTGCGCATCTTCGCCGATCGCCAGCAGGCGCAGGAGGCCCACCCGCTGGGTGTGCGCCGGCTGCTGGAGATTGCCCTGGCCGAGAAGGTCAAGCAGGCGCGCAAGCAGCTGCCGGTGGGTGCCAAGACCGGCCTGCTGTATGCCGCGATCGAATCGCAGGAACGCCTGCGTGGAGACCTGGTGGATGCGGCGATGAACGCGGTGCTGGCCGAAGGCCTGGAAGACATCCGCGATGCGGCAGCCTTCGAGCAACGCCGCGAGCATGCGGCCAAGGCCCTGTTCGGCGAGGCGATGTCGCGGCTGAAACTGGCCGAGTCCATCCTGGCGCTGGTGGCGGAACTGAAGCCGTTGCTGGAGGCGCCGTTGATGGGCTGGGCGCGTGGCAACCTGGACGACATGGAAGCGCAGCTGGCCGGGCTGATCCACCCCGGCTTCCTGCGCGACACGCCGGCCGACGCGCTGGCGCAGTACCCGCGCTACCTGAAGGCGATGATCCTGCGCACCGAGCGTGCCAAGCGTGATCCGCCGCGTGACCAGGCGCGCATGCTGGAATTGCACCCGTTCCTGGAGGCGCTGGAAGCGGGCGAGCAGCAGGGCCTGCGTGATCGCCCGCAATGGCAGGCGCTGCGTTGGGATCTGGAAGAGCTGCGGGTGTCGTTGTTCGCGCAGGAGCTGGGGGCACGCACCGGCATTTCGGCGAAGAAGCTGGCGCAGCGGGTGGCTGCACTTCGCCACGCGTGAACGCGCGCCATGGTCGCCCCATCGGGCGACCATGGCCGCCGGGCATGGATCCGGCACGGCCGGAATGCCCGGGCGTTACTTGGTGCGACGAACCTTCGGTTGCACGTTCACCCCGTCCACCTTCATGTACCAGGCGCCCATCACGCCTGGGCGCATGCTGACGTTCGGCGCTTCCTTGCGGCCACCGGAATAGTGCGTGGCGTCTATCTGCTCCCACTCCTGGCCGTTCTGCAGCACGTAGCGGCGGCCCTGGCCGAAGCCACGGAATTCGCCCTGCAGGGTGCTTTCGATCGGTTCGCTGCTGCCGAAGTCCAGGAAGCCGCGGTTCTTCTTGATCACTTCCTGGCGGCCTTCTTCGCGCGCTGCGGCGACGGCCTGGGTGGTGGCCGCCTCGACCTTGCCCTGCAGCCAGCGGTTGAGCGTGGCCAGTTCAGCGGCGCTGAGCTTGTCCAGGCCGGCGGCCTTGAACTCGGTGGGCGACATCTGCTGCTGCAGGTCGCCCTCCACCACGCGCTGGGCCAGCGCAGGCGCGGACAGGGACAGCAACACGGCGGCACAGGCCAGCAGCCGTGGACGGACGCGCAGGGCAATCGAAGGCATGGCGGGTCTCTCCTGGATGTGTTGGCGAGTGTAGCGGCATGTCTTCATGCCGGGTGATGGTGGCCGCAGTGATTGTCCCTGAACGACGCCGGCGCTAGTGTAGGGGCCTCTGTCTTGCCTGCTCGATGCTGTGAACCGCGCTTCCGTCCCTGGCCTGGATGCCTTGTTGAACCGTCCCTCGGCAGCGGTGCTGCCTGCTCCGCTGCGCCAGGCCCTGCGCGAGCATTGGGAAGCGCCCGATTGCGACCACCAGATGCGTGCCACCTGGTCGGTGCTGGGCGATACCCTCGATGCGCTGGCGATGCTCTCGGCCGACGAAGGCGCGGTGGTGGCAGCATTGCTGTTCGACCTGCCGGGCCTGCGCGCCAGCCTGGACCAGCTGCCGCTGGGCAGCCACCAGGCGGCGGTGATCGGCCTGCTCGACGGCCAGGATGCGGCCGACCCGGTGTGGGCGCTGCACGCCGGCCGTGAGGCCGGACGCAACAGCGAGGGCCTGCGCCGGCTGCTGCTGGCGATCATCCGCGACCTGCGCGTGGTGCCGATCCTGCTGGCGCGCCAGCTGGCGCGGATGCGCGCGGCCGACAAGCTGGACGACGAGCAACGCCGCGCGCTGGCCCAGCTGACCCGCGACATCCACGCGCCCCTGGCCAACCGCCTGGGCATCTGGCAGCTGAAGTGGGAGCTGGAGGACCTGGCGTTCCGCCACCTGGAACCGGAAACCTACCGCCGCATCGCCCGCGAGGTGGACGAAACCCGCATCGCCCGCGAGCGTTACGTCGAGAACGTCAAGAAGGTGCTGTCGCGCGAGCTGGTCGCCCAGGGCATCAAGGCCGAAGTCAGCGGCCGCCCGAAGCACATCTACAGCATCTGGCGGAAGATGCAGAAGAAGCGGCTGGCCTTCGACCAGCTGTATGACATCCGTGCGGTGCGCGTGATGGTCGACGACGTCGCCGCCTGCTACGCCGCGCTGGGCGTGGTGCACGCGCTGTGGGCGCCGGTACCAAGCGAGTTCGATGATTACATCGCACGCCCGAAGGCCAACGACTATCGCTCGCTGCATACCGCCGTGGTCGGCCCGGAAGGGCGCACCATCGAAGTGCAGATCCGTACCCATGAAATGCACTCGCAGGCCGAGCTGGGCGTGGCCGCGCACTGGAAGTACAAGGAAGGCGGCAAGGGCGCGGAGAAGTCCTTCGATCGCAAGATCACCTGGATGCGCCAGCTGCTGGAGCAGGCGCAGGACGGGCAGGGCAATGAACTGGCCGGGGCGCTCGATGCCGAGCTGACCGAGGACCGGGTCTATGCGCTGAGCCCGAAGGACGAGGTGCTGGACCTGCCGCAGGGCGCTACGCCGCTCGATTTCGCCTACCAGGTGCACACCATGGTCGGGCACCGCTGCCGCGGCGCCAAGGTCAACGGCCGTATCGTGCCGCTGACCTATCGCCTGCGCAGTGGCGACCGCGTCGAGATCCTGACCGGCAAGGAGGCCGACCCGCGCCGCGACTGGCTGATGCCGGCCAATGGCTTCCTGGCCAGCAACCGCTCGCGCGAGAAGGTGCGCAGCTGGTTCCACAAGCTGGACCGCGCGCGCAACGTGCAGGCCGGTCGCGAGCTGCTCGAGCGCGAGCTGAAGCGGCTGGGCCTGCAGCACTCGGACCTGGCCGTCGCGGCCAAGAAGTTCCATGCCGACAGCGTCGATGACCTGTACATCCAGGTGGCGCTGGGCGATACCGGCCCGAACCAGGTCAGCCGGACGTTGCTGGAGGCGGAACGTGCCGCCAGCCAGCCCGCGCCCGCGCCGACGCTGCCGCGGCCGACCGCGCGCCGCGAGAACCTGGGCAAGTCCAAGTTCACCGTGCAGGGCGTGGGCAACCTGCTGGTGCAGCTGGCACGCTGCTGCCAGCCGGTGGCCGGCGAGCCGATCGTCGGCTACCTGACCCGTAGCCGTGGTGTCACTGTGCATCGTGCAGACTGTGCCGCGCTGGCCCGGCTGGCCGCCGCCAGCCCGCAGCGCATCCTGCCGGTGGAGTGGGGCCAGGCCGGTGGCGGCTACGAAGTGGACGTGGTGGTCGACGCGGTCGACCGCCGCTGGCTGCTGAAGGACATCACCAACCTGATCGCCCAGGAAGACGCCTACGTGCTCGACATCCACAGTGACAACGTGCGCAACAGTGGCCGTGCCCATCTGCGGCTGCGGCTGAAGGTCAGCGACTACGGGCAGTTGTCGACGCTGCTGGGCAAGCTTGATGCGCTGCCGGGCGTGAGCGAGGCACGTCGCCTCGGCTGAGCTTCACGCTGCCCCGGCTACCCTGCACGCATGGAACGCGAGCCCCCGCATCGCCCGCATGGCGCTGAACATCCTGCGCTGGACCGCGTCCGTCGCGAGGGTCGCTGGTGGTGGCTGCAGGCACGCCATGCGCGCCGGGTCTGGCGCTGGGCGCTGCTTGCGGCGCTGGCCGTGTTCGTGCTGCTGGTCCTGCTGCGCAAGCCGCTGGCCGACTGGTTCTGGGATGAGCCGCAGATCGAACAGCTGCTGGCCGAGGGGGATCGTGCGCTGGCCGCCGGTCGTTTGAGCGATGCCGATGGCAGTGGTGCGCGCGAGCGCTACCAGGCGGTGCTGGCGCTGGACGGTGATCGCCCGCAGGCGCGCCAGGGCCTGGCCAATACCGGCGCGGCAGCGCTGCAACAGGCGCGCGATCGCCTGCACGCCGGTGACCTGGACGGCAGCGCGCAGGCACTGGCACTGGCCCGTGAGCTGCAGGTGCCGCAGGGCGAAGCCGATGCGGTCGCCCGCCAGCTGCAGGCGCGACGCAGTGCCGGAGCCGGTATTGGTGCGTTGTTGGCCCAGGCGCGCAACGCGTTCGCGGCCGGACGCCTGGATGATGGCGACAGCAGTGCGTTGCCCTTGTTCCAGCGCATCCTTGCCCTGCAGCCGGACAACCTGCCGGCGCTGGAAGGTCGCGAAGATGCGCTGAGCGACCTGCTGCTGCAGGCGCGCACGCTGGCAGGGCGCGGAGAGCTGGCCGAGGCGGCCGCGATCCTGCGTCGTGCCCGCCAGTTCGATGCCGGTCATGCCGATCTGCCGGTCAGCGAGGAAGCCCTGGCGCGCGCGGTGGACCAGCGCCTGCGGCAGGCGCAGCGGGCACTGCAACGACAGCAGCTGGACGCCGCAGCCCAGGGTTTCCTGGCAGTGCTTGCGGTGGCGGCCGATGATCCCAATGCCCAGCGGGGGCGTGAGCAGGCGCTGCAGGCGGTGGTGGCGCGCAGCCAGACATCCGCCGACGACTTCCAGTTCGATGCGGCGCAACGCGATGCAGCCCTGGCGGCGGAGCTGGGCGCTTCGCAGGCAATCCGGCAACAACTGGCACAGCGCCTGCAGCGTGCGCGCCAGGCGCAACAGGCCCTGCAGCAGCCCGCGATCAGTACGGCGCAGCGCGAACGCCAGCTGCGCGACCACCTGCGCAAGATCGAGCGTGCCGAACGTGCAGGGCAGTGGATCAGCCCACCGGGGCACAGCGCGTTCGACGCACTGCGCGAAGCCCAGTCACTGGCCCCCCGCGACACGCGGGTCAAGGCTGCCGCAGCACGCCTGCTGCCCGCCAGTCGCCGCTGCTTCGACGACAATCTGCGGCAGAACCGGGTACAGGCGGCGGGTGCCTGCCTGCAGGCCTGGCAGACGCTGTCACCGACCGCAGCGGGCCTGCCCTCGGCGCGGCTGCGGTTGGCCCAGCGCTGGCTGGCGATCGGCAGCGAACGGCTCGGCAATGGCGACCTGGCCTTTGCCGCGCACGCTTCCGAACAGGCGCGGTTGCTGCAACCGGACCTGGCCGAACTGCCGGCGTTCGAAGACCGCCTGCGTCGCGCCGGTGGACGGGCGGACTAGGCGAAGAACACCCGCTGCACGGTCGCGCGGGCGGCATCAAGTGAGAAATGCTGGGCGACGTTGGCCAGGCCGGCATCGGACAACTGCTGCCACAGCTGTGGATCCTGGTACAGGCGGATCACCGCATCGGCGAAACCGACAGCGTCATCGGCCACCAGCACGTCCTGGCCGGGATGCAGGTGCATGCCTTCCACGGCGCAGGTGGTACCGACCACCGGCTGGCCATGGGCCATGCTCAGGTTGATCTTGCCCTTCACGCCGGCGCCGAACCGCAGCGGCGCAATGGCGATGCGCGCGCCGTCCATGTAGGGCGTGATGTCTTCGACGAACCCGTGCATCTGCACACCGGGCTGGCGTGCGGCCAGTGCCAGCAACGACTCCGGCGCCGCGGCGCCGATGCAGTGCAGGCGCACTTCCGGCAACCGGGCGCGGATGCGGGCAAAGACCTCGCCGATGAACCATTCCATGCCGTCCAGGTTCGGCGGATGACGGAAGCCGCCGACAAACACCAGGTCGCGCCGCTGCTCGAATACGGCGCCGGCACCAACGACCTCATGCAGGTTGGAGATCAGCTCCACCCGTACCTGCGGCGCATCGGACTGCAGCTGCTCCCGTTCGGCCGCACTGACCAGCACGGTGATGTCGCACTGCTCCATCACGGCCAGTTCGCTGCTGCGGGTACGTTCCGCTGCACGCAGCAGGGTTGCGTCGCCGGCCACTTCGGCACCGCGGCGTTCGCGCAGGTAGTGCAGGTCGACGGTGTCGAACACGGTCCGTGCCTGCGGTGCATAGCGCTTGAGCAGCGGCAGGCATTCGTGGGCGACGTGGTGACGCACCAGCATTGCCACGTCGAAACGCGATCCGTGGCTGCGCAGCCAGCCGGCTACGCTGTCCAGGAAGGGCGCGTACCAGACTTCCACGCCCATCCGTTGCAGCGCTTCGGTGGCCGCACCGGCGTGCTCGCGCCGGGTCGGTACGAACACAACGTGGGCGCCGCCCTGCAGCAGCAGGCGGATCAGATTGACCTGGCGCAGTGACCCGGAATCGCGATCCGGTTGCGGTACTTCCTCGTCCAGGATCAGCACCTGGCGCCGGCCGCGCAGCAGCAGCGCCGGAGACGGCACTTCGCCGACCGCCGGATGACGGCCCAGTTCGGTGGCCCAGCGGGCGGCGAAGATGGCCTGGTTGCGTACCTGGTAGGCCTTCACCCCGCTGCCGGTGTCGGTACCGTTGCTGGTGCCTTCGTCGTGGATCACCCGGCTGGCCGGCTGCACCAGCACGCGCAGGCCGTGTGCACGCACGCGGAAGGCCAGGTCGGTGTCCTCGTAGTAGGCCGGCTTGTAGCGGGTGTCGAAGCCGTCCAGCTGCTGCCAGAGGGCGCGTGGCAGCATCAGCGCCGCGCCCGAGCAGTAGTCGACGTCGCGCAGGCTGGCAAAGCGCGGATCATCGGCGGCCTCGAAGCGGCCGTAGCTCCAGCCACTGCCATCGGCGAAGATCACCCCGCCCGACTCCTGCAGGCGGCCATCCGGGTACAGCAGCTGGCTGCCGACCAGGCCGGCGTCGGGCACGCTGCCGAAGGTGTCCAGCAGGGCGTCGAGCCAGCCCGGCTGCGGCACCGTATCGTTGTTCAGCAGTACCACGTAGCGGCCGCGTGCGCGCGATACACCGTCATTGCAGGCTTCAATGAAGCCGCCGTTGTGCGCACGCACTTCATAGCGCAGCCCGGCCACCTGCGGCATCCACTGCACGGTGGCATCGCTGCTGCCGTCATCCACTACCAGGATCTCGCACGCGGCGGCCGGCGGGTGCGCCGCCAGGGCGCGCAGGCAGGCCACGGTGTGGGCGACGTGGTTGTAGACCGGGATGACGATGCTCACCTCCGGCGACTCGCTGAACGGCACCGTGAAGGGGGCGAAATCCTGCGCTGGCGGCAGGAACAGTGGCGTGCGCGGGGCGGGGACGGCGCGCTGGGCATGCACGCGGATGCGTTGCCAGGTGGCACGCCAGCCACGGGTGCGCAGGCTTGCCAGGCTCCGGCGGGCCAGGCCCGACAGGCGGTTGATCAGGTATCGGATCTCGGCCAGGGACATCGCCATCCGGTTGCAACTCCAGCTTAAGCAGGGGAACCCGGGAGAATTCGCCAGCCGCAGCGGCTGGGGTAGACTCGCCAGACCCTACATTCTCGCATTCCCGTGCCCCGACGCTACGATTCCGACGACATCGACGATTCCGACGACGACCAGCAGGACAACGGTCCGCTGTGGCGGCGCCGGCTGATCACCTGGAGCATGGCTGCGGTCGCGTTGGGATTGGGTTTCCTCATTCCCTATACGCTGTACCTGAACCAACAGGTGACCCAGCGTTTCGGTGAACTGCGCTGGCAGATCCCGACGCGCGTGTACGCGCGCCCGCTGGTGCTCACCCCCGGCAAGGCGATGGATGCGTCTACGCTGAAGACCGAGCTGGCCGCCTCTGCTTACCGCGATGACGGGCAGGGCAAGGAGCCGGCCACCTATGCGGTGAACGGCGGGCGCTTCGTCATCTCCAGCCGCGGCTTCAACGACGTTGACGGCCGGGTGGCCCCGCGCCGGGTGGAGCTGTCGCTGGCCGATGGCGGCGTGGCCTCGCTGCGCGACGCCGACAACCGCAAGGCGCTGAAGGCCGCGCGGCTGGATCCGGCGCGCATCGCCACCCTGTACGGCCAGAAGCAGGAAGAGCGCCGCCTGATCCGCATGGACGAGGCGCCGGACCTGCTGGTGACTGGCCTGCAGGCGGTGGAGGACAAGGACTTCAACCGCCACCACGGCATCGACCTGTCCGGCATCGCGCGCGCGGTGTGGGTGACGATCCGTTCCGGTGGCCAGAGCCGCCAGGGCGCTTCGACGCTGACCCAGCAGCTGGCCCGCAGCGGCCTGCTCGGCATCGGCAAGGAGCAGACGGTCACCCGCAAGTTCAATGAGGTGCTGTACGCACTGATCATGGAAGCGCGTTATGACAAGCGCACCATCTTCGAGGCCTATCTCAACCAGGTGTACCTGGGCCAGCGCGGCAGCCAGGCGATCCATGGCATGTCCTCCGGCGCCGAGTTCTGGTTCGGCCGTGACCTGCAGTCGCTGGAGACCGAGCAGATCGCACTGCTGATCGGCCTGGTCAAGGGGCCGTCCTTCTACGACCCGCGGCGCAACCCGGAGCGCGCGCTGGATCGCCGCAACTTCGTGCTGGGCAAGCTGCACGAGGCCACGCTGATCGACGATGCCGAGTACCAGCGCGCGCTGAAGGCACCGCTGGGCGTGCCCAAGACGCCGGGCCTGGTGGCAGCCAACCGCTTCCCGGCCTACGTTGACCTGGTCCGCCGCCAGCTCGGCCATGACTATCCGGAATCGGCGCTGCAGGGCGCGGGCCTGAGCGTGATGACCGGCATGTCGCCGTCCGCGCAGGCCTATGCCGAAGGCGCGGTGACCCGCACCATCAAGTCGCTGGAAAGCAAGCGCCGCCCCGAGCTGCAGGCCGGCATGGTGCTGACCGACGTGCACAACGGCGACGTGCTGGCGGTGATCGGCAGCCGCGAGGTGTCCGAGGTCGGCTTCAACCGCGCGATCGAGGCGCAGCGTCCGGTCGGTTCGCTGCTCAAGCCGTTCGTCTACCTGCTGGCCCTGGCGCAGCCGGACCGTTACTCGCTGGCCAGCTGGGTGGATGATTCGCCGGTGACGGTGCAGCTCGGCCGCGGCCGCAACTGGAGTCCCGGCAACGCGGACAACCGCAGCCACGGCACGGTGCGCCTGATCGACGCACTGGCGCATTCCTACAACCAGGCCACGGTGCGCGTGGGCATGCAGGTCGGCCCGGAGCGCGTGACCCAGCTGATCCATGTCCTGGCCGGCATCAAGGCTGACGCCAACCCGGCGGTGATCCTCGGCTCGACCGACCAGAGCCCGTACGCGATGGCGCAGCTGTATCAGTTCCTGGCGTCCGGCGGCGAGATCCAGCCGCTGCACGCGGTGCGTGGCGTGCTCGATCCGCAGGGCAAGCTGCTCAAGCGGTACGACAAGACCCCGGCACCGGCGCAGGAAGGCGACTCGATTGCCGCCAACCTGATCAGTGTCGGCCTGCAGCAGGTGGTCGCCAGCGGTACCGCGCAGCGGCTCAATGCCGATGGCCTCGGCCGCCTGCAGCCCGCCGGCAAGACCGGCACCACCAACGATGGCCGTGACAGCTGGTATGCCGGCTACACCGGTGATCACCTGGCAGTGATCTGGATCGGCAACGACCAGAACGCGCAGGCCGGCCTGTATGGCGCCACCGGCGCGATGCGGGTCTGGTCGGGCATCTTCCAGCGCCTGCCGAGCGCGCCGCTGCGGGTCAGCAACAAGGGCCTGGACTGGCAGTCGGTGGCTCCCACCGGCCTCAACAGCACCGATGAAGGCTGCCCCGGCGCGCGTCGTTTCCCGTTCGTGGTGGGCTATGCGCCTGCCTATGCGCCGTGCGCGCCGGCCGCGTCGCCGGAGGGGCAGGGCGAGGCCGACGGCGAGGGCGGTGGCTGGCGCAGCTGGTTCGGCCTGGACCGCAAGCCGGAAGCGCCTGCCGAACCTGCCGCGGCACCTGCCGCCGCCACTCCTCCCCCGAGCCGATGATGCCGATGAACATGCGATCCCTGCTGCAGCCCCTGGCCCTGACCGGCCTCAGCCTGGCCCTGGCCGCCTGCGTGAGCAGCGCACCACCGGTGGTCAAGCCGGTCGATACCACCACGCCGGCGCAGCGCCTGGCTGCGGTGGATGCTGCAGCGGGTCCGGACGACAAGGAATTGTCGGTACAGCCGCTGCGTGATTCGCAGGTGGAAGATCTGCGGGTAACCGCACTGGCACAACGCCAGGCGAACGACCTGGCCGGCGCGGCCAGCAGCCTGGACCACGCGCTGGAGATCGTGGCGGGTGACCCGGCAGTGCTGCAGGAACGTGCCGAACTGGCGCTGCTGCAGGGCCAGTGGGCGCAGGCGGAGACGTTCGCGCGCAAGGCGGTGGATCTGGGCTCGAAGACCGGGCCGCTGTGCCGCCGGCATTGGGCGACGATCGAGCAGTCGCGCCTGGCGCGGGGCGAGAAGGAGAATGCGGTGTCGGCGCATGCGCAGATTGAGGGCTGCACGGTGCCGGGGATCAAGCGGTACTGAATTTCCAGCCAACGGCGCAGCCCCTCGTGGCTGTGGGTTGGTCGCTGAAGCCAGAAGCAAAAGCCGCGCTTGGCCGGGCGGGGTGGGTTCGCGGGGGACGCCGTGAACCCGTCCCTGGGGGCTTGGCCGCGGCATCCATGCCGCGGACACCCCCGCGAACCCACCCCGCCCAACCTCTGACAGTTTCCGTGTGCGTCCAGCCACGGAAAAGAAAAAGAAAATCAAAAGCGGGTCGCGCGCTGCGCGCACTCGTTGTGGGGTCGTATCCGTTTTCCGCAGGAAAACGGATACGACCCCTTCTTGTTTCCGTTCCACCCACCGCTTCTGAAAGGGCAGTCGAGCAAGCTCGACGCGACGCCGCGCGTGCATCCGTCACTGGGAAACTGTCGAGGGTGGGGCGGGGGGGGCCGGCCCGACCCTTGGGGCCCAGGATTGCGCCCA
>NZ_JBMRFS010000015.1:0-62568 GCF_049384825.1 Stenotrophomonas sp. CASM106
TCAGGGAGAATCCGGCGTGGGGACCCAAGCTACTTCTCGGTCGCAAGACCTGGATCCACACGGTCGCCCACGCCGGGCTCTCGGCCCCCAAGGTGCCAGATCGGCAAGAGATAAGATCCACGCCATGCGTGGAGGCCCTCTGCGAGGAAGCATGGCGCCAACCAGGGTTGGCCGCTACCAATCGATTGCCGGCTAGCGGCCGGCACTACCGGCAGATCCACACCAACCGTGGATGAGCCGCCGACGGTACGCAAAAGAAAAGCGGCGCCCCGTGGGGCGCCGCTCTGCTCTCAACAGTGCTCAGTCGAGCATGGCCCGACTTTACTTGGCCGGGACCTTGTCCTTCATCATCGCGTCGCGGGCTGCCTTGAACGGATTGCCTGCATACCAGTTCGGCCAACGATCGCCACCGGCCAGTTCCTTGCCCACGCCGTACATCAGCTGCAGGTCTTCGACGGTGCCGTCCAGCTTCCAGGTGGCGGCGTCGAACTCGTCCTTCGGGCCGTGGTAACGGTTGGCGCCGTAGTCCGCCGCCGCCTTGCGGCCCGCTTCCACGCCACCCTCGCGCAGGTCTTCGCCGCCATCGGCGTACAGGGCCGGCACACCCGCTTTTGCGAAGTTGAAGTGATCGGAGCGGAAGTAGAAGCCGCTCTGTACCGAGGTCTCACCGTGCAGGGTGCGGTCCTGGGCGGCGGCCAGCGGCTTGAGGATGTCCTCCAGCTCCGAGCTGCCGAAGCCGGTGACGGTCACGTCCTTGGCGCGGCCGGCCACCGACATCGCATCGATGTTGATCACGCCGGCGATCTTGTCCAGCGGGAAGGTCGGGTGGGCGACGTAGTACTTGGAACCCAGCAGGCCGGACTCTTCCAGGGTCACCGCCAGGAACACCACCGAACGCTCCGGCTTCGGCTCCTGGTGGGCCATGGCTTCGGCCACTTCGAGAATGCCAGCCACGCCGGTGGCGTTGTCGACCGCGCCGTTGTAGATGTTGTCGCCGGTCTCACCCTCATGCTTGCCCAGGTGGTCCCAGTGCGCCATGTACAGGACGGCCTCGTCAGCGCGCTTGCTGCCCGGCAGCACGCCGACCACGTTGCGCGACTGCTTCTGTGCGATCTGGCTCTTCAGGTCGACCGCAGCGGTGGCCTTCAGCGGCACTGGCTTGAAACCGCGCTTGCTGGCGTCCTTGTAGGCCTGGGCAAGGTCCAGGCCGGCACCGGCGAACAGTGCCTTGGCCGCGTCGGCGCTCAGCCAGCCCTGTACCGGGATGCGCGCTTCCGGGTCATCCTTGGCGGGCAGGTCGTACTGCGGGCCAGCCCAGGAATTCTTCACCACGTCCCAGCCGTAGGACGCGCCGGCGGTGTCGTGCACGATCAGCGCGGCGGCGGCGCCCTTGCGGGCGGCCTCCTCGAACTTGTAGGTCCAGCGGCCGTAGTAGGTCATGCGCTTGCCGTCGAACAGCTTCGCGTCGTCGACGTGGAAGCCCGGGTCGTTGACGAACATCACGACCGTCTTGCCCTTCCAGTCCTGACCGGCGTAGTCGTTCCACTTCTGCTCCGGCGCATCGACGCCATAGCCGACGAACACCAGGTCGCTGGCATCGACCTTCACCTCGGCCTGGCCGGTACGGGTGCCGACCACCATGTCGGTGCCGAACTTCAGTTCGGTGGTCTTGCCGCCCTGGGTGATCTTCAGCACGGTCGATTCATCGGCCGTGGTCTCGGTCATCGGCACATCCTGGAACCAGCTGTCGCCGTTGCCGGGCTGCAGGCCGATGCGCTGCATCTGGTCGCGGATGTAGTTGACCGTCAGTTCTTCGCCCTTGCTGCCCGGGGCGCGGCCTTCGAACTCATCCGAAGCCAGGGTCTTGACCATCTCGGCGAAGTCGCCGGCGTTGATCTCCGGTGAGAACTGATGGGCGGCCGGCTTCGCGGCAGCGGTATCGGTGGGCGGCGTGGCAGCCGGCGTGGATTCGCCTTTGCAGGCACTGAGCGCGGCCGCGGCGGCCAGGCACAGGAGGAGTTTGCGGGGCATCGTCGATTCCTGGAGAACAAAGGGCGGTCGCACCTCACGCGCGACCGGTAAACGCGAGTATCACCGAAGCGGCAGGTGCGACGGGTTCAGTCGGCCGGCGCGGTTTCGGTATCGAACGGGATCGGCTCGGCCCCGGTGACCGGGCCGATGCGTGCGGTGCGATGCACGTACAGCACCACCTCGCGCTCGAACTGCAGCGGCCCACTGACGACCGCGTTGGGGCCGATGATCACGCGCGGCTTGCGGCTGGCGGTGAGCGAGACACTGAAGTTCGGCTTGCGCACATGCACGCCGCCGTTGACCTGCGAACCGATGCCGACGGTGATGTCACCGTTGACGGTCTCGACGTCTTTGCCGACGCGGCTCTCGACCAGGCCGATGCCGCCGTTCACGGTCTCGACGCCGCCTTCGATCTGGCTGCCGCGATCAGTGAAGATGCTGCCGTTGACGGTGCTGACGCCACCGCTGGCGATCACTTCGCGACCCAGGCGGACACCGCCGTTGACCGTTTCGATCTTGCCGGTGCGTGCGCGGTCGGCAACCTTCACCCCGCCGTTGACGGTGTCGATGCTTCCGGTCTCGACGCCTTCGCCGACGCGGATGCCGCCGTTGACGGTGTCCAGCTTGCCGTAGCGTTGGCCGGGTTCGGCGCTGATGCTGCCGTTGACCTTGCTGATGTTCTCCTGGGCGCAGACCGGCCCGGTGACCAGCAGTACGCCCAACAGCAGCGGAATGGATAGAGTTTTCATGGGAACCTCGATGGATGTGCGGCTGGCAGGCCGCGTGCGGAGATGTCACCATTCCCCGGTACCCCCCGCAACTGCCTGAAGTCACTGGAAAGCCCTTGCGCGACAACGCCTTCCCATCACGCCGACATCACATCGCCGCCGTACGCGGCGGGCGCTGGCTGCTGCTGGGGCTGGCTGTGGCGCTGGCTCTGCCCCTGCCGGGTGCTGCGCAGACCACCCGCGAGACCGAGCGCAAGCTGCAGAAGCTGCGTACCGAGCTGAAGGGCGTGGCGCAGGAGCGACGGCAGATCGAAGGGCAGCGTGGCCAAGCATCGCAACAGCTGCGCGAGGCCGACGAGAAGGTGGCACGCACCGGCCGCGCGCTTGCGCAGACCGAAGCGGCGCTGCGCGAGCAGGCCCAGGCCCTGGCCCAGGCCGAGCAGCGCCGCGGCAGCCTGCAAACCAACCTGGCCCAGCAGCACCGCGAACTGGCCGGCCTGCTGCGCGCGGCGTATCAGCTTGGCAATCACGCACCGCTGAAGCTGCTGCTGTCGCAGGATACGGTGGCCGATGCCAATCGCGCCCTGGCCTACCATCGTTACCTGCAGCGCGAACGAGCGCAGCGCATCACCACGCTCACCGCCGACCTGAAGGAACTGGAAGCGCTGCAGGCGCAGATCGCCGAGCGCAAGCAGAAGCTGCAGGGGGCGCAGCAGGACCAGAAGCAGCAGGCAGCGGCGCTGGCGGCCGACCGCCGTGACCGCGCGCAGACCGTGGCCTCGCTCGACGAACGCTTCAAGGACCGGCGCGAGAAGGAACAGGCACTGGGCCAGGATGCCAAGGCGCTGGAAACGCTGCTGGCCAATCTTCGTGCCGCTGCCGCCCGGGCCGAAGCCGAGCGTCGCGCGGCGGCGCGTCGAGCTGCTGCCGAAAAGGCCGCTGCCGAGCGGGCCGCACGCCAGGCGGCCGCACAGGGCCGGCCACCGCCGCCGGCAACCAAGGTTCCGCCTGCGGTGGCGTCGGCACCGGCACCGAAGGTCGGCGGCCTGGGTTGGCCGTTGTCCGGCAACCTGCTGGCCCGCTATGGCGGCAAGCTGCCCGATGGCCGTACCAGCAGCGGCGTGCTGATCGGCGCGCCGGCCGGCAGCACCGTCACGGCCGTGGCCGACGGCACCGTGGTGTTCTCCGACTGGATGACCGGCTACGGCATGATCCTGATCGTCGACCACGGCAATGGCTACATGAGCCTGTATGCCCACAACGACACCCTGCTGAAGGATGCCGGCGCACGGGTCAGCCGCGGTGATGCGGTGGCCAAGGTCGGCAATTCCGGTGGCCAGGGCGTCACCGCGCTGTACTTCGAGCTGCGCCGTGGCGGGCAGCCGGTCAACCCGGACAGCTGGCTGCAGCGGCGCTGAATCCAGGCCTGCCGGATGCGGGTTGGATTCAACGGGAATTTAGCTGTGCTTCGCGCATAATCGGTGCATGTGCCTTGGGCACGATGCCAACGTCGACAGGAGTGATCCATGCGCGCAGCCCGTACCGCCACCCTCTTGCTGGCCCTGTTGCCAGCGCTGTCCTGGGCGCAGCAGACCGCGCCCGCCCCGAGCCAGGAAACCAGCGGGCAGGCAGCGAACAGCGAGGAGGCGGTGACCTCGAAGGTGCCGCTGGAGGACATCCGCCGTTTCGTGGCCGTGTACAACGCGGTGCGCGCCGCCTATGTCGATCCGGTCGATGACAAGAAGCTGATGCAGTCGGCCGTGCGTGGCCTGCTGCTCGACCTCGATCCGCACAGCACCTACTTCAACAAGGAAGACGCGCAGGCCTTCGACGAGCAGGCCAATGGTGCCTACGAGGGCATCGGCGTGGAGCTGCAGCAGCAGCCGGACAACGCCAGCATGAAGGTGATCGCGCCGATCGACGACACCCCGGCGGCCAAGGCCGGCATCCTCGCTGGTGACCTGATCATCGCCATCGACGGCAAGCCGATCAGTGCGATCGATGCCAGCGAGCCGCTGCGCGGCCCGGCCGGCAGCGAGGTGGTGCTGACCATCGTGCGCGAAGGCAAGCCCAAGCCGTTCGACGTGAGCCTCACCCGCCAGACCATCCGCGTGACCAGCGTGCGCAGCCGCCTGCTGGAACCCGGCTATGGCTACATCCGCCTGAGCACCTTCCAGGCCGATACCGGTTCGGACTTCCAGAAGCACGTGCAGCAGCTGCAGAAGCAGTCCGGTGGCCAGCTCAAGGGCCTGGTGCTGGACCTGCGCAGCAACCCGGGTGGCCTGCTGACCGCTGCCGTGCAGGTGGCCGATGATCTGCTCGACAAGGGCAACATCGTCAGCACCCGTGGCCGCATCAGCATCAGCGATGCACGATTCGACGCGACCCCGGGCGACCTGCTGAAGGGCGCACCGGTGGTCGTGCTGGCCGATGCCGGTTCGGCCAGTGCATCGGAAGTCCTGGCCGGCGCGCTGCGCGACAACAAGCGGGCGCGCGTGGTCGGCAGCCGTACCTTCGGCAAGGGCTCGGTGCAGACCGTGCTGCCGCTGGACAACGGTGATTCGGTGAAGCTGACCACCGCGCGCTATTACACGCCCAGCGGCAAGTCGATCCAGGCCACCGGTATCGTGCCGGACGTCGAACTGAAGCCCGCCGCCACGCCGGCCGAGGATGCACTGCCAGCCAGCCTGAGCGACTACAGCGAAGCGACCCTGCCGGGCCATCTGCGCGGCGATGACGAAGGCACGGAGGGCTACCACGCCGGTGCGGTGCTGCCGGGCGATGGCCCGATCAACGACGCGCTGGCCGAGCTGAAGAACCCAGGCTCGGTGGCCGCACGGTTGAAGGCCGAGGCCGCCAAGGCGGATGCGGCCAAGGCCGCGAAGGCCGCTGCGGCGAAGCCGGAAGCAAAGCCGGAAGCAAAGCCGGAAGCAAAGCCGGAAGCAAAGCCGGAAGCAAAGCCGGAAGCAAAGCCCGAACCCGTCCCGGCCAAGCCTTGATTTTGTAGAGTCGAGCCATGCTCGACTGATCTACGAACGAGCGGGTGAGCGTGGAGCCGGCCAGCGGCCGGCACTATCAGGGGTCAGAATCCGTGCCGCTTGCGCAGGCGGCGCGCGATCGCGGCGCGCACGTACACGCCATACACCACGCCGAACACGAAGCCGCCGATGTGCGCCCACCAGGCCACCATGCCGAAGCTGGGGCCGATATGGGCGAACACCACCTGCAGCGCGGCCCAGACGCCGATCAGCAGGTAGGCCGGGGCGCGCACGAACTCCAGGAACAGGCCCAGCGGGATCACCACGCCCAGCCGGGCACCGGGGAACAGGGCCAGATAGGCGCCGATCAGCGCCGACACCGCGCCGCTGGCGCCGATGATGATCTGGTCCGGGCTGCCCATGGTGTAGATCGCCACCAGGTTGGACACCGCGCCGCCTACCAGGAACAGCAGCAGCAACCGCCAGGGTCCCAGCACCCGCTCGGCGGGGAGGCCGAAGATCAGCAGGAACACCAGGTTGCCCAGCAGGTGCGACCAGTCGGCGTGCAGGAACAGCGCAGTGAACAGGCGCAGCACGCTGCCGTCCTGCAGGGTCGCCCACCAGTCCAGCGGACGGGTCAGGCCGGTGGACAGGGCGCCCCAGTCCAGCCAGAGACTGCCGCGGGCATCGTCCGGGCGCGAGATCGACCACAGGAATGCCAGCCACAATGACGCGAACAGCACGGGCGTGGCCCAGCGCAGGGCCGCCTTCTTGCGCGACGGGAGGGAGACGAACATGCCAATAGCCTAGCGTGCGGCCACGTTCGGTGGGGACGGTCCTGTTCAGCTTTTGAGACGAAAAAACCGCCTGCGCTGTTATTGTTTCATTAACAGCTCTGGGTAATACTCGCATACGGCGTCGTATGTCGGGAGGGGAATCCGGCGCGCTCCGAAGGGCTTCAGGGCCGGTCGGGCGCAGGCGCACTCAGAGCACCATCACCGCTTACCGGAGAGAGAGAACTACGATGCAAACCGCTTCCACCATTGCCCGACTGACCCTGCTGGCCGTCGGCGTTGCCGGTGCGCTGGCCGCTGCCGATGCCAATGCTGCCGCCTTCCAGCTGAAGGAAAACAGCGCCAAGGGCCTGGGCCGCGCGTTCGCCGGCTCCACCTCGACCGAAGGTGACGCCTCGGTCATCGCCACCAACCCGGCCTCCATGCGCCTGCTCGACGGCACCCTGGTCCAGGGCGACGTCAGCGCCATCAGCTTCGGCGCCAAGTTCCGCGGCCAGGGCAAGTACGCCAACGGCGCGCCGATTTCCGGTGGCAACGGCGGCGACGCCGGCATGATCGCCCCGGTTCCGGCCGCGTACTTCCACGTGCCGTTCGGCGAGAACGACAACATGCACTTCGGTGCTTCGCTGACCGTGCCGTTCGGCTTCAAGACCGAATACGACCGCGACTGGGTCGGCCGCTACAACGGCGTCAAGACCGAGCTGCAGGCCATCGACCTGGGCGTGGCGTTCTCCTATGACGTCAACCCGTACCTGTCGTTCGGTGCGTCGGTGTTCGCCGAGCGCCTGAACGTCGACCTGACCAGTGCTGTCGACACCGGCACCGCGATCAACGCCACTGCCCAGCGCACCGCTGCGGCGCGTGTGCTGGCTGCCGGCGGCACCGCAGCCCAGGCTGCGGCGGCCTCGCAGGCCGCTGCACGCCAGGCCGCCCAGCTCGGCTTCTCGCCGGGCACCGCCGATGGCTACCTGCGCATCAAGGGCGATGAAGTGTCGGTCGGCTACACCCTGGGCATGACGGTCACCCCGGTGGAAGGCACCAACATCGCGTTCAGCTACCGCTCGAAGGTCGAGCACAAGATCACCGACGGCAAGGCCGATTTCACCATCCCGCAGAATGCGGCGGCCTTCCTGGCCACTGCTGCCCCGGGTACCTTCATCGACAGCAACGGTCGCGCGACCATCACCCTGCCGGCCAGCGCCACCGTGGGCTTCACCCACCGTGTGAACGACCAGTGGCAGATCATGGCTGAAGTCACGCGCACCGCGTGGAGCAAGTTCGACCAGGTCGTCGTCGATTACGACTCCAACCAGCCGGACAGCGTGCTGCCGTTCCACTACCGTGACACCACCTTCGCGTCGATCGGTACCGATTTCCGCGTGAACGACAAGCTGACCCTGCGCGGCGGCCTGGCCTATGACCAGACCCCGACCACCGATGCCCACCGCGACGTGCTCGTGCCGGACACCACCCGCAAGTGGCTGTCGCTGGGCATGACCTACGCCGCTTCGGACAAGATGGAATACAGCGTGGGCTACACCCACCTGTTCACCAAGGATCCGAACATCACCTCGACCTCGGCCACCGGCAACACCGTGACCGGCAAGTACAAGGTCAGCGGCGACGTGCTGGCGGCTTCGATGCAGTACAAGTTCTGATTCGGGCGATTGCCTGAAGCAGTACGAAGGAGGCCCCGCGCAAGCGGGGCCTTTCTTTTTGTGGGGACGGGCCGGGGCGTCCACGCAGCGCACGGATCCACGACAATAGCGACATGAACCTGTCCGATCCGAACTTCCAGCTGGAGCTGGCTGCCAACATCGCCGTCGCCGGCTCGATCCTGCTGGCCGGCCGCAACAACGTGCACACCTGGTGGCTGGGCATCGTCGGCTGCGCCTTGTTTGCTGCCGTGTTCGAACGATCGCATCTGTATGCGGACATGGTGCTGCAGTTCTTCTTCATCGCCATCAGCGTGCTGGGCTGGTGGCAGTGGCTGCGTGGTGACCATGGCGCGCCGTTGCCGATCACTTCATTGCGGCCGCGCGCCTGGGCCTGGCTGGCGCCGCTGGCGGTAGTGGCCACGTTCGGCTACGGCTGGATGCTGACCCGCCTGACCAATGCCTATGCGCCGTACATCGATTCGGCGGTGCTGGTGTTGAGTGTGATCGCGCAGATCCTGATGATGCGACGCAAGCTGGAATCGTGGTGGCTATGGCTGCTGGTGAACACCGTTGCGGTGCCGCTCTACTACAGCCGAGGCCTGCACCTGACCTCGATCCTGTATGTGGGCTTCTGGATCAACGCGCTGGTGGCCTTGCGCCATTGGCGGCACCTGATGCGGGACGAGGCCAGGGCAGCCGATGCCGCTGCCTGAGCGCGTTGCACGCGGCCTGGTGGTGGGCAAGTTCTGCCCGCTGCATCTCGGCCATGAACGACTGATCGACTTCGCCGCCACGCGCTGCCAGCGGCTGCTGGTGATCGGCTGGTCGCGGCCGGGCTTTGCCGGCTACAGCGCTGCGCGCCGCGAGCGCTGGCTGCGTGCGCGTTTCCCGCAGGCCACGGTAGCGGTGCTTGACGACGCGCGTCTGGCCGCATTGTGCACGCAGCATGGCTTGCCAGTGCGAGCGCTGCCGCAGGACAGTGATGACGAACAGGTGCAACGTGACTTTACCGCCTGGCTGTGCCTGAACCTGTTCGGTGGGCCGGTGCAGGCGGTGTACACCGGTGAGGACTACGGTGACGGCTTCGCGCAGGCGCTGGCCACGCACTTCGGTGCGCCGGTACGCCATGAGCAGCTCGAACGCGCATTGGACGTCGGGCAGGCCTGCGGCACCCAGCTGCGCAGCGATCCGCATGCGCATCGCCATGGGCTCGCACCGCAGGTGTATGCCGACCATGTACAGCGCGTGGCCTTCATCGGTGGCGAGTCCAGCGGCAAGACCACGCTGGCCCGCGTGCTGGCCGAGCGTCTGCAGACTGTCTGGGTGCCGGAGTATGGCCGCACGCTGTGGGAGCAGCGAGGCGGAGAGCTGACGCCGGGCGATCTGCTGCGCATCGCAATGACACAGCCACAGCACGAAGACGAAGCTGTGCGGCGTGCGCATCGCTGGCTGTTCTGCGATACCACGCCGCTGGTGACGCTGGGCTACAGCGGCTGGATGTTTGGCACCGCGCCGCAGCCGCTGCGGCAAGCGGCACGACGACGCTACGACCTGCTGTTCCTGTGCGCGCCGGATATTCCGTTTGACCAGGATGGCACGCGCGTGGGCGAAGCCTTCCGGGCGCAGCAGCATGCGTGGTACCTGGAGCAGCTGCAGGCAGAGGGTGTCGAGCATGTGCTGCTGGAAGGCGATCTGGAGACGCGCATCGCACGCGTGCAGGGCGAGCTGGCGAAGCGGGCGGACAATCGGTTCAGTGTGGCCCAGCCTCTGTAGAGCCGAGCCCATGCTCGGCTCAGCAGGAACCCAAAGCACAAAAAACCCCGCGTTCGCGGGGTCTTTTGTTTACTGCATCAAGCAGGCGATCAGTCGCCCAGGGTCAACAGCGAGGCGTTGCCGCCGGCGGCGGTGGTGTTCACCGTCACCGTCTTCTCGGTAGCGAAGCGCAGCAGGTAGTGCGGGCCGCCGGCCTTCGGGCCGGTGCCGGACAGGCCCTGGCCGCCGAACGGCTGCACGCCGACCACCGCGCCGATCTGGTTGCGGTTGACGTAGACGTTGCCGACGTGGACGCCGTTGCTGATGCGATCAACGGTCTCGTCGATGCGCGAATGCACGCCCAGGGTCAGGCCGTAGCCGGTGGCATTGATCTGGTCGATCACCGCGTCGAGCTGGTCGCCCTTCCAGCGGATCACGTGCAGGACCGGCCCGAAGATTTCCTTGTGCAGCTGGCCCAGGTCCTTCAGTTCATACGCGCGCGGTGCGAAGAAGGTGCCATTGGCCGCTTCGGCGGACAGCTCGGCGGCCGCGATCAGGCGGGCTTCGCGGTCCATGCGCTCGGCGTGGTCCTGCAGGATCTTCAGCGCGTCGGCGTCGATCACCGGGCCGACGTCGGTGGACAGCAGGCCCGGGTTGCCGACCTTCAGTTCCTTCATCGCGCCGGCCAGCATGGTCATCACCTTGTCGGCGATGTCGTCCTGCACGAACAGCACGCGCGCGGCCGAGCAACGCTGGCCGGCGGAGGTGAAGGCCGAACCGATCGCGTCCTTGACCAGCTGTTCCGGCAGCGCCGAGGAGTCGGCGATGAAGGCATTCTGGCCGCCGGTCTCGGCGATCAGCACACCGATGGCGGCGTCACGCGCGGCCATGGCGCGGTTGATCGCACGTGCGGTGTCGGTGGAGCCGGTGAAGGCCACGCCGGCCACGCGCGGGTCGGCGGTCAGTGCGGCACCGACGGTGGCGCCGTCGCCCGGCAGGTACTGCACCACCTCGGCTGGCACGCCAGCTTCGTGCAGCAGCTTCACCGCGTAGTAGCCGATCAGGTTGGTCTGTTCGGCCGGCTTGGCGATGACGCTGTTGCCGGCGGCCAGTGCAGCAGCGACCTGGCCCAGGAAGATCGCCAGCGGGAAGTTCCACGGGCTGATGCAGACGAACACGCCGCGGCCGTGCAGCTGCAGCTCGTTGGACTCACCGGTCGGGCTGGGCAGCTTCTCGGCGTGGCTGAACTGCTCGCGCGCCTGCTTGGCGTAGTAGCGCAGGAAGTCCACGGCTTCGCGCACTTCGGCGATGCTGTCGGGCAGGCTCTTGCCGGCTTCCTTCACGCACAGCGCCATGAACTCCGGCATGCGCGCTTCCAGCTGGTCGGCGGCGTGCTCGAGGATGGCGGCGCGGCTGGCGGCCGGGGTGCGGTTCCAGCCCGGCTGCGCGGCTACGGCATTCGCCAGCGCCTTCTGCACGGTGGCGGCATCGGCGGCCAGCCACTGGCCGACCACTTCGCGGGTGTCGGCCGGGTTGGTCACCGGCAGCGAGGCGCCGGCCGGGTTCGCACCCGGTACCAGCGGGGCGGCCTGCCACGGCTTCACGGCCGCGTTGAGCTGCTCGGCCAGGGCGCGCAGTTCGTTGTCGTTGGCGAGGTTGGCGCCCATGGAGTTCTTCCTGTCGTGGTTCTGGCTGCGCAGCAGGTCAACCGGCAGCGGGATCTTGGGATGCGGAATCGAAGCGAACGAGGCGACCATCTCGACCGGATCGCGGATCAGGTCGGCGATCGGCACGCGCTCATCGGTGATGCGGTTGACGAAGCTGGAGTTGGCGCCGTTTTCCAGCAGGCGGCGCACCAGGTACGGCAGCAGGTCTTCATGCGAACCGACCGGGGCGTACACGCGGCAGGGCAGGCCCAGGCGATCGGCCGGCACCACTTCGGCGTACAGGTCATCGCCCATGCCGTGCAGCTTCTGGTGCTCGTACACGCCACCGTTGGCGATGCTGCGCACCGCAGCGATGGTGTGCGCGTTGTGCGTGGCGAACATCGGGTAGATCGCGTCGGCATGGGTGAACAGGCGCTTGGCGCATGCCAGGTAGGACACGTCGGTGTTCTGCTTGCGGGTGAACACCGGGTAGCCCGGATAGCCTTCGATCTGCGCGCGCTTGATCTCGGCATCCCAATAGGCGCCCTTGACCAGGCGCACCTGCAGGCGGCGACCGGCGCGGCGCGCCATGTCGGCCAGGTGGTCGATCGTGTACGGTGTGCGCTTCTGGTAGGCCTGCACGACCACGCCGAAGCCGTCCCAGCCGGCCAGCGAGGCGTCGGAGAACACCTTCTCGATGATGTCCAGCGACAGTTCCAGGCGGTCGGACTCTTCGGCGTCGACGGTGCAGCCGATGCCGTAGCTCTTGGCCAGCTGCGCCAGCTCCAGCACGCCCGGCACCAGGTCCTTCAGCACGCGCTCGCGCTTGGCGTGCTCGTAGCGCGGGTACAGCGCCGACAGCTTGATCGAGATGCCCGGTGCGTTGTTGACGTCGCCATCCGGGCGGCCGCCGCGGGCCTTGTGATCACCGCCGATGGCGTGGATCGCGCGACGGTAGTCTTCCAGGTAGCGCAGCGCGTCCTTCATGGTCAGCGCGCCTTCGCCCAGCATGTCGAAGGAGTAGCGGTAGTTCGCGTTGTCGCCCTTGTGCGAGCGCGACAGCGCCTCGCTGATGGTGCGGCCCATGACGAACTGGTGGCCCATGATCTTCATCGCCTGGCGCACGGCCAGGCGCACCACCGGCTCACCGACGCGGCCGACCAGGCGCTTGAACGCGCTGGGCGCATCGGCGCGGGTGGCGTCGTTCATCTGTACCAGCTTGCCGGTCAGCATCAGGCCCCAGGTGGAGGCGTTGACCAGCACCGAGTCGCTGCCGCCCAGGTGCTTTTCCCAGTCGGCATCGGCCAGCTTGTCGCGGATCAGCTTGTCGGCGGTGTCCTGGTCCGGAATGCGCAGCAGCGCTTCGGCCACGCACATCAGCAGCACGCCTTCTTCGCTGCCCAGGTCGTACTGGCGCATGAAGGCTTCGATCGCGCCCTGGTCCTTGGCACGCACGCGCACGCGGCCGACCAGGTCGGCGGCCAGCGCCTGCACCCTGGCCTGCTCGTCGGCCGGCAGCCGGGCCTGCGCCAGCAGCTCGTGGACGTGGCTGGCCTCGTCCTTCAACCATGCATCGGTGATGGCCTGGCGGAACGGGTTGGGGGGCGCCGGCAGTTCCGGCGACAGCAGCACGCCGGGACGCTGGGCGTCGCTGGCGGCAGGGGAGGAGGAAGGTGCGTTCATGCCGGTCCGGCCAATGGAAAACTTGGCGATTTTAATCATTTTTGCGGGTTGCGGAAGTGCCCCACAGCCACCTTCGTGAAGGGCTGATAGCCCCTAACGGTGGTGTATTCAGCGTGTTCAGCAAGCCCGGCAATATTTGTGCTGAATTCGGCATTCGCGCCGCCGACCCCATGCTGTGTTGCAGCATGGGAAAAAGTGTGAATGCACCCTTGCTACCGGCGAGAGGGCGGGGCTACCATCGAGACGTTTCCCGCGGCAGGAACGCGGTTGCGACATGATCGAGGTGCTTCCAGCTCCGGATGGGTCAGGTACGCAGCTGCGGCTGCGTCCCCCACGGGCGCTCGATGCCCGGCAGTTCGTCCTGTTGTTCACCGTGTTGTCGGGTGCGATGTGGCTGGTGTCCGCCCTCGGGTGGTTGGCCGGCAATGCATTCGCCCCCCTGTTCGCGCTGCTGTACAGCCTGGTGCTGGCGGCGGCGCTGCGTGCCTTGTGGCGCAGCGGTGAACGGCAGGAGGAGATCCGGGTGGTGCCGGCGTACGTGGAGGTCATCCCCGTACCCGGTGGATCGCCGGTGTTCCGGGCCCACCCCCACTGGGTGCGCCTGCTCACCGACGATGAGAGGGTCCGGCTGGCATCCAGCGGCCGGCAGGTGGAGGTGGGGAGTTTCCTCGCGCCGGCCGAACGTCAGACGCTCGCAGAGACACTTGAAAGCTTGCTCGCCGCCAGCGATGGCGGCAACCGACGACGCTAAGGGTCTAGGCAATGAAGCAAAGCAGCAGGTGGGGCACGAAGTGCGTTGCAGTGGTCACCGCCATGGTGGCCGGGGGACTGATGCCGGCGTTGGCCTGGGCCCAGGCGGCCGATCCCAAGCCGTGGCAGCTGAACATGGGCAAGGGGGTGACCCAGACCTCGCGCCTGGCCTGGGAATCGAACAATCTCTCGTTGATCATCTGCACGGTGATCGGCGTCATCGTGTTCGGCGCGATGGCCTACGCCATCTTCAAGTTCCGCAAATCCAAGGGGGCAGTCGCCGCCACCTTCAGCCACAACACCAAGGCCGAGATCATCTGGACGGTGATCCCGGTGATCATCCTGATCGTGATGGCGTGGCCGGCCACGGCCAACCTGATCAAGATGTACGACACCCGCGATGCCGAGATGACGGTCAAGGTCACCGGCTACCAGTGGATGTGGAAGTACGAATACCTCGGCGAGAACGTCACCTTCACCAGCCGCCTGGACCGCGAGTCCGACCGCGTGCGGCAAAGTGGCATCGTGCCGACCCGTGAAAGCCATCCGCACTACCTGCTGGATGTCGACAACCGGCTGGTGCTGCCGGTCGACACCAAGGTGCGCTTCGTCATCACCTCCGACGACGTGATCCACGCCTGGTGGGTGCCGGCGCTGGGCTGGAAGCAGGATGCCATTCCCGGCTTCATCAACGAAGCCTGGACCAGCATCGAGCAGCCTGGCGTGTACCGCGGCCAGTGTGCCGAGCTGTGCGGCAAGGACCACGGCTTCATGCCGATCGTGGTCGAGGCGGTGTCCAAGGAGGAATTCAAACAGTGGCTGGCGCAGCGCAAGCCGGCGCCGGCTGCCGCGCCGGCCACGCCTGCGGCACCTGCCGAACCGGCTGCACCGGCGGGCGAGGCGCCGGCTGCGCCTGCTGCTGCAGAAGCGGCCAGCGCACCTGCCACTGCAGCCAGCGGCGCGTGATGTAAAGCCCGCGGCCGCCCGCGGCCGTGGTGACAACCGATTCTGAGAGGTGTTTTGCAATGGCGCACTCGGCAGTTGGGCACGACGATCACCATCACCAGCAGAGTTTCTTCGAGCGTTGGTTCTTCTCGACCAACCACAAGGACATCGGCACGCTGTACCTGGGTTTCAGCTTCATCATGTTCATCATCGGTGCGGCGATGAGCGTGGTGATCCGCGCCGAGCTGGCACAGCCCGGCCTGCAGTTCGTCAAGCCCGAGTTCTTCAACCAGATGACCACCGTGCATGCGCTGGTGATGATCTTCGGTGGCGTGATGCCGGCCTTCGTCGGCCTCGCCAACTGGATGATCCCGCTGCAGATCGGCGCGCCGGACATGGCGCTGCCGCGCATGAACAACTGGTCGTTCTGGTTGCTGCCGGTGGCCTTCAGCCTGCTGCTGCTGACCCTGTTCCTGCCCGGTGGTGCGCCGGCTGGTGGCTGGACGCTGTATCCGCCGCTGTCGCTGCAGGGCGGCTACAACGTGGCCTTCAGCGTGTTCGCTATCCACGTGGCCGGCATCAGTTCGATCATGGGTGCGATCAACATCATCGCCACCGTGCTGAACATGCGTGCGCCGGGCATCGACCTGCTGAAAATGCCGATCTTCTGCTGGGCCTGGCTGATCACCGCGTTCCTGCTGATCGCGGTGATGCCGGTGCTGGCCGGTGCGGTGACCATGCTGCTGACCGACAAGTTCTTCGGCACCAGCTTCTTCAACGCCGCCGGTGGCGGTGACCCGGTGATGTACCAGCACATCTTCTGGTTCTTCGGGCACCCCGAGGTCTACATCATGATCCTGCCCGCCTTCGGCGTGGTCAGCGAGATCATCCCGACCTTCAGCCGCAAGCCGCTGTTCGGCTACCAGGCGATGGTATACGCCACCGCGGCGATCGCGTTCCTGTCGTTCATCGTCTGGGCCCACCACATGTTCACCGTGGGCATGCCGCTGGGCGGCGAGATCTATTTCATGTTCGCCACCATGCTGATCTCGATCCCGACCGGCGTGAAGGTGTTCAACTGGGTCAGCACCATGTGGCGTGGCTCGCTGACGTTCGAGGCACCGATGCTGTGGTCGGTGGCCTTCGTCATCCTGTTCACCATCGGTGGCTTCTCCGGCCTGATGCTGGCCATCGTGGCCGCCGACTTCCAGTACCACGACACCTACTTCGTGGTCGCGCACTTCCACTACGTGCTGGTGACCGGTGCGGTGTTCGCGCTGATCGCCGCGGTGTACTACTGGTGGCCGAAGTGGACCGGGCGCATGTACAGCGAGAAGTGGGCCAAGGTGCACTTCTGGTGGTCGATCGTGTTCGTCAACCTGCTGTTCTTCCCGCAGCACTTCCTCGGCCTGGCCGGCATGCCGCGCCGCATTCCCGATTACAGCGTGGCGTTTGCCGACTGGAACCTGATCAGCTCGATCGGTGCGTTCGGCATGTTCGTCACCCCGTTCATGATGGCCGCGATCCTGCTGTCCTCGCTGCGCAACGGCGAGAAGGCCGAAGCGCGTTCCTGGGAGGGTGCACGCGGCCTGGAATGGACGCTGCCGTCGCCGGCACCGGCGCACACCTTCACCACCCCGCCGACCATCCGTCCGGGGGATCTGGCGCATGACGACATCACGCATTGAGGTGGGGCATGCATAACGAGAGCCCGCTGCAGACCTGTAGAGCCGAGCCATGCTCGGCGGATGAGAAGCAGCCGACCAGCGGTCGGCTCTACCAGGGCGGAAGCATCGAGCAGCAGCGCCAGCGTGCGAAGCGCACCGCGATGTGGGTCGGCGCCATCGCTGTGCTGGTCTACGTCGGCTTCATCCTCAGCGGGGTGATCGGGCGATGAGCGAGGCACTGGCCAGCACACCGTCACGCAGTGCCGGGCTGCCGCGCCTGATCGGCGTGGCGGTGGCGGTGTTCCTGCTGACGTTCTCGCTGGTGCCGCTGTACCGCATCGCCTGCGAGAAGGTGTTCGGCGTGCGCCTGGAACGCGGTCCCGGTGGCGAAGCCAGCGCAGGTGCCGCGGCCGGCAAGCGCACCGTGCGGGTGGAGTTCGATGGCGGCGTCAATTCGCGACTGCCGTGGTCGTTCCATCCTGAGCAGCTGACCATGGACGTGGTGCCCGGCGAGCTCAACGAGGCGCTGTACTTCGCCCGCAACGACAGCGCAGCTGCCGTGGTCGGCAGCGCGGTGCCTTCGGTGGCACCGGCGCGTGCGTCGGGCTTCTTCAGCAAGACCGAGTGCTTCTGTTTCACCGCGCAGACGCTGCAGGCCGGCGAGAAGCGCGACATGCCGGTGCGCTTCATCGTCGATCCGGACCTGCCGCCGGAGATCAGGACGATCACCTTGTCCTACACCTTCTACCGCAACGACGCGCTGTCCGATCGGCTGGCCCCGGCCGCCACCTCGGACGGCGCGCACGCCGCACCCTGACCCGGATACCGACATGGCCCAGACACCGACCGACGCCAACGTGTACTTCGTCCCGGCCCAGAGCAAATGGCCGTTCGTGGGTTCCATCGCCATGATGGTGACCATGGTGGGCGTGGCCAGCTGGCTCAACGATGCCAGCTGGGGACGCTGGACGTTCTACATCGGCATCGCGATGCTGGTGCTGACCCTGTTCTGGTGGTTCAGCGACGTGGTGCGCGAATCGCAGGCCGGCAACTACAACCACCAGGTCGACGGATCATTCCGGATGGGGATGATCTGGTTCATCTTCTCCGAGGTGATGTTCTTCGGCGCGTTCTTCGGCGCGCTGTTCTACACCCGCAACCTGGGCCTGTCGTGGCTCAGTGGCGAAGGCCGTGGGGTCATGACCAACGAGCTGCTCTGGCAGGGCTATTCCGCCGGATGGCCGACCAATGGCCCGGCGGCGATCGGTGGCGCGTTCCAGACCATCCCGGCCTGGGGCCTGCCACTGATCAATACGCTGATCCTGTTGACCTCCGGCGTGACCCTGACCATCGCCCACCACGCACTGAAGGCCGGCAACCGCCGCCAGCTGCTGATCTGGCTGGGCCTGACCGTGGTGCTCGGCCTGGGCTTCCTGACCCTGCAGGCAGAGGAGTACATCCATGCCTACAAGGAACTGAACCTGACGCTCGGCTCCGGCATCTACGGGTCGACGTTCTTCATGTTGACCGGCTTCCACGGCGCGCACGTGCTGCTGGGCACGATCATGCTGATCGTGATGTGGCTGCGTTCGGCCAAGGGACACTTCACCCGCGACAACCATTTCGGTTTCGAAGCCGCCGCGTGGTACTGGCACTTCGTTGACGTGGTGTGGCTGATGCTGTTCCTGTTCGTCTACGTGCTTTGATCAGGCGCGCATCGGTGGTCTCAGCCGCCGATGCCGTGTGGTTTGATCCAGCCCATGTAGATGCTCACGATCACCAGCAGGATCAACGCGACCGACACCGCGATGCGGCGCGTCAGTGCATTGACCGTGCGCTTGGTCTGCCCGCGGTCGACCAGCAGGTAGTACAGGCCGGCGCCCAGATTCCAGACGATGACGATCAGAAACGCGATTACCAGCAGGGTCTTCAGCGAATCACTCATGCGCGGCTCGAGGGCAGGGTGGATGTGCCTATCTGACCGCGTTTGCGCGGACTTGTCATGATGCGCCAGCACACGCGCGTGTTCGGATGGTTGCTGGCCGTGCTGGCGATGGCCGGATTCACCGCATTGGGGCTGTGGCAGCTGCAGCGCATGCATGCCAAACAGGCAATGTTGGATGCACAGGGTCCAGCCGTGGCACAGGCGTTGCCGCTGTCGCAGGCCCTGGCGGCGCCCGGCGCGTTGCACGGCGTGGCCGACCACGGTCGCTTCCTGCCCGGCGTGGTACTGCTGGACAACCAGATCCGGCATGGCCGCGCCGGCGTGAAGATCTATCGCCCCTTCCGCAGTGACGACGGCAGCGTGCTGCTGGTCGACCTCGGTTGGCGTGCGCTGCCGCCGGATCGCACGCTTCCGGAGGTGCCTTCGCCGCCTTCGCCGGTGGCCGTGCGTGGGCTGCTCGCGCCGCCACCGTCGGCGGGACTGCTACTGGGCCCGGCGTTCTCTGCTACCGGTGAGGCCGGGCGCTGGCTGGCCAGCCGGTTGCCGGACGACGGGCTGGCGCGCGCGCTGGGGCTGCAGGCGCTACCCGACCGCGTGCTGAGGCTGGACCCGGCGCTGCCCTTTGGCGACGAGCGCGATCTGGACCTGCTGCCGAACACGCTGCCGCCTCAGCGCCACCTGGGCTACGCCGTGCAGTGGTTCGGGCTGGCCCTGACCGTGCTGGTGGTGGCCGTGGTGCTGGAGCGGCGGCGGAGGCGCGTGATTACCCGGTAGTGGCGGCCGTTGGCCGGCAACCCCCGCAATCCTGGATGCCGGCCAGCGGCCGGCACTACCGGCATCCCCTACCCAACCATGAGAAAATGCCCCGCATGAACACTGCTACGTCCCCGCAGGCGCGCGGTTCCGGCCGCCGGACCCTGGTGCTGCTGTTTGCCGTGTTCTTCGGGGCGATGGCACTGGCCGCCGTGCTGCGCTTCTCCGGCTGGCAGCCGACCGGGCACCGCAATGCCGGCCAGCTGCTGAAGCCGCCGGTGGACCTGCGCCAGCAGGCGCCGACCCTGGCCAGCGGCCAGTCCTACCCCTGGAACCCCGAGGCCCGTACCTGGCGCCTGCTGGTGGCCCCGGCCGGTGCCTGCGACGCGCAGTGCGTCACTTTGTCGCAGGGACTGGGCAAGGTGTGGCAGCTGTTCGGCCATAACGCCGATAATGTCGAGATCCTGTGGCTGGGTACGCCACCGGCGTCGATCGCCTCGCTGCCCGCGCTGCGGCCGCTGGCTCCGTCGCCAGCCCTGCGCGCGGCGTTGCCGGGCGTCGATGATCCGGCGGGACTGCCGGTCTACGTGATCGATCCGAACGGCTTCGTGATCATGCGCCATGCCCCGGGTTCCGACCTCGGTGGCCTGCGCAAGGACATGGCCACGTTGCTGAAACTGAAGTGAGTCCCGTTTGATGAGCCTTTCCGCGCGTCCGGCGCTGCACCGCAATTTCCACCGCCTGGCGTGGTTCGCCATGATCATGACCGCGAGCACGATCATGTTCGGCGCCTTCGTGCGCCTGTCCGATGCCGGCCTGAGCTGCCCGGACTGGCCGACCTGCTATGGCCAGGCCACCTGGCCGCAGCACGTGGAAGAGACCATCGGCCACCCGGCGGCGGAGATCCGCCCGCTGGAGACCCACAAGGCCTGGCGAGAACAGGTGCATCGCTTCCTGGCCGGCGCGCTGGGCATCGAGATCCTGACCCTGGCGCTGCTGGCAACGCGCAAGCGGCGATTCGGAAGCACGGCGGTGGTGACCGCCTGCGTGCTGGTGGCCGCCGGCATACCGCTGTACATGATGGGCTGGCACGGCACCGCCAGTGCCCTGGCTCTGACCGGCGAGGCGATCCTGCTGATCGCCGCGCTGCGCTGGAGCAACATCGATCTCGCACGTGCGGCGCTGCTGACCTTGGCGGTGGTGATCTTCCAGGCCCTGCTGGGCATGTGGACGGTGACCCTGCTGCTCAAACCCATCGTGGTGATGGGCCATCTGCTGGGTGGCATGCTGATGTTCGGCCTGCTGGTGTGGATGGCCTGGCGCGCGACGCACATGCCGATCACCCTGGCCGAAGCGCCGAAGCTGAAGTGGCTGATGCGCATCGGCGTGGCAGTGCTGGTTACCCAGATCGCGCTGGGTGGTTGGGTCAGCGCCAACTACGCCGCACTCGCCTGCGGCGGTGGCAGCGCCTCGCTGGACAACTTCCCGCGCTGCGCCAACCAGTGGTGGCCGCAGCACAACTTCGTCGAAGGCTTCACCCTGTGGCGCGGCATCGGCGTGGATTACGAAGGCGGCGTGCTGGATGGCGCTTCGCGCATCGCCATCCAGATGGCGCACCGCCTGTTCGCGGTGGTGGTGGCCGTCTACCTGCTGTGGCTGGGCGTGCGCCTGTTCCGGTTGCCGAGCATGCGTGGCTGGGCCAGCGCGCTGATCGCGCTGCTGGTGCTGCAGGTCACCCTCGGCATCCTCAACGTGAAGCTGGCGCTGCCGCTGGAAGTGGCCGTGGCCCACAACGGCGTGGCCGTTGCCCTGTTGTTCGTACTGGTCAGCCTGCTGGCCCGCCTGCGTGCCCCGGACTGATTCCATGTTTTCCAATTACCGCCAGTACTGGGACCTGACCAAGCCCAAGGTCGTCGCCCTGATCGTCTTCACCGCCCTGGTCGGCATGGTCCTTGCCATCCCCGGCGTGCCGAGCTGGGAGCAGGTGCGCGCCGGCCTGCTCGGCTTCCTCGGCATCTGGCTGGCGGCCTCGGCCGCGGCCGCCATCAACCAGCTGCTGGACGCGCACATCGATGCGCAGATGGCGCGCACCTCGTGGCGCCCGCTGGTGGTGGGCAAGGTCAAGCCGTGGCAGGTGCTGGTGTTCGCCGGCGTGCTGATCGTGCTGTCGATGACCCTCCTGGTGCTGTGGGTGAACCTGATCACCGCGGTGCTGACCTTCGCCTCGCTGATCGGCTACGCGGTGATCTACACCGTGTACCTCAAGCGTGCGACCTCGCAGAACATCGTCATCGGTGGCCTGGCCGGCGCGATGCCGCCGATGCTGGGCTGGGCCGCAGTGACCGGCATGCAGGGTTCGTCGGACTGGGCGTACTCGTCGCTGCTGGTGCTGATCATCTTCATCTGGACCCCGCCGCACTTCTGGGCGCTGGCGATCTTCCGCCGCGAGGATTACGCCAAGGCGGAGATCCCGATGCTGCCGGTGACCCACGGCGTGGCGCACACCCGCAAGCAGATCATGGTGTATTCGGTGGTGCTGGCGCTGGTCTGCCTGTTGCCATACCTGGTGGGCATGAGTGGTGCGTTCTACCTGGGCGGCGCGATCGTGCTCAACGCCGTGTTCCTCTGGTACGCCTGGCGCATGCTCGACCCGCCGGATGAGCTGTTCTCGATGAAGATGTTCTATTACTCCATCGTCTACCTGATGGCGCTGTTTGCCTTCCTGCTGGTGGACCACTGGATCCTGCCCTGGTTGTGACCTCGGGGTCGGATCCCCGAAGGGGCTCTGACCCCACCTGATCGCGCGGACATCCTCGCATGACGTGGATCACCTTGAACCGCCGTCTCGGCGTCGCCATTGCTGTTCCTGACCCCAGGGAAAGGAAGCAGCAGGGATGCATTCGTTCTTCCGTTGGACCACCGCGCTGATGCTGGCGCTGGGCATGGCCGTGACCGCGCATGCCGACGACACTACCGCGCAGATCCGCCAATACGCCGCTGGCCATCGCATGCTGGTGCTGGGCGAATTCCACGGCACACGCGAGACGCCACTGCTGGTGCGGCAGCTGGTGGACGACTACAGCCGCAATGGCGCGCCGGTCCTGCTGGCGCTGGAACTGCCACGTGCCGAGAATCCTGTGCTGCGCGACTATCTGGAATCCGATGGCGGGGCCGCGGCGCGCCAGCACCTGCACGGCCGCGCGTTCTGGACCGTACGCGACGACCAGCACGATGGTCGCCGCAGCCGCGACATGCTGGCGATGATCGAAGGCCTGCGCGCGCTGAAGGCGCAGGGCCGCGCGATCGAGGTGATTGGCTACGACGTCAATCACAGTAACGGCGGCAGCCAGGCCCGCGATGACCGCATGGCCGCCGAACTACGGCGCCTGTACCAGCGCCTGCCCGATGGCGCACGGATGGTTGTGCTGACCGGCAATGTCCACGCCATGCTGCAGCGCCCCGCCGATGCTCCGCCGGAAATGCAGACCCAGCCGATGGCATCGGTACTGCGCGACCTGGATATCTACAGCGTGCGGCTGGAAGCGTTGCACGGCCACTTCTGGGGATGCATGGACCGCTGCAAGGCGCTGGCGCTGCTCGAACGGCCCGCGCGTGCGCCGGAGGTCAACACCCACGCCGGCCGCGAGTACGACCTGTGGGTGTGGATGCCGCAGCTGAGCGTGGGCACGCTGGTGGAGCCGTGAATCCACGCATGGCGTGGATCTGCTGTAGATCCACGCCACGCGTGGATGGATTTCCGGGTCAGGGCTTGCGCCGCGCATACCGCTGCGCGATCACACCGCAGACGATCAGCTGGATCTGGTGGTAGATCATCACCGGCAGCACGATGGCGCCCAGGCTGCCGCCGGCGAACAGCACCTTGGCGATCGGCACGCCGGTGGCCAGGCTCTTCTTCGAGCCGCAGAACACGATGGCGATCTCGTCCTCGCGGTTGAAGCGCAGGCGACGGGCGATGAAGGTGATCAGCGGCATGGCGATGCCCAGCAGCACGGCGGCCACCACCGCCACAGCCAGCAGCGACAGCAGCGGGGTCTTGCTCCACAGGCCTTCGGTGACGGCTTCGCCGAACGCCGAGTACACCACCAGCAGGATGGTGGCCTGGTCGGTGTAGCGCAGCAGCGCGCGCTGGCGTTCCACCCAGCCGGCAATCCACGGCCGCAGCAGGTGGCCGGCCACGAACGGCACCAGCAGCTGCAGCATGATGCCGCCGATCGCATGCAGCGGATCATGGATGCCGCCCGAGGTGCCGGCCAGCGCGGTCAGCAGCAGCGGGGTCAGGAACACGCCGAGGATGCTCGACAGCGAGGCGCTGCACACCGCTGCGGGCACGTTGCCATGCGCCATCGAAGTGAACGCGATGGACGACTGCACGGTGGAGGGCAGGGTGCACAGGAACAGCACGCCCAGGTACAGCTCCGGGGTCAGCAGCCAGCCCGACAGCGGCCTGAACATCAGCCCCAGCAGCGGGAACAGGATGAAGGTGCAGGCCAGGATGGTCAGGTGCAGCCGCCAGTGCAGCATGCCGCCGATGATCGACTCACGTGGCAGGCGCGCGCCATGCAGGAAGAACAGTGCAGCGATGGCGACGGTGGTGACATCGTCGAGGACGATGGCGGCGGCGGCCTTCATCGGCAGCAGCGAGGCCAGGCCGACGGTGCACAGCAGGGCGAGGGTGAAGTTGTCCGGTCGCAGGCGCGACCACCAGCGGGTCATGGTGGGCAGAGTCCTTGGTGCGGAGGGTTCAGGGCGAGGTGACCGGCGTGGCCAGGCGTTGGCGGGTGGCGGCTTCCAGCGACTTCAGGCCAGCACGCTGGCCCAGCTGAAGGGCCTGTTCGGGGCTGGCATGTTCGTACCGTGCATTGACCAGGCCGAGCACGGCGCCGGCGCGGTTGCCGGACGCACAGTGCAGCAGCACCGGCCCCTGGCTCTGCTGCAGGGCCAGGTGCACGGCGCGCACGTTGGCCGTATCCAGGCCATCGGCGCCGGCCACCGGAATGCGCACGTAGCGCAGGCCCAATGATTCGGCGACGCGGGTTTCATCGAAGCCCCGGTCCTCGCCGGGCTGGCGCAGGTCGATCACGGTGCGCACGCCCTGTGCGGCCAAGGCCTGCAGCTGTGCGGCGCTGGGCTGGCCGCCGGCATACAGGCCGGGGCGGACTTCGTTGAGGGGCGCGTCTTCGGCCAGGGCCGTCAGTGGCAGGCAGAGCGACAACAACAGCAGGCAGGTCAGGCGCAGCAGCATGGTCTTCTCCGTGAAAACGTTCTGCCGCTACAGGCGCAGTCCGGCGCGCGCCTTCAGCAGCTCGCGCAGTTCGTACTTGTCAGTATCGTCCAGGCCCTGCTGGCGCTGCTTTGCCAACAACTCCTCCAGACGTTGCACCAGCAGCTGTTTCTCCAGCTGTGCCACTGCGTCGTGCAGTTCCTGGGTCCAGCTGGCCTCGGTGCCGGGCAGCGTCTGTGCGGCCAGGGTATGCAGCGAGGCCTGTTCCTCGCGCCCGTCGAAGTGTTCCAGCAGGGCGCCGGTACTGATGTCCGGGCGCTGTTCGACCAGCCCCAGCAGCTCCAGCAGCAGTTCCACGCCGGGCAGGCGCAGGCCCTGGAAGTGGTGCTTGCCGCCCAGCGTCAGCGCCAGCGACGGCTGCTGCAGCAGCACGGCGATCGCGCCGCGCACCAGGCTGCGCTTGGCCACGGGCTGGATCGTCCGCTGCGGCTGGCGTTGCGGCATCGGCGCGCGCGTGGCCTGGGCAGTACCGCCCAGGCCGGTCAGCTGCGCCAGCTGCTGCTTCATCAGGTCGCCAAAGGCGCCGTCGGGAATCTGCGCCAGCATCGGCTTGGCGCGTTCGGCCAGGCGTGCCTTGCCATCGAGCGTGCCCAGGTTGATCTCGCGGGTCAGTTCGTCGAAGAAGAACTGCGACAGCGGCGTAGCCTGCTTCAGGCGCTCGTTGAACGCTTCGGCGCCTTCCTTGCGCACGATGGTGTCCGGGTCTTCGCCATCGGGCAGGAACAGGAAGAAGGCCTGGCGGCCATCCTTCATGCGCGGCAGCACCGACTCCAGCGCCTTCCAGCCGGCGCGGCGGCCGGCGGCGTCGCCGTCGAAGCAGAAGAACACGTCCGGTGCGTTGCGGAACAGCAGCTCGGCATGGTCCGGCGTGGTCGCGGTACCCAGCGTTGCCACCGCCTGGGTGACGCCGAACTGGAACAGCGAGACCACGTCCATGTAGCCCTCGACCACGATCAGCCGCTCGATCTTCTGGTTGGCCTGGCGCACCTGCCACAGGCCGTACAGTTCGCGGCCCTTGTGGAACAGCGCGGTCTCGGGCGAGTTGAGGTACTTGGGGCCGTCGTCCTTCTCGAACACGCGGCCGCCGAAGGCGATCACCCGGCCACGGCGGTCGAAGATCGGGAACATCACCCGGTCGCGGAACTTGTCGTAGACGTGGCCGCGGTCGTTCTTGGAGAACAGGCCGGCGCGGTCGAGCAGCTTCATGCGCCGCTCGTCCTTGCCCAGCGCGTCGCGCAGGCCGCTGTAGCCATCCGGCGCGTAGCCGATCTGGAAGCGCGCGCGGTTCTCTTCGTCCACGCCACGGCCATCCAGGTAGCTGCGGGCCTTCTCGCTGCCCTCCAGGTTCTTCTGGAAGAACTTGGTCGCCGCGTCCAGCGCCGAGTACAGCTCGCGGCTGTCGTCCTGCTGCTGCGGGCTGCGCGGATTCTCGTTGCGCGGCACTTCCATGCCGGCGCGCTTGGCCAGTTCATCCACCGCGTCGAGGAACTCGAGGCGGTCGTAGTTCATCAGGAAGCTGATCGCGGTGCCGTGCGCGCCACAGCCGAAGCAGTGATAGAACTGCTTGGTGGGCGAGACCGTGAACGACGCCGATCGCTCGTCATGGAACGGGCAGCGCGCGGCGTACTCCTTGCCCTGGCGCTTCAACGGCACGCGGCTGCCCACCACCTCGACGATATCGGTGCGGGCGAGCAGGTCGTCGATGAAAGCGTCGGGGATACGGGCCATGGGCAACAGGGCAGGGCGCGGTGCAGGACCACGCGACGGAACCGGGGGCGGTCGGCCTAGTTTACCCCCTGTCGGGCACCTGGCTGGCGGTTGCCGGATCAATGCCGGCTGCGGCCAGGTGATGACGCGCGCGCAGGCGCTCATCGATCACCGCCGTCATCAGGGCGCCAACGAAGAACACGACGGTGGCGTAGTAGATCCAGACCAGCGAGATCACCAGCGCGCCCATCGAGCCGTAGGCACTGCCGGGGGCCACGGTGGCGATGTAGACGCCGATGCCGTAGCGGCCGAGTGCGAACAGTGCCGAGGTGATGACGCCGCCGATGAAGGCCTGGCGCCAGGCCACGCGGCGGTCGGGCAGGTAGTGGTACATGAAGGCGAAGCCGACTGCGTAAAGCAGCAGGCTCGTGACGTACCCCAGCGCGGGCAGGATCGAGGGCAGCTGGGCGAAGGCCACCTGCAGCACCGTGGTGGCCGTCATCGACAGGATCAGCAGGAAGCCCAGGGCCAGCACCACGCCGAACGAGAACACGCGCTTGCGCAGCCAGGCCTTGAGGCCTTCCAGGCGCTCGCCGCTGGTGCGGAAGATCAGGTTCAGTGCGTTCTGCAGCTGGGCGAACACGGCGGTGGCGCCGACGAACAGCAGCAGCGTGCTCCATACACCCGCCAGCGAGCCGACATCCGGCTGGTTGTCGGCGTTCTTCAGAACGGTTTCGGCCACGGTAGCCGCGCTGCTGCCGGCCACCGAGCTGATCTGGTCGATCAGCGCCTGCTGGGCCGGTGGGTACAGCGAGGCGGTCAGCCACAGCAGCAGCACGAGCAACGGTGCCATCGACAGCAGGGCGTAGAAGGAGACGGAAGCTGCCTGGGTCAGCACGTCGACGTCGATGAAGCGCTTGGCCACCGCCATCGGAAAGCTGTCCTGCAGGCGCTTGAGGTACTTGTGCAGGGACACGGGAACGTTGGGCTCGGATTCAACCATGTGTGCGGTTGTAGCAGGCGACCGACGAAGGTGCGGTGAAGCGGGTGCATCAATGGGTCAGAGCCCTTCCGCGCTGCGGAAGGGATCCGACCCCAGGTGCTGGATTACGCCAGCAGCTGCTTGACCAGCTTGGAGACCAGGCCCATGTCGGCCTGGCCGGCGAGCTTGGGCTTCAGCGCGCCCATCAGCTTGCCCATGTCGGCCGGGCCGGCGGCACCGGTCTCGGCGATGGCGGCCTGGATGGCGGCCACGATCTCGGCCTCGCCCATCTTGGCCGGCAGGTAGGCTTCGATGACCACGATCTCGGCGCGCTCGATCTCGGCCAGGTCTTCGCGGTCGGCGGCTTCGTACTGGCTGACCGAGTCCTTGCGCTGCTTGACCATCTTGTCGAGCACGGCGATCACGGCGGTGTCGTCCAGCTCGATGCGCTCGTCCACTTCGCGCTGCTTGATGGCAGCGTTGATCAGGCGGATCACGCCCAGCTTGTGCTTCTCGCCCGCCTTCATGGCGGCCTTCATGTCTTCGGTGAGCTGCTGCTTCATGCTCATGAGGAACCTCGTGGTGGTAGGTGGGGCGGGGCGGCTGCCCGAACCCGGAAACGCAAAAAGCCGGCGACGCTCGCGCGTGCCGGCTTCGGCTCCATCGCGACAGGCAGGCCCGCCGCAATGAAGATGCGTCCGATCAGTACAGGCGCTGACGCTTGGTGACGTCGCGCGACGAGCGGCGCAGCTGACGCTTCACAGCAGCGGCGGCCTTGCGCTTGCGCTCCTGGGTCGGCTTTTCGTAGAACTCGCGCTTGCGGGTTTCGGCCAGCACACCGGCCTTTTCGCAAGTGCGCTTGAAGCGGCGAAGAGCAAACTCGAAGGGCTCGTTCTCGCGGACTTTGACGCTGGGCATGGAATCTCCGGGACACAGTAGAACCGGGTCACGCCCGGCGAGCCGCACATTATAGCGGCGAAACGACAAACTGCAAGCGGCCAACCCTGAATACGGGCCGGGGGTTCGAAAGCAGTGAGATCTGCACGTCCCCCGAGGGGGCGGCAGGGGCGTCATAATAGCAGGCATGCGAGTCCTTGGCATCGAATCTTCCTGTGATGAGACCGGCGTGGCGGTGTATGACACCGACCTGGCCGGCAGCGCGGCCCTGCGCGCCCATGCGGTCTACAGCCAGATCGCCCTGCACGCCGAATACGGTGGTGTGGTGCCCGAGCTGGCCAGCCGCGACCATGTCCGCAAGCTGCTGCCACTGGTACGCCAGACCCTGGCCGACGCCGGCCTGGGCGTGGGCGATATCGATGGCGTGGCCTACACCGCCGGTCCCGGCCTGGTCGGCGCGCTGCTGGTGGGCGCTGGCGTGGCGCGTTCGCTGGCCTGGGCGCTGGAGGTGCCGGCCGTGGGCGTACACCATATGGAAGGCCACCTGCTGGCCCCGCTGATGGAAGACGACCCGCCGGAAGCGCCGTTCGTGGCGCTGCTGGTGTCCGGTGGCCACACCCAGCTGGTGGCGGTGGACGCCATCGGCCAGTACCGCCTGCTGGGCGAGACCCTGGACGACGCGGCCGGCGAGGCCTTCGACAAGACCGCCAAGCTGATGGGCCTGCCGTACCCGGGCGGCCCGCAGCTGGCCAGGCTGGCCGAGCAGGGCACGCCGGGCGCGTACCGCTTCGCGCGGCCGATGACCGACCGCCCGGGGCTGGATTTCAGCTTCTCCGGCCTGAAGACCCAGGTCCTGATGGCCTGGCGCGACAGTGACCAGAGCGAGCAGACCCGCGCCGATATCGCCCGGGGCTTTGAGGACGCGGTGGTCGAGACCCTGTCGATCAAGTGCGAGCGCGCACTGGAAGCGGCCGGCACCAACGTGATCGTGGTGGCCGGCGGCGTCGGCGCCAACACGCGCCTGCGCGCCCGCCTGCAGCAGATGGCCGAGCGCCTCGGCGGCCGTGCCTGCTTCCCGCGGCCGGCACTGTGCACCGACAACGGGGCGATGATCGCCTTCGCCGGCGCGCTGCGCCTGCGGGCCGGCCAGCACAGCCCGCCGAAGGTGGATGTGACCCCGCGCTGGGACATGGCGACCCTGCCGGCGGTCTGAGCCGGTGGCGCCGGGCCATGCCCGGCGGACGCATTACCGATGCACTGCCAACGGCGACGCCGCCAGCACGGTTGTCGCCCGCTCATGGCGCTGCAGCCAGCCCAGCGTGTGTGGGCAGCGGGCATGGATCAGCCGCCCGATCGCGGCCAGGTCGGCGCCGATGTCACGTTCCAGGACCGGCTCGTGGTGGGCGATGCGGTTGCGCAGGTGGCGGATGCGTCCGATATCCGCATGGATGGCTTTCCTTACGGCACTGGGATGAGCAGAGGGAGCATGCTGCAGAACCCTGCTGAGTGCGGGTATCCAAAGCGTGGAGTCGAAGCGACAGGTAAAGAGCTGCTGCCAGAACACCATCGGCAGGTTGGCGACGATCCCAGGTGTATCGGTTACGCGGCTGGCAAGTTGTTCCAGTACCGTGCGCGGAGGAGTACTGGATGAGGTTGGCAGCCTCCGTCGGAAGGCATTATTCCAGGGCCAACGCGGGCCATGCTGCCTGGCGAGCACAGCTGCAGCGGCGTTGCGGGTGACCACTTCGCACAGATGGACCGGCATCATCAGTGCACTGCACATCCGCATGTTCCACAGGTACAGGGATTCGGCTGTGACGTCGGGGCTGCAGGTCGATGCGATTCTCTCGTAAGTAGACAGACGCTCCGCTGACAACGCGCGCCGCAGTACATCGTATGGAGCCATCGTCATGTGCGGTGGTGAAGGAGGAATCGATGTTCGCGAGAGTGGGCGGCGGCGACCATCAGGGAACGTCCTTGTCCGCGCGGCTGATTTTCTGCGTTTTGCCTCGGACGAATACCTGACCTGTCCTGTCGGATTTGGCCTTGACCGGCGATCTGGTCCTTGCCTAATCTGCGTGCCTGCGCCACCGGGACTCGCGGCTGGATTTCAGCTCCCCCCGGGGACAAACGGTAGTACCAAAGGGCCCCGCTAGCAGGGCCCTTTGTTTTTTCCGGGCCGCCCCACGCCGGTGGCCCACCGCCCGTTCCGGGCAGGCTCACCGCCGTGCCGTTACCATGGCCGCCTGTATTCGTGCCGGTAAGCGCAATGGACAAGGTTTTCATCGAAGGGCTGACGATCGACGCCCTGATCGGTATCTACGATTGGGAACGACGGATCCGCCAGGACCTGGTGTTCGACCTGGAAATGGGTTTCGACAACCGTCGCCCTGCAGCCACCGATGACATCGCCCACACCCTGAACTACAAGGCGGTGAGCAAGCGCCTGGAACAGTTCGTGCGCGAGTCGGAGTTCGGCCTGGTCGAGACCCTGGCCGAGCGCTGCGCGCAGATCGTGCTGGACGAATTCGACGTGAAGTGGCTGCGCCTGAAGCTGAGCAAGCCGGGCGCGGTGCGCGGCGCGCGCGCGGTGGGCGTGATCATCGAACGCACGCGGGACTGACCCGGTCGTGCCGGCCGTTGGCCGACAACCCCGGTAGTGCCGGCCGCTGGCTGGCAACCTTGGCAACAACGAAACAGACAGGAGACAACTGATGGTGGACGCGGTGGTGGCGGTACAGTGGCTGGAACGGCTGCAGAACACACTGGAACCCTATCCCGGCGCCTACCTGGCGTTGATGATCTCGGCGCTGCTGATCGCCGCTGGCCTGGCCAACTGGGTGACCAAGCGCATCCTGCTGCGCGGGCTGCGGCGGCTGCTGAGCCGCCTTCCGGGCGCTGACACTGGCCGCGGCAGCCACCTGATGCGGGTGATCTCGCGCCTGTCGAACGTGGTGCCCAGCCAGGTGATCGCCTCGGGCATCCGCATCGTGCCGGACCTGCCGCCGGGCCTGGTCAGCTTCATCATCGGCGCCTGCCAGGCGTGGGCGATCCTGACCGTGGTGCTGGCCATCTCGCATGCGCTGGATGCGGCCAACGATCTGTACGAGCGCCGCCCCGAGGCACGCAACAAGCCGATCAAGGGCTACCTGCAGGTCGCCAAGATCGTCCTCTTCGTGATCGCCGGCCTGTCGATCGTCGCTACCCTGGCGGGCGTCGACCTGCGCTATCTGGTCACCGGCCTGGGCGCGGCCACGGCGGTGCTGATGCTGATCTTCCAGGACACCATCCTGTCGCTGGTGGCCAGCGTGCAGATCAGTGGCGATGGCCGCGTGCGCATCGGCGACTGGATCGAGATGCCCAGCCAGAACGCCGACGGCGACGTCATCGACATCGCGCTGCACACCATCACCGTGCAGAACTTCGACAAGACCATCACCACCATCCCGACCAAGAAGCTGGTGACCGAGTCGTTCAAGAACTGGCGCGGCATGCAGGAGGCCGGTGGCCGCCGGATCAAGCGCGCGCTGTACCTGGACCAGCACAGCGTCGGCTTCCTGGACGAGGGCGACCTGGCCTTCCTCGGCGAGTTCGCGCTGCTGCGCGACTACCTGCGCGACAAGGAACAGGAACTGGGGCAGTGGAACGGGCGCCTGCGCGAGCAGGGCGTGGCCGAGGTCAACAGCCGCCGCGTGACCAACCTGGGTACGTTCCGGGCCTATGTGGAGCGCTACCTGCGCAGCCACCCGGGCATCCATACCGACATGACCCTGCTGGTACGGCAGCTGCAGCCGACCACCGAGGGCCTGCCGCTGGAGCTCTACTGCTTCACCCGCAGCACTGCCTGGGCCGAGTATGAGGCGGTGCAGTCGGACATCTTCGACCACCTGCTGGCGATCCTGCCGGCCTTCGGCCTGCGGGTATTCCAGGCCTCCAGTGACGCCATGTTGATGGCCGGGCAGCGCCAGTTGGCCGGCTCGGAGTAAGCTGCGGTGCCCCCGGCGGGGCCATACGGACCCCGCTGGTGGCTGAAACTGAATGAAGAAACCTCTCGCCAAACGGCTCGGGATCGCTAGAATGCCGGGCTTGTAAACGTTTTCATCAAGGACTGCCGGTGGCCTCCGATCGCATCGAATCCCTCATTGCCCAGATGACCGTCGAGGAAAAGGTCGGCCAGCTGGGTGTCTTCGCGGACATGGTCCGCCCGTTCGCCCCGGACGTGAACCCGGAAGCCAACGTGCGCAATGCCGACCAGGTGCTGCAGCAGGTGCGCGAGGGCAAGGTCGGCTCGCTGTTCAATGGTGTGGGCGCCGAACTGGGCCGCCGCATCCAGCAGGTCGCCACCGAGGAGAGCCGCCTGGGCATCCCGGTGATCCTGGCGGCCGACGTCATCCACGGCATGCGCACCGTGTTCCCGATTCCGCTGGGCGAGGCCGCCAGCTTCGAGCCGGACCTGGCCGAGCGCACCGCGCGCGCAACTGCGATCGAAGCCACCGCCGCGGGCCTGCACTGGACCTATGCGCCGGCCGTGGACATCGCCCGCGACCAGCGCTGGGGCCGTGGCGCCGAAGGTGCCGGCGAGGATGTGGTGCTGGGCTGTGCGTTCGCCGCCGCCCGCGTGCGTGGCTTCCAGGGCAGCGACTTGCGTGCGGCCGATTCGCTGCTGGCCACGCCCAAGCACTTCGCCGCCTACGGCGCGGTGATGGCCGGCATGGAATACAACATGGTGGACATCTCGCCGCAGACCCTGCGCGACGTGCACCTGCCGCCGTTCAAGGCCGCCTTCGAGGCCGGCGCGATCACCGTGATGTCCTCGTTCAATGACATCAATGGCGTGCCGGCCAGTGCCAATGCCGAACTGCTGACCGACATCCTGCGCGGCGAATGGAAGTTCCCGGGCGTGGTGATCTCCGACTATACCGCCGACATGGAACTGGTCGCGCACGGCTATGCCGCCGATGACCGCGATGCCACGGCCAAGGCGTTCACCGCCGGCCTGGACCTGAGCATGCAGAGCGGCTTCTATGCCGAACACCTGCCCGGCCTGGTCGAGAGCGGCGAGGTGCCGATGGCGGTGCTGGATGAAGGCGTGCGCCGCATCCTGTGGCTGAAGGAGACCATCGGCCTGTTCGACGACCCGTACCGTTCGCTGGACCCGGCGCGCGAAGCGGATACCTCGCACATTGCCGCGCATGACGAACTGTCGCGCGATGCCGCGCGGCGTTCGATCGTGCTGCTGAACAACCGTGACAACGTGCTGCCGCTGCAGAAGACCGGGCAGAAGATCGCGCTGATCGGCCCGTTCGTGCAGGACCGCGAGAACATCGAAGGCTGCTGGACGCTGTTCGGCGACAAGCAGCGTTACGTGGACCTGGAAACCGGCGTGCGTGCCGCCATCGGCGACGAAGCGCTGCTGGAAATCGTGCCGGGCTGCGAACTGGAAGCCGCGATTCCGGGCGGCACGGAAGCCGCTGTGGCTGCCGCACTGCGTGCCGACGTGGTGGTGCTGGCGCTGGGCGAACCGCAGCGCTACAGCGGCGAAGCACAGTCGCGCGTGGAGATCACCCTGCCGCCGGCACAGCAGGCGCTGGCCGAGGCCGTGGCGATGACCGGCAAGCCGCTGGTGGTGCTGCTGCGCAATGGCCGCGCGCTGGCATTGCAGGGCGCAGTGCGCAATGCGCAGGCCGTGGCGGTGACCTGGTACCTGGGCACGCAGACCGGCCATGCCGTGGCCGATGTACTGTTCGGTGACTACAGCCCGTCCGGCCGCCTGCCGGTCAGCTTCCCGCAGGTGTCCGGCCAGCAGCCGTACTTCTACAACCACCCGCGCACCGGCCGTCCGGAACTGCCGACCATGTCGGAGTTCAAGGCGCGCTGGCGCGAGATTCCCAATGAACCGCTGTACCCGTTCGGCCATGGCATCGGCTACACCACCTTCGCCTACGGCGTGCCGCAGCTGAGCACGGCACAGCTCGGCTGGGACGACACCCTGACCATCACCACCGTGCTGACCAACACCGGCCGCGTGGCGGGCGAGGAAGTGGTGCAGCTGTACATCCACGATCGCGTGGCCAGCCGCGTGCGTCCGGTGCGTGAACTGAAGGACTTCCGCAAGGTGGCGCTGCAGCCGGGCGAGTCAGCCGAAGTGGTGTTCACCTTGACCCGCGAGCAACTGGCCTTCACCGGCCGCGACGGCGTGCTGCGTGCCGAGCCGGGCCAGTTCGACCTGTGGGTCTGTGCCTCGTCGGCCGCCGGCGAAGCGGTGCAGTTCGAGCTGCTGAAGGCCTGATCGAAAAAAGGGGACGGAGGGGATTAAGTCGTTTGTGCCAAAACGACTTAATCCCCTCCGTCCCCTTTTTTGTGGTCCTCACTGTGGTGGCGCTACCATCGGGCCTCCTGTTCGATGGAGTGCGCGCATGCGCCGGATGGCCTACCTGATTCCCGCCCTGCTGCTGGCGGCCTGTTCGCAGCCGGCGCCGCCGGCCGAGCCTGCAGCGGATGCGCCGCCGCCGATGGAGGCCAGTGCTGCTTCGACGCCTGCGGCTGAACCGGCGGCGCCGGCTGCCGAAGCCGCCGCTGCACCCGCCGCACCGGCAGCCGAGGATGCGCGTGCGCGCATCGAGTCGCTGCTCGGCGATGCCGCGCAGTTCGAAAAGGTCTTCAATGCGTTCAAGGCCGCCGTGGTCGGCGGTGATCGCGCTGCGGTGGTCGAGGAAGTGCGATTCCCCTTGAACATCAGCGGCGGAAAGAAGATCTCCGGCCCCGGAGAGTTCCAGCGCAACTACGAGAAGATCATCACGCCGGAGGTGGTCAAGGCGGTGTCCGCGCAGGACTTCGGCAAGGTGTTCGTCAACCAGCAGGGCGTGATGATCGGCAGCGGCCAGGTGTGGTTGAGCGGCCAGTGCCTGGACCAGGCCTGCACGAAGACCGAGGTGAAGGTCATCACCATCCAATGAATGCAGACGCCCCGCGTGCGGGGCCGTTTGGCAAGGGTAGTGCCGGCCGCTGGCCGGCAACCGCAGGATGCCGGAAGGATCCAGGGTGCCGGCCGGCGGCCGGCACTACCTCAGGTCTTCGGCGTGAGCTTCAGCAGGCGCGCCTTGCTGCCGTCTTCCAGCAGCCACAGCGCGCCGTCCGGGCCCTGTTCCACTTCGCGGATGCGCTCGCCCATGTTGAAGCGCTCGGCTTCGCGCGCGCTGTCGCCATCGAAGGCCACGCGCACCAGCGAGGTGGACGACAGGCCACCGATGAAGCCGCTGCCCTTCCACTGCGGGAACAGGCTGCCGCTGTAGATCACGAAGCCGGCCGGCGAGATCACCGGCGTCCAGGTCACCTTCGGCGCGGCGAATTCCGGGCGCGTATCGTGGTCGGGAATCGGCCGGCCGTCGTAATGGTCACCGTTGGAAACGATCGGGTAGCCGTAGTTGGCGCCACGCACGATCAGGTTCAGTTCGTCGCCGCCGGCCGGGCCCATCTCGTGCGCCCACAGCTTGCCGTTGGCATCGAAGGCCATGCCGAGGATGTTGCGGTGGCCCAGCGACCACACCTGTGCGGCCACCCCGCCCTGCGAAGCGAACGGATTGTCGGCGGGCAGGCTGCCATCGTCGTTGAGGCGGATGATCTTGCCGAGGTTGCTGCCCATGTCCTGGGCCGGATCGAACTTCTGGCGCTCGCTGGAGCTGATCCACAGCTTGCCGTCCGGGCCGAAGGCGAGGCGATGCCCGTAGTGACCCTCACCGCTGACCTTGGGGCTCTGCCGCCAGATCACCTTCAGGTCCTTCAGCTGGCCACCGCCGTTGGCATCCAGTGCCAGCGTGGCCCGGGCCACCGCGGCACCGCGGGTATCCAGCGTGCCTTCCTCGGCATAGCTGACGTAAACGACATGATTCCGGGCGAAATCCGGGTGCAGGATGATGTCGCCGAAACCACCCTGGCCAGCATAGGCGACCTTCGGAACGCCGGTGATCTCGTGCTTCTGGCCGCTGGCCGGGTCCAGGTGCTGGAGCTTGCCGCGCTTTTCGGTGACCAGCAGGCTGCCGTCGGGCAGGAAGGTCATCGCCCAGGGCTGGTCGAAGCGGCTGACTTCGGTGGAGTTGAACGGGCGCTGGTCGGTGGCGGCAGAGGCCGCTGTGGCGGTCTGCGCACCGTTGGCGGCCGGATCGGCGGCATTGCAGGCGGAGGTGGCAAGGATCGGCACGAGGCCGAGGGCGAGCAGCAGGGGCGTGCGGGTCATGGGTATCTCCAGTGCGGGGATGCGGATGGCCGGGCTGTCCCTTGTATACCACCGGCGCCGTGAGCGTCGTGGCCCGAAGGTCCTGCGCCCCCTGTGCGAGCGCGGCGGGATCGTCTAGGGTGGGCACGCCCGGGCAAAGCGTGCCCGCCTGCCTGCCAAGGACCTGCAATGAACACTGCCATGCCCCACAAGCCGTCCACCGCCTTCATCGCTGCCTCCTGGGTGGCCCTGCTGCTGGGGGCGGCGGCGTACCTGATCGGCCTGTTCAACGCCACGATGGCGCTCAACGAGAAGGGCTACTACCTGACCCTGCTGCTGTTCGGCCTGTTCGCGGCGGTGTCGCTGCAGAAGAGCGTGCGCGACCGCGTCGAAGGCATTCCGGTGAGTGGCCTGTATTACGCGCTGTGCTGGTTCGCGCTGCTGTCGGCGCTGATGCTGCTGCTGGTCGGCCTGTGGAATGCCACGCTGGCGCCGAGTGAGAAGGGCTTCTATGGCATGGCGTATGCGCTGTCGCTGTTCGGCGCGGTGGCGGTGCAGAAGAACACCCGCGACCTGATCGCTGCCGGTGGGGGCGAGAGCAAGCGCAGCGCGCTCGTGCCGCCGCTGCCGGAACAGGAGTGATCGATCCGGTGTAGAGCCGGGCCATGCTCGGCTCAGTCGAGCGTGGCTCGACGTTACAGACGTGGTGCGAGAGCCGAGCGTAGGCTCGGCTCTACAGAAGCATGGCGCTATCGCTTCAACAGCGGGTCCGCCAGGTGCGCTTCGTCCCAGCCACGACGCACCGCATTGCGTGCCTGCGCCCAGTCCAGGCGGCTGCGGCCGCGTTCGTTGGCCCAGCGTGATTCGAGCTCGGCCTCGACCTGTTCATAGGCGCGGATCATGTCCTGTGCACGCGCGGCGTGGCCGATGCGGTAGGCCGGCTCATAGTCCTCGAAGAACAGCTGGTCGTCGTAGTACGGCTCGGCCGTGTAGCGTTCGCGCCAGTAGTTGCTGATCGCATCGCGCGGCGTGCTGTCGTCCGGTACGCGGCCGGGGATCTGGTACTCGGTCATGGAAGGCTCCGTTGTGGACGAAGCCCGATCGTGCCTGTGTGGCGGTTAACGGCCCGGTCCGGCAGCGTGATCACCAGATCAATCCGCCGGGCATGGCCCGGCGCTATCGGTCATCCGGCATCGGTATCTTTTCGCGGCAGCGTGTAGATCACCGCGCCGATGGCGAACGCCACCAGCGCAGCAGCGATGTTCTGCCAGCTGGCACTGGCGAACAGCGCCAGGCACAGCAGCAGCGCCAGCACCGGAATCAGCGGTCCGCCGGGCAGCTTCAACGCGCCCGGGCGGTCGGCGTAGCGCTTGGCCAGGACCAGTACCGCCGCGGCGGTGCCGATGTAGGCGAACAGGCGCGTGGTCATCGACAGCAGGGCCAGCTGCACGAACGAACCGGACAGGGCCAGGCCGAGCGCGATCAGGCCCTGGCACAGGATCGACGCGGCCGGGGTGTGGAAGCGTGGATGCACCTGCGCCAGGATCTTCGGGCCGTAGCCATCGCTGGCCAGTGCGAACAGGAAGCGTGGGCCCATCATCATCGTGTTGCTGTTGGTGCCGAGGATGGAGATGGTGGCACCGACGGTCAGGACCAGCGCCAGTGCTTCGCCACCGAAACCGGCGGCGGCATCGGCCAGCGGGGTGGCCGAACTGGACAGGCCGGCCAGCGTTCCCTGCGCCACCACCTGCACCGCGCCGTAGATGACGGTGACGGTGATGATCATGGTGATCAGGGCGAACGGAATGTCGCGGCGCGGATTGCGGTACTCGCCGGCGGCGGCCGGGATGTTCTCGAAGCCCGCGTAGGCGTAAAGCAGCAGCAAGGCGGCTTCGCCCATGCGCTGCAGGTCATGCGGGTCCGGGCGTTGGCCGGAGAAGGCCAGCTGTGGGTCGATGTAGAACGCACCGATGGCCACGAACAGCAGCAGCGGCAGCATCTTGCCGATCACCAGCACCACGCCGGTACGCGCGGCCGAGCGCACGCCGATGATGTTGATGCCGGTGAGGAAGCCCAGCGATACCACGATCACCGCGATGCGGCCCAGGCCGGCATCGGCCCACGGCCAGAAACGCGCAACCGCGTCGGCCAGCGCGTTGCTGAGCGCAGCGGCCGAGCTGATGCGGGTCAGCCAGATCATCCAGCCGATCTCGAAACCGGCGAAGCGCCCGAACGCCTCGCGTGCATACAGGTAGCTGCCGCCGGGTTCATCGAAGTAGCTGGCGGCCTGCGCATAGCACAGCACCAGCAAGGCCACGACGATGCCGGCGGCGACCACGCCCCACAGGCTGAAGGGGCCGAGCAGGGCGACGGTGGCGGCCGGCAGCAGGTAGATGCCGCTGCCGATCACATCGTTGATCGACAGGCCGACGATCTGCCAGCGGCTGACCGCGCGTTGCAGCTGCGGTTCGTCCTGCGTGCTCAACGGACGTCTCCGGCCAGCGCGGGCAGTTGCCACTGCGCCTGCAGGCGCTTGTACTCCGCGCGCGGCAGGAGCACGAAACGCGGCGCGTCCTGCGGCCGCAGCCAGTCCAGCAGTGCCTGCATGCGTTCCTGCGGCATGGCCGTGCAGCCGGCGGTGGCTTCGCCGGGCTGGCGCCACAGATGGGCGAAGATGCAGCTGCCCTTGCCGGGCTGGTTGTCCGGGTTGTGGGCGATGACGAAGCCTTCCCGGTAGCGCACGTCGCCCTTGTTGTGCAGGTCCAGCCGCATCGGCTCGGTGGAGCCCTTGACCGCTGCATTGCCGACCTTCTTTTCATCGACGATGCGGTTGTAGAACGGCGAACCGGGCACGTCCATGCAGTAGCTGCTGTCCAGCATCGGCTGGTAGGGCATGGCGGTGCCGCGGCGGGTGACGGCATAGCCGAACGCACTGCCGAGCGCGAATATGCCGGCCGGGCTGCGGCCATCCCCTTCCTGCTTCTGCGGGCCATCGGCCTGTGCCGGATGCAGGCCCAGGCCCCAGGCGCTGCCGGTGCGGCCGAGCGCGACCGGGAACGCCTGTCCGTGCGTGTGCCAGCCCTGGCCGTCGCGCACATAGGCCTGCAGTTGCCCCTGGGTGCTGTCCCAGCCATCGCTGGTGACCACGATCAGCTGGCGCGCGCCATCCAGCGGCGCCGCGTGAACGGACACCGCCGAAGCAAGCAGCAGTGCAGCGGTAGCGAAGCGAACCAGCGATCTCATCAACATGCGCCCCGGTCAGGAATCCAGCAGGTGGTCGATCCGCTCCAGGTTCACCGCAAGCTGCTGCTGGCGATCCGGATTGGTGTGGCAGAGCAGCATGAACAGGAAATCGAGCAGGGCGTGCATGGCGCTACGGTACAGCAGCTGCGCGACCTGTGGCGTGCGGTCGTGCGCGCAGACCGCCAGTGCCGCGTCCGCATGCGCGCGCAGTGGGTTGGCGGTGTGGCGGGTGATGGAAATCACCTTGCCACCCATGTCCTGGAACTGCCGCGACAACTGTGAAAGCTGGGGCAGGTTGCCGAACTCGGAGAACATCAGCAGCGCATCGCCGGGGCGTGCGGCCGAGAGGTTGGCCAGCATCAGGATCGGATCGGTATGCGGCACCACCAGCAGTCCGAGCAGCGACAGCCGCATGGCGAACTCGCGGGCATACAGGCCGTCGTCACCCAGGCCGTAGACGAACAGTTTGGGCGCACCGTCGAGCAGCTGCACGATGCGCTCGATCTCCCCGCGTGGATTGGCCTGGCGTGTTTCCTCCTCGGCCTGCGCCTTGCTGCGGCGCAGGGCCTCGCCCAGGCGCAGGTAGTCATCGCCGCTGTCGGGTTCGTCGGGCGCCTGCTGCGGATCGGCACCGGCGCGGGCCACGTCCTGGCCGATGGAGTACTTCAGGTCCGGGTAGCCCTTGAAGCCAAGCTTCTGGCTGAACTTCACCACGCTGGACTGGCTGATGCCGAGCGCGCTGGCCAGCTGCTGGGAGGAGTAGTCGCGCAGCAGGTGGGCGTTGTCGAGGATGAAGTCGGCGATGCGGCGCTCGATGGCCGACATCTGCCCACGCTCGGTGCGGATCTTCAGCAGGGGCGGCATGCGGGGTGTCCGGGGGTCTGCAAAGGCGTTGCGGTTGGCCGCATAAAGCGAGTTATGGGGTGGGTCGGGCGGGGGGGGGGGGGTGGGGATTGCGGGGGACGCCGCAAGTACGTCCGTGTAGGCTTGGCCGCCGCATCCATGCGGCGGACACCCCCGCAAGCCCCACCCGCCCGACCTTGGACACATCGCGCGCGTGCCAGCCGCGAAGGGATTACGGGGTAGGGCAAAAACAAGCGCTTCCACGCGTGGCGTGGATCTACTGGGTGCAGCTGTTGCATTGGACGTTGAGTCCGCCTTGTAGCGAGCCGAGCACCGCAGGTCCGGCGAGGGCGAAGAGGCGCGGGTGTCTGAGCGCAGCGAGTTCCCGCGCCGTCCCTCGACGGGCCGAGGAGCGCAGGGAACCGGTGCGTAGCACCGGCTCGCGGCCGGCGGAGCGTTTCTTTTGGTTACTTTTCTTTTCGCGAAAAGAAAAGTAACGCGCGACCCAGCGTCAGTGGCAGGCAACGTCAGCCGCAAGGCAGAAATCAACCCAGCATCTCCAGCCCGCGCACTTCGGTGATGCCCAGCCCCGGCACGTCGCTGATGCTGATCTCCGATTCGTTGAAATGCACGCCGCCGCTGACCGGATCGAACTGGCCCAGCGAGGGGCCGTCCAGATCGACCTTGGTGATCACATCGCTCTTGGCCACGGCCAGGTGCACGGCGGCGGCCACGCTGATGCTCGATTCGATCATGCAGCCGATCATGCACGGCACGCCGTAGATGCCGGCAATGTCGGCGATGCGGATCGCGTTGGACAGGCCGCCGGTCTTCATCAGCTTGATGTTGATGATGTCGGCCGCGCGCTGCTGGATCAGGTCCATCACCTGGCTCGGGCTGAACACGCTTTCGTCGGCCATCACCGGCGTGTTGACGCGGTCGGTGACGTACTTCAGGCCGCTGATGTCGGCCGCTTTCACCGGCTGCTCCAGCAGTTCAAGCACCACGCCGGCGTCTTCCAGGGTACGCATCGCATGCACCGCCTGCTTGGCGGTCCAGCCCTGGTTGGCGTCCAGGCGCAGCAGGGCGCGGCCTTCCACGGCGGCATGGATCGCCTTGACCCGTTCGATGTCCAGGCCGATGTCCTTGCCGACCTTGATCTTCAGCGACTCGAAGCCACGTTCGATCGCCGACAGCGAGTCGGCCACCATCTTGTCGATGTAGTCCACGCTGATGGTGATGTCGGTGGTGATCACCGGGTCGCCACCACCGAGCATCTGGTACAGCGGGGCGCCGTGCAGCTGCGCCCACAGGTCGTACAGCGCGATCTCCACCGCCGCCTTGGCGCTGGTGTTGCGCTCCATCGCGGTCTGCACCAGCGTGCACAGGTGGTTGAGGTTGACCACGTCCTGGCCGATCAGGCGCGGGGCGATGAAGTGGCGGATCGCTTCGATGATCGAGCCGTGCGTATCGCCGGTGATCACGGCGGTGGCCGGGGCTTCACCATAGCCGGTGTTGCCGGTGTCGGTGCGGATCAGCACCACCACGTCTTCCACGGTTTCCACCGTGCGCAGGGCGGTCTTGAACGGTGTCTTCAACGGCACGCGCAGCATGCCCAGTTCGATGGCGGTGATCTTCATTCAGGAGTCTTGGCCCGCAGGCGCTGGATGTTGGTGATGCGGTCGATGTAGCGGACGGTATCGCTGGCCATCATCGGCTCCAGCGGCGTGACCGAAACACCATTGAGATGGGCCTGCACGCGCGTGCCGTCGGCACCGAACCAGCTGCCGCCCGCCGTATCGTGGATCACCCACGTACGACCGTCGACGTGGCCGATGGCCATCATCACGTGGCCGGGGATGTAGACCAGATCGCCGACCTTCAGGTCGGTGACGGCACGGTCGCGCAGTGCCTTGCCGTCCTTGCCGGTGAACGGCAGGCGATCCAGCGCCGGGCTGACCGCCTGTGCACTGGTATTGCGTGGCAGCAGCACGCCGAAGCTGCGGTAGATCTCGGAGACGAAACCGCTGCAGTCGCGGGTGTCGTAGTCGTGGCCCCAACCGTAGCGCTCGCCGAGGAACTTGAAGGCCTGCTGCAGCAACAGGCGCGGGGTCAGGGCCAGGTAGTCGGCGGCGGTGTCCTGCGAGCGCGGCAGCAGGGCCGGTACCAGTTTCAGGCGACCATCTGCCTCGCGTACCGGCAGCTGCACCACCCACGATGCGTGCGCCTGCTGGCCGTTCACCGGTTCTGACGCGGGCCAGTCGGCCAGCACCGGCAGGCGCACGCCCATGTCCAGCTGCAGGCGCGAGACACGCGGTTCTTCCGGGGTGTAGGCGGTCTGCGCGGTGGCACCGGTGATGATCCGGTAGGGTCCCTTCGCGCCGTAGCCGAGCACCGTGGCCTTGTCGCCGCTGGCGATGGCGTCGGCTTCGATCCACGCGCTGTAGCGCTCGCTGTGCACGAACAGCCAGCGGCCGTCGGCACTGCGGTGGACCACGGCGACCTTGTCGCCGGGGAACAGTGCCGATTCCTGGAAGCGGTCGATGTCGGTGTCACCGACGGTGCTGAAGACGCGCTCGCGGGTGGGGAAGGTGCGCAGTGCGGCACGCTTCACCACCAGCCCGTAGGCCGGTGCCACCTGGGCGGGAATCGCATCAAGGCCGAGGTTGGCTTCGATCGCGCTGCGCAGGGCCGGCGCGATGGGCGTGCCCTTGTCGCTGTAGAGGGTGGGCGTGGGCCAGCTCGACAGCGCGGTGATGCTGGCACGCACCGTCGCCGCATCAAGCTGGGCTGGCAGCGCCGCGATGTCCTGGATGTGGCTGTCCTGCGCCCGCATCCGTGCGTTCTGTGCCTCGATCTGCGCGCGATCCAGGATCGGCGCATCGGCGTTGTCCAGACGCGCCGCCCAGTACTGCGGCGTCAGGTAGGCCTCGTGCAGGCCGATCACATAGGGCAGCGGTGCGCCGGGATCGGGCGCCGGGGCGGCCTGTGCAAAGGCCGGTGCGGCCAGCAGGCACAGGGCCAGGGTCAAGCGGCGCGGCCAATGCCGGTGCCGTTCGCGGGAAGCCAGGCTCATGCGGTGCACACCCTCCTCGAATGCCTTGTGGAATATTTATTCCTTTCGGCATCGAAAGCAAGAATAAATTATTGACCGGCATCCCGGCCCGTGTTACACAGCCGTTACCACCCGCGCTGGGGAAGTGTCGCTGTGGATCCTGCCATTCGCAAACCGCGTCTGCCTGCTGCTGCCGGCCTGTGTGCCGCGCTGCTGCTGTGGGTGTCGGTCACGCAGGCGGCAGACGGGCGCACCAGCCAGCAGCGTGCGCGCCAGGCGCAGGTGATCGACCTGATCGACGGTGGCCGCTTCAGCGACGCCGATGCGTTGCTGGCGACAGGGAGCGATGCTGCCGAAGGCGCGTTCCAGCGTGAGCGCATGCGCCGCATCCGCCTGGATCTTTCCCTCGACGAAACCGCCGCCAAGTCTGCCGTGCGCCGCTGGATTCCCGACCTGACCGACGAGGAATTCGCGCGCTGGGACCAGCTTGGCCTGATCGAGCATCTCGATATCGATGGCGAGCGTTGGTACTTCAAGCGCGCACCGTCGAACCTGTTCCTGCTCAGCGACGAAGCACGCGCACGCCGCCGTGCGGATGCACCGATGCCGCCTCCAGGACCCAACGAAGTGCTCAACGCGCACCACACGCGCGTGGTCGCCGCGGCCGAACAGAGTGGCCGGGCGTCGGTGCTGCCGCAGCGTATCGAATTCACCCAATCGCTCACGGTGAAGGCCGATGCCGTGCCGGCCGGCGAAACCGTGCGTGCCTGGATTCCGTACCCACGCGAGATCCCCGGCCAGCAGGAGCAGGTGCAGTGGCTGGGCAGCAGCCCAGGCAAGGCGCGGGTGGCACCGGCCAGCACCTTGCAACGCACGGCCTATCTGGAGGCCAAAGCGGTGGCCGGGCAGCCGACCCGCTTCGAGATCCGCTACGCGGTCACGATCTTCGCCCGGCACACCGCGATCGACCCGGCCGTGGTGCAACCGGCCCCGGCCGATACGGCGTTGAAGCCGTATCTGGCCGAGCAGCTGCCGCATGTGCGCTTCACCCCTGCGTTGAAGCTGTTCTCCGACCAGGTGCTGCAGGGCGAGACGCGCCCATATGAAGTGGTGCGCAAGCTGTTTGCTGCGGTCGACCGTATTCCCTGGGCCGGTGCGCGCGAATATTCCACGCTCAGCAACATCAGCGATTACGCGCTGCGTTCCGGCCATGCCGATTGCGGGCAGCAGACCCTGCTGCTGATCGCGCTGCTGCGCCTGAACGGCATTCCCGCGCGCTGGCAGTCGGGCATGGTGTTCTCCGACGATGGCAGTGGCTACAACAACCTGCATGACTGGGGACAGGTCTACCTGGCGCCGTATGGCTGGCTGCCGATGGACGTGACCACTGGCGCACTGGCCAGCGAGGTACCGGCCCTGCGCGACTTCTACCTGGGTGGCCTCGATGGCTACCGCATCGCCTTCAACGATGATTTCGGCCAGCCCCTCGTGCCGGCCAAGCAGCACTTCCGCTCGGAAACGGTCGACTCGCAGCGCGGCGAGGCCGAGTGGGCAGGCGGCAACCTGTACTTCGACCAATGGAGCTACGACTTCCAGTGGCGGGTACTGCCAGCCAGGCAACGCTAGCGCGACACATCGCATTCCACACCATTCAATTCTTGCAGGAGAGAGCAGGGGATGAAGGCTTACAGCATCAAGCGGGCGGCGTTGTGCGTCGCTCTCGGGGCGTGTCTGGGCGTGATCGCGCCCAGCGCATTTGCACAGGATGGTTCAGTGGTCGGCCGGCTGGTCAGCGATGCCGGCCAGGTACCGGCCGGTGCCACGGTGACCGTACGCAACCCGGCAACGGGCTTCGTGCGCTCCGTGCAGGCCGAAGCCAACGGCAGCTACCGCATTCCGCTGCTGCCCGTCGGCACCTATGACATGGAGGTGAGCCTGCCGGGTGGAGGCGCCAGCCGTGTCGGCCAGGTGACGGTCAGTCTCGGCAGCGCGACCACGGTGAACGTGCCGCTGGGTGCGGTCAGTACCCTGGGCACGGTCGAAGTGCGGGCGCCGCAGGTGGTGTCGATGGTGGATGTGAAGTCCACCGAGTCGGCCACCAACATCACCCGCGAGGAGCTGTCGCGCCTGCCAGTGGACCGTGACATCACCGCGGTGGCGCTGCTCGCGCCGGGCGCGGTGAAGGGCAAGGGGTCGCTGGGCGGGCAGGGCATTTCCTTCGGCGGTTCGTCGGTGGCCGAGAACACCGTCTACATCAATGGCCTGAACGTCACCGACTTCTACAACCGGGTCGGCTTCTCGTCGGTGCCGTTCTCGTTCTACCAGGAATTCCAGGTCAAGACGGGCGGCTACTCGGTGGAGTTCGGGCGCAGCACCGGCGGCGTCATCAATGCGGTGACCCGCTCGGGCAGCAACGATTTCAAGGCCGGTGCCGAACTGGTGTTCGAGCCGCGCGCGTGGCAGTCGCAGGCACGCGACCGCTACGACGGCAGCGGCAGCCGCTACATCACCGCCAGCCGCGACGACTACAGCCGCAGCGCGCTGAATGTGTTCGCTTCCGGTGCGCTGGTGCAGGACCGCCTGTTCTTCTTCGGCATGTACGAGGCGCGCGACTACCGTCCCACCTCGACCAATGATGCCGGCACGCGCCTGAGCCAGGGCAAGGCCGATGATCCGTTCTGGGGCGGCAAGATCGATTGGCAGATCACCGACAACCAGATGCTGTCGCTGTTCGGCTTCTCGGACAAGAGCAAGACCCTCACCGACGTCTACGCCTACGACTACGCCACGGGGCAGACCGTGGGCGAGCGCAGCAACCAGATCTACAACACGGTGGGTGGCAAGAACTGGTCCGGTACCTACAGCTGGCAGGTCAACAACGACCTGACCATGAAGCTGATGTACGGCGAGAACAAGCGCAACCGTGTGCAGAGCTCGTTGATGGACCAGAACTGCAACCGCGTGTTCGACAACCGCACGGCCGGCCAGGGCGTGCCGCCGTCGCTGCAGGGCGACCGCAGCTGCACCAGCAGCTCGCAGCTGGAGTCGGCGCTGGACACGCGCAAGGCCGCGCGCGCGGACTTCGAATGGACGTTGGGCAACCACCTGCTGCGGTTCGGCCTGGATCGGGAAGAGAACACCTCCGATTACAGCCGCGCCTATCCGGGCCCGGGCGGCTTCCGCTACGACATCTACTACCGCACTCCCGGCAGCTCGCTGAACGGTGGCGTGGTGCCGGCCAGCGGCGTGGTCGTGCGCACCCGTCGCTATGAAGTGGACGGGGCCTTCGAGACGATCAACTCGGCCTACTACCTGGAAGACAACTGGCAGGTGACGCCGAATCTGCTGCTGAACATGGGCCTGCGCCTGGAAGCCTTCGACAACAAGGGCGGCGACGGCAGCAGCTACATCAAGATCGACGACATGCTGGCCCCGCGCCTGGGCTTCTCCTGGGACGTGCGCGGCGATGGCACGACCAAGGTGTTCGGCAACCTGGGCCGATACTTCCTGCCGGTGGCCAACGTCATCAACATCAAGCAGGCCGGTGGTTTCCTCGACGAGCGCACCTGGTACGAGTTCCTCGGCTACACCGGCGCAGCCAACAACATCCCCAACCTGGGCGCGCAGATCGGCCCAGTGGACAACTCGCAGGGCGACGGCAGCGTGCCGGACCTGCGCGCGGAAGTGAACCGGGACATGGACCCGGTCTACCAGGATGAAGCGATCCTGGGCTTCCAGCAGATGATCAACGAGGCCTGGTCGGTGGGCGCCAGCGTGACCTACCGGCGCCTGCACAATGCCATCGATGACATGAACATCACCGCGACCGGCCAGTGCGGCGCCATCGACAGCGTGTGGATCATGGGCAACCCGGGGCGCACCAACACCGTGTGGGGTGACACCGACTGCGACGGCCGCAACGATGGCTGGATCAGCATCGACACCTCGAAGGAAGGTTGGGCGCTGTATGACGACAACGGCAATTATGTCGGCCAGCGCGGCTGGGTGAAGCCCAAGCGTGACTACAAGGCGCTGGAACTGCAGGTCGACCGCGCCTGGGACGGCAAGTGGGGCTTCAACGCCTCCTACACCCTTGCATACGGGCGCGGCAACGCAGAAGGCCCGGTCAACTCCGATACCGACTTCGCCGATGCAGGGCGCACCGAGAACTTCGACAACCCCTGGGTCAACTACGGTGGCTACGGCTACCTGGCCAACGACCGCCGCCACCAGTTCAAGTTCCGTGGCAGCTACGCGCTGACCGAGAACCTGAGCGTGGCGGCTACGCTGGGCGTGCAGTCGGGCAGCCCGATTACCCGCTTCGGCGCCGGTAATCCGTTCGACGACACCGACTTCCACAGCTATTACGTGTGCGTGTCCAACTGCCAGGCGACGGTTCCGTCCCAGCGCGTGTTCGTGCATTCGCCACGCGGTGGCGATGGCCGCACGCCCTGGACCTATGACCTGGACGTGAGCGTCTCGTACAAGGTGCCGATTCCCACCGATCTGCGCCTGAAGCTGGCGGTGTACAACGTGCTCAACCAGCAGCGCGTGGTGACCGTGGACCAGGACTACGAGCCGCAGGACAGCATCGGCACGCCGAACCCGCTGTACCGCTACGGCACCGGCTTCCAGTCACCGCGCTATGCGCAGTTGACCGTGACATGGGCCTACTGAAGCCCGCACGGCAGGCTCGAAACTGCGTCTGCGCGGCGGCGCTGGCGGTGTTCCCGGTTGCGGTGGCACAGACCACCGCGACCGCCTCCCTCGATGCCGATGTCGCTGCCGTCGTCCAGCACGAGCACCTACCCGGGCTGGCGATGGCGGTGGTCGACAACGGGCAGGTGGTCTATCGCCACGCCGAGGGCGCGCGTGGCGATGGCGGCCGCATCGACGAGGACACGTTGTTCAAGATCGCCTCCAACAGCAAGGCGATGACTGCTGCACTGCTGGCGCGGCTGGTGCAGCAGGGCAGGCTGCGCTGGGATGATCCGGTGCAGCGGCATCTGCCGGGCTTCCGCATGCACGATGCGTGGGTGGGCCAGCAGATGCAGGTGCGCGACCTGCTGATCCACAACAGCGGCCTGGGCCTGGGCGCCGGCGACCTGATGCTGTGGCCGGAACCGAACGCGTTTACCCGTGCCGACATCATCGCCGCATTGGCGCATCTCAAGCCGGTCAGCAGCTTCCGCAGCCACTATGCCTACGACAACCTGATGTACGTGGTGGCCGGTGAAGTGGCCGCTGCGGCGGGCGGCAAGCCGTATGACCAGCTGATGCGCGAGCAGGTGTTCGAACCATTGGGCATGACGCGCTGCCAGGTGGGGGCGTGGTCGGTGAAACGCGTGGGCAACGTAGCGCAGCCGCATGCCTGGCGTGGCGAACGCAATGAAGTGGTGAACGCCGATGGTGAAACCAGCCCGGACGTGCCGTCGATGGCGGCCGGCGGCATCCGTTGTTCACTGCGCGACATGACGCGCTGGATGCAGGTGCTGCTGGATCCCGCGCTGATGCCGGACTGGCTGGGCAGCGAGCAGCGGCGCACGCTGTGGACCCTGCACATGCCGATGCCGCTGGGCGAGCGCCAGCGGCGCTGGGACAACGCGCATTTCTACGGCTACGGCTATGGCTGGCGCGTGTCTGACATGGACGGCCAGTGGAAAGTGGCGCACACCGGCACGCTGTCAGGCATGTACTCGTCGCTGGCGCTGCTGCCTGAACGCCGGGTGGGCGTGGTGATGCTGATCAACGGCGAAGGCGAGGACGCACGCACGGCCCTGATGCAGGCCGCGCTGAAGCGCTTCACCGCAGCGGACGATGCGCGCCCGGCGATGGAATACCTGGCCGAACTGAAGGCTGACCAGGCAACGCGGGCCGCGACCGGCCATTCGCGGCCATCCACCGCGGCGGCGCAGGAGACGAGCCGCACGGACCTGTCCCGCTGGCAGGGCCGCTACCGCGATCCGTGGCTGGGCGCGGCCTCGCTTTGCCCGGGCAAGGACGGCCTGCGTTTCAGCGTGGACAAGTCGCCCCGGCTGCAGGCCACGGTGCTGCAGCTGCAGGGGCGCTGGCTGCTGCGCTGGGATACGCTGGGCGACGAGGCGCAGGCGTGGTTGCAGCCAGGCGAAGCCCCGGCACCGACGCTGGACCTGCGCGCCATCGACCCGGACATCGACTTCAGCTATGACTTCCAGGACCTGCATTTCACTCGTACTGGCGACTGCGCTGGCGGCGACCACCCGCGCCGCTGAGCCACCGCGCGTTTCACCGGCAGCCGACGCGGCCAGCGCCGGACTGGTGGAGATCCGCACGTTGTCGCCGCGCATCGACCTGGACATCCGCTACGCCGGTGCCAACAACTTCACCGGGGCGCGCGTGCCCGGCTACGAGGCGCCATCGTGTTATCTGCTGGCGCCGGTGGCGAAGGCGCTGGCACAGGTGGAACAGGACCTGCGCGGCGATGGCTTCGGCCTGCGGCTCTACGACTGCTACCGGCCGGTGCGTTCGGTGCAGGCGTTCATGGCCTGGGTGAACGATCCGCGCGAGCGCTCGCGCAAGGCACAGCAGTACCCGGACCTGGACAAACCACGGTTGCTGGCCGACGGCTACATCGCCGAGCGCTCTGGCCATAGTCGTGGCGCCACGGTTGATCTGGGCCTGCTGGATTGCCGCAGCGGTGCATGCACGCCGCTGGACATGGCCACCGACTTCGATTTCTTCGGTCCACGCGCGCATACGCAGGCAAGCGGATTGAGCGATGCGCAACAGGCCAATCGCCAGCAGCTGGTGCGCGCGATGGCGCGGCGGGGCTTCGTCAACTATCCGCAGGAGTGGTGGCACTACACCCTGCAGCCCGAACCGGATCCCGGCACCGCGTACGACGTCCCGGTACGGTAGGGGCATCGGCAGGGCTGCGTCCTGCACCTGCAGAATCTGGAGCAGCAACAGCAACAGCAACAGCTTGCTTTCCGTGGGTTGGCGGGGCGGTGCCGGAGTGCGGGGACGCCGTAAATCCGTCCATGGAGGCTTGGCAGCCGCATCCATGCGGCTGACACCCCGCATTCCGGCACCGCCCCGCCTCTGACAGTTTCCCGCGTGGTCCGTTGTAGAGCCGAGCCCATGCTCGGCTGCTCCTTGTTCAATCGTCGGGATATTCGATTTGGATGGAGATTCATCCACGCATGGTGGATCCACTGTGGCTGCCGATTGGGTCCGGCGCAGATCCCTTACACTGGCCGCCTTCTCATCCCAGCCCACCCGATGAACCTTCCCCTGCACTTCGGCCTGCTCGGCACCCTGGAAGCCGGCGCCATCGCGCTGCTGGTCGGCCTGCTGGTGTACTTCCTGTGGTCGCGACTGTGCCGGCTGCTGCACTGGTCGATGGGCCATGCCATCGGCTGGGCCTGCGTCATCTCGGTGGTGGCCTCCGCTGGCATCGATGCGTGGAAGCTGTTCTACATGGGCATCGTGCGACTGGAGTCACCGCTGTACGCGCGCCTGTTCCTGGCCACCATCCACGATCCGAACGAGCTTGGCAGTCGCGTGGTGCTGGAAATCGCCGGCGCGCTCGCCGGTGTCGCCTTGGGATGGGTGTTGTTCAGTTCGCGGTCATCGGAAAAAACCGTCGACTGACGCAGGTTTTTCGTTGCCTGCCGGTTAAATGCAGAGGCGTTGAATGCGCATCTTATGAGCCGCTCACTCCTCGCTAACCAGCGCGCTAAAGCATGCGTGGATGCGAGTGGTTAATCGTGCGTGTGGAGGCCGGTCGCGGCCCAAAATCGATTCAGAAACGCGGTGGCAGGGTAGGTGCCGTGCGGAAACAACAGGCCGCGCAACACCACCCAATATGCAGGAGACACCCCTGATGACTATTCGCAACCGCAAGCCCCTGATCGCCCTGATCGTCGCCGCTGGCAGCGTGCTGGCCATTCCGGCGATGGCCCAGTCGGCCAAGCAGCAGGCCGCACATGCGCAGAATGAAGCGGCGCAGGCCCAGCAGGCGGCAGCACAGGCCGGGCAGGCGGCTGACCAGGCGACCGATGCGGCCGCAGCGGCCTCGGCGCAGGCCAACGGTGGTGGCCAGACCTGGGCCAGCATCGATACCGATGGCAACGGCACCATCAGCAAGACCGAGGCGCAGGTGAACGCCGGCCTGGCCCAGGTGTTCGACCAGGCCGATACCAACAAGGACGGCGAGCTGAGCGCCGACGAGTACAAGGCCTACGTGGCCGCGCAGCAGGCCGGTGCGGGTGCCGGCGCGGCGCAGGGCCGCTGATCCAGACCTGATTCGGGAAGACCGGTGCATGGGGACCCGGGCGGCTGCGGCCGCCCGGGTTTTTCTCGTCATCGCCACCCCTGTATCCTTGGCCGATGAACACGTCCACGCCTGCGCCGTCGCGCGCCATCGGCCTGGTCGGTTTTGACGGTGACGACACGCTGTGGAAGAGCGAGGACTACTACCGCAAGGCCGAGCAGGATTACCTTGACCTGCTGTCGCGCTATGTCGACGTGCACGACACCCAGACCGCGCGCCACCTGCTGGAAGTTCAGCAGCGCCACCTGGGCACCTTCGGCTACGGCGTGAAGAGCATGACCCTGTCGATGATCGAAGCGGCCATCGACATCACCGGCCAGCGCATCGAGGCCAAGGACATCCAGCGCATTCTGGATATCGGCCACGATACCCTGCGCCACCCGGTGGAACTGATCGACGGTGTGCGCGAAGCCGTGGCGGCCATCGCCGAGCACTACCCGGTAGTGCTGATCACCAAGGGCGATCTGTTCCACCAAGAGGCGAAGATCAAGGTCGCCAACCTGGCCGAGCTGTTCCCGCGCATCGAGATCGTTTCCGAGAAGGACCCGGAAACCTACGCCCGCGTGCTGGCCGAATTCGAACTGCCGATGCAGCGCTTCGTGATGGTCGGCAACTCGCTGCGCTCGGACATCGAGCCGGTGGTGACCCTGGGTGGCTGGGGCGTGCATACCCCGTACGCAGTGACCTGGGCCCATGAGACCCAGCACGGCGTGGCCGACGACGAACCGCGCATGGTCACCGCCGATACCGCCCACGACTGGCCGGCCGCACTGGCGGCGATCGAGGCCAAGGCCGCTGCGGCGGCCTGACAGGGCCCGGCAGCTGCGGCAGAATCGTGGCATGAACGTTCGACTGCGCGCGCTGTTGTTGTCCCTGCTGCTGGCGCCGGCCACCGTGCCGGCCCAGCAGACCGCCGAGCGTTCGGCTGCGTATGAGGTGGCAACCGGCGACAGCTGGGTTGATGCCCAGTTGCAGGACATCAACCATTACGCCGAACGCTACCCCGATGCCTTCCTCGATGAAGTGTCGCGCTACGCCGATGTCCCCCGCGGCTACATCAATGCGCTGTTCACCACCCATGGCTGGCAGGCCGGGGATATCTATTTCGCCTGCTTCTGGGCCAAGGCCAGCGGCCAGACCTGCCGCGACAGCGTGCGCGCCTTCAGCCAGGACCCGGAGGGCGGCTGGGAAGCGGTGGTGAAGCGCATGCCGGCCAAGCCGGACAACCTGCATTACCGCGCTGTGCGGCATGCCATCGTGGCCAGCTACCAGCACTGGGACCGGCCGATCACCCTGGATGCCACCCTGAAGCGCCAGTTGAAGCGGTAGTGCCGGCCGTTGGCCGGCAACTGCACCCTTACAGGCATCAGGAGGTTGCCGGCCAGCGGCCGGCACTACCCGGCCATGTTGCTCTGCGTATCGCCGCCGCCGCGCGCTCCGGCGACAATACGGGTCCGAGCTGTTCCCCGTTCCCGTAATCGAGTGACTGATGAGCGCCTCTTTCGTTTCGCCTGATGTGATCCGCCGCCTGTTCGCGCAGGCCATGTCCCGCATGTACCGCACCGAAGTGCCGCTGTACGGCACGCTGGTGGAACTGGTGGAGCGGATCAACGCGCAGGTGCTTGCCCAGGACCCGGCACTGGCCGCGCAGCTGCAGCGCAACGACGAGCGTGCGCGCCTGGACGAAGAGCGCCATGGCGCGATCCGCGTCGGCACCGCGCAGGAGCTGGCGACGCTGCGCCGCCTGTTCGCGGTGATGGGCATGTACCCGGTCGGCTACTACGACCTGTCGGTAGCCGGCGTGCCGGTGCACTCCACCGCGTTCCGCCCGCTGACCGGCGCCGCGCTGGCGCAGAATCCGTTCCGCGTGTTCACCTCGCTGCTGCGCCTGGAGCTGATCGAAGACGAAACCCTGCGTGCCGAGTCGGCGAAGATCCTGGCACGCCGCCGCATTTTCACCGACGGCGCACTGGCGCTGATCGACCAGGCCGAGCGTGACGGTGGCCTGTCGCAGGCCGACGCCGAGCGCTTCGTCGACGAAGCACTGGAAACCTTCCGCTGGCACGGCGATGCCACGGTCGATCTGCCGACCTACCACGCGCTGCACAATGCGCACCGCCTGGTGGCCGACGTGGTCAGTTTCCGTGGCCCGCACATCAACCACCTGACCCCGCGCACGCTGGACATCGACGCGGCGCAGGCGGCAATGATCGAGCACGGCATGGCGGCCAAGGCGGTGATCGAAGGGCCGCCGCGCCGCGCCTGCCCGATCCTGCTGCGCCAGACCAGCTTCAAGGCGCTGGAAGAGGCCGTGCATTTCCCGGATGCGGACGGTGGCGATGCCGGCACCCATACCGCGCGCTTCGGCGAGATCGAACAACGCGGCCTTGCGCTCACCCCGAAGGGCCGCGCGCTGTACGACCAGCTGCTGTCGCAGGCACGCGATGCCGGTGGCGAAGGCAGTACCGGTGGCGACTACGGGCAGCGCCTGCAGGCGGTGTTCGCCAGCTTCCCGGATGACCATGACACGCTGCGCCAGGAAGGATTGGGCTACTACCGCTACCAGCTGACCGACGCCGGCCGCGCCGCGCCGGAACGCGTGGCCGATCTGCCTGCCGAAGTGCTGGTGGCCGCCGGCCTGGCCACGGCCGATCCGATCGTCTACGAGGATTTCCTGCCGGTCAGTGCCGCGGGCATCTTCCAGTCGAACCTGGGCGGTGAAGAACAGCGCGCGTATGCCGCGCACGCCAACCGCGAGGCCTTCGAGCAGGCGCTGGGCGTGGCGGTGAATGACGAGTTCGAGATCTACGAGCGGCTGCAGGCTGAGTCGCTGGCGGCGCTGCGCACCGCGTGAAGGTAGAGCCGGGCGCTGGCCGGCTGTAGGGGAAGCCGGCCAGCGGCCGGCTCTACCCGATGTCCGGACCTGGGGTCAGCCCTTCATCGTGCCCGTATCCAGCCAGCGCTGGTGCCACGACAGTGCTTCGGGCAACAGGTGCGGGGTGTGCTTGCCGTAGCTTTCGCGGCTGGCACGGTCGAAGTAATCCTGCAGCTGCTGGCGGAAATCCGGGTGCGCGCAGTTGTCGATCAGCACCTGCGCGCGCTTGCGTGGGGTCAGGCCACGCAGGTCGGCCAGGCCCTGTTCGGTGACGATCACCGACACGTCGTGCTCGGTGTGGTCGACATGGCTGGCCATCGGCACGATCGCCGAGATGGTGCCGTTCTTGGCAGTGGACGGGCTCAGGAACGCCGACAGGAAACCGTTGCGGGCGAAGTCACCCGAACCGCCAATGCCGTTCATGATCCGCGTGCCCATCACGTGCGTCGAGTTGACGTTGCCGTAGATGTCCACCTCGATCATGCCGTTCATGCCGATGCAGCCCAGGCGGCGCACCAGTTCCGGATGGTTGGAGATCTCCTGCGTGCGCATGATGATGCGCTCGCGGTAGAAATCGATGTTCTCCTTGAACGTCTCGTTGGCCTGCGGGCTCAGCGCGAAGCCGGTACACGAGGCGTAGCTCAGCACGCCATCGCGCAGCAGGTCGAGCATGCCGTCCTGGATCACTTCGGTGAACGCGGCCAGGTCGCGGAAACCACTCTTGGCCAGGCCGGCCAGCACGGCGTTGGGGATGTTGCCCACGCCCGACTGCAGCGGCAGCAGGTTCGGCGGCAGGCGGCCCTTCTTCACCTCGTGCTTGAGGAACTCGATCAGGTGCGAGGCGATCTGTTCGCTGGTCGCATCGATCGGACTGAACGGGCTGTTGCGGTCCGGGCCGTTGGTGCGCACCACGGCCACGATCTTGTCCGGGTCGCAGCGCAGCGCGGTGTCGCCGATGCGGTCGTTGGCGTTCACCAGCGGAATCGGCTTGCGGTGCGGTGGCAGCGCGGTGCCGTAGTAGATGTCGTGCATGCCGTCGACGCCGGCCGGTTGCCATTCGTTGACCTCGACGATCACCTTCTTGGCCAGGTCCAGCCAGGTCTTGTTGTTGCCGACCGAGGTGGAGGGCACCAGCGAGCCATCTTCGCGGATGGCCGAGACTTCGATCACGGCGGTATCGATCTCGCCGTAGAAGCCGAACCACACGTGCTGGGCGACGTGGCTGAGGTGGATGTCGATGTAATCCAGCTTGCCCTCGTTGATGCGGTTGCGCGCATCCGGATCGCTCTGGAACGGCATGCGCATGGCGATGCCATCGGCCTTGGCCAGCGCGCCATCGAGTTCCGGCGCGGTGGAGGCGCCGGTCATCAGCTTGATCTGGAAGGGCTGGCCCTGGGCGTGCACCGCTTCGATGCGGCGGGCCAGTTCCACGGGAACGGCCTTGGGATACCCGGAGCCGGTAAAGCCGCTCATGGCCACGGTTTCACCGGGCTGGATCAGCGCGGCTGCGGCCTCGGCGGAGACCACGCGGTCACGAAGACGCGCGTTGGCGATGCGATCAACAGACATGACGACAGTGTTTCTGGGGGGAAACCCGATTATCGGCCATCCTCATCCGTACGGGGGGTTCTACCTTCGTGGAATGGCTTTTCCCCACCGGGGTCACCCATACCCACCGGTTTTGTTTTGCAGTGCAGCGTGCAAAGTGCTTTCGCAGCCCGCACGATGGCCCTGCATCCCGACGTGGGGGAGGGAGCAGAGCCCGCTGGCAGTTCGCTGCAAGCGGGCTTTTTTGTTGCCTGCCGCCCAGTATGAATGCGCGGCACCCCTTCGGGGTCGGATCCTTTTGCCAAGGGCAAAAAGGCTCTGACCCCAGCAGCGGCATCAACCGGCGGCACCTCGGGGTCAGAGCCCTTCGCCGTTGGCAAAGGGATCCGACCCCGCGAGAATCAGCGCATGACCCTCGCCACCGCTGACCTGCCCGCCACCCTGCAGCCCCTTGTCGACCGCGCCCTGGCGCGCCTGGCCCAGGTCCTGCCCGAGCCTGTTCCTGCCGAGCTGCTGCCGCTGCTGACCCGGCTGGCGGTGGCCAGCGACTTCGCGCTGGACACCCTGGTGCGGCAACCGGCGCTGCTGGCGCAGCTGGCCGCGCCCGGCTGCCCGCCGATCCCGGCGCCGGTGCTCGATCCGCTGCAACCCAGCGACTGGCCGGCACAGCTGCGGCGCTGGCGCACCGCGATGTCCACGCGGCTGATCTGGCGCGACCTGGCCGGGCTGGACGACGTGGCGCAGACCCTGGCCGGCGCCACCACCCTGGCCGAGGATTGCCTGCGGCTGGCGCTGGACGCCCTGCAGCAGGAATTCGCACAGCGGCACGGCGTGGTCCGCGATGGCGCAGGCGTTCCCCAACAGCTGGTGGTATTCGGCCTGGGCAAGCTCGGCGGTGGCGAGCTCAACTTCAGTTCCGATATCGACCTGGTCTATGCATACCCGCAGGGCGGCGAATCCGACGGTCCGCGCGCGCTGGCCGCCGAGGAGTATTTCGCCCGCCTCGGCCAGCGCCTGGCCAAGCTGCTGGACGAAACCACGGTCGATGGCTTCAGCCACCGCGTCGACCTGCGCCTGCGCCCGTTCGGCAGCGCCGGTCGCGTCGCGCTGTCGTTCGCGGCGATGGATCAGTACTTCCAGCGCGAAGGCCGCGACTGGGAGCGCTATGCGTGGCTGAAGGCGCGCGCGGTGGCCGGCGACATCGACGCCGGCGAAGCGTGGTTGCAGACCCTGCGCCCATTCGTATACCGCCGCTACCTGGATTTCACCGCGCTCGACGGCCTGCGTGAGATGAAGGCGGCGATCACCGCCGAAGTCGCGCGCCGCGAGCTGCACGAAGACATCAAGCGCGGCGCCGGTGGCATCCGCGAAATCGAGTTCCTGTGCCAGGCGCTGCAGCTGATCCGCGGTGGCCGCGAGCCCGCGCTGCGCGAGCGCCGCCTGCTGGTGGCACTGGACGCGCTGGTGGCCGCCGGACAGATTGCGCCCGACGATGGCGCTGCGCTGCGCGAGGCCTACCTGTTCCTGCGCCGGTTGGAGAACCGCCTGCAGATGCTGCGCGACGCGCAGACCCACGTGCTGCCCAGCGACGCGCTGGACCGCGCGCGCATTGCCATCGGCCTCGGCTACCCGGATTGGGAGGTACTGCGCGCGGCCCTGGCCGAACAGCAGCAGCGGGTCAGCACCGAATTCGCCGCGCTGCTGGCCCCGCGCAAGGGCCAGGCCGCGCCCGACGCGCTGGCCAACTACTGGCGCAGCCTGCCCGAGGGCAGCAACGCGCCACTGCTGGCGGAAGCCGGTTTCCTCGATGCCAATGGCGCCGACCAGTCGCTGCGCGATTTCGCCCAGGGCACCGGCGTGAAGTCCTTGTCCGACGCCGCGCGTGCACGGCTGGATCGCGTACTGCCGGCGCTGCTGCATGCGGCCACGCGTTCGCCGCAGCCTGATGCCGCGCTCAAGCGCGTGCTTGGCCTGCTGCAGGCGGTGCTGCGCCGGACCAGCTATCTCGCGCTGCTGGACGAACAACCGAGCGCGCTGGCGCGTCTGGTCGATGTGCTGGCGCGCAGCGCGCTGCTGGCCGAGCGGCTGGTCGCGTATCCGCTGCTGCTGGATGAACTGCTGGATGTGCGCGTGTCCGGGCCGATGCCCGATGCGGCCGGCATGCTGGCCGAATGCCAGCAGGTGCTGGCGGTGGAAGATCCCGAATCGGCACTGCGCTGGCTCAACGAGACGCGGCTGGCGCTCAGTTTCCGCATGGCGATGGCCACGCTGGACGGCCGCCAGGGCGCGGTGGACAGCACGCGGCAACTGGCCGAACTGGCGCAGGCGGTGGTGGTCACCGTGCTGGCGATGGCCGAGGCGGACATGCGCGCCGCGCACGGCGCGATTCCCGGTGGACGTTTCGCGATCATCGGCTACGGCAGCCTCGGCGGGCTTGAACTGGGCTTCGGTTCCGACCTGGACCTGGTATTCCTGCACGACAACCCGGCCGGCGTGGAGGCCAGCGACGGCCCGCGTCCGCTGGAGCCGGGGCGCTGGTATGCGCGGCTGGCGCAGAAGGTGATGGCGCTGCTCGGTGCGGTCACCGCCGCCGGCCGCCTGTACGACATCGATGTGCGCCTGCGCCCGGATGGTGGCAAGGGTTCGCTGGTGTCTTCGCTGGCCAGTTACACCGAATACCAGCGCGAACGTGCGTGGACCTGGGAACACCAGGCGCTGGTGCGCGCGCGTGGCGTGGCCGGCGATGCCAGCCTGCTGGCCGATTTCGAGCAGGTGCGTGCACAGACGCTGGGGCGTGAGCGCGACATGGGTGTGCTGTATGCCGACGTGCTGAAGATGCGTGGGCGCATGCGCACCGAACTGGACCGCAGCGACGCCGCACGGCTGGACCTGAAGCAAGGTGCTGGCGGCGTGGTGGACCTGGAATTCCTGCTGCAGACCGGTGTGCTTGCGCGCAGTGCGCGGCACGTGGCGTTGCTGCAGCCGCGCGATACGCCGTCGTTGATCGACGCGTTGGCTGGTGCTGGTTTCCTGCCGGATGCCACTGCGCAGACGCTGCATGGCGCGCACGCCACGCTGTTGGACGTGGGCCTGGCCTGCACGCTGGACCGCCGCCCGCGGCTGGCCCCGACCACGCCGGCGATTGAAGAGGCGTGTGCAGCGATTGCGGCGGCGTGCAGAGCGGCAGAGCTGCCGTTCGCCTGAGTGCCGGATGGCGGAGGACTACCGTTGGTAGATGCCAACCTTGGTTGGCATGAATGCAAAGCGCCAACCAAGGTTGGCGACTACCGGATCAATGGCCCTGCGATGACCCGCTCCTGGTAGGTGCCGACCGTTGGTCGGCACAATCTGTCGGCACCCACCGGATCAATGGCCCTTCGATGGCACGCCGTTGGTAGATGCCAACCTTGGTTGGCATGAATGCCAAGCGCCAACCAAGGTTGGCGACTACCGGATCAATGGCCCTGCGATGCCCGCTCCTGGTAGGTGCCGACCGTTGGTCGGCACAATCTGTCGGCAGCGATGAGTTCTGCAGGGCGTGCCGACCAACGGTCGGCACCCACCGGATCAATGGCGGTCAGCTGGCGGCGCGCAGCGGCGCCATCTTCCACAGCAGCGCGCGGAACGGGGCTAGCAGGCAAATACCGATCGCCAGCTTCACTGCCAGGTCGCCGGCGGCCCAGCTCACCCACGGCAAGGTAGAACCGGCAAACGCGATCGACCAGAAAAGGGTGGTATCCACCGTCGCGCTGCAGGTGGTGGCCACCATCGGTGCGCGCCACCAGCTGCCGCGGCGCAGGCGGTCGAACACGGTGATGTCCAGCAGCTGGGCCACGATGAACGCCGAGCACGAGGCAATGGCGATGCGCGGGGTGGCCACCCAGATCGACAGCAGCACCGCCACCGCGAAACCGATCCACGCCACGCGGCGCGCCGGGCCCGGGCCGAAGCGGCGGTTGATCAGGTTGCTGACCAGGAACGCGACCGGATAGCTGAAGGCGCCCCAGGTCAGCCAGTCGTTGATCGGGTACTGCACCAGCACGTTGGACAGCAGCACCACTGCACCCATGGCCAGTACCGCCAGCACCAGGGCGCGCGGGGTCAGCGGGGCAAACAGAGGGGCAGGACGCACGGACATGGCGAGCCAGGGGGACAGAGGGGATCGCCCATTATCCGCCCGGCCTGCGGCAAAGCCAAAACCGCTCGTTCAGCTTTACAGCGCTTCACTCATCACATCACCGGCGGCATAGGCCGTCGGCACATAGGCCAGGGTCTGGCCCTGCGCGCTCTTCACGTTCCAGCCGGCACCGGCCTCGGTGGGGTCGAAATGCACCCGTTGCCCGACCACGAAGGCTGCAGTCGGGTTCTCGCCCGGCGGCTGCACCGGCCAGCGCAGGGTGGCGGTGTGGTCGGCCTTGTCCGGTACCTGCAACTGCACCTGGCGTTCGCCCGTGGGCGTGGTCTCCACCTTCTTCACTTCCATTGGCGGCAGCGGCACCGCCTTGGTGCGGGTCGCCCTGGCATTGCGTTCGCTGGCCTTGAACGGCGCCTTGGACAGTTCGGACAGGCCCATCGAGGCCGCCATCGGCAGCGACAGCACCACGAATGAGGTCACGATCACGCTGGCCTCGCTGCTGTTCAACTGCGGCGCGGCGCCGGCATGGACGGTGGGCACCAGCAGCGCCGAGAGCAGCAATGCAGTGGTGGGAGCGCGCAGGCAACGGAACATGGAGACCTCCTGGTCAGCGTGGGGCGGCGGCTCAGCGCCGGGTGTCAAAGATGTCGCGCGGGCCGGTGGCCTCGGGCAGGTATTCCAACGGGCGGCCCTGGTTGTCCTTCAACTGCCAGCCCTGGTCCGCGCCGGTCGGTTCGAAGTTCACGGTCTGGCCCACGGTGAACTGCACGGCAGGATCGCCGATGCCGCGCGGGTACTGCATCGATGCGGTGTTCTGCGGGTCGTTGGCATCGCGCAGCAGCACTTCGCGGCGGCCGTCGACGGTGGTGGCAATCGCGCTCACCTCCATCTGCGGCAGCTTGATCTGCTGCGGGCGGGCCAGCGGCTGGCCGGCATCGGCGGCATCCTGGGCTTCCTTCGCCGCGGCGGCGCGGACCGAGGCCACCATCTGCGTGGACATTTCCAGGCTCGGTCCCTGCGGGCCCGGGCCATGGATGATCACGATGCGGCGTTCGGCATGGGCGGCCGATGACCAGGCCAGCGCGGTGACGATCAGCATCGATACCAGGGAGTTGTGCAGCAGACGCATGTCGTTCTCCTTGCGGGATTCAGGGCGAGGCGGCGGTGGCACCGGCCACCGGCACATGGGGGATCACCAGTTCCTGCTGCAGCTGGCTGCGCTGGTGCAGGAAGTCGAACACCGATTCCACCGTCACCACCGAATAGTTGCCGGAGATGCGTTCGCCGGCCGGATGGTCGGTGGTGGTGGCGTTGGCCACGAACAGGCGCGCACCCACGCGCTTGCCCAGGCCGATATGCAGCACGCTGGGCTGGTACTTCTGCTGGCGCAGCCACTGCTGTGCCTGTTCGCGCTTGACGATGGCCGGCGCGCCTTCGGCCTGCGCCATCGCCGCCGCCAGCACTTCCAGCACCCACTGGTTGGAGTTCTGGTAGTCGGTGGCGAACGGGTAGGCGACCACGTTGTACTTGGTTTCGTGCAGCGCCTTGGGCTGGATCGACGGCGGCACCAGCATCGCGCGCAGTGCGGCACGCAAGGGGGCCGACGGCACGCCCATGCGCAGGTCGGTATGGCCGCCGCTCTCGCCGACGAAGTTGCCGAGGCCCTCGTGGTACAGCTGCGAGCTGTCGGTCTTGCAGCGGTTGAGCAGGTGCATCGCGCGCCAGCGGCCGTCGTCCTCGCGCAGCAGGAAGGCCAGGTGGCTGTGGCGCAGGCCATAGCGGCTCAGGTCCTGGCCACCGCGCGCGGCCACCACCACGTCCACATCGGGCAGCGCGTCCAGGCGTTCGGCGGTGGTCCAGGCCACGTCCAGCATCGCCGCCTGCGATGCCACGCTGGGGTAGCGCTCGCGGCAGGCGGTGCTGTTGGCCCAGGCCGGTGCGGTCGCCAGCAGGCTGGCGATCAGCAGCGCGGCGCGGGGCAGGCGGGAAAAACGATCCATGTCGGTACCTTCAACGGCGGGCAGGCCCGCGCGCCGATCATACGCTGCTCAGCGCAGCGGGCGATCCACGCCCTTGCGCCGCGCAATCGGGTAGTGCCGGCCGCTGCGCTGAGCAGCGTATGATC
>NZ_JBMRFS010000016.1:0-46022 GCF_049384825.1 Stenotrophomonas sp. CASM106
TAGGCCTACCGCCAGCGTTCACTCTGAGCCAGGATCAAACTCTTCACTTAAAACTACATGATCCGAAGATCAAAATTTAAAGCTGCAGATGATTGATTCTGGCAACGTATCGCTTGCTTTAAAACAATTAATAGTTGCTTGATCAAACGTCTGCAAGATGGACAATCATCCTTCCTGCAGGCGCCTTCACAAGATACCTGCGCATACTTTCAAAGATCCGGGGAAGTGGCCTCAGCGCCACTCCCATGTGCTGCGAAGTTTCCTTCGTAGCGAGCCGCCCATTATGCCAGACTTTTTCAGTCCGTCAACACCTTCGTTCGATCATCTCGTTCGGCGGTGGTGGGCACCCTGTTGTCGCTGAAGCCCCTTGGTGGCGACCCCTGCGACGGGGGAGGAGAAGTATGGCCCCATCCACATCGTTTGTGAAGGGGTTGTGGCGATTTTTTTCACCGGATGTTGCATCTGTTCATCCGTCGCGCTGCGGTAGGAACCCGCGAAGCGCAGCCAAGCGTAGGCTTGGCTCTACAAGAGCATAAGGAAGGGCCGGCTGGCGCCGGCCCTTCCCTGCTGTCAGGCAGTGACCAGGCGCACGCGGGCGAAAGTACGCTTGCCGACCTGCAGCAGGCCTTCGAAGCCCGGCTGCAGCACCTGCTGGCCATCTTCGACCACTTCACCGTCGACCTTGACCGCGCGCTCCTTGAGCTTGCGGTTGGCTTCAGAGTTGCTCGGGGTCAGGCCGGCCGCCGTCAGCAGCGCAGCGATACGCAGGCCTTCGGCCGGAATCGCCACCTCCTGCAGCGGCAGCTGGGTAATGTCACCCTGCCCGGTCACCGCTGCTTCCCAGCCTGCAATGGCCTGCTCGGCCGCGGCGGCGTCGTGGAAACGGGTCGCCAGTTCACGCGCCAGGCGCAGCTTGACCACACGCGGGTTCAAGCCGCCATTGGCCACCTGCTCGCGCAGCTGCACGGCTTCGGCCTGGCTGATGTCGAAGGACAGCAGTTCGATCCAGCGCCACATCAGGGTGTCGTCCACCTTCATGGTCTTGGTGACGATGTCGATGGCCGGCTCGCTGATACCAATGTAGTTGCCCAGCGACTTGGACATCTTGTTGACGCCGTCCAGGCCTTCCAGCAGCGGCATGGTCAGCACCACCTGCGGCTTCTGGCCGTGGTGTTCCTGCAGGCCGCGGCCCATCAGCAGGTTGAACTTCTGGTCGGTACCGCCCAGTTCGACGTCGGCCTCCAGGGCCACCGAATCGTAGCCCTGCACCAGCGGGTACAGGAACTCGTGGATGGCGATGGACTGCTGGGCGGCATAGCGCTTGGCGAAGTCGTCGCGCTCGAGCATGCGCGCCACGGTGTGCTGGCCGGCCAGGCGGATCATGTCGGCCGCGCCCATCTTGCCGAACCACTCCGAGTTGAAGCGGACTTCGGTACGGCTGCGGTCGAGCACCTTGAACACCTGTTCCTCGTAGGTACGGGCGTTGGCGAGCACGTCATCGCGGCTGAGCGGTTTGCGGGTCAGGCTCTTGCCGGACGGGTCGCCGATCATGCCGGTGAAGTCGCCGATCAGGAAAATGACCTGGTGGCCCAGGTCCTGGAACTGGCGCATCTTGTTCAGCAGCACCGTATGGCCCAGGTGCAGGTCGGGCGCGGTAGGGTCGAAGCCGGCCTTGATCCGCAGCGGGCGGCCTTCCTGCAGGCGCGCACGCAGATCCTCGAGCTTGAGGATCTCGTCGGCACCACGGCCGATCAGGGCAAGGGCTTCTTCAATCGAGGACACGTGACTACTCCCGGCAACGCCGATTCTTGTGTGGGGTGTTAAAGCGAAGTTAACCCGATTGGCTTCACAAAAGCCAATGGGCACAAGGGTTTGACGCCGTTTTCTCAGGTGTCTATGGTAACCGGCGATCAGGCCCGCACTCCCAGGCCGCCAGGAAAAAACCGCCGATGCACAATTCCGAACAAGGGCGCGCACGCAAGCAGCGCTTCCAGGAACGCCTCCACGTCCTGCACGACAACACCCTGCATCGGAAGCTCAGGCAACATCTTCCCGCCGCCTTCAATGAGCGCTGGACCCGCCGCCATTGGATGCACGCCAGCCTGTTTGCGACCATCGGCGCCCTGGTGGCGACGATCGTCCCCGGTTTCTCGCACACCATCGATGCGCCTTACGCCGACAGCCACACCAGCCTGGCGCTGCCGTTGCCGCCGCTGACCATGGCCCGCCAGCAGCAGGTGCCGGGTGACAGCTGGCAGGTGCTGCGCGTGCAGCGTGGCCAGACCCTGAGCGACCTGTTCGACAAGGCTGGCATTCCGGCCACCACCCTGCACCGGGTGCTGGACCACCCCGGCGCGCGTGAGGCGTTGACCAAACTGCGCCCGGGTGCCGAGATCGCCTTCGACATGCCGCTGTCCGGCGACCTGCGCAGCATCCGTTTCGACCGCGATGCCGACAACCGCGTGGAACTGAGCCTGGCCGGCGATGACATCAAGGAGAAAGTGACCAAGCGCGAGTCCTCCACGCGCACCGTGGTCACCAGCGGCGAGATCACCAGTTCGCTGTATGCCGCGGCCCGACGGGCCGGGCTGTCGCCGTCGGCGATCGCGACGATGACCGACGACATCTTCAAGTACGACATCGACTTCTCCAAGGACCTGCAGCCGGGCGACCGCTTCAGCGTGGTGATGGATGAAACCTGGCGCGAAGGCGAGAAGGTGGACACCAGCAAGATCCTGGCGGCGACCTTCACCACCGGTGGCAAGACCTATTCCGGCTTCCGCTTCGACCGCAACGGCAAGTCCGAGTACTACGACATCAACGGCCGTTCGCTGAAGAAGAGCTTCATCCGCATGCCGATCCCGTTCGCGCGGCTGAGTTCGACCTTCGGCGCACGCAAGCACCCGGTGCTGGGCAAGATGCGCATGCACAAGGGCGTGGACTACGCCGCGCGCACCGGCACTCCGATCATGGCCGCGGGCGATGCCCGCGTGCAGTTCGCCGGCGTGCAGCGCGGCTACGGCAACGTGGTGATCCTCGACCATGGCCGCGGCCACACCACCCTGTACGGCCACATGTCGCGCTTTGCGAACATCAGGACCGGCCAGCGCGTGGCCCAGGGCACGGTGATCGGCTACGTCGGTTCGACCGGCCTGGCGACCGGGCCGCACCTGCACTACGAATTCCGCGTCAACGGCGAGCACCGCAACCCGCTGACCGTGACCATGCCGCCGCCGGAACCGCTGAAGGGCGCCGAGCTGGTCGCCTTCCGCGCGCAGACCGCGCCGGCGATGGCGCGCATCCAGGGCATGGAGAAGCTGATCTACGCCGACGCCAGCCCGGCACCGACCAGCCGCGACGAGGCTGCGCCCGAGGTGGCCAGCGCCAAGGACAAGCAGGCGACCGGCCGCAAGCGCGGCTGAGCGTCTTGCGTTGACGAAGAAGGACGCGGCAGCCCAAGCTTGCCGCGTCCTTTTTTTATGCCTGCCATGAACACGACTGCCGACGCTGACGCCCCCCTGTACCTTGGCCTGATGTCGGGCACCAGCGCCGATGGCATCGATGCCGCGCTGGTGCAGTTCCCCGCCGGCGGTGGCTGCCGCTTCGTGCACGGCCTGACCGCCCGCTGGGAGCCGGTGCTGCGCGCGCGGCTGGTGGCGCTGGGCGAAGGTGGCCCGCTGGAGTCGCTGGAGGAACTGGGCGAACTGGACGCGCGGATCGCGATCAACTTCGCCGGGGCCGCCAATCAACTGCTGGCCGAGGCCGGCGTGGACCGCAGCCAGGTGCGCGCGATCGGCTCGCACGGCCAGACCGTGCGCCACCGCCCGCTGGCCGACCCGGCGTTCACCGTGCAGCTGGGCGACGGCAACCGCATTGCCGAACTGACCGGGATCACGACGGTATCCGACTTCCGCCGCCGCGACGTGGCGGCCGGGGGCCACGGTGCGCCGCTGATGCCGGCCTTCCACCTGGGCATGCTGGGCACCGCCGACGAAGACCGCGCGGTGCTCAACCTGGGCGGCATCGCCAACCTGACCCTGATCCCGCGCGAAGGCGCGGTGCGTGGCTTCGATACCGGCCCGGCCAATGCGCTGATGGACGCCTGGTGCCAGCGCCATACCGGCCGCACCTTCGATGCCGATGGCGCTTACGCTGCCATTGGCACGTTGGACGAGGGCCTGCTGGCCGGCTGGCGCTCGGACCCGTGGTTCGCGCTGCCGCCGCCGAAGAGCACCGGGCGCGAACAGTTTCACCTGTCCTGGGCCGAAGCCCACATGGGGGAAGGCGAGTACGCCGCTGCCGATGTGCAGGCCACCCTGCTGGAGCTGACCGTGGCGACCGTGGCCGATGCGTTGCTGGCGCAGCAGCCGCAGACCCGGCGCCTGCTGGTCTGTGGCGGCGGTGTGCGCAACCGGCAGCTGATGAAGCGGCTGGCGGCGCGGCTGCCGGAGGTGCAGGTGGAGTCCAGCGCGGTGCATGGGCTGGACCCGGAGTACGTGGAGGCGATGGGCTTCGCCTGGCTGGCGCAGCGGACGATGGACGGGCTGGCGGGCAACCTGCCGAGCGTGACCGGGGCAACGGGCCCGCGGATCCTGGGGGCGATCCACCTGGCGTGAGGTGGGCCGTCCGCGCAGGTGAGGCGCCGTTGTAGAGCCGAGCCCTGCTCGGCTTCGCGCAGGCCGGGCCAGGAGCAGCCGAGCATGGCTCGGCTCTACAAAGGCGCTAATCGAAGCCCTGCCCTGCCGGCAGGGCCTGCAGGGCGGCAATCGCGGCGGAGAGGGCGTCCACTTCGGGATCGCCGAAGCCGGAGCGGACCTCCAGTTCACTGCTGAACAGCCCCTGCTCCAGCAAGGCGGCGCAGGTCTGTTCGTGGGTCCAGCCGCGGGCGACCGCGACCCGTCGGATGCGTTCCAGCAGCAGCGGGTCCAGGTCCCGCAGCACAACGTCGGCCATGCTCACTTCCCCGTTCGCAAGGCACCGCCCCCTCGGCGCGTCGGGGGCGATGATCCCGCAGTCCGGGCGGGCAGGCAATCAGGCGACCGGCGGCGGCCCGCGGTCGGCGATCCGCGGCCACAGCCACGCCAGCAGCAGCAGGGTTGGCACCACGGTGATCGAGCTGAGGATGAAGAACGTGCTGTAGGACGTGGCTTCGACGATGTAGCCGGAGACGCCACCGACGAACTTGCCCGGCAGGTTGGCCAGCGAGACCAGCAATGCGTACTGGGTGGCGGTGAAGTTGCGGTCGGTCAGCGACGACATGAAGGCCACCAGCACGGTGCCGGCAAAGCCCTGGAACAGGTTGTCGGCACTGAGCGCGGCGTAGAACGCCCACAGCTTGCCCGGATTGTGCGCCATCAGCAGGAAGGCCAGGTTGGACAGCGCCACGCCCAGCGCGGCCACCAGCAGCATGCGGCGGAAGCCGAATGCGGCCACCGCGATGCCGCCCAGGAACGCGCCGCCGATGCCCATCCACACGCCGAACAGCTTGGAGACGGTGGCGATGTCGGCCTTGTCGAACCCCGAGTCGAGATAGAACGGCCCGGCCATCACCCCGATCACCTGGTCGGGGAACTTGAACAGGCCGACGAAGGCCAGCAGCACCAGTGCCAGTGCCACGCCATTGCGGCTGAAGAAGCTGGAGATGGGCTGGACGAACGCTTCGGCAATGTCGATGCGGCGCTGCACGGCGGTGGCCGGGCGCTGCGGTTCGGCGCACAGCAGGGTGGTGACGATCGGCAGCAGCATCAGCGCGGCCATCGCCAGGTAGGCGACGATCCAGCCTTCGAACTGGGCCAGGTACAGCGCGCCGGCACCGGCCAGGATCAGGCCGATCCGGTAGCCCAGCGTATAGGTGGCGGCCAGCGCCGCCTGGGCGGTCTGCGGCGCGATCTCGATGCGGTAGGCATCGACGGCCGAATCCTGGGTGGCGCCGGCGAACGACGCCACCAGCACCCACATCACCAACGGCCACACGCCCTGTTCGGGCCGCACGAAGGCCAGCGCGACCAGCCCGACCAGCACCAGCACCTGCGACACCAGCAGCCAGGAGCGGCGGCGGCCGAGCCGCCCCAGCAGCGGGAAGGCGTAGCGGTCCAGCAGCGGTGCCCACAGGAACTTGAGCAGGTAGAAGAAGCTGGCCAGGCTGATCAGGCCGATGCTGCCCAGGTCCAGCCCGACGTCGCGCAGGCGCGTGGACAGGGTCTGCGAGGCGATCAGCAGGAACGGCAGGCCACTGCCGAAGCCGAGCATGGCCATGGTCAGCGCCGACGGGGTACCGAAGGCGCGCTTGATGCCGGCCCAGCCCTTGTAGCTGACCGGCGTGGCGGCCTCGGTCACAGGTCGTAGTCCACGGTGAACGGGGCGTGGTCGGAGAAGCGCTCGTCGCGGTAGATCGAGCAGCTGCGCAGTCGGTCACGCAGGCCCGGGGTGATGAACTGGTAGTCGATGCGCCAACCGACATTGTTGGCACGGGCGGCGCCGCGGTTGCTCCACCAGGTGTAGTCCTCTCCGGTGGGGTTGAGCAGGCGGTAGGCGTCGGCCCAACCACGGCCGGCGGCGACATCGGTGGCCTGGCCGTGGTCGGCGCACAGCGCGTTGAGCCAGTCGCGCTCTTCCGGCAGGCAGCCGGAGTTCTTCTGGTTGGACTTCCAGTTCTTGATGTCCAGCGCCGAACGCACGATGTTCCAGTCGCCGCACAGCACGTAGTCGCGGCCGCTGCGCGCCCACGCTTCGAGGATCGGCCGCAGCCATTCCATCACTTCGAACTTGAAGCCCTGGCGCAGGTCGCCCGAGCTGCCCGACGGGATATAGAAGGAGACCACGCTGAGATTGCCGTAGCGCGCCTCGATGTAGCGGCCTTCGTCGTCGAACGGCGCCCAGCCCAGCGAGGTGATGACCTGGTCCGGCTCGCGCTTGCTGTAGATCGCCACGCCGCTGTAGCCCTTCTTGGTGATGGCATCGCGATAGAAGCAGTGGTGGCCGTCCGGACGGAACATCGGGTCGGTCAGCTGGTCTTCCTGGGCCTTGGTTTCCTGTATGCACAGGACGTCGGCGTCCTGGGCACGGAACCAGTCGAGGAAGCCCTTGGTCGCGGCGGAACGGATGCCATTGGCGTTGAAACTGATGATGCGCATGCGGGGGACCTGCGGCGGGAAACCGGGCAAGCATACCGGTTGCCTGCAGGGCTGCGCAGTCCGCCAGGCCGGGCCTGGACGGGTTTCACATGGCGCTGGACGAGCGCAAAACGCCCAGCTGGATTAGGATTTGTGCTCCAAATGAAGATGAATCGAGTTTTGATGAGCGACCACCGCCACCGTTTCCTGCAGCTGGCCCTGACTGCCGACGCCCTGCGCTTCGGCCAGTTCACCCTCAAGTCCGGCCGGCTGAGCCCCTATTTCTTCAACGCCGGTCGTTTCGACTCCGGTTCGCTGCTGTCGCAGCTCGGCGCCTGCTACGCCGATGCCATCGATGCCACCGGGATCAAGTACGACGTGGTGTTCGGCCCGGCCTACAAGGGCATTCCGCTGGCCACCGCGATGGCCTGCGAGCTGGCTCAGCGTGGCCGCGACCTGCCGCTGTCGTTCAACCGCAAGGAAGCCAAGGACCATGGTGAAGGCGGCCAGCTGATCGGCGCCGACCTGAATGGCAAGCGCGTGCTGATCGTCGATGACGTGATCACCGCCGGTACCGCGATCCGCGAAGCGCTGGGCATCATCCGCGCTGCCGGCGGCACCCCGGCCGGCATCGTGGTGGCACTGGACCGCCAGGAGATCGCCTCGGAAGCCGACCGTCGCTCGGCGGCACAGTCGGTGGCCGAAGAAGCCGGCATTCCGGTGATCGCCGTGGCATCGCTGGCCGATCTGCTTGATTTCGCCTCCGGCAACCCGGAACTTGTCGGTTACCGGCAGCCGCTGGAAGCCTACCGGGCCCAGTACGGCGTCCGTTCGATCCGCTGACCGACCAGGGGAAAGGTCATGTCCCGAGTTCCTGCTGTTCTCTTTGCCGGCCTGCTGCTGGCCGTGCCGTTCACCGTGCCGGCGCAGTCGCGCGACGGCGGCAAGGTGGAAAAGAAGCTGTACTGCTGGAACGAGGGCAAGGAGCGGATCTGCAGTGATTCGCTGCCGGCCGATGCGGTAAATCACGCCCGCGAGGAGTTCAACGCGAAGAGCGGCCTGCGCAATGCGCAGGTCCAGCGCGCGTTGACCGACGAGGAGCGCGCCGCAGCCAGCACCGTGGCACAGCAGCAGCAGCTGGACCTGATGGCCGAGCAGACCCGCCAGCGCACCGAGCAGGCGATGCTGTCCACCTATGGCAGCGAGGACGACCTGCGCCGGGTGTTCGCCGAACGCCAGGAAGTGCTGGACAACAACCTGAAGACCGCCGAGTACAACGTCACCAGCCTGCGCGAATCGCTGGTGGCGCTGCTGTCGGCCGCCGGTGACCGCGAACTGGCCGGTGGCAAGGTGGCCGACAAGCAGGCCGAGGCGATCCGCCAGCGGCACGTGCAACTGCAGTCGCAGCAACGCCTGCAGGCCGGATTCCTGCAGCAGCAGCAGGCGCTGAAGGCCGAGATCGACAGCACGCTGCAGCGCTATCGCGAGCTGAAGGGCGTGGCGCAGGCGAGCCAGGCGCCGTGATTCGCCTGTAGCGTCGGGCCACGCTCGACTCCGCGTGACCTTGGGAAAGGGCAGCCGAGCATGGGCTCGGCTCTACAGCAGGCGGCGCCTGGTTACGGGTTGGCCCACGGAATTTATGCACTCTTTACGCGTCGGCCCGGTCCGGCGCGTAGTGCGTTTATGGGCGGCAGGACGACGATGACGGCCTGAGGTGGAGGGGTTCCACCAGGTCGCTATTGAAATGTCCCCCTGGCTGTCTTTGTTGTGTGGCGTGCTGGTGCTGGTCGCCGCCGCCTATCTTCTCTATGTCGTGCTGCGGCCCGAATCGTTCTAACGGAGCCGGCCATGACTGAGATGCTTGTCATTCTTGCCGCCAGCCTGCTGCTGGCGTGGCCGCTGGGCCTGTACCTGGCCCGCGTGATGCGCGGCACGCCGATGAAGGTCGACGTGCTGTTCAACTGGATCGAAAAGCCGTTGTACAAGGTGTTCGGCGTCGATCCCTCGCGCGCGATGTCCTGGCGCGGCTACGTGCTGGCCTTCGTGCTGAGCAACGTGGTGGTCGCTGTGTTGACCCAGGCGGTGTTCATGACCCAGGCCTGGTTGCCACTGAACCCGGACCAGATCCCGAACATGCGCTGGGACACCGCGCTGCACACGATGATCTCGTTCCTGACCAACACCAACCAGCAGCACTATTCGGGCCAGGCGCAGCTGTCCTACCTCTCGCAGATGACCGGCATCACCGGCCTGCAGGTGGTGACGCCGATGATGGGCCTGGCGCTGGCGGTGGCGACGCTGCGCGCGTTGTTCTCGCGTGCGCCGCAGGCTGCGGCGGCCACCGGTGCCGGCGATGACCGCCAGGTGGCGGTAGGCAACTACTACGTGGACGTGGTGCGCCTGTGCGTGCGTTTCCTGTTGCCGCTGTGCCTGGTGTGGACCCTGCTGCTGACCAGCCAGGGTGTGCCGTCGACGATGGCCGGTGGCCCGCAGGCCACGCCGATCGATGCCAGCGCCGGCATGACCGGACAGAAGCTGCCGCTGGGCCCGGTGGCGGCGATGGTCGCGGCCAAGCAGCTTGGCGCCAACGGTGGCGGCTGGTACGGCCCGAACAGCAGCTTCCCGCTGGAGAACCCGACCCCGCTGTCGAACGCGCTGGAAATCGTCGGCATCCTGCTGGTGCCGATGGCGGTGATCTTCATGATCGGCGCGTTCACCGGCCGGCGTCGCTTCGGCGCCCTGGTGTTCAGCTGCATGCTGGGCATGTCGCTGCTTTCCACCGGCGCGATGATGTGGAGCGAAGGGCATAGCGCCAGCGCCGCCACCCCGCTGCTGATGGAAGGCAAGGAGGTGCGCTTCGGCGCCGAAGGCACGGCGCTGTGGGCGGCGGTGACTACCCAGGTCTCCAATGGCTCGGTGAACGGCATGCACGATTCGCTGGCGCCGCTGAGCGGTGGCATCGCGATGGTCAACATGCTGGTCAGCGCGATCTGGGGCGGCATCGGCTGTGGCCTGCAGCAGTTCATCGTCTATCTGCTGCTGGGTGTGTTCCTGGCCGGGTTGATGACCGGGCGCACGCCGGAACTGTTCGGCCGCAAGCTGGAGACGCCCCAGGTGCGCCTGCTGGCCCTGCTGGTGCTGCTGCAGCCGATCACCCTGCTGGTGTTCACTGCGATCACCCTGGCCGTGCCCGGCCTGGCCGGCACCTCCAACCCCGGCTTCCATGGCATCAGCCAGGTGTTCTACGAGTATGTCTCGGCCTACGCCAACAACGGTTCGGGCTTCGAAGGACTGGGTGACGCCACGCTGTGGTGGAACCTGAGCTGCTCGCTGGTACTGCTGCTGGGCCGCTTCCCGCTGCTGATCATTCCGCTGGTGGTGGCCGCACAGCTGGCCGCCAAGCGCCAGGCGCCGGAGTCTGCCGGCAGCCTGCAGATCGAAACCCCGACCTTCGCCCTGACCCTGGTCTCGGTGATCGTCATCCTGACCGTGCTGCAGTTCATGCCGGCGCTGGTACTCGGCCCGATCGCCGATCACCTGAGCCTGGGACTGCGCTGAGGACACCCTGATGAGTACCCAAGCAAGTTCAACCCGTAGTACCCATGCACCGCGCCCTGCCCTGCTTGATGGCGCCGGCCTGCGCCGTGCGCTGGTCGAAGCAGTGCGCAAGCTGGCGCCGATGCATCTGGTGCGCAGCCCGGTGATGGCGGTGGTGATGGCCGGCACGATCGTCGCCGCGATCGTCACCCTGACCGGCAATGCACCGCTGGGCTTCGGCTTGGCAGTGACCGCCATCCTGCTGGTGACCGTGCTGTTCGGCAATTTCGCCGAGGCAGTGGCCGAAGCGCGTGGCCGTGGCCAGGCCGCCTCGCTGCGCCGTGCCCGCCAGGACCTGGTGGCGCGCCGGCTGGCGGCGCCGCAGCCGGGTGCAGCCGAAGCCCAGGTGCCTGCCGCCGAGCTGCGCCCGGGCGACCATGTGATCGTCAGTGCCGGTGAGCTGGTGCCGGCCGATGGCGAGATCGTGCAGGGCCTGGCCACCATCAACGAAGCGGCAGTGACCGGCGAATCGGCACCAGTGCTGCGCGAGGCCGGTACCGACCGTTCCGGTGTGATCGGTGGCACCAAGGTGCTGTCCGACCAGATCATCGTGCGGGTGACCGCCGAGCCGGGCCACAGCTTCCTGGACCGCATGATCGCGCTGGTGGAAGGTGCCAATCGCCAGAAGACCCCCAACGAGATCGCGCTGACGCTGCTGCTGGCGGCGATGACGCTGACCTTCCTGGTGGTGGTGGCCACGTTGCCGGCGATCGGCGCGGCCGTGGGCGTGCAGGTCGATCCACTGCTGCTGATCGCACTGCTGGTGTGCCTGATCCCGACTACCATCGGCGGCCTGCTGCCGGCCATCGGCATCGCCGGCATGAACCGTGCGCTGGCTGCCAACGTGCTGGCCAAGTCGGGCAAGGCGGTGGAAGTGGCCGGCGACGTCGACGTGCTGCTGCTGGACAAGACCGGCACCATCACCTACGGCGACCGCCAGGCCAGCCACTTCCATCCGCTGGCCGGCATCGACGCCAGCCAGCTGCGCGAGGCCGCACTGCTGTCCTCGCTGGCCGACCCGACCCCGGAAGGCAAGTCGATCGTGCGCCTGGCGCGCGAACAGGGCTGCGCCACCGCCGAGCCGGACCGTGCCGACTACCTGGCGTTCAGTGCCCAGACCCGGATGTCCGGCGTCGATCTGGAACACGGGCGGCAGATCCGCAAGGGCGCTGCCGATGCGATCCGCGCCCACGTGCAGGCGCTGGGCGGCAACGTGCCGGCTGAACTGGCCGGCCGCGTCGAGCAGGTCGCGCGCAATGGCGCCACCCCGCTGGTGGTGGCCGAGGGCCGCCACGTGCTGGGCGTGATCGAGCTGTCGGACGTGGTCAAGCACGGCATGCGCGAGAAGTTCGCACAGCTGCGGGCGATGGGCATCCGCACGGTGATGATCACCGGCGACAACCCGCTGACCGCTGCCGCCATCGCCGCCGAAGCGGGCGTTGATGACTACATCGCCGAGGCCCGTCCGGAAGACAAGCTGGCACGCATCCGCCAGGAACAGGCCGGTGGCCGCCTGGTGGCGATGGTGGGCGATGGCACCAACGATGCTCCCGCGCTGGCCCAGGCCGACATCGGCCTGGCGATGAACTCCGGCACGCAGGCGGCGAAGGAGGCCGGCAACATGGTCGACCTCGATTCAGACCCGGCCAAGCTGCTGGCGGTCGTGGAAGTGGGCAAACAGCAGCTAATCACCCGCGGTGCGCTGACCACCTTCTCGCTGGCCAACGACGTGTCCAAGTACTTCGCGATCCTGCCGGCGCTGTTTGCCGCTGCGGTTCCGGCCATGGCCGCACTGAACGTGATGCAGCTGTCGAGCCCACGCAACGCGGTGCTGGCGGCGCTGATCTTCAACGCGCTGGTGATTCCCGCGCTGATCCCGCTCGCCCTGCGTGGCGTGCGCTTCCGCCCGGCCACGGCCACCGCGCTGCTGCGCCGGAACATGCTGGTGTACGGCCTCGGCGGCGTGCTGTTGCCGTTCGCGGCGATCAAGCTGATCGACCTCTTCCTTGTCCTGGTATTCGGCGCATGAACCGTTCTGCTTCCACCTCCACCACCCTTCCCCGCGAACCGAAGGCCGAAGCCCGCGTGGCCAGCCTGCAGGACGGCGCCGGCTGGCGCCCGGCGATCGGCCTGGGCCTGGCCACCCTGCTGCTGGCCGGCGCGGTCTACGCCGGCATCGCCACCGGTTTCGCCGGCCTGGCCTACCCCACCCAGGCCGAGGGCAGCCTGCTGCGCGACGGCAACGGCCAGGTGCGCGGCTCGGCCTGGCTGTCGCAGCCGTTCACCGGTGATGGCTACTTCCAGGCACGGCCGTCGGCGGCCAACTACGACCCGATGGCCGCGGCCGGTTCCAACCTGGCGCGCAGCAACCCGGGGCTGGCCGAGCGTGTTGCCGCCAGCACGGCGGCGGTGGCCGCGCGCGAAGGTGTCGCCCCGGCGCAGGTGCCGGCCGACCTGGTCACCCAGTCCGGCGGCGGGCTGGATCCGCAGCTGTCGCCGGCGGCGGCGCAGCTGCAGGTGGCACGCGTGGCACGTGCCCGCGGCCTGCCGGTGGAGCGCGTGCAGGCCTTGGTGCAGGCACATACTGAAGGGCGCCAGTGGGGCGTGCTCGGCCAGCCGCGGGTGAACGTGGTGACGCTGAACTTCGCGCTGGACCATGCGGCCAAGGCGCCGTGATGCCGGCCTGCATCGGCTGCGCGCACAATGGCGGCCATGACAGCGGCCCCCATGACTGATGCGCGTACCCGCCAGGCCGATGCCCTGGTGGAAGGCCTGCAACGCGAAGCCGGTGGCAAGCTGACCGTGTTCCTCGGCGCTGCGCCGGGTGTGGGCAAGACCTACACCATGCTGACCCGTGCCCAGGAGCAGCTGCGCCGCGGCGTGGACCTGGTGGTCGGGCTGGTGGAAACCCATGGCCGCGCCGAAACCCAGGCCCTGCTGGAAGGCCTGCCGCAGCTGCCGTTGAAGGACGTGGCCTATCACGGCCACGCCCTGCAGGAGATGGACCTGGATGCCGTGCTGGCACGGCATCCAGCGCTGGTGCTGGTGGACGAACTGGCCCATCGCAATGCGCCCGGCAGCCGCCATGAGCGGCGCTGGCAGGATGTGATGGAGCTGCTCGACGCCGGCATCGACGTCTGGACCACGGTCAACATCCAGCATCTGGAAAGCCTCAACGACGTGGTGATGCGCATCACCGGCGTGCGGGTCAGCGAGACCGTGCCCGATGGCGTGCTCGATCGCCTGCACGACATCGTGCTGGTCGACCTGCCGCCGCGCGAACTGATCGCGCGCCTGCAGCAGGGCAAGGTCTATGTGCCGGAGCAGGCCGCGCAGGCACTTCAGGCGTTCTTCTCGCCGGCCAACCTGACCGCCCTGCGTGAGCTGGCGATGCAGGAAGCCGCCGACCGCGTCGACAGCAGCCTGCGTGAAACCCGCGCCGCACGGGGCGAAGGCAACCTGCCGCTACGGCGCGGCGTGCTGGTGGCCATCGATGGCGGCGGCCAGAGCGAGTACCTGGTGCGGGTGGCGCGCCGCATCGCCGAGCGCCGCGACGCACCGTGGACGGTGGTGACCGTGCAGGGCCGGCGCCAGGACGAGGCCACGCGGCGCGAGATCGATGCGGCCTTCGCCCTGGCACGGCGCCTGGGTGGCGACGCCGAACTGCTGCACGGATCGAGCATCGCCGATGCCCTGCTGGACCATGCAGCGCACAACGGTGTATCGACCCTGGTGCTGGGACGGACCCGTGAGCGCCCGCTGGCGCGGATGTTCAACCGAACCCTGACCCAGCAGCTGATCCAGCGCGGCGCGCACTACGAGATCACCATCATCAGCACGCCGCAGGCCCGGGCGCGCTCGCGCCGCGAAGGTCTGCTGCCACCGATGCGCGGCATCAGCTACGAGCCGGTACAGGCACTGATCGCCACCGCGCTGGCCTGTGCGGTGGCTTGGCTGGCCGAACGCTGGGTCGGCATGGCCGACCTGTCGATGGTGTTCATCGTGGCAGTGGTGCTGGTGGCGGCGCGCACGCGTGCCAGCGTGGCGGTGATGGCGGCGATCCTGTGCTTCCTGGCCTACAACTTCCTGTTCATCGCGCCCCGCTTCACCTTCGCCATCGGTGCGCGCCAAGGCGTGATCACCGTGTTCCTGTTCCTGGCCGCCGCCTTGGTGGCCGGACGGCTGGCCTCGCGCCTGCGCATGCAGGTCATTGCGCTGCGTGCGGCCAACCGCCATGCACGTGCACGCCAGCAGCTGGGCCGTCAGCTGGCCAGCGCCGCTGGCAACGGCGAGGTGGCACAGGCAGGTCGGCATGCCTTGGAGCAGGCGATGGATGTGCCGGCGTGGCTGCGGATCGGCGCGGACACTGCCGCCGGTGGCCGCAGCCAACCCGGCGATACCGACCTGGCTGCCGCCGACTGGGCGCTGCGCCACGGCCAGCCCAGCGGCCGCTTCACCGACACCCTGGCCGGTGCGCAGTGGTGGTTCCTGCCATTGCTGGATGGCGAAGATCGCGCGATCGGCGTGGCCGGCCTGTACCTGCCCGGCGCACAGGCACGCCTGCTGCCCGAACAGCGGCAGCTTGCCGAAGCGATGGTCGATGACATCGCGCAGGCCGCACTGCGTACCCGGCTGGTGGCCGAACTGGAACAGGCGCATGTCAGCAACGAGACCGAGCGGTTGCGCTCGGCCCTGCTCTCTTCGGTGTCGCACGACCTGCGCTCTCCACTGGCGGCGATGATCGGTTCGGCCGACAGCCTGGCCAGTTACGGCGCGGCGATGGACACGGCCGATCGCCGTGCCCTGCTGGACACCATCCTGGTCGAAGGCGAGCGGCTGGACCGCTACATCCAGAACCTGCTGGACATGACCCGCCTTGGCCACGAAGGTCTGAAGATCAACCGTGACTGGATCGGCGTGGACGAACTGATCGGCTCGGCCGCACGGCGCCTGCAGCGCTACCAGCCCAAGGTGCGGCTGGAGCTGGACATTCCGTCCACGCTGGCGCCGATCTGGGTACACCCGGCGCTGGTCGAACAGGCCGTGTTCAACGTGATGGAGAACGCGGCCAAGTTCTCGCCGCCCGACGCCGCCGTGCAGGTGCAGGCGCGCGAACTGGACGGCCAGCTGCGCATCGACGTGATCGATGCCGGCCCCGGCATTCCCGACGACGAGCGCGCGCGCATCTTCGACATGTTCTACAGCGTCGAGCGCGGCGACCGCGGCCGCCACGGCACCGGCCTGGGCCTGACCATCTGCCAGGGCATGATCGGCGCACATGGCGGCAGCGTGCAGGCGCTGCCCGGACGCGACGGTCGCGGTACCCTGATCCGCATCACCCTGCCCCTGCTCAAGCCAGCCTCCCACGATGAGCCCGACCCCGATTGATGCCAGCGTGCCGGCCGCGCGCGTGCTGGTGATCGATGATGAAACCCAGATCCGCCGGTTCCTGGACATCAGCCTGCGCGCGCAGGGCTACCAGGTGCGACAGGCCGCCACCGGCCAGGAAGGCCTGCAGCTGGCCGCCAGCGAGGACATGGACCTGGTGATCCTGGATATCGGCCTGCCGGACATGGAAGGCCACGAGGTGCTGGAACAGCTGCGGCAGTGGAGCCAGGTGCCGGTGATCATGCTGACCGTGCGCGCCGGCGAAGCCGAGAAGGTGCGCGCACTGGATACCGGCGCCAACGACTACGTGACCAAGCCGTTCGGCACGCAGGAACTGATGGCGCGGGTGCGGGCGCTGCTGCGCACGCGCAGCGTACCCAGTGATGGCACGCCACCGGTGTTCGACGACGGCCACCTGCGCGTGGACCTGGTGCGCCGCGAAGTCGCCCTGCAGGGTGAACCGGTGGCGTTGACCCGCAAGGAATACGCATTGCTGTCGCTGCTGCTGCGCAATGCCGGGCGGGTAGTGACACAGCCGCAGATCCTGCAGGAGATCTGGGGGCCGACCCACCAGCACGATACCCATTACCTGCGCATCCTGGTCGGCAAGCTGCGGCACAAGCTGGGCGATTCGGCGCTGGATTCACGCTACCTGTTCACCGAACCGGGCGTGGGCTTGCGATTCAAGGGGTGAGGGTGTGCCGACCAACGGTCGGCACCCACCAAAGCAAATTCGGAAGAGCATCCACGCATGGCGTGGATCTCTGCTGTGTCGACCAAGGTCGACACCTACCAAGAGCAGTTCATGCGGTTCGGACAGATCGCGGAAATCTGTCGAAGGCGGGGTGGGTCCGGTTGCGGGGGCGTGAGCCGCATGGATGCGGCGACCGAGCTTACATGGGTGAGGGCGCTTTGCTTGCGAAGCACTGCTTCGCAAGCGCCCGAACGCCCAGCCGCCAGCGGCTGGGCCGGGCCCCGGAGGGGGACTTGCAGCGTCCCCCGTAACCGGCCCCACCCCGCATCCTACGGATAGCCGGCCTTTGACGTTGACGTTGATTCGGCGGGTGCCGGGCGCCGCCCGGCCCCACCTCAGAACCCCAGCGGGGTGTCGCCCAGCACCGGCTGCAGCTGGCTGCGGAACAAGGCCTTGATGCGCTCCAGTGCGGCATCGTCGTTGCCTTCGAACCGCAGCACCAGCACCGGCGTGGTGTTGGAGGCGCGCACCAGGCCCCAGCCATCGGCGAAGTCCACGCGCAGGCCATCGATGGTCGACAGGCGGCCCCCCACATACGGGTTGTCCGGCGACTGCGCCGCCGCCACCAGCATCGCCACCAGCGCATGCGGCGTCCCGTCGGCCACCGCTACCTTCAGCTCCGGCGTGGCGACCATTTCCGGCAGTTCGCCCAGCACTTCGTCCGGGGTCTCCTCGCGCTGGGCCAGGATCTCCAGCAGGCGCGCAGCGGCGTACAGGCCGTCGTCGAAACCGAACCAGCGTTCCTTGAAGAAGAAGTGGCCGCTCATCTCACCGGCCAGCTCGGCATCGGTCTCGCGCATCTTCGCCTTCATCAGCGAATGCCCGGTCTTCCACATCAGCGGGCTGCCACCGTTGCGCAGCACATGGTCGGACAGCTTGCCGGTGCACTTGACGTCGTAGATCACCATCGCGCCCGGATTGCGCATCAGCACGTCGGCAGCGAACAGCATCAGCAGGCGGTCGGCATAGATGATCCTGCCTTCGCCGGTGACCACGCCCAACCGGTCGCCGTCGCCATCGAAGGCTACGCCGAGGTCGGCGCCGAAGCGCTTGACCGTCTGCACCAGGTCTTCCAGGTTGGCCGGCTCGCTCGGGTCGGGATGATGGTTGGGGAAGGTGCCATCGACATCGCAGTACAGCGGAATGACGTCGGCGCCGATTGCTTCCAGCAGCTGCGGGGCCAGTGCGCCGGCCACGCCATTGCCGGCATCGGCCACGACCTTCAGCGGACGGTCCAGCTGCACGTCATCGGCGATGCGCTGGATGTAGTCGGCACTGACATCGCGCTGCTGGTAGTCACCCGGCTCGGCGGACTGCACCAGGCGGCCCTCGACGATGCGCTGGTAGAGGTCGGTGATCGCATCGCCGGACAGCGTCTCGCCGCCGATCACCACCTTGAAGCCGTTGTACTCGGGCGGGTTGTGGCTGCCGGTGACCGCCACGCAGGTGCCGGTACGCAGATGGAAGGCGGCGTAGTACACGAGCGGGGTCGGCGCCAGGCCGATGTCGATCACCGCGCAGCCGGCACGGCGCAGGCCCTCGGCCAGCGCGGCCGTCAGCTCGGGTCCGGACAGGCGGCCATCGCGCCCGATCACCACCTCGCGCAGGCCCTGCTCCAGTGCCACGGTGCCGATGGCCTGGCCGATCAGCGCCGCGGTCTTCGGTGTCAGTTCGCTGCCCACCATGCCGCGGATGTCATAGGCGCGGAAGATGCCGGCGGCCAGCTCTTCGGCAGGCACCGGCGGTGGCGGCGGTGGCGTGGCATCGCCACTGCCGGTCACGGCGGCCACCGGTGGCGGCGCCTGCTGCAGGCTCTCGCTCAGGGTCGGGCCATGGTCGGCCTCGGACGCGGCGGCGCGGCGCGGCAACGGCAGCGACTTCGGTAGCCGGTCGCGCCCCACCACCAGCAGCACGGCAATGAACGCCAGCAGCAACGCCACAATGGCGCTGGCCAGCGCGCCCAGGCCGAGCGGACCGGCCTCGACATTCGGCACCGACGCGACCAGCCGCAACGGCGTGCCTGCAACCGGGCGCGCCAGCGCTTCCGCGCTTTCGGCCAGGCTCGGGTCGCCCTGGGTGACCAGATCGAATGCTCCCTGGCGCAGGCCGAGGAAGCCGGCGGACGGCGCGCTGACCTGGTCGAGCGGTGACGTCAGCCGCAGCAGCGGTTGGCGGACATAGATGACGGCCGGCCCCAGGCTGCCCAGCTGCACCGGCGCGGCCAGGCCCAGGCGGTTGCCGCCGCCGTCGCGGACCACGCGCAGGCTTGGCCTGGCCTCGGCCAGCGCCGCTTCCAGCAGCGCCAGGCGGGAATACCCGAAGGTGGCCGGATCGGCATAGGCGTTGGCCAGATCGGCCGCCAGCACCTCGACCTGCTCGACCCCGGTCCAGCTCTCGCGAACGGCCAGCGCCGCCGCAGCGGCGTCGCCGGCCTGCAGCGCCTGCTGCACGCGATCGTTCTTCAACTGCTGCTGCAGCTGCTGCAACTGGCCTGCAGCAGCCTGCTGCAGGCCCTGCACGGCCTGGTCACGCGCCTCTTCCAGCGCCTGCCCGTTGGCCTCCTGCCGCCATTGCTGCACCGCGCTCCATCCGAACCAGCCGGCCAACAGGATCAACAGCACCCCCAGTAGAGGTGCACTGCGACCCAACGACCGTCCCCGCTGTCCTTCCCCGATGCCGCTCATCGATGTCCCCTGTCAACGCACCCCGGTATGGCCGAATCCACCCGCGCCCCGCACGCTGTCGGTGAAAGTATCCACTACCTGCAGGCTGACGCGGGCGATCGGAACCACCACCAGCTGCGCGATGCGATCGCCCGGCTCGATGGTGAAGGCCTCGCGGCCACGGTTCCAGACGCTGATCAGCAGCGGCCCCTGGTAGTCGGCATCGATCAGGCCGGTGCCGTTGCCCAGCACGATGCCATGCCGATGGCCCAGCCCGGAACGCGGCAGGATCACCGCGCACAGGTTCGGGTCGGCAATATGGATGGCCAGGCCGCTGGGCACCAGCCCGGTGTCGCCCGGCTGCAGGGTCAGCGCGGTATCCAGCGCCGCGCGCAGGTCCATGCCGGCACTGGCCTCGGTGGCATAGGCCGGCAGCGGCCAGCTGTCGCCGAAGCGCGGATCGAGCAGCTTGACCTGCAGCGGGTGGGAAGTGGATGCCTGGGTCATGCCTGGAGTCTCCGCGCGATCAGCGCCAGCAGTTGTTCGGCCAGCTCGCGCTTGGAAGTGGCCGGGAATACCTGTTCACCGTCCTGCCAGAAGGCCGTGGCGGCATTGTTGTCGCTCTCGAAACCGCCGCCGCTGATGCCGACCTGGTTGGCGATCACCAGGTCCAGGCGCTTGTCGACCAGCTTGCCGCGCGCGTATTTCTCCACGTCGTGGGTCTCGGCGGCGAAGCCGACCACCAGCTTCAGCGACTGCGTCTGTGCAGCGACTTCGGCGAGGATGTCCGGCGTGCGCACCAGTTCGATCACCAGCGACTGGCTGTCGGCGGTCTTCTTCAGCTTCTGCGCGGCGACCTGGCGCGGCGTGTAGTCGGACACCGCGGCGGCACCGATATAGATGTCGGCGGGCAGCGACTTCAGTACGGCATCGCGCATCTGCGCGGCCGAGCGCACGTCGATACGCTGCACGCCCGGCGGCGTCGGCAGCTGTACCGGACCGCTGACCAGCACCACCTGCGCGCCCAGCGCGGCGGCAGCGGCGGCCAGGGCAAAGCCCATCTTGCCGCTGCTGCGGTTGCCGACGTAACGCACCGGATCGATGTCTTCGTAGGTCGGGCCGGCACTGATCAGCAGGCGCAGCCCCTGCAGGGCACGGGTTTCCGGCGCGGCAACCGTCGCAGCGGCGCCGCCATTGGCGGCCAGCGCGGCCACGATGTCGCCGGGTTCGGCCAGCCGGCCGGGACCGGATTCACCTTCGGCCAGCGGGCCATCGACCGGGCCGATCACCTGCGCACCACGCTGGCGCAGCAGGGCGATATTGGCCTGGGTGGCCGGATGCAGCCACATGCGATGGTTCATCGCCGGGCAGATCGTCAGCGGTGCGGTGCTGGCCAGGCACAGGGTGCTGACCAGGTCATCGGCATGGCCCTGGGCCAGCCGGGCCAGCAGATCGGCGGTTCCCGGCGCGACCACGATGCGGTCCGCCCAGCGGGCCAGCTCGATGTGGCCCATGGCCTGTTCGGCGGCGCTGTCCCACAGCGTGGTGCGGGTCGGCTGCCCGGACAGGGCCTGGAAACTGAGGGGGGTGACGAACTGCTGGGCGCCGGCGGTCATCGCCACCTGCACCTGGGCGCCCGCATCACGCAGGCGTCGCACCAGTTCCAGGGCCTTGTAGGCCGCGATCCCACCTCCGACGCACAACAGCAGTTTCTGGCCTTCCAGCGCGCGGCCGGGCGCGGGGGAAGCGTTGGGGGAGTCAGCCACCTGGAATTCCTGTGCAAACGAGGGCATTAGCTTACCCGATGGTCGGTAATGTCCCGGTGCACAGCGCACATAGCGGGCAGCTATCAGCAGATGGGACTTGCACCACAGCGCTTCCGGGGTTCAAGACACTGCGATTCGGAACTTTCCTATACCTGTAGGCCGGCCACGTTTGCAGAATCGTCAGTGGCCGCCGCAGGTGTGCCGCTTCGCTTTTCGAGGATTCCGCGTGCACCCGCGCATCATCATCGCCGACGACCATCCCGTCGTCCTGCACGGCATCCGCATCGTGCTGCAGACCCACCTGATGGAGGTCGTCGGCAGCGCGCGTGACGGCGCCGAGCTGCTGCAGCTGGTCGAGCACCACGGCTGCGACGCGGTGCTGACCGACCTCTCCATGCCGGGCACCGGCCCGGATGGCCCGGAACTGATCGCTGAACTGCGCGCACGCCACCCGCGCATGCCCGTGGTGGTGCTTACCGGCGCCCGCCACCCCGGCCTGCTCGATGGCCTGCTGCGTGAGGGTGTCAGCGGCTTGGTCGACAAGTGCGCCGATTTCGGCGAGTTGCCGCAGGCCTTGAACGCGGCCATGGCAGGGCAGGTGTTCGTCTCGCAGCAGCTGCGCCACCACCTGCAGGCGCGCGACCTGATGTTCGCGCGCGAACCGGCGGCGCTGTCCGCCCGCGAACAGGAAGTGCTGGACCTGTTGGCCGCCGGGCTGAAAGTGAACGCCATCGCCGTCCACTGCGGCCGCAGCCCCAAGACGATCAGCCGGCAGAAGGCCGAGGCCAAGCGCAAGCTGGGGCTGCAGAACAACCAGGAGCTGTTCGCCTACCTGCAGTCGCGACGCGACTGAGGCAATGGCCGACCCGGGCATGCGTCCTGCCCTGATGGGCCGCATCGCCCCCACTGGCGATGATGCAGGCATGCCCATCCACGACTGGCCCGAACAGGAACGTCCCCGCGAGAAGCTGATCGCACGCGGCCCCGCCACGCTGTCCGACGCAGAACTGCTGGCACTGTTCCTCGGCTCCGGCTTCGGTGGACGCGATGCGGTGCAGACCGCGCGCGACCTGCTGCAGGCGCACGGTCCCCTGCGTGTGCTGCTGGACCGCCCGGCCCGCGAGCTGGCCCGGTTGCCGGGGCTGGGCCCTGCTCGAAGCTGTGCACTGGCCGCCGGGCTGGAACTGGCCCACCGCTATCTGGCGGCCGAACTTCAGCAGGGCGAGGCCGTCGGCAACAACCCGGCTGCGGTCGGCCGCTATCTGCAGCACCGCCTGCGCGGCCAGGCCCGCGAGATCTTCATGGCGCTGTTCCTGGACAACCGCCACCGCCTGATCGCCTGCGAAGAACTGTTCCAGGGCACCATCAATGCCGCCCCGGTCTATCCCCGCGAGGTGGTGCGTCGAGCCCTGCTGCACAATGCGGCAGCGGTGATCCTCAGCCACAATCATCCTTCCGGCGACCCCGAGCCCTCCGGCGCCGACACCCGCATCACCGATGAACTGCAGCAGGCGCTGGCACTGGTGGACGTGCGCCTGCTCGACCACTTCGTCGTCGGCGAGGGCCGCCCCGTTTCATTTGCTGAACGGGGCCTGCTGTCCCCGCCCCAGCCGCGCCTGTTCGGCTGAACGGCCCTGGTCAGGGCCGGGCGGGCGCCCCGCAGGCATGTCCTGGTCAGCGTGGGCGCGGGCATCTGCGCTAAAATGGGCGATTCCGCCGCTCATTCTCACAGCAGGCCTCGTGAAAAATCTCCTCCGCGCCCTGATCAGCCAAGGCATCGAAGCCTTGCGCGCCAATGGCACCCTGCCCGCCGACTCCCTGCCGCCGGACTTCGTGGTCGAGCGCCCGAAGACCCGTGACCACGGCGACTTCGCCACCAACGCCGCGATGCTGCTGGCCAAGGCCGCGCGCAGCAATCCGCGCGCACTGGCACAGGCGCTGGTCGAGGCGCTGCCGCGCAGCGAGGACGTCAGCAAGGTCGAGATCGCCGGCCCCGGCTTCATCAACTTCCATCTGGCCCCGGCCGCGTACCAGCGCGAAACCGCCTCGGTCATCAAGGAAGCCCACGACTACGGCCGCAACCTGTCCGGCAATGGCCGCACGGTGGGCGTGGAGTACGTGTCGGCCAACCCGACCGGCCCGCTGCATGTCGGCCATGGCCGCGCAGCGGCGATCGGCGACTGCGTGGCCCGCGTGCTCGATGCCAACGGCTGGAACGCCAAGCGCGAGTTCTACTACAACGACGCTGGCGTGCAGATCGAGAACCTGGCGCTGTCCACCCAGGCGCGGATCAAGGGCATCGCACCCGATCAGGACGGCTGGCCGGAAGGCGGCTACCGCGGTGAGTACATCGCCGATGTCGCCCGCGCCTACATGGCCGGTGCCAGCGTCGACCTGGAAGGCAGCACCGTGGTCGGCGCCAAGGACCCGGACGACATGCAGGCAATCCGCCGCTTCGCCGTGGCCTACCTGCGCAACGAGCAGAACCTGGACCTGGCCGCGTTCGGTGTCGACTTCGACATCTACTTCCTGGAAAGCTCGCTGTACGCCGACGGCAAGGTTGCCGAAGCGGTGGCCAAGCTGCAGGCGTCCGGCCACACCTATGAGGAAGGCGGCGCGCTGTGGCTGCGCAGCACCGACTTCGGTGACGACAAGGACCGCGTGATGCGCAAGTCCGACGGCACCTTCACCTACTTCGTGCCGGACGTGGCCTACCACCTGTCCAAGTGGCAGCGCGGCTACGAGCGCGCGATCACCGAACTGGGCGCCGACCATCACGGCTCGCTGGCGCGCGTGCGCGCCGGCCTGCAGGCGATGGAAGTGGGCATCCCGCAGGGCTGGCCGGAATACGTGCTGCACCAGATGGTCACGGTCATGCGCGGCGGCGAGGAAGTGAAGCTGTCCAAGCGTGCCGGCAGCTACTTCACCCTGCGCGACCTGATCGAAGAAGCCGGCCGCGATGCGACCCGCTGGTTCCTGATCGCGCGCAAGCCCGATTCGCAGCTGACCTTCGACATCGACCTGGCGCGCCAGCAGAGCAACGACAATCCGGTGTTCTACGTGCAGTACGCGCACGCCCGTGTCTGCAGCCTGCTGCGCCAGGCGCAGGAAAAGGGCCTGGTGTACGAGCAGGGCAATGGCCTGGCCAACCTTGGCCACCTGGCCGACGATGCCTCGCTGCTGTTGATGAACGAGATCTCGCGCTATCCGGAAGTGGTGGAAGCGGCCGGCGTGGCGCTGGAGCCGCACCTGGTGGCGCAGTACCTGCGTGAATTGGCGCATGCCTTCCACACGTGGTATCACGGGACGCCGGTGCTGGTGGAAGACGCCGCCGATCGCAACGCCAAGCTGACCCTGGCCTGCGCGGCGCGCCAGGTGCTGGCCAACGGCCTTGAACTCCTGGGCGTGAGCGCCCCGGAAAAAATGTAAGCATCAGGAGACGCAGTACACATGGCAGCACGACGCGGCAAAACCCAGGCACGACGCAACAGCAGCAGCCAGGGCACACCCGGATGGGTGTGGCTGGTGGCCGGTGTGGCGATCGCCGCCGTGGTGTTCCTGGCGGCGCCGAACCTGTTCAAGGGCGAAGGCGACGGCTTCCTGCGCGCCGGTCCGCAGCCGAACCCGAACGCGCAGCCGGCCCCGGTTGCTGATGCAGACAGCGATGTCGGCAGCCAGCCAGCCGCGCAGCCGGCCACGCCGAAGCCGGCCGAACCGGAGAAGCCCGCGGCGACGCAGTACGACTTCTACACCCTGCTGCCGGGCAAGGAAGTGGAAATGTCCGACGCCGAACTGGCCGCCAGCGCGCGTGCCGAGGACCAGCGCCGGGCCAAGGCCGAAGCGTCGCGCGCGCAGGCCGCGCTGGAGGGCAAGCCGGTGCCGCCGGCGAGCACGGCCACGCCGGCACCGACCGCAACGGCCAGCGTCGCCAGCACCGCACCGGTGACCGCGAGCAACCGTCCGCTGCCGGCACCGCTGAGCGAGCGCCCGGCCGCGGCAACGCCGCCGGCCAGCACCGCACCGGCGTCGACCAGCACGGCCGCCGCCCCCGCGCCGCGCGCGGAAGCCGCGCCCACCGCGCCGGCGACCACTGCCGCACCGGCGCCCGCCGACAACGCGCGCTACATCCTGCAGGCAGGTGCCTTCGGTGCGTCCGGCGACGCCGAAGCCACCAAGGCCAAGCTGGCCATGATGGGCCTGGCGGCACGCGTGGAGTCGGCGCAGATCAACGGCAAGACCGTGTATCGCGTGCGCATGGGGCCGTACGGCAGCGCCGGCGAACTGTCTGAAGCGAAGCAGAAGCTGGATGGCACCGGCCTGCAGGCGATGGCCATCAAGGCGCAGTGACGTTCTGCGGGACTGCATGAAGAAAGCCGGGCATTGCCCGGCTTTTTTTGTTTCTGCCGAGTCGAGCATGGCTCGACTCCACACACGGCGTCAGCCCTCGCGGGCGACCTGGAACCCGGCGAAGGACTGGCTGACCGGCATCAGCTCCAGGCGATTGATGTTCAGGTGCGGTGGCAGCGTGGCCACCCAGAAGATCTGTTCGGCGATGTCTTCGGCGGTCATCGGATTGGCACCGCTGTACAGCTTGTCCGATGCATTCTGGTCGCCATGGGTGCGGACCACGGTGAACTCGGTCTCGGCCATGCCCGGCTCGATCGTGGTCACGCGCACGCCGGTGCCGTGCAGGTCCGAACGCAGGCCCAGCGAGAACTGGCTGACGAAGGCCTTGGTGCCACCGTAGGCGTTGCCACCCGGGTACGGGTAGACGCCGGCCACCGACGAGATGTTGATGATCGCACCCTTGCGCTCCACCAGCTGCGGCAGCAGGCGGTGGGTCAGGGTCACCAGCGCGGTGATGTTGGTGTCGATCATCGTGGTCCAGTCCGACAGCCTGGCGCTCTGTGCCGGTGCGGTGCCCTGCGCCAGACCGGCGTTGTTGACCAGCAGGTCGATCTCGCCGAAGGCCGGCGGCAGCGCCAGCAGGGCCGCCTCCATCGCCACCGGATCGCGGATGTCGAAGGCGGCGGCGTGCACCACGTCCTTGCCATAGCGCTCGACCAGCGGTTGCAGGCGTTCGCCGCGGCGGCCGGTGGCGATCACTTTCCAGCCGGCCTGGGCGAAGCGGTGGACGGCGGCGGCGCCGAAGCCGGACGTGGCGCCGGTAATCAGGACAGTGCGGGTCATCAGGCAACTCCAGGGGGAAAACCAGATCTCCATTCTGGCACCGTCCGGCAGCACCCGTGTTGCCGGATCGGCCGGATCCGGGGTCAGATCCCCTTGCGGAGCAAAGGGATCTGACCCCGGCAGCGACCCCACGTGTCGGGGTGACCGGTACAATTGCGCCATGATCAACAATGATGTCCTGCGCAGCGTGCGCTACTCTCTGGACCTGGGTGACCAGCACGTGGTCACCCTGTGCCAGATGGCCGACCCGGCCTTCGCCGTGGATACCGAGCAGGTGAAGGCCTGGCTGCGCCGCGAGGACGAAGCCGGTTTCGAGGCGATGAACGACAGCGCACTGGCGCACTTCCTCGATGGCCTGATCGTGCACCTGCGCGGTCGCGACGAGAGCCAGCCGCAGCGTGCGGTGGAAACCCGCATCGACAACAACCTGGTGCTGAAGAAGCTGCGCGTGGCCTTCCAGCTGCGCGACGTGGACCTGATGGAGATCTTCGCCAGCGCCGGCTTCAACGTGTCCAAGTCGGAAGTCGGTGCGTTGTTCCGCCAGCCCGGGCACACCAACTACCGGCGCTGCCTGGACCAGATGCTGCGCAACTTCCTCAAGGGCCTGAGCCTGCGCCTGCGCGGCTGAGCACGGCCTCGACGAAGGCGCGCGCGGCCGGCGTCGGCAGCCGCTGCCAGACCAGGTGTACGCGCCGGGTCGGGGTCGGCTGCAGTGGAATCTGAACCACGCCCTGGAAACCTTCGGCGATCAACGCCGGCACGATGCCGACCGCCAATCCGTGGCGGACGAAGCGCTCGACCAGTTCCATCAGGTTGACCTCGAAACGCACCGTGTGCGGCAGGCCAGCGGCGGCGAAGGCATCGTCGGTCTGCCGGCGCGCACCGGTACCGCGCGGGAAGTCGACCAGCGCTTCATCCTGCAGTGCGGTCAATGGCAACCGCGTGCGCCCGGCGAGCCGGTGCGACGGCGCCAGTACCGCTACCAGATCCTCCTCCTGCAGCACCTGGTGGCAGACGCCATCCAGCGCTGCCGACGGCGCCAGGCCGACCAGTGCCACATCCAGCGCGCGCGACTGCACCTGTGCGATCAGGTCTTCGCTCTTGTCCACGCGCAGCTGGAACTCCACCTGTGGGTGCACCCGCTGGAAGGCCGCCAGCATCGCCACGACGTCGATGTCGGTCAGCGAAGAAATCTGCCCGATGGCCAGCAGGCCACGCACTTCGCCACTGACGGCGGCCACGTCGGCGCGCAGGTGGCGCAGGCTGGCCAGCACCTGGCGTGCGTGCACCAGCAACGCCTCGCCGGCGGCGGTAGCCCGCACCTGGCGTGGCAGGCGCTCGAACAGCGTGGCACCCAGTTCCTGTTCCAGGTGGGCGATCTGGTGGCTGAGCGCGGACTGCACCACGTGGCAGCGCTCGGCGGCACGGGTGAAATTGCCCTCCTCGGCCAGGGCGACGGCAAACTCGAGCTGCTTGAGGTTCATCCAGCTATCTTGTTTTCAGATGACAAGGATGATGATGATTCATTTCCATCATGACCGCAGCAGGCGGACACTGTGCACCCCGCTTCCTGGAACACCGCGTGAGCCCGTCCCTTCCCCCTCTGCACCGCTGGCAGGTGCTGCTGATGTCGGTCGCCACCGGCGTGGCCGTGGCCAGCAACTACTATGCGCAACCGCTGCTGCACACCATCGCAGATGCCTTCGGCGTGCCGTTCGGCCAGGTCGGCATGGTGGTTACCGCAGCACAGCTGAGCTATGCCGCCGGACTGATCCTGCTGGTGCCACTGGGTGACCTGTTCGAGCGCCGCCGCTTGATCGTGGTGATGAGCCTGCTGTCGGCCGGTGGCCTGGTGATCAGTGCCTGCGCGCCGTCGCTGGCCTGGCTGCTGGTCGGGACCGCGATCACCGGACTGTTTTCGGTGGTGGCACAGGTGCTGGTGCCGTTCGCGGCCACGCTGGCCGCGCCGGAACATCGTGGCCGCGTGGTCGGCACGCTGATGAGTGGCCTGCTGCTGGGCATCCTGCTGGCGCGTACCGTGGCCGGCCTGCTGTCCAGCCTGGGTGACTGGCGCCTGGTGTATGCCATCGCTGCCGGCACCCTGGTGCTGACCGCACTGGCATTGCAGCGCGGCCTGCCGCGATTCCACCACAGCGCCGGCCTGGGCTATTTCGCCTTGCTGCGCTCGATCGGCGTGCTGTTCGTGCAGGAGCCGGTGCTGCGCCAGCGCACCCTGCTGGGTGCCTGCAGCTTTGCCATGTTCGCGATTTTCTGGACCCCGCTCGCGTTCCTGCTGGCGCAGCCACCTTACGCCTACAGCGATGCCACCATCGGCCTGTTCGGGCTGGTCGGTGCAGCCGGCACGCTGGCGGCCGGCCTGGCCGGGCGCATGTCCGACCGCGGCCAGACCGGACGCGCCACTGCCATCGCGCTGGTGCTGTTGCTGCTGTCGTGGCTGCCACTGGGGCTGTCGGCCCACTCGCTGCTGGCGCTGCTGATCGGCGTGGTGGTGCTGGACCTGGCCGCACAGCTGCTGCACGTCAGCAACCAGAACCTGATCTATGCGCTGCAGCCCGCGGCGCGCAACCGCCTCAATGCCGGCTACATGACCGGCTACTTCATCGGCGGCTCGCTGGGTTCGCTGCTGTCGGCGCAGGTCTACCAGCGCTACGGTTGGACCGGCGTCTGCGTGGCCGGTGCCGCCGTGGCCGTGCTGGCCCTGCTGCTGTGGCTGCCCGGCGCGCTGCGCGCGCGCCAGGCGGCATCGTCGAACTAGAAGCTGCCCTGCAGCGCCAGCTCCCAGCGTCCACCGGCATTGCCCGGGAACAGTCGCTTGGCCGCGCTGTCGGTGTCATGCACGGTGGCGCGCAGCTCCCATGCCGGAGTCAGCGTGGCAATGGCACTGAGCTGGCCATGCAGGTAATCCGGGCCCTGCGCGGTGGCCAGCCAGTACTGGCCCACCGCTGCTTCCAGGCGGACGCGTTCGTGCAGCGGCACACGCACGCCCAGCTGGGCATAGGTTCCGCGATGGCCACCGGCCAACGCATCGTTGGAATGCGCGACCTGCAGCCAGGCGCGCTGCTTCCAGGTCACGGTCGTGTTGAGTTCGGTCCAGTCCAGCGCACGAGCGGTACCCGGATACACATAGCGGGTCAGGTTCGCATCCAGCGTCCAGTCCGGTGCCAGCGCGCCGGACCAGCCCGCCACCAGGTCGAACTCGCTGCGCGCGCCATTGTCCGGCTTGAACGAGACGTTGGACCCCCACACGCTGGCGTACGAGCCCGATGGGATCGAGATCTTCGCGCCGGCTTGCACCGCCGGGTCACCATCGCTCTGCGAGCTGCCGCGCCACACGTAGTCACTGGTCAAGGCCGCACTGCCACTGACCTGCACCTGTGCCTGCGCGCTGCCCATGCCAAGCAGCCCTGCCAGGGCGGCCACCACCGCCGCCATCATCCCCTTGCTGTTCACTGCACGGTGTTCCTCGTCGAAGGCGGTCACGCCGCCGGGACGGCAGTGTCCAGCGCGTGGCCGTAACGGATCGAGGGTGCGGCCCGGGCCGCGGCGCAAATTCGGCGTAAATCCCGTGGATCGGGGCCATGCGCCAGCGGCGCGGTATCATGGCGCCCTGTTTCCAGGAACCAACCGCGTGGACGCCATCCTGACCCCGGTATCGATCGGCGAGCTGATCGACAAGATCACCATTCTCCAGATCAAGGCCGAGCGCATCGACGATGCCGCCAAGCTGGCCAACGTGCGCACTGAGCTGGACGGCCTGCTGCCCCTGTTGCAGCAGCAGCTGCAGGCACAGCCGGCCCTGGCCGCGCTGCAGCAGCAGTTGAAGGCGATCAACGAGCGTATGTGGGACATCCAGGACCAGCTGCGCGACAAGGAAGCGGCCCAGGTGTTCGATGATGCATTCATCCAGCTGGCACGCGGCGTCTATGGCACCAATGGCGAGCGCGTGCAGGTGAAGAACGAGATCAACCGCGTGGCCGGTTCGGCACTGGTGGAAGAGAAGCAGTACCAGGGCGAGTAACGCCGCTCATCCGCATTCCAGCAGGTGGCGGAAGCGGAACAGGTCACCGTCCCCGCGGATGCCGAGCTTGCGGTAGGCCGAGGTTTTCTGCGAGCTGATCGTGCTGGCTGAACGCCCCGATCGCAGGGCCATTTCGCTGGTGCTGACCCCTTTCAGCACCAGCCCGAGCACTTCCCGTTCGCGCTGGCTCAACGGCACCAGTGCCGGGGCCGGCATTCTGCGTGCACGCGTGCCCGGCAGGTTCAGTTCCGCGCGCAGCTCCGGTGGCACGAAGCGCCCTCCCCGGGCGACCACATCAATGGCACGCAGCAGCACGTCCGGTGGCGTCGACTTGGACAGGAAGCCGCGCGCACCGGCACGCATCGCGGTGGCCACCGTGCTGGCATTGCAGTGTGCCGAGAGCACCAGCACCGGCAGTGCCGGCCAGCGCTGCGACAGCACGTGCAACAGGGCCAACCCATCGCCCAGGTCGCCCATGGGCAACGCATCGATCAGCAGCAGGTCGACACACGTCGGGCTGCGCTCCAGCAGGTGCAGCAGGTGCGCCTCGCTGGACAGGCTCACCCGTACCTGCACACCCGCGTGCTGGCGCAGCAGCACTTCCACGCCCAACCGCAGTACCGGGTGCGGGTCCAGCAGCGCCAGGCGTCGTGGCCGATCAGGCAGCAGAGGCGGAAGGGTCAGCGGCATTGCGGCATGTCCAGGCAACATGGGACATCCAACGTAGGTCGGTGCCCGCAGCGGCGGAATCCAATTCCTTGCAATGGCTGGCCCGCGCATTCCGCCAGTCAGACAGCATTCCGGTTTGCCACGGCGCAAACGCAACAGGCCCGGCAAATGCCGGGCCTGTTGGGGCGTCTCCAGCGCGCAATCGCGCCGAGGCAGCAATTACCAGCTGAAGCGCGGGCCGACGGTGTATTCCTTGTCGCCGTGGCGGTTCATCTTCAGCTCGCCGTTCAGGCCCCAATTCTGGTTCAGCTTGACCTGACCACCCAGGCGGCCGTACCACTGGCCATCCGGATTGACGCCGTGCTTCTTGGCGTAGTCTTCGTAACCGACCATGCCGTAGACCTCGGCGTGGGCGCCGAAGGCAGTGCGGATACCGGCTTCAGCGCTGTAGCCGTTGAAGTCCAGACCGTGCTTGCGGTCGAACTTCTGGTAGGCAACGCGGGCAACGAAGTCGGTGCTCGGAGCGATTTCAACGTTGTAGCCGGCACCGACCTTCCACTGGTCAACCTTCAGGTTGGTGTGGTCGATTTCCTGGCGGCTGTATTCGCCGAAGGCGTGGAAGTTCGGCAGGAAGCCGTAGGAACCCTTCACGCCCCAGCCGTCGGCCTTGATGCCTTCAACGTCGGTCTTGGCGTAGTCGGCTTCGGCGTAGTTGTAGGACAGGTTCTCAGCAGCCGAAGCGGTGAACGGCAGGGCAGCGGCCAGGGCCAGAGCAATCAGCGAATTCTTCATGGGGGTACACCTTTACTTTCTTATGGTGTGCAGCAGCGCCAGGGCGCCATCGCATCGGGAATGTAAATTCTCCGTTATTCGCCACAACGCTCCCTGAAAACAGCGGTCTTCGCATTGCTGAATTTTTTGGCTTGATTCAGGCTGCGTCTGGCATACGCGCGCGGCGCGCGTGCATTCGAATTCCGCTGACCCTTGCAACAGGAGGTTGCCTTGCACGTACCTGCCCCGCTGCGGTTCCGGTTCTGCGCCGCCGTCCTCGCCTTCATCGGCGTGCTTTCCACAGCATCGGCTCGGCCGTTGCAGCCCTCCGATTACCAGCGCGCCGAGCGCGTGCACGACAGCCACCTGCGCGGTGCGCTGCGCAATGCCTCGCTCCTGCCGAACTGGCTGGCCGATGGCCGCTTCTGGTACGAACGCGAAGACGGCCAGGGCCGGCGCGAGGGCGTGCTGGTCGATCCGGCGCAGGCCTCCCGGCAGATCCTGTTCGATCGCGCTGCGCTGGACAGCGCTGCGGGGGCCCTGGGGGTGAACGGGCAACGGTTGCGGTTGGTCAATGTGCAGGTGCTGGCCGACGGCCTGCGCCTGCGCTTCAGCGGTGAAGCCGGCATCGACTGCCAGTGGCCACGTTGGCAGTGCCTGCGGACGCAGGGCGCCATGCCTGCTGCCGATGCACTGCCCGCACCCGACGGCGAGGCCTGGCTGCAGGTGCGCGACCACAATCTATGGCTGCAGCAACGCCGACAGGCACCGCGGGCGCTGACCACCGGCGGTGTCGCCGGCCATGGCTATGGTGTATTGCCCGATTTCACCCTGCGCGGTATTCCACGCAGCCAGGGCCGGATGCCGGCGCGGCCGTTCGCCGTCGGCTGGTCGCCCGATGGACGCTATGTTGCCGGCATCCGCTACGACGAACGTGCGCTGCGGGACTACCCCTATCTGGAAAGCACCCCGGCCGGCGGCGCGCGGCCCCGCGTGCACACGGTGAAACTGGGATTGCTGGGCGATGCACAGCAGGTGCGTGACAGCCTGTACATCGTCGATGTGCGCAGCGGCCGGCAGCAGGACATCACCCTGCCCGAGGGCTGGAACACCCTCAGCGAGGCCGGCGTGCTGGGCTGGGACGGCCACCGGCTGTATGCCGCGATCGCGCACTTCGGCGCGCCGCGACGGCTGCGCCTGGTGGAGATCGATGCCGGCAGCGGTGCGCTGCGCACCGTGCTGGAAGAAGCCGGCGACGCGCGCCTGCAGCTCAGCCTGTATTCCTACAACCGTGCCTCGGTTGCGATCCTGCCCGGCCAGGACACCGCCGTGTGGTTCTCGCAGCGTGATGGCTGGGGCCATCTGTACCGGGTGCGCCTGTCCGACGGCAAGGTGATGCGCCAGCTCACCCGCGGCCGGTGGGCGGTGCGTGACCTGCTCGGGGTGGACAGCGCAGGCGCTTGGGCATACTTCAGTGCTGGCGGTGTCGAGGGCGGCGATCCCTACGTACGTGGCCTGTACCGGGTAGCACTGCACGGTGGGCCGGTGCAGCGCCTGGCCGCCGATGGCAGCGACCACCTGGCCGATGCGGGCACCGGCATGCTGTTCGGCGGACGCGCGCCGCAGGCGCTGTCGCCCGGCGGCAGCTATCTGGTGGATACCGTGTCCAGCCTCGCGCAGCCGCCGCGCACGGTGCTGCGCGCCAGCGACGATGGCAGCGAAGTGATGGTGCTGGAGGCTGCGGATGCGCAGGCGATCATCGCTGCTGGCTGGCGGCCGCCGCGGCGCGAACGGCTGCTGGCCGCCGACGGGCGCACGCCGATCTTCGCCACCGTCTACCTGCCCCGCGACTATCGCGATGACGGCAGCTTCCCGGTGATCGACGCGATGTACGGCGGTGCCTTCATCAGCAATGCGCCGGTGACCTATGCCGAAGCGGTTTCGGCGCAGAACCCGGTATCGCGCGCCAGCCTGGCCGAGCTCGGCTTCGTGGTGGTCAGCATCGATGCCCGCGGCACCGGCGGCCGCGACAAGGCATTCCATGACAGCAGCTTCCTGCACGGCGCCGATGTGCAGCTCGATGACCATGTGGCCGCGCTGCGCCAGCTGGGCGAACGCTACCGGGGCATCGACCTGCAGCGGGTCGGCATCTACGGGCATTCGTTCGGTGGTTACAGCGCGGCGCGTGCACTGCTGCGCCACCCGGCGTTCTACAAGGTGGCTGTGGCCTCGGCCGGCAGCCACAATTTCCAGGGCATGTACGGCGGCGCCCTGCACGGCATGGACCGGCTGTTCGGTGGCGTGGTGCCAGCTACAGCCATGGCCGATGGCGTGCCGGCCCCCTTTGCCGGGCTCGACAATGCGGCACTGGCCGGCAACCTGCGCGGGCATCTGCTGCTGGTCTATGGCGAACTGGACGAGAACGCGCCACCGGCGCTGACCCTGCAGCTGGCCGCGGCCCTGAACAAGGCCCAGCGTAGTTACGACCTGCTGTACCTGGCCCGGCAGGACCACGAACTGTTCCGCAACGACGCCACCTACACGCACCGCATGTGGGACTACTTCGTGCGCCACCTGGCCGGCCAGCAGCCACCGGATACGGTGCTGGCCCCGCTCCCGGGTGGCCCGGGCTGAACAGGCGCACGCGGGATGTCGATTCCCTACGCGCTGGTTCGTCGTGTACCTGAAGGCCGTGCATGTGGCACGGTCCATCCGGAGGCAGGCAATGAGCTACATCGACGGTTTCGTCCTGGCGGTGCCCACCGCCAACAAGGAGAAGTTCCTCGCCCATGCACGCACAGGGGATCCCGTTTTCATCGAGTACGGCGCGCTGCGCGTGGTCGAGTGCTGGGGCGATGACGTGCCGCACGGCAAGACCACCGACTTCTTCGGCGCGGTGAAAGCCACGCCGGATGAGACGGTGGTGTTTTCCTGGATCGAATGGCCGGACAAGCCGACCCGCGATGCCGGCATGAAGAAGATGATGGAGGACCCGCGGTTTGATCCAACGAAGAATCCGATGCCCTTCGACGGCGCGCGGATGATCTACGGCGGCTTCGTGCCGCTCTACGAGCTGACGCGCTGAACCCGGCGGACGTGCTCAGCGCGCGTCCGTTTCATCGCTGGCAGCAGCATGGCCGGCGCCCAGTGCGGCGCCGGCACCGAGGCCCATGCCGCCCATGCCGGCGCCCATTCCACCACCACCGCCACCGCCTGCACGGCCGCCCTTGGCATCGCCGTCGTTACGGCCCTTGCCGCCACCACTGGCAACGGGCCGGGTCGGCCCCTGCGGTGGAATCTGCAGATCGGCCGGAATCGGGGCTAGATCCAGCGCTTCGCGCACGAAGTCGCGCAGCGAGACCACCAGTTCGTGGGTATGCACCGGCCGCCCCTGTGCCAGTTCGTTGGCGGCACGCGTGGCCAGCCGCACCTGTTCGTCGGTGCCCAGCAGCAGGATGTCCGACAGCGCGGCCTCGACCGCATCGCGAATGCGCCGCGCACGGTCCGAGCGCGGCTCGGCGATGCCGTCGGCATCTTCGCGCTGGCGCAGGTCGCGACGATGGCTGGGATCCACGCCCAGCTCGCCGGTGAACGAACCGCCCAGGGTCTTGTAGGCGGCCATCAGCGTGCGCAGCCGTTCGTTGATCTGCCGGTTCTCGCGCTCGCGGCGCTGCTGCAGGGTCTGCATCACCAGCAGGCGGATGCCGACGCCGAGCAGGGTGATCAGGACCAGGCCGGCCAACGTGGACAGCACGCCCTGCCAGGAACTGAAGTCGATACCGCGCATGGTCGGGGCTCCGGCGGGAAGAACCTGCATCTTGCCCCAGGTAGCGCCCCAGAAACGCGAAAGGCCCTACCACCCGGTGGGTGGCAGGGCCTTCGGTCACGGCGCGATTACTTGCGCTTGGCGACCTTGCGCACGGCCTTCTTGGCCGGAGCCTTCTTGGCGGCGACCTTCTTCAGCGGCGCAGCCTTCCTGGCGACCGTCTTGCGGGTGGCGGCAACCTTCTTGCCCACCGCCTTCTTGGCGACGGCGGTCTTCTTGCCGACAGCCTTCTTGGCGACGGCAGCCTTCTTGCCGACAACCTTCTTGGCGACGGCAGCCTTCTTGCCGACAACCTTCTTGGCGGCCGCGGTCTTCTTGGTGGCGACCTTCTTGGTGGCGGCAACCTTCTTGCCGACAACCTTCTTCGCAGCCACGGCCTTCTTGCCGGCGACCTTCTTGGCGGCGACGGTCTTCTTGGCCACAGCCTTCTTGGCGGTGGCGACCTTCTTGCCGACCACCTTCTTGGCGGCCGCGGTCTTCTTGGCAACGGTCTTCTTCGCGACGGCGGCCTTCTTGGTGGCGGCCTTCTTCACGGTGGCGACCTTCTTGCCGGCAGCCTTGGTGGCCTTCTTGGCGGCAGCGGCCTTCTTGGTCACAGCCTTGCCTGCAGCGGCCTTCTTCTTGGCCACTTCCTTCTTCAGGGCAGCGGCTTCGGCCTTGGCGTTCTTCTTGGCCGCTTCCAGCTTCTTCTTGGCATTGGCAACGGTCTTGCCGACCGACTTGGCGGCCTTGTCGGCCTTCTTGGCAACGGTCTTCTCGACCTTGGCCACGGCCTTCTTGGCCTTGGCAACGCGGGTACCGGCCGCCTTGGTGGCGCGCTTGACGGTCTTCTTGACCGACTTCACGGCGTCTTCGGCGGCGTGGGCGATGGTCTCGCCAACGTTGGTGGCGGCTTCTTTGACGTTCTCGACGGCGTCGGTCACGACCGACACACCATTACCGTTGCTCATGTTGCCCTCCTGGGGGCCTTAAGTATCAAAACGGGGCGATGCTATACCGACATTGACGATCGTGGAACGGGGCACGCGCCCGCAATCGCATCTGATGCGACGGCCATGGTGTAGCCCACCACTGCCGCAGAAGCGGCGGGTTGACAGGAAACCCCTTTTTTTAAGGACTACGCCACAGCAAGCGCGTGGTCGAAGATGGCCGTTGCGTGCCGTTGCACGGACGCGGCATCCGATGCGTGCTGTGGCGCATTGCGGCACCCGGTTGCGCGGAACTGCGCAGGTATCGGTCTGTGTCGGCGCCCCCGGCGATCGTCTTCGGTGGTGCAGGCGTCGCCTGTGCGGTGTCGCCACAGCCATGCTGTCAGCCTCCTCACTCGCCTTTCGCGGCCTGCGGTTTTCATGGCGCATTTATCCAGATCGCGACACACTCATTCAGCTTGTTTTACCGTAGGGCCGAACCGCCCCCACCCACGCCAGCGAACCGACAACCATGCGACCGCTTCCCACCCTGCTTACGCTCGCAATCACCGCCGCCTTCGGTGGCTTCGTTGCCACCGGCATCAATGCCCACCTGGACAACCGTGCCGATGCAGCACCGCTGCCAGCGGTGCTGCCGACCACCGCCGCGTTGCCGGCCGCGGTGGCCGGACAGGCGGTGCCTTCGCTGGCGCCGATGCTGGAAAAGGCGATGCCGGCCGTGGTCAGCGTCAACACCAAGCAGGTGGTGCGCGTGCGCAACCCGTTCTTCAACGACCCGTTCTTCCGCCGCCTGTTCCCGGATATCCCGCAGGAGCGCATCAACGAATCGCTGGGCTCGGGCGTGATCATCGACGCCAAGGAAGGCCTGGTGCTGACCAACCACCATGTCATCGACAACGCCGATGACGTGCAGGTGACACTGGCCGACGGGCGCACGGTGAAGGCCGAGTTCCTCGGTTCGGACCGCGATACCGACATCGCGCTGATCCGCATCCCGGCGCAGAACCTGACCGACATCAAGCTCGGCAACAGCGACCAGCTGCGGGTCGGTGACTTCGTGGTGGCCATCGGCAACCCGTTCGGCTTCAGCCAGACGGTCACCTCGGGCATCGTCTCGGCGGTGGGCCGCAGCGGCATCCGTGGCCTGGGCTACCAGAACTTCATCCAGACCGATGCGTCGATCAACCCGGGCAATTCCGGTGGCGCCCTGGTCGACCTGCAGGGCCAGCTGGTCGGCATCAATACCGCCAGCTTCAACCCGCAGGGCAGCATGGCCGGCAACATCGGCCTGGGCCTGGCGATTCCGTCCAACCTGGCGCGCAGCGTGGTCGACCAGCTGGTCAAGCACGGCGTGGTGGTACGCGGCACGCTGGGCGTGGAGAGCCAGAACCTGACCGCGCAGATCGCGCAGGGGCTGGGCCTGGGCGAAACGCGCGGTGCGCTGATCACCCGCGTGCTGGCCGGTTCGGCGGCCGCCGCGGCCGGGTTGAAGCCGGGCGACGTGGTGGTCTCGGCCAACGGCCAACGCGTGGACAGCGCCGAAGCCCTGCACAACGTGGAAGGCCTGGCTGCGGTCGGCAGCCCGATGACGCTGGACGTACGCCGCGAAGGCAAGCCCGTGCAGATCAAGGCCACGCTGAAGGAACAGGCGCGTGCGGTCACCGGCGAGAGCCTGGACCCGCGGTTGACCGGTGCCACCTTCGTCGACCTGCCCGAGTCGCTGCGACAGTCGGGTGTCGGCGGCGTGCTGGTCAGCGAGGTCAAGCGTGGCAGCCGCGCGGCCAGCAACGGCCTGCAGCAGGGCGACATCATCACCGACGCCACCGTGGGTGAATTCGCCGACCTGGCCAGCTGGCGCGCCAACTTCCAGCAGCGCCCGCCGACCCTGGTGGTGCGCGTGCTGCGCAACAATGGCCAGCAGCAGGGCCAGCTCGTGATGCGCTGATCGCCCTGCCGTAACACCCCCTATACCCCGGCAATGCTATTGCTGTCAGTCCAGGTCGGCACCGCCGACACCCGTTCCCCCATCGCAACAGGAGTGATTCGATGAGCCCCACCAATACCGAGAACCTGAAGGAACACCTGGGTGAAGCCGGTTCCCACCTGAAGCAGGCCGCCACGGCCGCCGGCGGTGCGATCAAGGGCGCAACCGGTGCCGCGACCGACGAGCTGCGCATCGGCAAGGCCAACGTCAAGGCCGAACTGTCCGACAGCGCACTGTCTGGTCTGGCCGCCGCCGAATTCGGTGGTGCCGCTGCCAAGGAACAGGTTGACGCGTTGATGGACAAGGGCAAGGACCTGATCGACAGCGCCGCCGAGTTGATCCGTGAGCGTCCGCTGGCTTCGTTCGGCGTCGCCTTCGCTGCCGGCTGGATCATCGCCAAGCTGGCCCGCGGCAGCAGCGACAAGTAAGCCGCGGCGTGAGCGAAGACAACGCGCAAGCCCCTGATCCGGCGGCCACCCCGCCGCTGGATGAGAGCATCCGCCAGGTCGGCGCGGCCGGTCGTGCCGCCGCCGATTCGGCCAAGCACACCGTGCGCTCGCTGCGCCGGCTGGCCTCGGCCGACTTCGCCCTGGCCCGCAGCGCCTTCGGCCGTGCGCTGGCCTGGGCCGGCGTGGCGATCGTATTTGGTGCCTCGGCCTGGCTGCTGATGGCGGCCACCCTCATCGCCCTGCTGCAGAGCTGGGGCCTTAGCTGGCTGCAGGCGCTGCTGATCACCTCGCTGCTGAGCCTGGCCGTCACCGGCTACGCGATCTGGCGGGTGTCCTACTTCTTCCACCACACCGGCATGCATGCCACCCGGCGCCAGCTGTCACGCCTGGGCCTGTTCGACGAGCCCAGCGAAGACGACCCCGATGCCGGCGTGCAGCTGCCCGAGGGCAAGCCATGAAGTTCGGCGCGCTGCAGCGGCGGGTGAAACGCTGCGAACAGGTGGTGACCGTGCGCCTGGGCGAGACCCAGGACCACTGGTCCACGCTCAGCGACGTCTGGCGAAAGGGCTGGTCGCCGTTGCGCATCGTGGTGGTCGGCTTGGCCGGTGGCTTCATCGCCGGCAAGCTGGAAGTGCCCGGCAAGGTCAACGGTGCGCGCTGGCTGCAGATGGTCGGTTCGGTCTCGAACCTGTTCGCCAGTGCCCAGGCGGCGTTCGCCACGGCGATGGCGGCACAGGCTGCAGCGACCGCCGATGACGCGGCCGAAGAAGCCGACGATGCCAGCGAACAGGCACAGGCGGCGGCCTCCGCCGCCAACGCACGGCCGGCACCTGCCCCCCGCCCGGAACCCGAACCGGAACCGTGCGAACCGCGCCCGGCCGAAGCCGCCACCGAGCTGTCCGAACGTTGATCCACGCACTCCGCCGCGCCGATCGCGGCCGGCGGATAATGCGCTCCCCTTCCCGGTTGGTGCGTCGATGAGCGAGTCCCTCCTGTCCCCGTCACCAGCCGATCCGCAGGGTGCGGAGGCGCCGCTGCCGCCCCCGTCGCGTCCACGCGGGCCGATGTCGCTGGTGGTCCTGGCCACCCTGGCGGTGGGCTACACGCTGTGGGCCGCGCAGGACATCATCCTGCCGGTGCTGCTGGCGATGTTCTTCGCACTGGTCGGCAACCCGATCCTGCGCCTGCTGCAGAAGCTGTGGATTCCGCGCGCGCTGGGCGCACTGCTGATCCTCGGCGCCGGGCTGGGCGTGACCGGTTCGCTGGCGGTGCAGTTGATCGGTCCGGCGATGGAATGGGCGCAGGAAGCACCGCAGCAGCTGCGCAAGGTGGCCCGGCAGGTGCAGGACCTGACCAAGCCGGTGCAGCAGGCCAACCAGGCGGCGGAAAACTTCGCCCGCGTGGCCGGCGGTGACAGCAACCACAAGGTGCAGGTGATCCGCACCCAGCTGGACGATCCATACCGCATGCTGACCCGTGCACCGCGCCTGGCCGCGTCGGTGCTGGCGGTGGTGCTGCTGACCCTGTTCTTCATGATCTACGGGCAGAGCCTGCAGCGCGCAGCGATCGCCCTGTTCCCGAACCGCCAGCAGCAGCGGTTCACCACCGACATCCTGCGTTCGATCGAACGGGAGGTCTCGCGTTACGTGCTGACCATCAGCGTCATCAACACCCTGGTCGGGCTGGTGTTCGCCGGCGTGCTGATGCTGCTCGGCATCGGCCTGCAGGAAGCACTGCTGTGGGGCACGGTGGCTGCACTACTGAACTTCGCCCCGTACGTGGGCCCGCTGATCGGCGTGGCATTGATGCTGTTGATGGGCTTCGTCGAGTTCCGCGACCCGCTGCAGGCCCTGCTGCCGGCCGCCGCCTACCTGGGCCTGCACACCCTGGAAGGGCAGATGGTGACCCCGATCGTGCTGGGCCGTCGGATGAAGCTGTCGCCGCTGGTGCTGATCCTGGCGCTGATGGTGTTCGGCTGGGCCTGGGGCATGATCGGGCTGCTGCTGGCAGTGCCGCTGCTGGTGTGCATCAAGCTGGTGCTGGCACGCCTGGATGGCATGCAGGGCTGGGCACGCCTGCTGGAGTGACGGCATCAACAACGGATGGACGCAGGTGGCGGAACCAGAAACAGGGACGAAGTGGCAGACTATGGCGCCCTACCCGGATGGATCCGCTCGTATGAACTCTCTCGCCACGCGTTGCCTTGCCTTGGCCTGCATTGCCGCTCCCGCGTTCGCCGCGACGCCGCCGACTGCCGATCAGGCGCGCACCCAGCTTGCTGAGGCGGTTACCTGCAAGCGGCACCTCACGCCCATGCAGTTCGACGCCATGGCCCGGATGCTGGCACCGGCCCCGGCAAGGGCGCAGGACGGCGAATCCAGCGGCGAGTTCCGGCTGACCACGCCCTTGATGGTGCTGGGCCAGCCCGTGAACCGGCTGCAGTCCTATGACGGCGACAGCGGCGAGGATGGCATCGACAGTTTCACCGCGTACTTCAGCTCGGCCAGTGTGGAACAGGTCGCGGCACTGGCGAAGATGTCCGACCCGGTAGCAGGCACCTACACGAAGGAAGTTGGGCGGCACAACCTGGACGTGCAGCAGTTCGACGGCCAGACCACCATCGCCTGCTCGTACAACCTGCGCTGACCCGGCCCAGCCACAGTGCCCACCCGCCCGCCGCGTCGCATGAAAGCCCGCGCGGGCAGGGGTAGAATGGCGAGGTGAATTTCCCCGTCCAAGCCATCACCCTCGACCTTGACGACACGCTGTGGCCGTTCGCTCCGATCGGCGCCCGCATCGAACAGGTCCTGCACGCCTGGATGTGCGAACACAGCCCCGCTACCGCCGCGATGTATCCGGTGGAGGCGATGCGCGAACTGCGCGAGCGGCTGTACCACGCCCATCCGTACCTCCACCACGACCTGAGTGCGCTGCGCCGGCTGACCCTGCACGAAGCACTGCACACCAGCGGTGCCAGCCTCGATCTGCTGGAGCCTGCGTATGAAGTGTTCTACGCCGCGCGCAACCAGGTGGAGTGCTATCCCGATGCGATCGACGCGCTGGCGCGCATTGCCGCACGGGTACCGGTGGCGGCGCTGAGCAACGGCAACGCCGACCTGGAGCGGATCGGCCTGGCCCATCATTTCGCCTTCCAGCTGGGTTCGCGCGAACACGGCGCGGCCAAGCCCGAAGCCAGCATCTTCCATGCCGCGTGCACCCGCCTGGGTGTGGCACCGGCACAGGTGCTGCACGTCGGCGACCATGCCGACATGGACGTGGCCGGGGCGATTGCCGCCGGCCTGCGCGGCTGCTGGATCAACCGCGACGCAGCCACCTGGACCCATCCGCAGCTGCAGCCGGACCTGCAGTTCGACACCCTTACCGGCCTGGCCGACTGGTTGGATGCCAACCTCGACGCCGCCGCACCCCGGAGTACCTGACGCATGAGCGAGATCACTGGTTTCACTGCCGACACCGCTGCGGCGCTGCCGTTGTACGTGCTGGACCGCGAGCAGTTCGCCGCCTGGAAGGACAGCCAGCCGGCTGCCACGCAGGCGTGGCTGGCATCGCAGGGCTTCAACGCCGGCGCCCACAGCGTGGCACTGCTGCCGGGCGCCGATGGCCTGGCCGGTGCCGTGATGGGCGTGGGTGATCGTGCCGATGCCTACAGCTATGCGCATGCGCCGCACGCGCTGCCGGAAGGCAGCGTGTGGCAGCTGGCCAGCGAACTACCGGCCGCCGAACTGGCGCTGCTGCAGCTGGGCTGGGGCCTGGGCAGCTACCGCTTCGACCGCTACCGCAAGCGCAACCGCGCGCCGGCCCAGCTGGTAGCGGCGCCATCCGGCGAGGTGGCCGACCTGATCGCCGCCAGCCTGCGCGTGCGCGACTGGGTCAACACCCCGACCGAAGACATGGGCCCGCAGCAGCTGGAAGACGCCGCGCGCGCGCTGGCCGATGCACATGGTGCGCAGGTCGAGGCGATTACCGGCGACGAACTGCTGAAGCAGAATTTCCCGGCCATCCACGCCGTGGGCCGCGCTTCGCATCGTGCGCCGCGCCTGGTCGTGCTGCGCTGGGGCAAGGACACCGATCCGGCATTGGTGCTGGTGGGCAAGGGCGTGTGCTTCGATACCGGCGGGCTGGACATCAAGCCAGCCGACGGCATGCGCAACATGAAGAAGGACATGGGCGGCGCCGCGCACGCACTGGCCCTGGCCGGCTTGGTGATGGCGCGCGGGCTGCCGGTGCGGCTGACCCTGCTGGTGCCGGCGGTGGAAAACGCGATCGGTCCGGATGCCTTCCGCCCGGGCGAAGTGATCGCCACCCGCAAGGGCCTGAGCGTGGAGATCGACAACACCGATGCCGAAGGCCGCGTGATCCTGTGCGATGCGCTGACCTTCGCCGGTGAGCAGAAGCCGGACCTGGTGCTGGACTTCGCCACCCTTACCGGTGCCGCACGTATCGCACTGGGCCCGGATCTACCGGCGCTCTTCAGCAACGACGACAGCGTGGCCCAGCAGTGGCTGCAGGCCGGCGACGCGACCCGCGACCCGGTCTGGCGCATGCCGCTGTGGCGCCCCTACCTGCGTTACCTGAGCAGCGGCATCGCCGACCTGGCCAACGCCGGTTCGCGCATGGCCGGCTCGGTGACCGCCGCGCTGTACCTGGAACGCTTCCTGGAAGACGGCCAGCGCTGGGCGCACCTGGATGTGTATGCCTGGAACGACGGCGAGCGCCCGGGCCGTCCGGCCGGTGGCGAAGCGCTGGCGCTGCGCTCGGCGTGGGCGATGCTGAAGCAGCGCTACAGCTGATCGGGTGGGTGCCGACCGTTGGTCGGCACCCCGTCCCCGGAAAATCTGACGAAAAATTGAATTTCGGCCCCGGCCGGGTTCTGCGAGGATGTGTGGGTCGACCACCCACACGCTCCGTGAAGGCAGGACTCCGACCATGTCGCTCTTCCGCTACACCCGCGCTGGCCAGACGCCGGGCGCGCCACGCAAGCATTCCCCCCTGCTCTGGATCGCACTGATCGCACTCATTCTGGGTGCGGTCGCGCTGGCCTTCGCCTGGCTGGCCGGCTGGATTGGAAACCGCCTGACCGCGCAGCGCTTCACCGACACCATCGAGGCCACCGGCCCGGCCCACCCGGGCTTCCGCCGCGCGCACAGCAAGGGCATCTGCGTGAGCGGCTGGTTCGAACCCAGCGCGCAGGCGCCCACCCTGTCCAGCGCACGGGTGTTCTCGCAGCGCCGCGTGCCGGTGATGGGCCGGTTGTCGATCGGCGGCGGCGACCCCTACGGTGCCGACAACACTGCACGCGTGCGCAGCCTCGCGGTGCAGATGGTCAGCGATGATGGCCAGGAATGGCGCATGGCGATGAACAGCTTCCCGTTCTTCGCCGTACCCAGCGCCGAGGCGTTCTACGAGCAGACCCGCGCCTCCATTCCCGACCCGGCCACCGGCAAGCCCGATCCGCAGAAGATGGCCGCGGTGCTGGCCAAATACCCCAGTGCGCAGGCTTTCCAGCAGTGGGCCAAGACCGCGCCGTGGACCAGCAGCTGGGCCGACACCACCTTCAACAGCGTCAACAGCTTCTGGTTCACCAATGCGCAGGGCCAGAAGCGCGCGGTGCGCTGGCGCTGGCAGCCGCAGGCGCCGGTGGTGGAGATGGATGCGGAAACCCGCAAGCAGGCCAGCGTCGATTTCCTCAGCCAGGAACTGCAGCAGCGCCTGGCCAGCGGCCCGGTGCGCTGGAACCTGGTCGTGACCACCGCCGAGCCTGGCGATGCCATCGATGATCCGTCGGTACCGTGGCCCGAATCGCGTGACCAGGTAGTGGCCGGCGTACTCAGCCTGGACCGCATGCAGTCGCAGGAACAGGGCGCCTGTGGGCAGATCAATTTCGATCCGCTGATCCTGCCCAGCGGCGTGCGTGGCAGTGACGATCCGATCCTGGCGGCCCGCTCGGCCGTGTATTCGCAGTCCTTCAACCGCCGCGAACGCGAGCGCGCCACCGGCAACGTCGAGCAACGGAAGGAGGCCGCACGATGAGCACCGGCAACGGCCACTTCAACCTGCTCGCGCGGGTGCTGCACTGGTCCATGGCGCTGATGATCGTCGCCATGCTGTTCATTGGCGTGACCATGGTCGCCTCGCTGCACCTGCGGCCGATGCTGATCGACCTGCACCGCCCATTGGGCATCACTATCGGCGTACTGGTGTTGCTGCGCCTGTACAACCGGCTGCGTCATCGCCCACCGCCGCTGCCGGCGGATCTTCCTGTGTGGCAGGTGATGGCGGCCAAGGCCTCGCACTGGATGCTGTACGCACTGATGCTGGCGATGCCGCTGATCGGCTGGGCGATGCTGTCGGCCGGCGGTTACCCGATCGTGCTGTGGGGTGGCCTGCACCTGCCGCCGATCGTGCCCCATACCCCGGCACTGTATGCCGCGTTGCGCAATGCGCACAGCCTGCTGGCGTATGTGTTGTTCGCCACGGTGCTGATGCATGTGGGGGCGGCGCTGTTCCATTTGTGGGTGCGGCGGGATGGCGTGTTCCAGGCGATGGCGCGCGGGAAGGATTGATGGGGTTCGCCGGGTGTTCCCGGCGGATTGTTTCCGCGACCGCGGGGGGTGTCACTTTCTTTGCGCGCAAAGAAAGTAACCAAAGAAACGCTCCGCCGGCCGCGAGCCGGCGTGCTTCGCACGCCGGTGCCCTGCGCTCAAGGCGGACTGGAAGGTCAAGATCAACAGCAAGAGCATCCACGCATGGCGTGGATCTTATCTCTTGCCGATCTGGCACCTTGGGGGCCGAGAGCCCGGCGTGGGCGACCGTGTGGATCCAGGTCTTGCGACCGAGAAGTAGCTTGGGTCCCCACGCCGGATT
>NZ_JBMRFS010000017.1:0-44707 GCF_049384825.1 Stenotrophomonas sp. CASM106
CGGCAGGGTTTGGCAATGCATGCAGCGTTGCCGGCCAGCGGCCGCCACTACCGTGATGCCAGGTACAGCGTTGCCGGCCAGCGGCCGGCATTACCGTGATGCCAGGCGCTGTTTCACTTCCGCCGCCACCCGCGCGGTCTCGCGCAGTGGTTCGATGCGGTCGTACTGCCAGTCCAGCCAGTGCGCCTGCAACCGCCCACGTTCGCGCAGCTGCTGCTGGAAGCGCGCCAAGCGGCCCTGCGCTGTGTCGGCCAGCGCCACCATCACCGGCATGCGCGTGGCGCAGGCCTCCGAGAGCAGGTTCACCGAATCGGGCGAGACCACCACGCGGTTGGCCCAGCCGAGCAGGCCGCCATAGGGATTGGTACCGTCGCCACCATCGCCCCAGATCACGTGCGGCAGGTCGGCGAATTTCGCGCGCAGGATCTCCGCCAACGCCGGTGGGGTGCGTCGCGAGGTGGTGGCCAGCAGGCTGCCGCCTTCGCTGCGGATCTGCTCGGCCAGCGCCTGGAACACGCCGACCATCGCCGTCTCGTCCCAAGGCGCCAGCGGCGTCGGCCCACCGACCAGCAGTGCTGTGCGCGGGCCGGGCAGGGTGCTGAAGCCGGCGAACGCAGCGCGGCCCCAGGCCAGCCAGTCATCGTCCACCGGGTTGAGGCTGCCGAGCAGGGTGAGCACGTTGCTGCCGCGCAGGGCGTCGTGTTCGGGCACCACCACCACGTCCCAGTGGCGCGCGCCAATGCGCGGGTCGAGGATCTGCACCACCTGGGTGCCGCGTGCGCGCAGCACGCGCAGGGCGCCAGCGGCCTGGCGGCCACAGCCGATCGCCAGCGCCGGGGCGTCGGCAGCCAGCGTCGCGAAGGCCTCGCCGTAGCCGTTCACATCGCCGGGCAGGCGGCGCGGCGACAGCCAGCGCCAGGGCGCGCGCGGTTGCAGCAGCAGCGGTCGGTGGGTGCCCTGGCGCAGTGCCGAGGCCAGCGCAACCGCCTGGCGGACATTGCCCGCGCGGCCGTCAGTGACCGTCCAGGGCGCGCTCGATCGTTTCACCATTGGCATTAATTCGTTTCAGTCCTGCTGGGTGTTGCAACAGTCGCGACACTCTACACTGCGGCTCGTCGATTCGCCCCGCGCCGCCCGCGGGCACTGACTCCCTTTCGCCGCCCTGGAGATCCACCGATGTCCCACGCGCTCGACGCCGCCGCCCTCGATCAGCTGTTCCGCACGGCCCGCACCCAGAACGCCTTCCTCGACAAGCCGGTCCCCGAGAGCCTGCTGAAGGAACTGTACGACCTGGTGAAGTGGGGCCCCACCGCGGCCAACACCACGCCGGCCCGCTTCGTCTTCGTCACCTCGAAGGAAGCCAAGGACAAGCTGGCCCCGGCGCTGTCCGAAGGCAACCTGGCCAAGACCATGGCCGCGCCGGTCACCGTCATCATCGGTTTCGACCTGGACTTCCACGAGAAGCTGCCGTACCTGTTCCCGCACACCGATGCCAAGGCCTGGTTCGACGGCCCGCAGGAAGGCCGCCACGAAGCCGCCATCCGCAACGGCAGCCTGCAGGGCGCCTACCTGATCCTGGCCGCGCGCGCGCTGGGCCTGGATGCCGGCCCGATGTCCGGCTTCGACCCGGCCAAGGTCGACGAAGCCTTCTTCGCCGGCACCTCCATCAAGTCGAATTTCCTGGTCAACCTGGGTTACGGTGATCCGGCGGGCCTGTTCCCGCGCCTGCCGCGCCTGTCGTTCGACGAAGCGGCGCGCATCGCGTAAGTCGCTGTATCGGTTTCGGGCCCGCCGTCGTGCGGCGGGCTCTTGCTGCACCGTGTACCCACCCTACGATCCGGAGAGTTCCTCAGATGAGCGCCACCCGTAAACTGCTGCTGCCGCTGGCCCTGACCCTGGCCATCGCCGCCTGCTCCAAGCCGGCCGACACCGCTGCCCCGGCCGCCGATGCCGCCGCCCCGGCCACCACCGAGCAGGCCGCCACCCCGGCGGCTGATGCCGCTGCTGCCGCGCCGGCCGCCGAAGCGATCAAGATCGCCTCGGGCACCTACAAGCTGGATCCGAGCCACACCGACGTGCTGGCGCAGTGGAGCCACTTTGGCTTCTCCAACCCGAGCGCGCACTTCGGCAACGTCGAAGGCACCCTGGTGTACAACGCCGAAGACGTGACCAAGTCCACCGTGGAAGTGAAGCTTCCGCTGAGCGGCCTGAACAGCTTCACCGCCAAGTTCGACGAGCACCTGAAGAGCGCCGACTTCTTCGACGCCGCCAAGTTCGCCGATGCCACCTTCAAGAGCACCAAGGTGGAAGCGGCCGGCACCAACAAGCTGACCGTTACCGGCGACCTGACCATCAAGGGCATCACCAAGCCGGTCACCCTGGACGTCACCGTCAACGGCGGCGGCGAGCACCCGATGGCCAAGGTTCCGGCCGCCGGCTTCGATGCCACCACCACCCTGAAGCGCAGCGATTTCGGCGTCGGCGCCTACGCTCCGAACGTCAGCGATGAAGTGAAGATCCGCATCACCACCGAAGCCACCGGCGAAAAGCCGGCCGCTTGATGCACCCCGCTCACTCGTCGTGAGAAGGCAGAAGGCCCGCTGAAAAGCGGGCCTTCTTTTGGGGTGCCGGGGAACACGCGCTGGTTGACACACTGGCACTCCGCAGGCCAACCAAGGTTGGCCACTACCGGGTACGCGCCCTCAGCGCAACGCGCCCAGCCACGCCCCACATGCTTCGCTCGGGCTCTGCTTGGCCTTCACCGCCAGCCCGCTCACCCGCACGAACGTCTGCGCGGCCTGCGCCACCACCTGGCGCGCGATCAGCGCCGCCTGCTTGGTCGCGGCCTGTTGCTTGCGCAGCTGCACGATGTTGATCGAAGGCCGGCCCACCGGCGCGTACTTCTGGTCGCGGCGCAGCACGTCGGCCACCTGGGCCACTTCGAATTCGGCCTGCAGGTAGCGGTGCTGTGCCGCCACCAGCTCGCGCAGCGGCGCGCGCAGGTCAGCGGCGTCGGCGAAGGCGGCCAGCGCCGCATCGCAGGCGGCGTCATCGGCAAAGCGGGTACGCAGCGCATCCACGCTGGCCAGGGTCAGTTTGGCCATGTGGGCCTCGTTGCTGCAGGAAAGGAGCGCGATTGTCGCATTGCTTGGCGGCTGATGCGTTGAACCGGGTGTCGGAATCCGTGTAGAGCCGAGCCCACGCTCGGCTCATCGCGCGCAGCGCGAGGGTTTTCCGATGGCGGAGCGGAGAGCAGCCGAGCGTGGGCTCGGCTCTACAATGGCCCGCTGTATCAGCCACGGATGGAAGACCCATGCAGGACGCGCAGTACTGGTTGAACGAATTCTGGTCGGGCCTGAGCGTGCTCGATCTGCTGGGCGGCAGTGTGCTCGGTACGCTGCTTGGCCTGGTGCTGGGCATCCTCGGCTGGCGCTGGCTGCACAGCCGGGGTTGGTTGCAGCGGCGCAAGCGCTGGCATCACTGGCTGCTGGCCGGCTACGTGGTGCTGCTGCCGCTGGCCACGGCCTTCTTCGGGCTGCAGCTGGGCTTCACCGCCGGTGCGCACCGCGCGCTGTTCAAGCAGCTCGATCATTTCCAGCCGCACCTGCAGACCCTGGTGGAAGGCTGGAGCGAAGGCTTCACCGACTCGCTGGACGACCCGCGCATGCGCGAGGCGTTGCGCAGCCAGGGCACGGTGGGCGATGTGGCCGACACCATTGCCTCTGCCTACCTCAGCGAACATCCGTTGCCCGGCCTGGACCGTCTTGGCAACGGCCCGTTGGCGCGCGGTACCGGCTGGGTGATCGGCAAGGTGCGCGAAGGCCTGCTGCGCGGCATGGTGGAAGACACGCTGGTGGACAAGGCCGGCACCCTCGGCCTGGAACCCAAGGTGGTGCGCGAGGCGCTGACCATGCATGTGGATGAGCTGCTGCACACCCGTGGCGTGCTGCGGCTGGTGAAGGCGCAGATCAACGGCATGATGCCCGGCGTGTACTTCGGGCTGCTGTTGCCGCTGCTGGTCGTCGCACTGCTGGTGGCGCTGGAGATCTGGGCCGCGCAGCGGTTCGGGTGGACGCGGCAGATGGTAGTGCCGGCCGCGGTCCCTCCTGTAGGGCCGAGCCCATGCTCGGCTCATCGCGCGTAGCGCGATGGGTCCATCGGTGGCCGAGCGGAGAGCAGCCGAGCGTGGGCTCGGCTCTACACAGTCAAAGGCGTGCGGACCAACGGTCCGCACCCACCAGGCAGGTTCTGGTGCATGGGGTCAGATCCCTTTTCCACAGGAAAAGGGATCTGACCCCGAGCCGGTCAATCGCCGTCGGCTTCGTCCGGGTGGGCCTTCCAGTAGCCGGTCGAGCGGATCCAGTCGCGCGGCACGCCCAGGTGGCCTTCGATGAACTTGCGCATCATCCGCGCGCGGCGCGATTCGGTGGCGATCCAGTAGAAGACATCGCCGTCCGGGGCCTCGAAGTCGGTCAGCATGTCTTCCAGCAGCGTGCTGCTGGCCGCCGGGAAGCCGTTGCGCTCCAGCCAGTGGATGCGCACGTTCTCGTACTGCGGCAGGTCCTGGCGTTCGGCCTCGTCGCGCACTTCAATGAAGGCCTGCACCTCGGCACCGTCGGGCAGCACGTCCAGCCAGCGGGCGATGGCCGGCAGCGCGGTTTCATCGCCGATCAGCACGTAGGCGTCGTAGCTGTCGGCCACCACGAACGAGCCACGTGGGCCGCCGATCACCAGCGTGTCGCCCGGCTGCGCGCGCTCGGCCCACGGCCCGGCAATACCCTGGTCGTGCAGCACGAAGTCGATGGCCAGCTCGCCGGATTCGTGGTCCCACCAGCGCGGGGTGTAGTCGCGCGACGGCGAGGGCTCCTTGCCGGCCGGATAGCTGCGGCCTTCGGCGGTCAGCACCGGCAGCACCATCTCGCCGCTGGCGTTGGGGAAGAACAGCTTGATGTGGTCGTCGGCGCCGGGAGAATCGAAGCCGGTCAGATCGTCGCCACCCAGCACCACGCGGCGCATGTGCGGGGTGACTTCTTCGGTGCGCAGCACGGTCAGTTCACGGAAGCGCACATCCAGGCGCAGGCGCGTGTTGTTGTGTTCGGTCATGGGGGTTACCTGTAAAGGTGTCGCGCGGGGCGCGCGGCGTAGGGGAGACCTGGCTGGCGTCAGTCTGGCTGGGTCGTTGAAATCGGTGGTTGCTCGTTACCGGCGGTACCGTTGAGCAGGGCCGAGGCCCGCGTCAGTAGCGCCGCCACTTCGTCCGCCTCGCCCTCGGCCCAGCGGCCGTGGTGATGCACCAGCGCCCGCTTGAATTCGCGCAGGGCAGTGGCCAGCGTCGGCGGCAGCGAAGCCTTGGTGATCTCGCGGGCACGGTCGAAGGCACGCCGCTGCGCCAGGCGCACCTGGGTGCGCTGCACCTTCAGCTCGAACTCGCCTGCGGCGGTGATGCGGAAGATCCGCTTGCCATCCACTTCCTCGGCCTCGATCCAGCCAGCCTGTTCGAAGCTGGCCAGCAGCGGGTACATGGTGCCGGCGCTGGGCGTGTAGGCCTGCATGAACTGGTTGCTGATCAGCTGCATCAGCTCGTAGCCATGGCGCGGCTGCTCGCCGATCAGGGCCAGCACCAGCAGGCGCAGGTCACCGCGGCTCAGCACGCGTGGCTGGCCGTTGCGGCGGGGCACCGCCGGATCGGTGGAACGGGCTCTGGGGGAAGGGGGGCGGCTCATTTCGATATATCGGTAAACGAGTGTGCAAACGATATATCGATATATCGAATCCGGCAATCACCGATCCGGCCACAAGCAGGTCCGTTTTGGGCCACGGGCGGCCGCGTGCACAGCAAAAGGGGCGCCCCTTGCAGGGCGCCCCGGCGAACCGTGGAAGGGAGCAGGGCCGCCAGGCCCCTCACTCGCGGCCCACGCTGGACCCGCCGCCGGCACCGATCCAGAGGCAGATGCGACATGTTGTCGCCGGTTCAGTACCGTTGCCCGAACCGCCCCTACAGCGGTGCCGGAGTTGCCCTACAACCGTCATCGGCAGCGGTAACACTGCGTCCTGCACATGGGCGCAGCGGCCCGCAAGCGACAGCCCGCGCAGCCGCCAAGGCCCGCCGCAGGGCCGTCAGCGGGCGCGGCAAGCCCCTTGCGGACACTGGCCGGTTGCATCCATACGCCTGCGTAGCCAAGTGACGAAAGCCCTTGGTGCGCTACACTTTGCGGTCTAGAAATCTATACAACAGTCGCGCGCGTGCGTGCGGTTATGGGAGCGCTAATGAACTGGTTGAACGAGGTGCTGAACAACGACCCGAATCCTGTGGAAACCCAGGAGTGGATCGAGTCGTTGAAGGCCGTTATTGATGTCGAGGGCTCCGAGCGCGCGCATCAGCTGCTGGAAGGCATGGTGGAACTGACCCGTCGTTCGGGCGCCTACCTGCCGTTCTCTCCCACCACCGAATACGTCAACACCATCGAACCGCAGTTCGAGGCCAAGAGCCCGGGCAACGCCGAGCTGGAATGGCGCATCCGTTCGATCATCCGCTGGAACGCGATGGCCACCGTGGTGCGCGCCAACCGCAAGCCGGGTGACCTGGGCGGCCACATCGCCTCGTTCGCCTCCGGCGCCACCCTGTACGACGTGGGCTTCAACCACTTCTGGCGCGCCCCGAGCGAGAACCACCCGGGCGACCTGCTGTTCATCCAGGGCCACAGCGCCCCGGGCATCTACGCGCGTTCCTTCCTGGAAGGCCGCATCAGCGAAGAGCAGCTGGACAAGTTCCGCATGGAAGTGGACGGCGGTGGCCTGTCCTCGTACCCGCACCCGTGGCTGATGCCGGACTACTGGCAGACCCCGACCGTGTCGATGGGCCTGGGCCCGCTGGCCGCCATCTACCAGGCGCAGTTCATGCGCTACCTGGAAAACCGTGGCCTGATCGAGAAGTCCGACCGCAAGGTGTGGTGCTTCATCGGCGACGGCGAGAGCGACGAGCCGGAAACCCTGGGTGCCATCGCCCTGGCCGGCCGTGAAGGCCTGGACAACCTGATCTTCGTGGTGAACTGCAACCTGCAGCGCCTGGACGGCCCGGTGCGCGGCAACGGCAAGATCATCCAGGAACTGGAAGGCGTGTTCCGTGGCGGCGGCTGGAACGTGATCAAGCTGCTGTGGGGCGGTTACTGGGATGCCCTGCTGGCCAAGGACACCAACGGCGTCCTGAAGAAGCTGATGATGGAAACCGTCGACGGCGAATACCAGAACTGCAAGGCCTTCGGCGGCGCGTACACCCGCGAGCATTTCTTCGGCAAGTACCCGGAAACCGCTGCGATGGTCGCCGGCCTTTCCGACGACGACATCTGGCGCCTGAACCGTGGTGGCCACGACCCGCACAAGGTGTACGCCGCCTACCACCAGGCCGTGAACACCAAGGGCATGCCGACCGTCATCCTGGCCAAGACCGTGAAGGGTTACGGCATGGGCAGCGCCGGTGAGGCACTGAACCCGACCCACCAGACCAAGAAGCTGGACGACGAAGCGGTGCGCCACTTCCGCGACCGCTTCAACATTCCGGTGACCGACGCGCAGCTGGCCGACGGCCAGGTGCCGTTCTACCACCCGGGCCCGGATTCGCCGGAAGTGCAGTACCTGCAGGAACGCCGTGCCGCGCTGGGTGGTTACCTGCCGCAGCGCCGCCGCAAGGCCGACAAGACCTTCGTGGCGCCGAAGCTGGAAGCCTACGAGCGCCTGCTGAAGAGCAGCGGCGAGCGCAGCTACTCCACCACCATGGCCTTCGTGCAGAGCCTGAACATCACCCTGCGTGACAAGGAACTGGGCCCGCACATCGTGCCGATCGTGGCCGACGAAGCCCGTACCTTCGGCATGGAAGGCCTGTTCCGTCAGATCGGCATCTACGCGCCGTTCGGCCAGAAGTACAAGCCGGTCGACGCCGACCAGCTGATGTTCTACCGCGAAGACCAGAGCGGCCAGGTGCTGCAGCAGGGCATCAGCGAGCCGGGTGCGATCAGCTCGTGGATGGCCGCTGGTACCAGCTACTCGGTCAGCAACGTGCCGATGCTGCCGTTCTACATCTACTACAGCATGTTCGGCTTCCAGCGCGTGGGCGACATCGCCTGGCAGGCAGCGGACATGCGTACCCGCGGCTTCCTGCTGGGTGGCACCGCCGGCCGCACCACGCTGAACGGTGAAGGCCTGCAGCACGAAGATGGCTTCAGCCATCTGGTGGCCGGTGGCATTCCGAACGTGCGCAGCTACGACCCGACCTTTGGCTTCGAAGTGACGGTGATCCTGCAGCACGGCACCAAGCGCATGATGGAAGACCAGGTGGACGAGTACTACTACGTCACCCTGATGAACGAGAACTACACCCACCCGGAAATGCCGGAAGGTGCGGCCGAAGGCATCGTCAAGGGCATGTACCTGCTGACCGACGCCGGCAAGCCGAAGAAGGGCGAGCTGCGCGTGCAGCTGCTGGGTTCGGGCACCATCCTGCGCGAAGCCATTGCTGCTGCCGAGCTGCTGGACAAGGACTTCGGCGTGACCGCCGATATCTGGAGCTGCCCGAGCTTCAACGAACTGCGTCGCGATGGTTTCGACGTGGAACGTGCCAACCGCCTGCATCCGGAAGGTGAGCAGCGCAAGGCCTACGTGACCGAGCTGCTGGAAGGCCGCCAGGGCCCGGCGATTGCCGCCACCGACTACGTGCGTGCGTATGCGGACCAGATCCGCGCGTTCGTGCCGATGTCGTACACGGTGTTGGGTACGGATGGGTTTGGCCGTTCGGATACGCGTGCGAACCTGCGTCGGTTCTTCGAGGTTGACCGGTACTACATCGCGCATGCCGCGATTGCGGCGCTGGCGAAGGAAGGGAAGATGACCGCGAAGGATGTGGCCCGGGCGATCAAGCAGTACAAGATTGATCCGGAGAAGGCTAATCCTGTTGGGGTTTGATTCGAATTCTTGAGGACATTAGTGAATGGCGACCCTAGGTCGCCATTCTTTTAGTTGATAGTGCGATACGTACTTCTGCTTCGAGTGTGCTGTCAGGCGCTGAATAATAAGAGGAAATGGAATTATGGAAGAGCGCAAGTCCACTGCTAGTCCGTTGTTTATTCGGCGCATTGTCGTTGAGGGGCTTCATGGGCAAATGGATGTCGATATGACGCTGGGCCCAGGTCTGAATGTCATCTATGGCAAGAATGGTCGTGGCAAGACGACAATGCTGCACCTTCTGGCTAATCTTCTTGAGCTCGATTTCAACAGATTTAGATACATCAAGTTTCAGCGAATCTGCGTTTGGACGTCTGCAGATGACAAGGTCGAAATTGAAAGGGATGAGGATAGTTCGGCGATCAGAGTATCTGTTAACGGGGCTTTGACCGGATCTTCTATAGACGCGCTATCGCCGCTAGAGCTGACTTCTCTCAGAACTGTTCTCGGCGGCCGCGCGACATATCTTCCGGCTTTCCGCTCGGTTCTGGAGCGAACAAGGCGAGATGGATATGGTGTTGGCAGGTACAGTGAAGCACGATCTGAAGAATTGGAATCGCTTCAGAAATTGGAATTCATAGCCTTGAGGGAGGGTTCCAGAGAAAATCTGTCCCCCCGGCAGGTGCACGAGGAAGCACTCTCCTCGGTAGAAAAAACACTTGTTTGCCGCCAGTGGTTTGGCGAATTTGTTCCTGTTATTCGCTACCCAAGTATTTCAGATGTCGAGACTTCCTTAACTGAAGAGTGGCGCCGCGCGCAGTACGAAATAACTGCCAAAGAGCAGCGAATGTTCGAGGAAACATTCGTAAAGGTATTTAGAGTTAGTGCTGGGCTAGAAAGCACTGAATCCAAGGATTCCAATGAAGGTATTCTTCAGGAGATATCCGATCTTCTTGAGGCTCAGGAATTGGCTTCGGGTGTCGAGAATTCCAAAGAAATAAATCAGGACCTTCTGCGGTCCGCACGTCAGCTTGGCTCGTCACCTCAACCCTCTGGGGTCAATAGATATCTTCTTGATATTTATAGGAAGGCATTGTTGGAGCGAGAGGGGACTCGAAGAAATGCGCTTCGCAAAACGCGAGAGTTCGAGAATTCAGTTAACAAATTCTTGGATGGAAAACAGCTGAAGATTGGCAGGAACATTGAGGAAAAGCGGCCGACGAAAAGACTTGTTTCAATTTCGACCGGGGCAGGTCATTCATATGGAATGAATGCGCTCTCCTCGGGTGAGAGGCAAATTATAACGATGCTGTACTGCGCGAGCCGTACCAAGTTCACGTCTGGAATGTTCCTGATTGACGAGCCGGAGCTTTCGCTCCATATCGATTGGCAGCGCATAATTCTCAACGAGTTGACCCGCCAAGCACCGGATCGACAAATTGTCGTGTGCACTCACTCGCCTGAAGTTGGGGCTGAGCATTTGTTCGATGTTCAAGATTTTGAGCCTAATGCTTCTGCGCGAAAGCAGCCTTCACTTTTTGACGATGTTCAGCCTGATGACGTGGATGAGGCATAAGAAATGGGATCGAAATACAGCATAAATGGATTTATTAATGCAGCCCTGCGGAGGAGTGGCAAGACGCTCCTTGTAGAAGGGATATCCGACCGGAATGTTATTCTCAGGCTGCATGCTGAAAGGGATTGTGACGCAGTATTTACGGTTGATCAGGCCGGCATTCTTGAGGGTGAATGCTGTGCTGGAATGGGTAATAAAGAAAAAGTGAAGGAAGTGGTAAGAGTGGCGCAGCAGCTCGCGAATAATTTGCCGAGGATCAATGATGTGCTCGCGGTGCTGAAAGATCGGGAATGGGATGGATTGCCCCCGGGTGAGTTCCGACTTTCTAATGCTTGGGTCGCGCCTGTCCAGGGAGCCAGAGAATTCTCCACGCAAGGTCATTCTATTGAGAACTACAATTTTCGACGGGATCATGTCGTCGCCTATTTGAAGATGGCGTTTAGTGGGTCACTGAAGAATGGATTCTTCTCATTAATTAATGATGAATTTAAAAAAATCCTTGTAGTCTCCTCGTGTCTTTCGCTTGCACTGCAGGAGGAGGGGGTTTTATCAAGGGTAGGGGGGTTATTGAGGCACGAGCACTTTGAGCCCAATTCAGATCGTGTTGTGATCGCCACTTCCTTGATTTCTTCACTTGAAAGTCGAGGATGTGCCGAACCTCGAGCGAAAATGATCGTCGATCGTATAAATGGGCTTGTTGAGAATCATGAGGATTCCCTCAGCACAAATATCTCAATTCAATGGCTTCCTCATGGTCACGCGGGAGAGGAGTGTATCTGGGCGTGTATAGGTGCATACGCTCGCCTTTCGGGGGTTGATAGTGTGGTCTGTAACAGCATTGTGAGTTTTGGGCGGGATGAGCGGCAACGTTATATGGCAACTTTGTTGGCTAAAACAGTGCCTGAGGATATTTTCCCCCTGCCTGAGATAGTGGAATGGCTTGCGGCTTAGGTTTTGCCACACACGCTCCGTGTTTGCCAAGTTTCACACTTTGAGTCTGCAACGCTGTTCCTGCATCATTGCAGGCTCAATTGCCTCTTCCCATTGATTTTCCTCAACAATCATTTGGCTACATGTGTGCGTGAACGCTCATCTTTATCGGTGAACCTGCAATCGCTCAGCCACCTGCGCAGTCAACGCCACACACGCCATCTTCAACCCCTCCATCACCCGATCCCCCAGGTACTCCTCGGGCGCACCATTCTGCCTAGTCCGCTCCGCAGCCAGCATCAGCTCCGCCACCACACGCAGCCCCGCCAACGCGCAATCCGCATCCGCCAACTGAAGACATCGCCCAGGCAGTTGATGCCGTTCCGGCCAAGGCTGGCCATCCGCAGCCGCACCAGATCCGATACGGCGCAGCGTGGCGACGAAGGCGTTGGGATCGACGGACGGTTCGCGCTCGGGTTCGGCGTTGTCCGGATCGTATTGCGCGTGCAGGGAACGGAAGTCCGATGTGTTCATGGCAATGCTCCGTACAGGACAGATAGCAACGCCACCGATAGAGGCGGCGGACGGTGCGTGGTTCGAAAGCCGGACAGTAACCAAGCCGGTGGGTCCGAAGACCCCCACGCACCGCCCGCCATGGAACGCGAACGGATTGCCAGCCGGCGCCACCCCAAAGGTGACGCCGGCTGACAAGCGCAAAACACAAGGTTACTGAGCGGGCTTTCGAACCCCGCGCCACCCTTTCCCGGTGGCATGCCAAGGTGTACTCGCATGGTTGCGAGATGCCAAGAAACCGTAGACCTCAGAGGCCGTAAATGCTGACGCTTACGGCATTGTTGCATGGCGCAGGCGTGGCAGAACCCTTGCGGTGCCGCGGTTTCGGCCGATGTTAAGTTACCGCCCGAATGCGCATTGAAAAGCACGGTTTGCAGAGGGTCGGGGTCTCAAAAGCGACAGTCCGCCCGCAGGTCTGAGATCCGAAGCGTGCTGATTGCGACACAGCTTAACTTTCCGACGCCACGCCCGGCCGTGGCCACAGCGCATCGTCGCGCTCCAGGTCGTAGTCGCTGCCGAACGCCAGCGCCGCTTCGCGTGCCGGCAGGTCTGCGTAACAGCCCAGCAGGTACTCATCCATGCCTGCGTCGCCATGATCGATGGCGAACAAGTAGAGAAGCTCCTTGTCGAAAGCTTCCAGCCATGCAGGGTCGATCTTGGTCATGGTCATCCTCCCGAAGCAGGGGAGGATGATCTGGGGAGGTCTCAGGGGCTGCGACCTCTGGCCCCGAGGGAGGCTGCCTCAGCCTGCGCGATCAGCCCATGCGCATGGCGTGGCTTTGCTGTTCCTGCGCACGTGCATCCAGCGCCTGCTGCTCATCTTGGCGGGCGAGCTCGCGCTGATCGCCCACCACAGTCAGTTGCTGCAGCGACTCAGCCACCGGCGTTTGTGCAGCCACGGCAGTGGGCATTCCTGCACGCAGGTGGGCAGGGTCAGATAGCTCGCCTTGTACAACAAAGATGGTGTGCCCCGCCGGCTGATTGGCCGTGGCGTTGCTCAGCACCACATGGTCCACCTGTTCCAGACCCTGCTCGCGTGCCCTCACTGTCAGGCTGGCGGCGAGGTTCTCACTGGTCGCGTCGAAGGGGCGGCCGTGCTTCTCGTCCAGTGCAGCGACGCCCTGGCGGATCTGCTGATGGAGCGCGTAGTCCGGGCTGCCTGGCGCTATCGCTGCGATGCGGCGTCCTTCCGTATGGAGAGGCTCGGGTTCCTGCGTAGATACCACGCGTGGGCTCTTGGCGATCTCTCTGTAGGGATCTTCAGGATGAAACTGCTTCGCCTTGGTCTCGCGTTCCAAGCGAACTTCGCGGGTCTCGTTCAACGCGGAAATCTCGGCGGGATCGGTCTCTTTGGTTGTTCTATCCAGCGGGGGAACGCCCACTGTGTGGTTCCAGCTGCCGTCCTTGGGGTCGTAGCTGTGGTAGTCGAACTTGGTACCAATCACGTTCGGATCGACGGCGTCGCGCTGCAGGAGCGCTGCGCCCTCGAACTTGCTCAGCTCAACGAAGTAGAAATGCCCAGCGGGCTGCGGCATATCCAGGTGCACGCTGACTGCCGTCCTGCCGGCACGGAATGCGCCGGCAGCGCTGTTGTCGAGCATGTTCTGCCATACCTTTTCGGCTGCCTGCTCGCCGCGTTTGTGCTCCGTGGACACCAGCAGCAAGCGCGGCGTCCAGCAGTTCACATTGAGGTTGTTAGCTTCGAAGGAAACATCGTGGGACTTGAGCGTGCTCGTATAGGGCAGGTTGAGAGCAAGATCGGGCCTGCCGGCCTCCACCCAACTTCTGCGCTCCGCCAGGTCGTTTCTGATCAGATCCTGGCCGAAGGTTTCCTGCCTGCGTTCGGTGAACGCTACGTTCTTCTCGTTGCCGAACAGCGTGGCCTGTTGCTCGGCAACGGCGGTTGCAAAGCTGTTGGCCACCCGGCCGGGGAGGCTGTCGTTGCGCACAACACCCAACGCCAGCAGTCCATAGCCATCATTGTCGGGAAGCTGCGCGAGATAGTTCCAATACAGCTCGCGATTTCCCTCCTTCGCGTAGGAGGACAGGACACGAATATCCTTATCGGTAAGTCCGCTCATGATTCATCCTTGAGATGCGGTTTACGGCTGAACGCGATAGCGGCTCAGAAGATCACGCACGCTGGTTTCCAGACGCTGCCAGTCGCTCAGCATTACGCGTGCATAGTTCATCTCGATGGCGATGCTGTCGCCCACATCCACGATGGAATGGCGGCACATTGCGATCTGGCCTTCTCCGACGCGTTCAAGTGTCTTTCCCTGAGCTACAAGTCCGTCAGGAATGCGATCTGCCGGGTCGCAGCTGATGAACGTTGTCAGTTGCCCCTCCGCCGAGCGGGCCACATACCAGTCTGGCTCCATCCCCGGGTTGTGCACGTAAGGCCTGCCCAGCGCAGCCTCTGACTCCTTCGCATAGGCTTCCATCAACGATGGGTCGATCGAATAGGGCGTCAGGCCCCATCGCTCGGGTTGTGCAACGCGTAGCGCAAGATTCTCTACCGGGTCTCTTCGCTCCAGCGACCCCGGCGCGCTGGTGGCCTCACTGCTGGACCGACGTGCCAGATAGTTCTGGATGGGAACGCGATCGATGTACCTAAGCTCGACCAGTACCTGCCGCCGGCTGTCCTGCGTGCTGCGCACCGGGCGATCACCAGGAGGCGCTGCATCGAAATCAGGCCAGAACACAGTGAGCATGACGCCCCCATCGGCCAAGGGGCCCGTCTGGTTGTAGTAGAGGTTGGCCGGGAACATGAAGCGGTGCGGGCCAAGCCGAGCTTCCACCGGCTGCATTGTGTAGGTCTGTCCGCCCACCGTACGTGGGCTGGTTGCGGTTTCGGACATGGGGGTTCCGTTCGGGTCCTTTTCCGTGGATGGGGCCTTCGCGCAGGCGGTGGTGCTGAGCACGGCCACCAGGGCGAAGGAGGCAAGCCGGCAAGCCGGTGCTCTGCTCATGGGCGATTCCCTTGCATGATCGAAACGACTATAGAACGGTGGGATGGCAAGCTCCAGTCGCAGCCGGGACCGCGGCCACCGCGGGGTCATTACTGCATGCTGGCTCACATATTCAGCAAGTCGCGATCGGCGTCCTCTCTTCCTCCACCTGCCCGCCATCCCACCTATGCCATCATCCGCTCAGGACCGCAGTACCCAACAAGGCTGAGCAGGCATGGAGCAGGCAACACGCTACACCGCAACCCTTTATCTGGCCGCCCCCGGCACCCCGCTGAAAAGTGGAGGCGTCTCGCCGCGCGGCCATATGTACTTCCAAGTGGCCGCGGGCGACGAGGCCCACAGTTACGGCTTCGCACCGCCGCGCCAGGCGCCGGGCGAAACCCCCACCGGCGTGCAGTACGCGCAGGTGCGCCACGACGATGCCGATGAGCATCTGGACCCGTACTACAGCCGTACCCTGGAAATCACCGAAGAGCACTACGGCTGCCTGCGTGACTTCGCCGAGGAACCGGCCGAGTTCGAATTCGACGTTGATCGCCCGGCCACCATCAACCGCTGCAGCGATTTCGTCTGGGCGGCGCTGCACTACGCCGGCCTGCATCCGCTGCCGGCGCCGCTGGATGGCGGCAGCAACCTGGGCGAGTTCGCGGTGTTGTTCAACCTGCCGGAAATCCAGTGCATTGCCGCGCCGTTCCCGGGCAGCGATCTGAATGCCGAAACCCATCATGCGATGCCCGAGCGCGAGGCCGAGCACCATCGCCAGGGTGACCGCGCCAGCGATGAGCCGCCGCCGACGCCGATTGAAGTGGCCGGCACGCTGCTGGACCCTTCGCATCCAGACCATCGCCTGTTCTCGCAGCTGATCCAGAAAGTGGCCGAACTGGATGCCGCGCATGGCCGCCCGTTCGATGCGGCCAGCCAGCGCATCAGCGCCAGCCTGCTGGTGCTGGCCAAGCAGAACAATCTCTCGCGCGTGGACCACGTGCTGCTCAGCCAGCCGACCAAGAGCAGCCATGCGGCAGAGAGCATCTTCATCGTGCAGGGCGACCGCAACGACCCCGGGCACCGCCGCGCCAGCATCGCCACTGAAGTGGCGGCCAAGACCGATGTGGCCGATTCGCTGCGGTTGAAGGAGCAATGACGCGGCCACCGCGGCGGGGGGCCGTGGTACTGGCGGTGCTGGGCGCGCTGGCGGCATGCCGTGCGTCACCAGCGCCTGAGGTTGCGCCGCCCCTGCTGACGCGCGCACAGGCCGAGTCCCGCACGGTTGTGCCGTTCACGCGGGCCGTGCAGTTGCAGAAGGCCGGTCGGATTGCCGAGGTCACGTTTGATTTGCCGGCACCCCAGAAGCCGGCCATTCCGATTCTGAACATCGGGTTGCGGCTGCAGGATACCGACGCGCGACGGCTGCTGGATGCTTCGGAGAAGATCACTCTCGGACGTTTGCCAGCGCGGCTGCGCCTGGAGCGGATTGATGGCAGCTCGGCTCGTCATGTACAGCTCTGGCAGCGTACCCGCGATGGACGCGACTCGCAGAAGATCGCCGATGATGGCGTGGTCACAGACCTGACGACGGGGAGTGTGGACATCAGCAGCTTGGCCGAGGCCGGGTTGTACTCTGAAGACGTGCTCTATCGCACGCTGCAGCTGGCGCAGGTCGGAGGCATTGCACCCGGGCGCTACGTTCTGCTGGTCGACCTTGTGGAGGATCGACCCCAGCTGGATGGCCTGAAAGCAGAATTGATCGTTGGCTACCAATCACTAGGAAAGTAGACATGCACAAGGACGATGCCGAACGCTACAGCGTAACCATCCATCTGGCGGCCCCCGGCACGCCGCGCTACGGCCGTGATGCCGAGGGAAACAGGTTTCTGCTGGAGCCTTCGTTCGCGGGGCACATGTTCCTGTCGCTGCGCCGTTCGGGTGAAGCCTTGCCGGAGAGCATTGGTTTCACCCACGCAGGCACCAAGGACGAGCCGAACAGGGGCAAAGTCGATGACATGGACGTGTCGGTCTACGACAAGCCCCGCTTCGAGCGCACGATCGAGATCAGCAAGGCGCAGTACGACCGCATCCTCGAGTTCTCGGCAGACCCGAAGAAGCACGGCTTCGACATGAACTACGACTTCTTCTCCAACGCCTGCACCGATTTCGCCTGGGGTGCCCTGAACCACGCAGGCCTGCGCCCGGTCGGGCTGGCCGGGGAGATCACCAACTACGAGGGCGCCACCAGGGTCCTGGACAACATCCGCGCCGTCAACGCCATTCCGCAGCAGGTGAAGGGCAGCGAGCTGGACAGGGTGCAGTGGAACCCGATGCCGAAGCAGACGTTCCGCGAGTGGATGTTCACCGAGAACGGCGAGCAGTGGCGCGGCAACAGCACCCTCGCGGCAAGCGGCACGCCCGCAGACCCGGCGCACGGGGATCATGCCCGCCTCAACCAGATCCACCAGCAGGTGGCCGACCTCGGTGCTTTCGGTGCACGCAACGGCAATGTCAGTGCCAGCCTGCTCGCGCTGTCGAAGGAGCAGCAGTTCTCGCGTGTAGACGAAGTGGTGCTGGGCGAGCCACGCGGTGATACCGCGCCGAAGCTGTTCATCGTGCAGGGGGACCTCGGTGACCCGGCACACCAGCGCGCCAGCATGCCTGCGGAGCTGGCAGCGCAGGCACCAGTGGAGGCCTCGTTCGAACGGGTCGCGCAGTTGCAGCAGAACCCGCCGCAGCGCGATGTGCAGCGCCTGCAGGAAGAGCAGCAACTGCAACAGAGCCACGGCCCACGGATGGCATAGCCGGCGGACGCGGTTCCAAAGTCGAACGTCTGCCATGCCCGCGCCGGCGCACGCCACGCCCCCCCACCTGCTACCATTCCCCCGCAACCCCAGCCAGCCCACCCGCGCAGACAGATGCAGGTCGGGCCGTCGCAGTACGGCCCAGCGAGCCAGGACACCTTCCCGTGCCCATTCAAGGACGCTCGCATGTTCCGTAATCCTCTCTTCCGCTCGGCCGCCCTGGCCCTTGCTGTATCGCTCAGCCTCGGCGTGCCTTCGGCGTTCGCCGATAACGCGCCCGCCGCCAGCGCCACCACCGCCGTGCAGCGCCAGGCCGTGGCCAAGGGCCTGTACGAGCTGGCCTATAGCCCGAAACAGAACGCCGTGTTCGTGGCCTCCTCCGGCGGCTTCGGCGATGACGCCGGCCCGGCCCAGGTGCTGCGCCTGAACCCGGCCACGCTGGCCGTGGAAACCCGTATCCCGCTGGAGCGCAAGGCGTTCGGTGTGGTGCTGGATGACGCTCACAACCGCCTGTACGTAGGCAACACCGTGGACCTGTCGGTGACCGTGGTCGACACCGCGCAGAACAAGGCTGTCGGCACCATCCAGCTGATGGAGAAGAAGACCGGCAAGGATGGCAAGGCCGGCTACACCCACGACCTGCGCGAGCTGGTGGTCGACAGCGCGGCCAACCGCCTGTACGTGACCGGCCACAGCAGCCAGCCGGACGTGAGCAGCGTGCTGTTCGTGATCGATACGAACACGCTGAAGGTGATCAACACCATCGACGGCCTGGGCAATGCCAAGGCACCGGGCCTGGCGCTGGATGCCGCCAACAAGCGCGTCTACACCAGCAACCTGCTGGCCGACCTGGTGGTGGTGGGCACCGATTCGAACAAGGTGGTGGCGCAGCACAAGATCGCCGCCGAGCAGCCGATGAACATCGCGCTGGACCCGGCCGGCAAGCGCCTGTTCGTGACCGACCAAGGCTCGGAATTCCTGCGTGGCTACCAGGCCAAGAGCAGCGGCCTGGTCAGCAAGCATCCGGGCCAGCGCGTGCTGGTGCTGGACCGCAGTACCGGCAAGGAACTGGCCAGCATCCCGACCGATGCCGGCCCGCTGGGTATCCTGCTGGATGCACCGCGCAAGCGCCTGTACGTGACCAACCGCGAAGCCGGTACGGTGACCGCATACAACAGCGACAGTTACCAGAAGGTGGGCACCTACAAGGTACCGACCCACCCGAACAGCCTGGCGCTGGATGCGAAGAACAACGTGCTGTTCGTGAGCATCAAGAACGGCGAGAAGGATGACAAGGGCGCTGACGAGAGCGTGGCGCGCATCCAGCTGTAAGGCGCTGACGCAAGGCCCCGCGCCGTCGCGCGTCGCATGAGGAAGGCAGGGCGCAGGCTCTGCCTTTTTCTTTGCCCGGTTGCAGTGCAAGAGGCTGCCCGCTAGGGTTGAAGCCCATGGCAGGGAGCCAAAGGATCTGAATCATGCTGGGTATCCGCCGCTGGCTGCGCGTCGGCCTGGTCTTCACGCTGGTGGGTGCACTCGGCGCCTGCAGCAGCCGCGTACCGGATGCGCCGGAGCCGCTGGATCTGGTCAAGCCGATCAACGTGACCCGGTCTGGCCAAGCGGTGCGGTTCGAGTTCGAGACGAATGCCCGCAACTTCCACCCGGGTCGCACGTATGCGCTGGAGCTGGAGTTGCAGCGCCAAGAGACGCGAAAGCCCGACGAGCCTGACGTGGGCACAATGCGGATCCCGTTCGAGGTGATCCTGCAGCAATGGGGTGCTGATGCCTGGAAGGATGTTCCCACCTACGACAGCTATCAAGCCGGGGTGCTCAATGCTGGTGAGCAGCTTCCGGAATGGCATGCATCCAGCGAATGGCGGTATACGTCGCCGCACGTGGGCAGTGATGGCCAGTACACGCTGAGCCTGGTTGCTCTGCCACTGGAAATTGACTCCCGCTACCGCGTGGACGTGCGCACGGTGCAGAGGACCGAGGCACTGCAGGATTACTCGGCCCGTTTGCGGATCCATGCCGCCCGTCCCGCCGGAAAGTAATCAATCGCCTGGTTTCGGCGCCACTGGTCGCTCGCCACGATAGGTACTTCATGGCAGGACGCCAAAGGGTCTTCATCATGCTGGGTATCCACCGCTGGCTGCGCGCCGGCCTGATCTTCACGCTGGTGGGTGCACTCGGCGCCTGCAGCAGCCGCATACCGGATGCACCGGAGCCGCTGGATCTGGTCAAGCCGATCAACGTGACCGAGCCCAGCCAAGCGGTGCGGTTCGAGTTCGAGACGAATGCCCGCAGTTTCTATCCGGGGCGACCCTATGTGCTGGATCTTGAGGTGCAGCGACATGCTCCCGGGCCTGACAGTGGGCTTGACATGGACACTGTTCATGTTCCCTTCCAGCTGTCCCTGCAGCGCTGGGTCGCAGGTGCCTGGCAGGACGTTGCAACGTCTGATGTCTATCAGGCAAGGGCGCGCAATCTGGGTCAGCCGCTCCCCGAATGGCATGCATCGGCAGCCTGGCGCTACGCGCATCAGGTATCGATGGACGCCAGCCGATACAGGTTGAACATCGTCACCCTGCCGATGGAAACCGATGCCCGCTACCGCCTCGATGTGCGCACGGTGCAGCCCACCCTCTTGCTCCAGCATTACCCGGCACAGCTGCGGGTCCACGCGGACCCTCTGTCGGGAAAATGATCAGAGACTTGCGCCGCTCCGCCAACAACGCTGGAGGCGGCTCAGCCCAGACGGTGTGCCGGGTTCTGCTGCTGCTCCTGCTCACGGGCCTGCTGTTCGGGCACTAACCCCACGGCCGGCTGCTGCGGGGCCAACCCCAATTTCTGCATCGACTGCTCCACCGGCGTCTGTATCGCCACAGCCGTCGGCATCATCGCGCGCAGGTGCGCCGGATTGGCCGGGTCGCCCTGCACCACGAAGACGTTGTGCCCGGCCGGGTGCTGGGCCGTGGCGTTGCTGACCAGCACGTGGTCGACCTGCTGCAGGCCCTGCTCGCGGGCCAGCACAGTCAGGCTGGCGGTCAGGCGTTCGCTGGTCTGGTCGAACGGACGTCCATGCTGGGCGTCCAGTGCGGCCACGCCCTGGCGGACCTGCTGGTTGAGGCCGTAGTCGGGGTGGTTGGGGGTGATCTCTGCCATGGCGATCGAACGGTAGCGGTGGGTCGGGGTCAACCCCGCCAGTATAGGTCCGGCCGGTGAAGGGCGCCGGAAAGGTCAGTCCGCCGGCCGGTGGTCATAGCTGATCACCCGTTCGGCCAGCCAGTGCCCGTCCACGCGGCGCCAGACCTGGATGAAACGGGCCTGGCCGACCCAGTGCTCCACGCCGTCCTTGCCGCGCTCGTGGAAGCGGTGGTCGCCGATTTCCAGCGCCCGCTCGTCGTGCAGCGGGAATACCTGCAGCGAGGAGTCCACCAGCTCGCGCCGCAGGCGCCAGCCGTCCTTGCGCGCGTTGTCGCACAGGTTGGCCACGCTGCGGCGGAAATCCTCGCGGTTGCTGGCCGACTTGCCGTCCTTGTCATGGAAGAACTCCATGTCTTCGGTGGTCATCGCGGCGGCCTTTTCGGCGTCGCAGGCCTCGAAGGCCACAGCAAACAGCTGGGTATCGGCCTGGCGGATCTGTTCGCGCAGGTCATCGGCGGGCGACGGTGCGGTGGCGAGGCCGGCGGCCAGCAAGGGCAGGGTGAGCAGCAGCATGGCAAGACTCCCGGGGATGGTCTGCGCAGGCTGGCATGCCGGTGACCACGGCGGTACGGCGCTGCGACGAAACCGGGAAGGCGGGGTGCGAAGGCCGCGAATGCCGGTGCGGCTTCGCGTTGCGGCATGTGCAGGCGATGTCACGGGCGGGCGTGATTCCCTCACGGCTGCCACAGGACGCGGCCGCTAGCCTGCACTCCTCCCCTTCCACAGGAGCGCCCATGCCTGCTTCCCGCATCCGCCTGCATGTTGAAGATACCGGTGGCGACGGCCGCCCGGTGATCCTGATCCACGGCTGGCCGTTGTCCGCCGATGCCTGGAAGACCCAGGTTGCGATCCTGCGCGATGCCCAGTATCGGGTCATCAGCTACGACCGGCGCGGCTTTGGCCGCTCTGACAAGCCGACCGGCGGCTATGACTACGACACCCTGGCGGCAGACCTGGCGGGGGTGATCGAGGAACGTGACCTGCGCGATGTCACCCTGGTCGGTTTCTCGATGGGCGGTGGCGAGGTGGCGCGCTACGTGGCCAACCACGGCCAGGATCGCCTGCACAGTGTGGTGTTCGCTGCGGCGGTGCCGCCGTTCCTGCTGCGCAGTGACGACAACCCGGAGGGGCCGCTGACCCAGGACAAGGCCGATGAAATGCGCAGCGGATTGGAGAAGGACCGCGAGGCGTTCTTCGACGGCTTCACCCGCGACTTCTTCAGCGCCAATGGCCAGTTGATGGTGACCGAAGAGACGCGCCAGGCGGCGATCGCACTGTGCCATCAATCCGACCAGGCAGCGGCGCTGGGCTGCATGAAGGCGTTCGCCACCACTGATTTCCGGGATGACCTGAAGAAGATCACGGTGCCGACGCTGATCCTGCACGGTGACAGCGATGCCATCGTGCCGTTCGAGGGTTCCGGCCAGCGTACCCACAAGGCCATCAAAGGTAGCGAAGTGGTGATCCTGGAAGGCGCGCCACATGGCTGCAACACCAGCCACGCCGACCGCTTCAATCTGGCCCTGCTGAACTTCCTGAAGCGCTAAGCTGCGGCCATGCGCCAGACCAGAACACCCCCGTGGAAGAAGCCCAACCCCAAGGGCCAGACATCGCAACCGCTATCGGATGCGCAGAAGGCGGCGGCACGGCAACGTGCCGAGGAGAACGGGCGGCGCTATCCCAACCTGGTCGACAACATGTGGGCGGCGAAGCTGCCGCGTGGGTCGTGATTCAAAGGCTGGCTGTGGGCCTGGTGTAGCGCCGAGCCGATGCTCGGCTGGCGCGCGGGGCGCGTGCCAGCCGGAGAAGGGGCAAAGGGCAGCGGAGCATGGGCTCGGCGCTAAGGGCCGGGCAGTGGCTGCCAGCCCGACTCCCTCCATGGCGCAACCTCGCGTTGCTGTACGTCAATGGCCTCGATTGGCAACCCGGCCAGCCGTGCCAGTTCCGCACGCAGCATTTCGGTGTCCAACGGCAGCGCGATGGCCACCTGCAGGCGGTCGCCCTGCTGCCGGACCTGCACGGGCACGACCGCATGGGCTTCATGCTCACCGCCGGAGCGACCGATCGGGTAGCGCATCGCCGTGGGCCGCCCCAGCTGTGCGAGCGCGGGTTGCCATGCCTCCAGCACGACGGGCTGTGCGGCCACGGGAACCTGCGCCTCGACGACGGTTCCCGCATAACCGGTGAGATTGTCCACCATCACCTGCAAGCGTGCGCCATCGGGGATGACCAGCACGGTGGCGATCAGCGCCATCAGCGAGAGGATGGCCGCGGCGACGTGCCAGCTGCGGGGTGCGGTGGCGGCGCGGGTTGCCGTGCGCAGGCCCGGCTTGCGCCGCAGCTTGCGCGCGTAGATGCGTCGATCCTTCCTGCGGGGGCTGCTGCTGTGCTCCGGCAGGTTCAACGGGACGCGTGGCATCCGGGCGACGCGCGCATTGATCAGGCGCGAGAGCAGCCACCATGCGAGCACGAACGCCAGCAGTGGCAGCAGCGTTCGTACCACCAGATACAGCATCACCATCGGGAACATCCTGCTTGGCACACACGGATTCAATCAACCTCGTCATCGTAACGGCGCTGCGTGGTGCGTGTCGCATCCGCCAGCCGACACGTGCGAAGCGCTTGGTTAGGATGGCTCTTTGCTGTCATGGATGAACCGATGAGCGCCGCCACTTCCCGAATCCGCCGCATCTGTGGGCAGGGGCCGATCCTGTTGATGCTCCAGTGGGTCGCGCTGCTGTCTGTGGTGCTGGCTGCCGGCTTCTTCCATTACCGCGTGGAGCTGTTGCTGGAGCCGGTGACGGTGGCCTGTGGGGGCCCGGACGCGCAGGCGCGATTGCAGGTTGCCGAACAGGTGATGGCGCGTGCGGGCGCACTGGATGACTGGCAACCCCTGGGCTGGATTCCATGGGTAGGCCTGGTGCTGGCCTTGCTGGGGGCCATGGCGGTATGCGCAAGCCGTGCGCTGTGGCTGCGCGATCGGCTGCGCACGGCGAACGTGGCGCTTATGGTGCTCCACGGTGGCGCACTGGCTTTGGCCGGATGGGTGCTGCACCTGTACGAGAATGCGTGGAGCAATGTGGCGCGGCTGTCACCCACGGCGTGCCTGGTGGAGCTGGTGTCGGAGGGCGATGTACCGCTGGAGCAGGCGCAGCGCGTGGTGTTCCACATCCTGACGCGGGTGAACGCGCCACTGCTGCGTAATCCGGATGATCTGGCGCTGGTGTTGACGGTGCTGTTGTTGGCCGCGATGGCCGGCGGCGTTGCCCTGTGGCGTGCGATCGCGCGGGCCCGGGCGGGCTGAGCACGCTCGGCGGCGCGCGGCAATCGCGCTACAGTCGACGCCTCGCCACTCCAGGGAAGACCCGATGCGCTTGTTGCTGCGTGCGTTGCCGTTGTTGCTGTGTTCGCTGGCGGTACATGCCGCCGAGGTGGATCGCCGTATCGCGGTGACCATCGATGATCTGCCGTGGGCACGGCTGGACCAGATCGTGCCGCCGGACCTGCAGGCGCGGCATGAGGCGTTGATGGCCCAGCTGCGTCAGGCAGGCGTGCCGGTGGTCGGCTTCGTCAACGAGAACAAGCTTGAGGTTGATGGACAGGTGCAGCCGGCGCGGGTACAGATGCTGCGCGACTGGCGCGATGCCGGCTATGTGCTGGGCAACCACACCTACTCGCACATGGATCTGAATGCGAAGGGCCTGGCGGCGTTCCAGCAGGATTTCCTGCGCGGCGAGACGGTGCTGCGGCCGCTGCTGGCCGAGAAGGGGCAGGCGCCGCAGTGGATGCGCCACCCCTACCTGCGTGCCGGGCGCACCGCGGATGAGCGGGTGCAGATGGATGCGTTCTTCAAGCAGCATGGCTACCGCGTGGCACCGGTGACGGTGGACAACGGTGAGTGGGTGTGGGCGTTCGCCTATGCCAACGTGATGAACGAGCAGGCGGACTCGCCCGCGCGCGCGGCGACGCTGGCGCAGCTGCGCAAGGGCTACGTGCCGTACATGCTGAACAAGCTGGACTACTACGAGAAACAGTCGCAGGCGCTGCTGGGGTACGCGCTGCCGCAGGTGTGGCTGATGCACGCCAATGAGCTCAACGCGGCCACCTTCGCCGAACTGGTGGCGGCCACGAAGCGCCGCGGCTATCGCTTCATTTCGCTGGACGAGGCGATGCGTGACCCGGCCTACGCGCGGGGTGCCGAGGGCTACAACGGCCGCTATGGCCCTAGCTGGCTGCACCGCTGGGCGATGGCGGAGAACAAGCCGAAGGACTTCTACGCCGGCGAGCCCGAGGTGCCGGCGTGGGTGATGAAGCTGGCCAAGGTCGATTCGGAGTAAGGCTCAGCGCTTGACGGCCAGCACGCCGTCAAGCGCCAGTTCGGCCTTGAAACCAGCCTTTTCCAGGCGCTTGGCCACTTCGCGCGGCACGTCGCGGCCGCTGGTCAGCTTGTTCGGCGCACCGGTGTAGTGGAACAGGCGGCCGCCCTTGCGGATCACGCGGGCGAGGTGGTCGTAGAACACCTGTGAGTACAGCTCGCCGGCGATGCCGAAGCGCGGGGGGTCGTGCAGGATTGCGTCGACACTGTTGCTGGCCACCTGTTCGATCTGCTGCGAGACGTCACCGTGGCTGAACTGCAGGCGGCCACCGGCGGCAGCCGAGTCCGGATCCGGCGACCACGGGTTGAGCGTGCGCAGCCACATCACATCGGCGTTCTTCTCGAACGAGCGGATCTGGCCGACACCGGCTTCCAGCGCACAGGCGGCGAAGTAGCCGAGGCCACCGCAGGTATCGAGGATGACCTTGCCGGCCGGGGCGACCAGCTCCACCTTGCGGCGTGCATCCTCGAATGGCGACAGCTTCGAGGTCGGCAGCATCTTGATGCCGTCGATCTCGAAGGTCGGTGCGCCCCATTCGGTCGGCACCAGCTTGATCAGCGAGCCGCTGTAGCGCGAGATCGGCGCGAAGTCCTCGCCATCCCAGTAGTACAGCGTGCGGTCCTTCAGCTTGCCCGGCCAGGGATAGGGCTGGCCCCGGAAGTGGAAGCCGTCCGCGTCCAGCGCCACGCTGTCCTGGCTGCGCCCGAGGTCGAGCGAGCCCTGCCAGTCGGCGGCGCCTTTTTCATGGGCACGGCGCAGGGTATCGGCGCTGTCGCGGGTCAGCAGGGGACCGGTGTAATGGGGCACGGCGGGTACCGGGGCGGTTCGGGGGAGGGCATGGTACCGCAGCTGTTGTAGAGCCGAGCCTGCCCTAGGCTCCACCATGCCTGCATCCACGCATGGCGTGGATCTACTGCAAACGTAGCCGAGCGTGGGCTCGGCTCTACAGTTCAATCGCACTTCACCGCATACACCGGCCCAGCCCCGATCAGCATCAGCGCCATGTAGTCGCTGTCGCTGGCCTTGCCCTTCAGTGTCGCGCCCTTGTTGAAGTGGAAGATGCCGAAGCCGCCGGACATGCGGATCAGGGCACTGTCGATCTGGTCGGCGTCGTCGCGAAAGTAGCGGCTGATCTCGCTGGACGTGGCCTTGTGCAGGGCGTTCGGTTCGCGCTGCCACTGCTCGCCACGGCTGAAGGAAACGAAGTACTGGCCGCCTTCCTTGTCGATGCGGAAGTCGGCGGGCTTGCGCGCGCCGGTGGCGAAGCAGCCTTGTAATGGGTCGGCGGAGAAGGGAAGCCGCGCATCGTCGCCGCAGGCGGTGAGCAGCAGGAGGGCACCGGGCAGCAGCAGGCGGAGCGTGCGCATGGGATGTCCCTACAGGGCAGGTGCGGCTAGTGTAGGCAGCACGCGGGCGTGGCCCGTACAGAAATTCGGCAAGGACACAGGGGTTTTCGGATGGCGCAGGGAAAGGCACCGTGGTGCGGCGTGGCCAGTTGGCTGGGGATTGCTGTGGGGTGGGGCGCGGGCACCGTGGCGGCGCAGGCAGCGGTGGCGGCAGGCGGCAATGGCATGGCCGCTGGGCTGGGCGTGGGCGTGCTGGGCGCGGCCTTGGTGGGCGGCGGCCTGGCAGTGGCCGCGCGCGTGCGTGGTGAGCGCTGGCCGTGGATCGGCATCAGCGGTGCGGTGCTGAGCGCGCTGCCGCTGCTGATGTACCTGCTGCGGATGATGCTGAAGCTCTAGCGGTAGTGCCGGCCGCTGGCCGGCAACTGCAGGTGGCGTGCAGTGTTCATGGGGTTGCCGGCCAGCGGCCGGCACTACCTGGCGTGGATCACTCGCTGCGGTGGATCTCCACCGTTACATGCACCAGTTCTTCGTGGATGGCCAGCGCGTTGCGCACGGTATCGGCATCCAGCGTGGCGTCACTGGTGACCACGCTGGCGCTGACCGCGTACTTGCCGCGACCCACCTGCCAGACGTGCAGGTCGGCCAGGCGTGCCGGCCACGGGCCCTGTTCGATCACCTCGCGTACTTCGGCCACCACCGGCGCGTCCATCTGCGCGTCGAGCAGGATGCGGCCGCTGTCGCGCAGCAGGCCGACCGCCCACACCGTGACCAGTACGGCGCCGACCAGGCCCATCACCGGGTCCAGCCAGGTGAGGCCAAGCAGCTTGCCGCCGAGCAGGGCGACGATGGCCAGCACCGAGGTGGCGGCGTCGGCCAGCACGTGCACGTAGGCCGAGCGCAGGTTGAGGTCGTGACCGTGCGCATGCCCGTGGTCGTGGTGTTCGTGGCCATGCCCGTGGTCATGGCCGTGGTGATGATGCGCGTGGCCCGGGCTGTCGTGCAGCCACCAGGCACACAGCAGGTTCACGCCCAGCCCGACCGCCGCGATGGCGATGGCTTCGTTGTAGTGGATCGGTGCTGGTACCCACAGCCGCTCCAGCGACTGCACGGCCATCAGCGCGGCCACGCCGAGCAGGGCGATGGCGCTGGTATAGCCGGCCAGGATCTCGATCTTCCAGGTGCCGAAGGCGAAGCGCGGGTCGTGCGCGTAGCGGCGTGCGCAGCGGTACGCAAACACCGAGAGCCCGAGCGCCAGCGCATGCGAACTCATGTGCCAGCCGTCGGCGAGCACGGCCATGGAGTTGAACCACCAGCCGCCGACGATCTCCACGACCATCATGCTGACGGTGAGCCACAGGGCGCGGCGGGTATTGCGTTCGGCCAGCGGGTTGCCGTCGTCGAAGCGGTGTTCGTGGCGACGGGCGGCGGCAAGGGCGTCCAGGTGCATGGGGGCCAGCGGTGGAGTGGATACCCCCATAGGGTATATGATTCCTGCATGGCTCATGTACACAAGCATCGAAAGCAGTTGCTGACCCGGGTGCGCCGCATCGGCGGCCAGGTGGCGGCGTTGGAGCAGGCGCTGGACAGGCCGGAGGGTGAGGCCGGCGACTGTGCGGACGTGCTGGTGCAGGTTGCCGCCGTGCGCGGTGCCGCCCACAGCCTGCTGATGGAGCTGCTGCACGAGCACCTGCAGGAACACGTGGTGGGCGCCGAAGACCCGCAGCAGCGGGCGGCCGAGGCCGAGGTGCTGGTCGAGCTGCTGCGCCGCTACGGCAAATGACCGGGTAGTGCCGCGCGTTCCAGATGTGCGTGGCGGCCAGCAGCAGGCTGCCGGTGACCGTCATCGGTGTTTCCCAGTCGTGCGAGGGCAGCGCCAGCGCGCCGGCCAGCAGCAGGCCGAGCCCGGCGCCGGCGGTGGCCCAGGCCAGCACGGGCAACGGATGGCGGCGCTCGGCCCGCCACAGCGCGTAGCCGGTCAACGGCAAGGCGATGGCCACGAACAGCAGATGCACCCATTCCGCTTCGGCCCACGTGCCGAACAGCGGCAGCGTGGCGGCAAGCAGGGGCAGCGCCAGGCAGTGCAGCAGGCACAGGCTGGACAGGGCGACCGCGCCGGCATCAAGCAGGGCGGCAGAAGGCGACTTCATGGGGGAGGTTCCTTGCGCAGCAATTGTTATACAGTAACATTTCCCTTCCGCAGCCAACCCGCTCCGACATGAACACTGTTTCCCGCGCCGACCGTCGCCTTCCGGTCTCCGTGCTGTCCGGCTTCCTCGGGGCCGGCAAGACCACCCTGCTCAACCAGATCCTGCGCAACCGCGAGGGCTTGCGTGTGGCGGTCATCGTCAACGACATGAGCGAGGTCAACATCGATGCGCAGCTGGTGCGCGAGGGCGGCGCCGAACTGCGCCGCACCGAAGAGACGCTGGTGGAGTTCAGCAATGGCTGCATCTGCTGCACGCTGCGCGATGACCTGCTGCAGGAAGTGCGGCGCCTGGCCGATGCGGGGCGCTATGACTATCTGCTGATCGAGTCGACGGGCATCGGTGAGCCGATGCCGGTGGCGGCCACCTTCGCGGTACGCGACGAGCAGGGCTTCAGCCTGAGTGACATCGCGCGCCTGGACACGATGGTGACGGTGGTGGATGGCAGCGCGTTCCTCGCCGACTTCGGCTCGACGCTGCGCCTGGCCGAGCGTGGCCAGCAGGCTGGGCCGGATGACGATCGCGGCGTGGTCGACCTGCTGTGCGAACAGGTCGAGTTCGCCGACGTGATCGTGGTCAGCAAGGTCGATCAGACCGATGACGAAGTGCTGCAGGACACGCTGGCCGTGCTGCGTGGCCTGAACCGCGACGCGAAACTGCTGCTGTCCAGCTTCGGTGACGTGCCGCTGGCCGAGCTGCTGGACACCGGTCGCTTCGACTTCGAGCGTGCGCAACGTGCGCCGGGCTGGGTAAAGGAGCTGCGTGGCGAGCACACGCCGGAAACCGAGGAGTACGGCATCGCCAGTTTCGTCTACCGCTCGCGGCGACCGTTCCATCCCGCGCGTTTCGCCCGCGCGTTGCAGTCGGGCATGCCGGGCGTGATCCGCAGCAAGGGCTGGTTCTGGCTGGCCAACCGCATGGATTGGGTGGGCGAGCTGAACACCGTAGGTGCCGCGACGCGGACGCAGGCGGCGGGGTTCTGGTACGCCGCTCGCGATCGCGTGCGTGCCGGGCTGGAGGACACGCCGCCGTTGCTGCCGCCCACGCCGCTGCCGTACAGCGACCTGGGCTGGGCGCGGCAGCAGGCCGATTGCTGGAGCGCACCGTTGCCGGGGCTGGAAGACTTCCCGGATGCGGCCGCGCACTCGGCGATGCAACGCCTGTGGCACCCGTTGTGGGGGGATCGCCGCCAGGAGCTGGTGGTGATCGGCGTGCACATGGATGAGCGCGCAGTGCGCGCAGAGCTGGATGGCTGCCTGCTCAACGACCAGGAGCTGCGTGCGGGCCCGCTGCTGTGGCATCAGTTGCCGCAGGCGTTCCCGGTGTGGAAGCGGTGACGGTGCACTGAGGATCCGTGGGTTGCCGGCCAGCGGCCGGCACTACCCCCGGTCGATATGCCATGCGTGGATGGATGCATGGCGGAGTCGAGCATGGCTCGACTCTACAATGTGATCCGTCGCGGCCAATCCTGTAGAGCCGAGCCCATGCTCGGCTGCTGCAGTAGATCCACGCATGGCGTGGATCTACAAGGCGTCACGCCACTGCCAACCCTCGGTGCTCACCTGCAGCACCTGCGTCGGCCGCAACGCCTGCAGCAGATGCCGGTCGTGGCTGACCATCACCAACGCGCCCGGCCAGGCCACCAGAAGTTCTTCCAGCGCCTGCAGGGCACCCAGATCCAGCGCATTGCCGGGCTCGTCCAGCAGCAACAGCTGCGGTGCGGGGTCGGCATACAGCACGCTGGCCAGCGCGCCTTTCACCCGTTCGCCATCGCTGAGGTGATGGGCTGCACGCTGGATGCGCTGCGCGTCCAGCCCGAGCAGGGCCAGCCGTGTGCGCAGTTCACCGGTATTGGCCGCCGGGTTGGCAGCCTGCACGGTGTCGAGAATGCTGCGTTCGCCGGAGAGCCCCAGCAGCTGCTGGTCGAGCAGCGCCAGTGGTGCATGCCGTTGTACGTTGCCACTGCGTGCAGGCAACTGGCCGGCCAACACGCGCAACAGCGTGGACTTGCCACTGCCGTTGTCACCAACCACGGCGAGGCGCTGGCCGCGGCGGATGTCCAGCTGCAACGGCGCGCGGCAGCCATGCGGCAGCACCAGCGACTCCGCCTGCAGCAGGCGTGCGCTGCCGCGTTCCCCCTCGCCGGCAAACAGTGCCAGCTCCGGTGTGGCGTGAACCGCCGAGGCTGCAGCGCGCAGCTGGTCTGCGCTGGCCTGCAGGCGCTCGGCCTGTACCTGCTGTGCGCGGCCGTGGCTGGCCTCTGCACGTTGTTTCTGCCGGCCGAGCAGGATCGGTGCCTGGTTGGCCTGCTTTGCATCGCGATTGCCACGTGCCTGGCGTTGCTGTTGCCGTTCGTGCTGTTCGCGCGCACTGCGCTGCTGCTGCCGGTGCTGGGTGCGGGCGTGGTCGAGCTGTGCCGCGGCCGCTTCGCGTTCGGCGGCACGCGCGTCGGCGTAGTGCTGCCACGGCCCGCCATAGCGATGCAGCCCGCGCGCGTCGAGCTCGACGATCTGCTGCATGTGCGCCAGCAGTTCGCGATCATGGCTGATCACCAGCAGGCCGCCGCGCCACTGCTGCAACCGTTCGTACAACTGCTGGCGATGGCGGGCATCGAGGTGGTTGCTGGGTTCGTCCAGGATCAGCCAATCAGCGCCGCTGGCCCAGGCGCCGGACAGCGCCACCTGCATGGCCTGGCCACCGCTGAGGCGCGCGGCGGGTTGGGCGGGATCGAGGTCGTCGGGCAGCCGTAGCGCCTGCCATTGCTGCTGCAGGCGCTCGCGCAGGTCCCAACGGTCGCCGACGCAGGCGAAGTCGGCCTCGTCCACGCTGCCGGCTTCGATGCGTTGCAGTGCGGCCAGTTCAGCGCCAACGCCGGCCAGTTCACCGACCGTGCCAGCGGGTGGATAGCCGGGCGTCGGCAACAGGAACACGCGGCCGCTGCCGCGTACCTGCCCGTTCTCTGGCTGCACCCGGCCGGCGAGCAGGCGTGCGAGCACGCTCTTGCCAGCGCCATTCGCACCGACCAGGCCTGTGGCGACCGGATCGAAGGAAAACGTCAGATCGGAAAACAGCGGGCGGCCGTCGGCCAGTCGATACGACACGCGATCGAGCGTGAGGGAATGCGGGGTCATGCGACCTCCATGGATGCCGGGTTCTCCCCTGCGCGCAGGGGCGGGAAGAGTCAGGCCGTCTGATGGGAAGACGGCGGCATCAATGGCGCATCGGTCGCGATGCCTCTTGGAGGAATGAGGGGCCAGTATAGCTGCGCTGGCTGAATGGTTGCGTGCAGCTGTAGAGCCGAGCCATGCTCGGCTGACCTTAAGCATCCACGCATGGCGTGGATCTACGGCACGGTGTCCAGGCGGGCGCCGACGAAGTCGATGAACACCCGCAGCTTCGGCAGCACATGGCGGCCCGAGGGCCACAGCAGGTGGAAGGTGCCGCAGGAGTGCACATGATCCTCCAGCACGGTGACCAGGCGGCCGTCGGCCAGCGCATCGCGCACCGAGTGCACCGGAACGAAGGCCAGGCCGACATCACGCAGTGCCAGCGCCACCCGCGCCTCGATGGTGTTGGCCACCATGTGCACCGGAAGTTCCTGCGGTGCTTCGTCATCGGGCCAGTGGATCGGCCACGGCTCCAGCTTGCCGGTGCTGGGGAAGCGATAGTGCAGCAGCGTGTGCTGCATCAGTTCCGCCGGCATGCGCGGAACCCCGCGGCGCTGCAGGTAGCCCGGCGAGGCGATTACACGGCGCGGGAACACCCCCAGCCGGCGTGCGTTCATCCGCGAGTCGCTGGGTTCACCGACGCGCAGCACCGCATCGAAGCCTTCCTCGATGACATCGACCAGGCGGTCGCTGAAATCCAGGTCGAGGCGGATGTCCGGATACGCCGCCATGAACTCGGCCATCAACGGCAGGGTGAGATCGCCGACCAGCGGCAGGCTGATGCGCAGCGTGCCGCTGGGCGTGGCATGCGGTTGTGCCAGCTCGGTGCGTGCGGCATCGCGCTCGTCGAGGATGCGCCGGCAGCGCGCCAGGAACAGCTGGCCCTCGGCGGTGAGCGTGATGCTGCGCGTGCTGCGGTGGAACAGGCGCACGCCCAGTGCATGCTCCAGCCGGGCAACGCACTTGCCGGCGGCAGATGCGGAGATGCCCTGCAGGCGCCCGGTCTCGACGAAGCTGCGCGTGTCGGCGGCGTGCACGAAGGTCTGCAGGTTGGCGAGATTGTCCAGGACTGACATCGGCGTAGGGGCAATGAAAGCGGCAGGGTAGGGGCGGCGTGATCACGGCGGGCGGCGCCGCCACCGCAACACTGTGGTGCAGGGTGGGGGCGCCTGCTGTTACGGCCTTGCAGTTCCGGCCATCATGCCGATTGCGGACTGCACGGTCCATGATGCCCGGAGCGGCAACCGGCTTTTTGCGCCGCGCCGTGCTGCCTAACGTGGCGGGCCTCTCCCCACGGATCACCGCGATGAATGCCGCTCTTTCCCTCGAACCTGCACCGATGCTGCCTTCGGTGCAGCGGCTGCTGCAGCAGGTCCACCCGACGCGCCTGGTCGGTGCGGTGGTGCTGGTGTGCGAGCACGGCGTGCTGCGCCATGCCAGCGCGACCGGGCAGGCCGATCGCGAGTCGGCCCTGCCGATGCAGCGCGATCAGCTGTTCCGGCTGGCATCGGTCAGCAAGCCGCTGTTGAGCACGGTGATCCTGCGCCTGGTGGCCGAGGGCGTGCTCGACCTCGATGCGCCGGTGCAGCGCTGGCTGCCGGACTTCCGGCCGGCGCTGGCCGATGGCCGCAGGCCGCCGATCAGCCTGCGCCAGCTGCTCAGCCACAGCAGCGGGCTGGGCTACCGTTTCCTGGAAGCCGATGCGCACGGACCGTACGCCCGGGCCGGCGTCAGCGATGGCATGGACGCCAACCCGGTGTCCCTGGCCGAGAACGTGCGCCGTATCGCACAGGCGCCGCTGCTGTTCGAACCGGGCAGCCAATGGCTGTACTCGTTGGGCGTGGACGTGGCCGGTGCAGTGGCCGAAGCGGCGACCGGTGAAACGCTGCAGGTGCTGTTCCAGCGTTTGCTGGCTGCCCCCCTGGGCCTGCGCGATACCGCGTTCGCCACGCGCGCTGCCGCACGGCTGGCCACGCCCTATGTGAGCGGCACGCCGCAGCCGCATCGCCTGCAGGAAGGGGAGGTGGTCGCGCCGTTCGAGGGAACGGTGGGCATCGAGTACAGCCTTGCGCGTGCCCTCGATGCCAGCCGTTTCGCTTCGGCCGGCGCCGGCCTGGTGGGTACTGCCGATGACGTGATGTCGGTGCTGGAGGCGCTGCGTGACGTGCAGCGCTCCGGCCTGCTGCCGCCCGCGCTGGCGGCAGAGATGGCCAGCCCGCAGGTGGGCGAATTTGGGCCGCCGGAACCGGCCGGCTGGGGCTTCGGGCTGGGCTTTGCAGTACTGCGCGAGGCCGCTGCCAGCGGCACGCCGCAGCGCGAAGGCACCTGGCGCTGGGGCGGCGCTTATGGGCACAGCTGGTTCGTTGATCCGGCGCGTGGGCTGAGCGTGGTGGCGCTGACCAACACCCTGTACGAAGGCATGGATGGCGCCTTTGTCGATGGCCTGCGCGATGCGGTCTATGCAGACCTGGAGGCTGCGCGATGAGCGGCCACGCCATCGATGCGGCCAGCCCGGCCGGTGAGGCCACGCGCTTGCCGTGGGCGGGCCTGCTGGCGCTGGCAGGCGGCGGCTTCATCACCCTGTTGACCGAGACCCTGCCGGCCGGCGTGCTGCGACCGATGGGCGACAGCCTGGGCGTGAGTGATGCGGCGGTGGGCCAGCTGGTGAGCGTGTATGCGCTGGGCTCGGTGATGGCAGCACTGCCGATGACGGCGTTGACACAGCGCCTGCCGCGGCGTCCGCTCTTGCTGGCGGCCATCGCCGGCTTCGTGGTGGTCAACACGTTGACGGCGCTGAGCAGCAGCTATGCGCTGATCCTTGCTGCGCGTTTCCTGGCCGGCGTGAGCGGTGGCCTGCTGTGGTCACTGGTGGCTGGCTATGCCGCACGCATGGTGGTGCCGTCGCTGCAGGGGCGCGCGATCGCGGTGGCGATGGTGGGATCGCCGTTGGCGCTGTCACTGGGCGTGCCGGCCGGTACGTTGCTGGGCCAGCAGCTCGGCTGGCGCTGGGCGTTCGCGCTGATGAGCGTGCTGGGCGTGGGCCTGCTGGCGTACGCGCGCTGGGCACTGCCGGCGCTGCCAGCGGCCGGTGCCGGTCAACGTGCGTCGCTGGCCAAGGTCTGGCGCATGCCGGGCGTGCGCAGCGCGCTGCTGGTGATGGTGCTGTACGTTCTGGCGCACAACGTGCTCTACACCTACATCGAACCGTTGGCGGTGGAGGCGGGTGCCGGCCCGTGGCTGGACCGGCTGCTGCTCGCCTTCGGCGTGGCGGCGATTGCCGGCATCGGCATTGCTGGTTGGGGCGTGGATCGCCACCTGCGTGCGCTGGTGTGGGCGGCGGTGATCGGCTTCATCGTACCGGTGCTGGCCTTGCTGGTATGGCCCGGCGTGGCCAGCACGCTGCTGCTGGCGACGATCCTGTGGGGCGTGGCGTTCGGCGCGGTGCCGACCCTGTTCCAGACCGCCTTGGCACGACGCGCCGGGGCCGCTGCGGACCTGGCGCAGTCGATGCTGGTGACCGGCTGGAACCTGGCCATTGCGGCCGGCGGCGTGGCGGGCGGCGTGCTGCTGCAGGCCAGCGGCCCGAGCCAGCTGGGATGGTTGCCGCTGCTGTTGCTGGCGGTGACCGTCGCGTGGTTGCTGGCACGGCCGAAGGCGTGGGCGTAAGCGCCGATCAATGCTGGCGCGGTGCCGGCCAGCGGCCGGCACTACCGTGGGCCGCGCCATCCACGCATGGCGTGGATCTACCGAGTGCAGCGACCCGCGTTTGCTTTCTTCTGTTGATTCCGTGGTAGGACCGCCGCCGGAACCTGTCAGAGACCGTCCCGGCCAACGCCGGGATAGCTGTACGCGACCCACCACGAGGGGCTCTGCCGTTGGCCGTCCTACTCGATCCCTTCACGCTCGATCGGCACGCTGCGCGGGTTCTGCATGTGCTCGCGTGCAGCGCCGTACTGCTGCTGCCGCTTGTGGTGGAAGGCGACGAACTCATCACGCGGCAGCGGCCGCGAGAACAGCCAGCCCTGGCCGAATTCCACATGCCGGCTGTGCAGGTAGGCCAGCTGCGCTTCGGTTTCCACGCCCTCGGCCACCACCCACAGGCCCAGCTCCTTGGCCATGTCGATGATGTGCGGCGTGACCGGGCTGGTGGCGCTTTCGGTGCCGATCGCATCGATGAACGACTTGTCGATCTTCAGCGCATCCAGTGGCAGCTGCTGCAGGTACTGCAGGCTGGAGAAGCCGACGCCGAAATCGTCGATCGCCACGCTGTGGCCGGCGCGGCGGGCGGCGGCAAGCATGGTGCGCGCGCGGTCCAGGTCGAGGAAGCCACGTTCGGTGGCCTCCATCCAGATCTGCTGCGGCAGGATGCCGCTGCCGGCCATGTGCCGGGAAATCATCTTCAGGGCGCGGCCGCTGCTGATGTCTTCGGCGGCGAGGTTGATCGCGATGTGCGCGCTGCGGTCGGCCACCAGCAGCTCGCGCATGTCGCGCACCACGTTCTCGATCACCAGGTCGGTGACGTCGGCGATCATGCCGGCCTCTTCGGCCAGCGGAATGAACAGGTCCGGCCGCACCTGGGTGCCATCCGGGCGTTGCCAGCGCACCAGCGCCTCGGCGCCGACGCAGATGCCGGTGTCCAGTTCGATGATCGGCTGGTAATGCAGGTACAGCTCGCGGCGGCGGATGGCGGTGGCGAGCTCACCGCGCAGCGACAGGCGGCGCCGCGACAGCCAGATCACCAGGCCGGCCCCGGCGGCGGCCAGCAGCAGGCCGACCGGCACGTACAGCCATGCCTGCTGGCGGAAGGCGGCGGCCAGCGCGGTGCGCGGCGTGGTGGCGATGGCCAGCCATTCCTCGTTGCGCGCGGTGGCGAACAGCGTGGCGTGATCCAGGCCTTCGCCGGGGTCGCGCAGCAGTGCCTCCAGCAGGTCCGGATCCAGGCCGGGCTGTTTGGCCAGCAGGCGTCCATCGGGGCTGGCCAGCGCCAGCCGCACGTTCGGGTCGGCAATGACATCGACGAAGCGGCGCGGGTCCACCAGTGCGTCGTAGGACCCATACAGGACCGCCAGCACCTGGCGGCGGCCGCTGATTTCCGGGCGCACATCCACTGCAATGCCTGCGCCGTCGCTGGTGACGTGGTCCGGCGTGGGTTGATCCACATCGGACAGGAACGGACCCCACGAGGTGCAGCGCAGCTTGCCACCTTCGAAGTAGCCCATCTGGTCGATCGATGGGGTGGTCATCACCAGGGTCTGCATGCGCCGGATGTGTTCGGGACTGCAGGGTACGTAGGCGCCGGCCTCGGCCGATTTCAGTGCCGCCAGCGCTTCCTGGTAGGACAGGTCGGAGCGGCGCAGGGTGCGATCGGCGATGTCGCGCAGGCGCTGCTGTTCGACGCTGATCGCGCGGTCCCAGGTGGCGTAGGCCATGACCGCGATCGGCAGCGCAGCGGCCAGCAGGGCCAGGGCGGTGCCGCCGATGATGACGCGCAGCCGGCTCATGGCCGGGGCTCCAGCGGGGCGGGCGGGGCAGGGCGCATGGTGGGCCGGTCCTTGGGCAGGTGCGGCTATCTGAGCATGGCGCCGGGCCGGGCGGAATGGGATCAATACGGTATTCGGTCACATTGTGGTGAAAGCGGCCCGCTTTGACGCAATAGGTCCGTTTGGCGCTGGCGCTCGGCGCCGCGGAGGACTACCGTCGAATGCTTCGCCCGCCCCTTTTGCCCGCGCCCATGACCGAGCCCGCAACGCCCCCCGAGCACCTGCGCCGCAGCCTGTCCAACCGCCACCTGCAACTGATCGCCATCGGCGGTGCCATCGGCACCGGCCTGTTCATGGGATCGGGCAAGACCATCAGCCTGGCCGGCCCCTCCATCGTCTTCGTCTACCTGATCATCGGCGCGATGCTGTTCTTCGTGATGCGCGCGATGGGCGAACTGCTACTGTCCAACCTGCAGTACAAATCCTTCATCGATTTCTCCACCGACCTGCTCGGCCCGTGGGCCGGGTTCTTCTGTGGATGGACCTACTGGTTCTGCTGGATCGTCACCGCCATCGCCGATGTGATCGCCATTGCCGCCTACGCGCAGTTCTGGTTCCCCGGGCTTGAAGCTTGGAAACCGGCGCTGGCCTGCGTGATGCTGCTGCTGGCATTGAACCTGGTGACGGTGAAGCTGTTCGGCGAAATGGAATTCTGGTTCGATCTGATCAAGATCGTGGCGATCTGCGCGCTGATCATCACTGGCGCCGGGCTGGTGGCGTGGGGCTTCACCTCACCCAGCGGCCACACCGCGTCGCTGTCGAACCTGTGGAATGACGGCGGCATGTTCCCGATGGGGCTGGTCGGCTTCTTCGCCGGCTTCCAGATTGCGGTGTTCGCCTTCGTCGGCATCGAGCTGGTCGGCACCACCGCCGCCGAAACCGCCGACCCCGAGCGCAACCTGCCCAAGGCGATCAACTCGATCCCGGTGCGCATCATCATCTTCTACGTGCTGGCGCTGATCGCGATCATGGCGGTCACCCCGTGGCGCCAGGTGGTGCCGGACAAGAGCCCGTTCGTGCAGCTGTTCGTGCTGGCCGGCATTCCCGCCGCCGCCAGCCTGATCAACTTCGTGGTGCTGACTTCGGCCACGTCCTCGGCCAACAGCGGCATCTTCTCCACCAGCCGCATGCTGTACGGCCTGGCCGAAGAGGGCCACGCCCCGCGCGGGCTGTCGAAACTGTCGCGCGCCGCAGTGCCGGCCCGTGGCCTGCTGTTCTCGTGCCTGTGCCTGCTGGGCGGCACGCTGCTGATCTACCTGATTCCCAACCTGGTGACCGCCTTCACCCTGGTGACGACGCTGGCGACGGTGCTGTTCATCTTCGTCTGGTCGCTGATCCTGGTGGCCTACATGGCCTATCGTCGTCGCTATCCGGAGCGCCATGCTGCATCGATCTTCAAGATGCCCGGCGGCGTCGCGATGTGCTGGGCCTGCCTGGTGTTCTTCGCCGCCGTGCTGGTGCTGCTGAGCCTGCAGGGCGACACCCGCCAGGCGCTGATCGCCAGCCCGGCGTGGTTCGTGCTGCTGGGCGTGGGCTATTGGGTGCGTCGGAGGACCGCGAAGTGATCCGAAGTGGGGTCAGATCCCGTTGCTCAGCAACGGGATGTGACCCCGGCAGGTCGCGGGAGGTTGCCGGCCAGCGGCCGGCACTACCACGGGTGCAGGACGCCGCCCTGCCGGCCCCCATTCACCCAACATTAGCGGGCACGGCCGGATCATCCGGCCGCCATGTCCCCTCGCCCCGTCCTGCTCGCGCTGTTGCTGCTGCCCAGCCTGTGGCCCGGGCTGGCCGCCGCGCGCACCGTCTACCGCTGCGTGCAGGGCAACACCGTCAGCCTGGCCACCGCGCCGGAGCCGGGATCGCGGTGCACGCCGAAGGAGATCGACGACAACGCCGTCCAGACCCCGAACCTGTGGGGCAACATGGGCGTGTTCAGCGGCGTGCTGTACGAGCGCGAACAGGACGGGGCGCTGGTCTACTCCACGCGCAACCTGCCCGGCTCGCGGGTGTTCCTGAAGTTCACCGTGGCCACGCCGCCAGGCGAGCCGGCGCACGAAGGCCTGGGCAAGGTCGGCACGCCGCAGCTGGCGCAGCACGCCAGGCAGTTCAAGGCCGCGTCCAGGGCCACCGGCGTCGATGATGCCTGGCTGCGTGCCATCGCCCACGCCGAAAGCAATTTCGACGCGCTGGCGGTATCCAGCAAGGGCGCACAGGGCGTGATGCAGCTGATGCCCGAAACCGCGCAGGAATACGGGGTGAGCGATCCGTTCTCGCCGCAGCAGTCGATCGAGGGTGGCGCGCGCTACATGCGCGCGCTGCTGCGCCGCTACAACGGCGACCGCCCGTTGGCGGCGGCCGCCTACAACGCGGGCATCGGTGCGGTCACCCGCTACAAGGGCGTGCCGCCCTACGCCGAAACCCTGGCCTACGTGGACAAGGTAATGGCGCTGTACGCACGCTACCGCGAAGCGATGGGCATCCGCACCGAAGTGCCGGCGCGCTAGCGGACGGTGCTGCCTGCACGTGGCGTTGTAGAGCCGAGCCGATGCTCGGCTGCGCCAATTGCAGCCGAGCATCGGCTCGGCTCTACACAAAAGCCGCTCAGCGCGAGGTGGAGGTGCTGACCAGGTCGTAGCGCTCGATGCGGCCGACGCGTGCCACCTCGGCCTGCACGTCGGCACGCTGCTTGAGTGCACGCCACGCGGCATCGATGCGCACATCGCCCGGCAATGACGGATAGGTTCGCATGTCCTGCAGGCTGGCCAGGGTTTCCCCGCGTTCGATGGGCGAGCGCAGCTGTTCGATCAGCACGGCGGCGGCACCGTCCAGGTTGCCTTCCTCCAGCAGCATTTCGCGATGGAACAGGCGGGCATCCTCGCGCTGGGCCAGGATCACCGCGCGTGCTGCGTCGCGCGCCTTGGCGTCACCGCGCTCGCGGGCGGCGGCGAACTGCAGCAGCGCCTGCGCGGCCTTGCCGTAGCCGGCGAGGCCCGGCATGTCATTCACTGCCTGCGCAGCGTCCTGCATGCGCCCCAGCGAACTGAAGACGAAGCCCACATTCATCTGATGCTCGACACCATCCGGGCCGAGCGCGCCGATGCGTTGGGCCTGTTGCGCCGTGGCCAGTGCCTCATCGGTGCGGCCCAGCCGGCGCAGTGCGGTGAGCCGGCTGTTGAGCAGCCAGGCCACCCATTCCGCTTCGGCGGCGGCAGGTGATTCGCCGTTGCTCGCGGCACCGGCCATGCCCTCGGTCAACGACAGCACTTCCTCGTTGCGGTCCAGCATGAGCAGGGTGGTGCTGAACTCGGCCATGCGCGCGTCCAGTGCACGGTCGAGCAGGCCGGAGACGCGCAGTTCATCGAGGTGGCGCTGCGCCGCCTGCACCGGATCGAAACGCGCATCGCCGCGATCGACATAACGGTCGAAGCGCTTGTCGCTGCGCAGGCGGATGATCTCGGCCGGGCTGTCGATGCGGGCCAGCGTGGCTGGAATGCCGTCGCCACGGCCATTGTCGGCCTGCAGCGTGGCCAGTGTCAGCCACAGCCCGGTGGGTTCCAGGCCGGCACTTTTCCAGCCGTTGTCAAACAGCGCCTGCAGCAGGTCCATGCGCTTCATCGGCTGGTCACGCAGGCGGTACTGCAGGTAGTTGATGGCATGGTGATCGACCGGCAGCGGCGCGTCGGCATGCTGCAGTGCCTTCACCAGGAAGGTGGTGGCTGCGGCCGGCTGGTTGTCCGACAGTTCCACCGACACCTGGGTAAGCAGGATCTGTGCATCCTCCGGCAGGGCCTCCTGCGCCCGCTGCAGGTAGCGGCGGGCCAGGGCCGGCTTCTTCTGCATCAGTGCGGTCCAGCCAGCGACCTGCGAGGCGCGGCCACGATGCTCGGCATCGAAGTCGTCCAGCAGGGGATCCTCCATCAGCCGTTCCATGCTGATCAGCGCGCCCAGCGTGTTGCCGCCACGCGCCTGCTGGATGGCTTCATCCCAGCGCGTGGCATAGGCCTGATGCATCGCATCGGCGGTGATTGACGGCTTCTGCGGCGCCACCGTGATCGAAGCAGTGGCGGATGTGCTGGCCAATGCGGCCAGCAGCAGGGCGGTGAGCGGGAGAACGCGGGGCATGGAGAATCTCCATCCGTGGGAACCGCATTGAACCTGCTGCAGCCAGCGAGGACAAGCACGACGAAGCGAATTCTGGCGTTCAGCCGCACAATCGGCCGTGGCGGATCGCACGCGCAGCGTCTATTGTCGGTGCCTCTTCAGACAGCAGGCAGGCAGCACAGCACGATGGCACGGTGGCAATGGATGGCGGCAGGCGTAGCGTTGGCGACGGTAGTGGCATTGGCTGCGACCTGGTGGGAGACACCGCTGCATACGCTGGCTGAACCGGCGGGTCCGGCTCCGACGCCGTTGGCGTGGACCGCGCAGATCGAACCGCTGGCCGGCGATGGCCACCCGGGTGACCGTGATGGCGCGTCCGCGCAGGCACGCTTCGCCGATCCGTACGCGTTGCTGCGCAGTGCCGATGGCAGCGTCTATTTCACCGATGCCGGCGACAACAACCGGATCCGTCGCCGCCTTCCCGATGGCCGCGTTGAAACGGTGGCCGGGCAGGGCGAGGGACGTGTCGATGGCCCTGCACTGCAGGCCAGTTTCAACACGCCTTCGGGCATTGCCGCCGACGCGCAGGGCAACCTGTATGTGGCCGACACCGGCAACCATGCGATCCGCCGCATCAGCACCGATGGCCAGGTGACCACGCTGGCCGGTGGCGAACAGGGCCACGCCGACGGCCCTGCCGCGCAGGCCCGCTTCGATGCGCCGATGGGCATCGCCGTGGATGCGCAGGGCCAGGTTTACGTGGCCGATACGTTCAACGATCGCATCCGGGTGATCGGTACGGATGGCAGCGTGCGCACCCTGGCCGGTGGTGATCGGCCGGGCCTTGCCGATGGCGTGGGCGCCGCTGCGCGCTTCGATACGCCGGTGGCGCTGGCCTTCGACGCGCAGGGCGCGTTGCTGGTGGCCGACCTGTTCAACAACGCCGTGCGCCGGGTGGGTGCCGATGGTACGGTCAGCACCGTGGTCGCCGCCGGTGGCGTGATCAATGGGCCGCTGTCGTTGGCCACCACCCATGACGGCGTGCTGTACGTGGGTGATCTCGATGGCCGCATCGTGCAGGTGACGCCGCAGGGCCATCAGATCGCGCTGGTCGGCAATGGCCGCCTGCCGCGCCTGGCCCGCCCCAGCGGATTGGCGCTGGATGCCGATGGCAGCGTGCTGGTGGCCGACGCCGCCAGCTACCGCCTGCATCGCCTGCGCCCGCTGCCGGTGGGCGACCTGCCGGCACCGGCACTGGTCGGCCCGGCTGCCGATGCCGCGCTGCCGAAGACCGGGGGCCGTTGGCCGCTGGCACCGCAGGACGGCTGGCACGAAGTGGTCGGCACCCTGGGCGAGGTGCGCGGCAACTTCACCGGTGAGAGCCGCCACCACCTGCATGGCGGCTTCGACGTGCGCGGTGATGTGGGCCAGACCGTGCTGGCGATCGCCGAAGGCAAGATCAGCAGCCCGGTGGCCGCCTGGAACCTGGGTGAGCAGGCCGAGGGCCTGGTCGTGGATCGCCTCAAGTACATCCACATGCGGGTCGGCCGCACCCCGCGCGACGAACCCTACGATGCGCGCTGGCAGGCGCTGTACGACGAGCAGGGCAGGCTGGAGCGGATGCGCGTGCGCCGCGGCATGCGCATCCACGTCGGTGACCGCCTGGGCAGCATCAACAACCAGGCGCACGTGCACCTGGCGGTGGGTACCGGCGGCTTCGAGACCAACGCGGTGGCGCTGGGCTTCCAGGGCTACGCCGACCACTTCGCGCCGCGCATCACCGATGTGGCCCTGCTGGATGACAACGACCAGCCGATGGCGGCGGGCGGCGATGGCGTGGTGATGGTGGCGCGCCAGGGCCGCGGCGTGCAGATCGTGGTCGAGGCCTGGGACCAGGTCGACAACAACCTGCCGCGCCGCCGCCTGGGCATGTACCAGGTGGGCTACCAGATCCTCGACGCCGATGGCCGAGCGCTGCAGGGCTATGAACAGCCACGCTGGAACATCGTGTTCAACCGCATGCCGCCGCAGAAGGAAGCGGTGCGGGTGGCCTACGCCCCCGACAGTGGTATCACCGTGCACGGCAGCGCGGTGACCCGGTTCCGCTACCTGGCCACCAACACCGTGCGCGACGGCCTGATGGAAACCGGGCGCTGGCAGCCGGCGGCGCTGCCGCCGGGCGAGTACATCGTGCGCGCCAGCGTGCGCGACTACAGCGGCAACGAAGGCGTCGGCCCGCGCGAGATCAGGGTACGGCTGCTGCCATAGCCGCAGCCGGGGCGCCGCAGCGTTCGCGCTCGGCGTCCATGTCTTCCAGCGGCCGCACTTCGATGCTGCCGAAGCGCGCCCACGGGAAGTCGCGGGCGATGCGCATGGCTTCGTCGCGGTCGCGGGCGACGATCAGGTTGAAGCCGGCCAGCAGTTCGCGGGTTTCGGCGAACGGGCCATCGAGAACACGGCTGTTGCCATCACGCACGCGCAGGGTCTGTGCAGTGTCGACCGGCTGCAGTTTCTGCGCGGCCAGCAGCGTGCCTTCGGCCTGCAGCTTGTCGGCGTGGGCCAGGCAGTCGCGCATCAGCGCGTTGAATTCTTCGATGGGCAGGGCCTGCAGCAGGGCAGGCTCGATGTAGATCAGAAGCAGGTACTGCTGCATGGCACGGTCCTGGCGGGGGCGGGGTGCCCATGATGGCGCAGGATGGCGCATGGGCATGTTGCAGCGCAGAAGCGCGCCTTCGGCGGGGACGGCGAACGGCGGAGCCCCTCCGTGGTGGCGCTACAACGTGATGCTGGGGCTTGGCCGGGTGGGTAGGCGGGTCGGGGGACGCCGTAAACCCATCCATGGGGGCTTGGCCGCGGCATCCATGCCGCGGACACCCCCGCCCCGCCAACCCACCCGGCCCTGGACAGTTTCCTGCGGCGTCCACCCCGGAAAATCACAAACAAGAGCAAAAGCGGGTCGCTTCGCTCGCAAAGCTGAGCCCGCCAGCCAACCCCC
>NZ_JBMRFS010000018.1:0-29747 GCF_049384825.1 Stenotrophomonas sp. CASM106
AAGGCCAAAGGCAAAGCGAGCAAGGTGGCGCTCGTGGCGGTCATGCGCAAAATGCTGGTGATCCTCAACGCCCGTAAGCGAGACGCCGAGGTGGCCCTCGGCTGCCCCTGACAAGACAGTTGCTACTCCAGCTGCAGGCGGGCGTAGCGGGCCAGTTCGCGGGCGCCGAGCAGCAGGCCGTCGACGACATCCGGGCTGAGCTGCTGGTGGGCACCGCCCTGTTCGCGGGCGGCTTCGGCGGCGTGCAGCACCTGCATGAGTGCATTCAAGCCGGCCAGGGTGCGGCTGAGACCGGCCATGGTGGCCGCTTGGGCCGGGCTGAGGCCCTGCGCTTCCAGTCGGCGACCGTCGGCTGCATCGCGACCGTCCATGCGGGCCAGCAGCGCGGGCAGCAGATCCTTGGGATCATCGAGCAGGGTTTCGATGCGCGCGGCGACGTCGGCCGGCAGCAGGTCGGCGGCTTCGCCGATCAGGGCGTGCAGTTGAGGGAACACGGGGCGTGCGGACATGGTGAATCTCCTCGCAGACGACGAGCCACCTGCGGATGCGAGGTGGCGGACGGTGCGGGTTGGCGTACCGGAGACCCAACAACTCAAGCGCGAGGAAAAAGACTCCAGCGGATTCTGATGAATCCCCACGCACCATCCGCCGAAACGAGGCAGGCGATGCATTTTCCATGATGAGCCGCAGCCCACCCGGAGCGCTTGAGTTGAAGGTTTTTTTCAGGACGCCAATCCCGGCCAAGGCACCTGCCCCGGCCGACCCATCTGGCCATCACGCAGCGCTGTGATCTGTAAGGAAATTCTCAAGCCGCCGCTGAGGGCACGAATGCGTGCATGCGGACACGCACGCGGCGTGGCGGCGATCACGGTGATGTCGTATTGGGCTTCTGGCGCATCACGACTGCGAAGTTAATTCGATGGCACTAGCGACACAGGGCGCTATACGGTGCCGGCGGGATTCGTGCCGACCAAGGTCGGCACCTACCAAAGCAGAGCCATTGCCGACCGAGGTCGGCAGCGACCAGAGCAGATCCAGATGCCGATCGAGGTCGGCAGTCGGCCCTTACAACGGCTTCGGCGAGAACGTCAGCGTGGCGATCACGCCGCGCTCGCCACCGGGGCGCACGCTGACCTGCCAGCCGTACAGATCGCACAGGCGGCTGACGATCGACAGGCCGATGCCACCGCCCTGCGAATGGCCGGCATGGGTGCCGCGATAGCCGCGCTGGAACAGCTTGGCGGCGTCTTCTTCGCTCAGGCCCGGGCCGCTGTCAGTGACCGACACTGAATTGCTGCCGACAAAGACGCGCACTTCGCCATCCTGCGAGTACTTCACCGCGTTGCCGATCAGGTTGCCCAGCGCCACCGACAAGGCCGCCTCCGGCGCATCGATCACCAGGTTGCGCTCGCCTTCCAGCGCCAGCTCCAGCGGCTTGCCACCCAGCTGCGCGCGGTGGGCGTCCAGCAGCTGTTCGGCCACGCGCGCGACGTTGCTGGTGCCCTGCCCGCGCTCGTTGCGCGACAGCAGCAGCAGCGCGCCGATCAGGTCGCTGCACTGCTGTTCGGCGCGCTGGATGCGCTGTAGCCGCTGCAGCACCTTGTCATCCAGGCCGGGCCGGGTCAGCAGCAGTTCGGTGGCGCCACGGATCACCGCCAGCGGCGTGCGCAGTTCGTGGCTGACGTCGGCATTGAACTCGCGGTCGCGCTGCACCACTTCGGTCAGTCGCGACGAATAATCATCCAGCGCCTGCGCCAGCTGCCCCACTTCGTCGTCGGGGAACCGCGGCGCCAGCGGCTCGGGATCACTGGTGCCGCCGCGATAGGCACGCAGCCGCGCGGCCAGGTCCGAGACCGGCTTCATCACCTTCGATGCCGACCACCAGCCCAGCACCAGCGACAACAGGCTGAACACCAGCACCGACAGCACCAGCGCGCGGTTGAGCTGCTGCCCACCGCGCACGCTGTCGGTCATGTCGTAGGCCAGGAATGCCCAGGCATCGGGCGTCTTGCGCACGGCAAGCTTGTAGGAATAGCGCTGGCCGCGCTCGTCCACGCCGCCCATGTTGTACAGGCCATCCTTGAACTCATACCAGTCCGGCTCTTCCTCGCGCAGCGCGTCAAACTTGTCAGGCTTGATCAGGCGCGCACGCATCTGCTGGACGGGCAGGTCGGGGTTGCGATCCGGGCTCTCGTAGAACCGCCGCACGTACTCGTTGATGTTGCGGTTCATCACGTCTTCCACCAGCTGGTTTTCCACGCGCATGCGGGCCCAGTTGGTGGCAAACGCGAACAGTGTCGTCAGGCAGAAGCCCAACAACACGAACGAGACGATGATGCGGCTGCGCAGGCGCCGCCGATACGGCGAACGCCGGCGCTCCCCCTTGGTTGCCACGGAATCAGGCTTCCGGGGTGGCGATGCGGTATCCGATGCCATGGCGGGTCTGGATCAGCGGCACTTCAAACGGCTTGTCGACCACCGCACGCAGGCCGTGGATGTGGACACGCAGCGAATCCGAGTCGGGCAGCTCCTCGCCCCACACGCGGGTTTCCAGCTCCTGGCGGGTGACCACGGCCGGCGCGGCCTCCATCAGGGCCTGCAGGATCTTCAGCGCGGTCGGGTTGAGCTGCAGCAGCTTGCCCTGGCGGCGCACTTCCAGCGTGTCCAGGTTGTATTCCAGGTCGCCGGTTTCCAGCACGCGGGTCTGCACGCCCTTGCCGCGGCGCGACAGCGCGTTCAAGCGCACTTCCACTTCCTGCAGCGCGAACGGCTTGATCAGGTAGTCATCGGCGCCGGAATCGAAACCGGCCAGCTTGTTGTCCAGCGAGTCGCGGGCGGTCAGCATCAGCACCGGGGTCTGCTTGCGCGCTTCGTTGCGCAGCTTGCGGCACACTTCGATGCCATCCATGCCCGGCAGGTTCAGGTCCAGAACGATGGCGTCGAACTCGTGGACCACGGCCAGGTGCAGGCCGGTCACACCGTCGGCGGCGAAGTCCACGGTGTGGCCACGATCCTCAAGGTAGTCGCCAAGGTTGGCGGCGATGTCGCTGTTGTCTTCGATTACGAGAATGCGCACTGGGACCTCTGGTTCTTGAAGGGTCGTCGGGGGGCCAGGCCCACCCGCTCAGGATGCCCCTGCGTGGGTGGACGCGACGTCTACCTGCTGAACGATACAGGTTCCATTCTTAACATTTCGTACCGAAGGGCCGACACCGGCAAAAGCCCCGCGTCAGCCGGTCAGCGGCTGATGCGCTGCTGGTCGGTCAACGCCCGGCGGCTGTCTTCCTGGGCCTTGCGACGCTGGGCCACGGTCAGGCAGACGCTGGTCGGCATGTTGCTGCCGGTAAGGCGCTCGCGGCGGCAGATCATGCGGCTGTCGGCCTGGGCGCGGGTCATGATGGTGTTGACGATCTCCTGCTCGTTGAACAGGTCGTTGCGCTCCTGCGGGGCCAGCTCATCCACCTTCTCCCGGCCATTCATCTTGACCCGGATCCGGTTCAGTGCCTGCTGCACGCGACTCTTGTCCTCCAGCCCGATCTCGCTGTAGTCCTCGCTGCCCATGGCCGTTTCAACGCGGCGGATCTGCTCGGACACCGGGGTGAAGGCATCCATCTGCACGGTGTCCTTCTGCGCCTTGGCCTGCACGGTGGCTACCAGGCCGAGCGACAGCATCAGGGCAAGTGTCGTGTTGCGGTACATGACGAGCTCCATGTTCGTCCATGAATAGGGTCTCGACTTTACGATTCCGCCGATGCGCCCACAAGGGACGCACGGCAGGGTGACCGATGGCGGCATGCGACCGGTCCGGCAGCGATCAGGGCTTGTAGTTGTTGAAGCGCTGGTTGTCGTTGAGCGCCTTGCGGCTGTCTTCCTGCGCCTTGCGGCGCTGGGCCACGGTCAGGCAGACACTCTGCGGCATGTTGCTGCCGGTGGTGCGTTCACGACGGCAGACCATGCGGCTGTCGGCGTGGGCGCGGGTCATGATCGTGTTGATCACTTCCTGGTCGTTGAAGATCTCGGTGCGGTCCTGCGGACTGACCTGCTCCACGCGTTCGTGGTCGCCCATCTTGATCTTGATGCGGCCCAGCGCCTGCTGCACGCGGCTTTTGTCTTCCAGCCCGATCTCGCTGTAGTCCTCGCTGTTGATCGCCGTCTCAACGTTGCGGATCTGTTCGGCCACCGGTGCGTTGGCGTCGAACTTCACCTGCCCTTTCTCGGGCTTGGCGTGGGCGGTGGTGGCCAGGGCCAGGCCCAGCATCAGGGCGAAGGGGGTCATGCGCTGCATCGTTACCTCCAGGTTCTTCCATGAGTGGAACATCGATCCTGCGGTGCCACCGATGCGCCGTCACAGCACGCTCGATGGGCCGAAGGGCGGTGCGGTCAACGCCCGGCGGGCGGTGGGCTGAGCGTGTTGTAGCTGCGCTGGTCGTTGATCAGCGCCTTGCCTTTCTCTTCGATCCGGCGCCGTTCGGCCACGGTCAGGCAGCGGCTCTTGGGCATGTTGCTGCCGGTGGTGCGTTCGTACCTGCAGATCTGCCGGCTGTCTTCATGGCCACGCGCCAACAGGGTGTTGATGCGTTCCTGCTCGTTGAAGACCTCGGCCTGCAGCTGCGGCGGCAGCTCCTGCACGGTCTGGCGTTCGCCCATGTGCTGGCGGATACGCGACAGCGACTGCTGCACCTGGCCGCGATCCTCGGCGGACAGTTCGGCATAGTCGGGGGCGGCCAGGGCGGTTTCCACCTGACGCATCTGCTCGGCGACCGAGCCCTGCCGGTCCATCTGTACAGCCACTTTCTCCGGCTTGGCGGCAACAGCGCCAGACAGGCCCAGCAGCAACGCGATCATCATGATGCGGTACATCGCCAACCTCCCGATCCATCCCGGAACGAAGGGCCAACTCTACGACCGTCACGCGGCCTCCACAAGAGACCTTGGGCATGGGGCCGACAGGCATAAAAAAGGCCCAGACGGTGCACCCGCCTGGGCCTGAAGTCGTATCCCGATACCGATCCTGCTGAGAGGCAGAGCTGCGGTTCGCTGAAGCCTACGCCCGATCCGATTAAAGCCTCGTTAAAGGCCCGGATCATTTGCCGGTGAGAATCATAACCCCATGGATAATCAGGGTTTTTTGATCTTCTCTACGTGCTCGATGATGCGTGTCGCCACGTCGACCCCGCAGGCCGCTTCGATGCCTTCCAGCCCGGGCGTGGAGTTGACCTCCAGCACCAGCGGGCCGCGCGCGGAACGGATCAGGTCCACGCCGCAGACCGACAGGCCCAGCGCCTTGGCCGAACGCACCGCCACCTGCTGCTCGGCACGGCTGGCCTTGGCCGCCACGGCGGTACCCCCGGCGTGCAGGTTGGAGCGGAAGTCGCCCTCCGGTGCCTGCCGCTGCATCGACGCCACCACCTGGTCGCCCACCACGAAGCAGCGCAGGTCGGCCCCCTTGGCCTCGCCGATGAATTCCTGCATCAGGAAGTTGGCGTACAGGCCGCGCAGCGCTTCGACGATGCCGCGCGAGGCACTGGCCTTCTCGGTCAGGATCACGCCGCGCCCCTGGGTGCCTTCATTGAGCTTCACCACGTGCGGCGGCGGGCCCAGCATGGACAGCAGGTCGACGGTGTCGTCGGGGTTGTCGCCGAACACGGTGACCGGCATGTCGATGCCCTTGGCCGCCAGCAGCTGGTGCGCGCGCAGCTTGTCGCGCGAACGCAGGATGGCGTCGGACGGATTGGGCGTGCGCGCGCCCATCAGCTCGAACTGGCGCAGCACCGCGGTGCCGTAGCGGGTGATCGAGGCACCGATGCGCGGAATGACCATGTCCACGCCGGTCATTGGCCGGCCCTTGTAGTGCATGGAAAAGCCATCGGCGGCGATGCGCATGTAGCAGCGCAACGGGTCCAGGATGCGCACGGTGTGGCCGCGCGCGCGCGCCGCCTCGACCAGCCGACGGGTGGAATACAGGGAGCTGTTGCGGGACAGGATGGCGAGCTTCATCGCGGTGGGATCGGTCGGCAGGCGCGAAGCATAGCGCGGGCGTGTGGCGGGTGGATGATGCCTGGCCCGTGCCGCCTGCGCCGGTAGTGGCCGGCTCCTGCGGCGACGATTCCGGCGAAAGAGTAACCGTCGCCGGATACACCACAGGCCCGCATCACCATGCGGGCTGGTTCCGCTTCAGAACCCGCGCGCGGATTCACCCAGCGCTGCGATGCAGGCCATCTGCGTGACCGATCCGGCCGAGGTCCCCTCATAGATCTGCCACAGAAGCTGCGCGGCCTTCGGCCCACCGGCGCGACCCAGTGCGCGCACTGCCGCCAGCTGGCGGGAGGTGCCGGCACCGGAGTTCTTGTAGATCTCATGAAGGCTGCCGACGACGTCGTCCTTCGTTTCCATGCGCTGCTTCCGTGTAGGAAATGCGGCAACGCTAACCGGGCGCGTATGGCCGTGGATATGAAACTAATCAGAAATGAAGAAGGCCGCTGATGAGCGGCCTTCTGTCTACACGCGTGGCGTGATTGGAGCGGGCGATGGGAATCGAACCCACGTCAGTAGCTTGGGAAGCTACAGCTCTACCATTGAGCTACGCCCGCAGTACGCGGTGAAAGTCTATGCGGTTGGGCCAGTGTTGCGCAATGGCAGCATGCCGCAATGGGGTCAGAGCCGTTTCCTGGCGGAAACGGATCCGACCCCCGGCGCAACAGGTCAGAGCCCTTTCCTTGCGGAAAGGGATCCGACCCCAGCGGGTGCTGCTTAGAACGTGCCGCTGAAGTTGGCGAACAGGGTAGCGTCCTGCGCGCGCTTCTGGCCGGTCGAAGCGCTCAGGCCGAAGTTGCTCTGCAGGCCGAACAGTTCGGTGCGGGCACCCAGCACGACGGTGGCGTAGTTCTTGTCGAACTTCAGGCCCGGCACGCGGTAGCTGCCCAGTTCCGGCAGGGTCTGCAGCCAGGCGCTGGCCTGCTTGGTGTCCTCGAACTCGTGATCGTAGGTCACCTGCGCGTACGGCTTGACGGCGCCGCCATCGAAACGGGCCTGCCAGCCGATGCGGCCGACGGTCGAATCGACGTTCTGGCGGTCGTAGCCCAGTGCGGTGGCCAGGGTGCCAGCCGCAGCGCTTTCGCTGTAACCGTCGATCTTCACCTTCTGCCAGATCACCGAGGCGATCGGGCCGTGGCGGAAGCCGCCTTCGGTGCCGAACTCGTAACCGGCGTTCAGGGCCGCGGTCAGGTTGCTGCCGTCCGGCGAACCACCATGCTCACGGGTGGCCGGGCCCAGCTGGACCTTGCGGTTCACGTCATAGGACAGCCAGGTGTAGCTGACCTGGCCGTTCACCCAGATGCGGTCGCCATACCAGCCGGCGAACAGACCGGCGGTGGTGTCCTTCTGGGTGAAGTCGCCACGGCTGTTGCCGAAGTCGGCGCTGAGGCGGCCGAAGCCGGCGAAACCGCCGAACACCATGCCGTCGCGGGACCAGTCGATACCGAACAGGCCGGCCGGGGCCAGGCCGTCGTACAGGTCGGCGTGGTCGTAGCGCTGCAGGTCGCCACGCACGCCGCCCCACCAGGACAGGCCGTCAGCCGGCCGACCGCCGAGGTGCATGCTGACCTGGTCGGCACGCGAGCGGCCGATGGTCTGTGCCGAGTGGCTCAGCACCTGCTGCAGGCGCGGGCCTTCCAGCACCGAGACCGCGTACTGGCCCAGCAGCTGATGACCGGCAGTGGTCGGGTGCACGCCATCGGCGAACAGGTAGGTGTTGGCCGCATCCGGGCTGACGTAGCTGGTCGGGTTGCAGGTCAGGATGCTCTGCGTCGAGTTGGCCGGATCGATCTTGCAGGCGGTGCTGGTGACGTTGGTGAAGCCGTACATGCCCGGGTTGGCGGTCACTTCACGCAGGATGCTGAAGGTGTCGAGCGGAATGAACTCGATGCCCGCCTGCTTCAGACCACCGTACAGGGCCTTGTTGTAACCGGCCGACAGTGCAGTGGCGGCGGCGGCGTTGGGGCCACGGAACTGCGGAGTGATGCCCACGTCCGGCAGATTCGGCACGAGCACGTACTGGGCACCGGCCTGCTTCAGGGCGCCCACCAGCGCGATCTGGTCGGTGACCGCGGCGCCGATGATGCCCTGCACCTGGGCCTGCGAGGCACCACCGGCCGCTGCGCGCGTGGCCGCGAACAGATCATTGGCACCGCCCCAGACGGTGTACAGGGCATTGGCGTCAGCCTTGCCACCATTCGCAGCAAGGTAACGGGTCGCCTGCGACTTCAGCGACGGAATGGCTCCGAGGCCACCCGCTTCGTCGGCCGATACACGGGCGCCGCCGACGGCGTAGTTGTCACCGTTCTGGCCATTGCCGTTGGGCGTGCCGTTGAGGCCGTAGTAGTTGGCGACCTGCTGCGCCCACACCCAACCCGGGTTGGTGGTGAACTGGCCGGTCACCGGACGCACATCGGCCGGCAGCAGCGGGCGGAAATAGCCAGCGTCGGTCAGGCTGTCACCGAAGAACACGGCCTTGGAATAGGGGGATTCGCCTGCCATGGCCGGAAGCGCGGCCAGCGCGATCGCGGCCGCCATCAGGGAGCGGATCGGGCGTTTGCTGAGCAGCATGTAAAAAACTCCTGTGGGGATATCGTTGAGGACCCGGCGGACGTACGCCGGCGCACGGTGAATGGTTCCACTGCGCCGCGTTTTGCTCACGCTGCGCCGCCGCATGGATTGTCGCCTGAGGGCGCTGGACCACGCTGTGCCGGGGCTGGCGATCAACGAAATTTGCAAGGGTTCCGATCCGCGCAGGCCATCGGCGACAATGCGGCGATGAACATCCAGCTCAACGGCGAACCCCGTACCCTGCCCGCTTCGGCGACCCTCCACGACCTGCTGCAGGCCGAGCAGCTGCTGCAGCGCCGGGTGGCGGTGGAGGTCAACGGCGAGATCGTCAGCCGCAGCCGCCATGGCGAGCACGTCCTGGCCGAAGGCGACGTGGTGGAGATCGTGCACGCGCTGGGCGGGGGCTGAGGCCTGCGCGGGTGTTCAGGGGTCAGATCCCTTTGCCGATGGCAAAGGGATCTGACCCCACGCTCGACCCCGCCCTCTGCGTGACCCCATCTTCAGGCGGATAAGCGATAATCGCGCCATGAACGTTCATGTCTCCCCCGATTCGCTGGTGATCGCCGGCAAGACCTATGGCTCGCGGCTGCTGACCGGCACCGGCAAGTTCAAGGACCTGGAAGAAACCCGCCTGGCCACCGAGGCCGCTGGCGCCCAGATCGTCACCGTGGCCATCCGCCGCACCAACATCGGGCAGAACCCGGGCGAGCCGAACCTGCTGGACGTGCTGCCGCCGGAGCGCTTCACCATCCTGCCCAACACCGCCGGCTGCTACACCGCCGAGGACGCCGTGCGTACCTGCCGGCTGGCCCGTGAGCTGCTGGACGGCCACAACCTGACCAAGCTGGAAGTGCTGGGCGACCAGAAGACCCTTTACCCGGACGTGATGCAGACCCTGAAGGCCGCCGAGCAGCTGGTCAAGGACGGTTTCGAGGTGATGGTCTATACCTCCGACGACCCGATCCTGGCCAAGCGCCTGGAAGAGATCGGCTGCGCTGCGGTGATGCCGCTGGCCGCGCCGATCGGTTCGGGCCTGGGCATCCAGAACAAGTACAACCTGCTGCAGATCATCGAAGACGCCAAGGTGCCGATCATCGTCGACGCCGGCGTCGGTACCGCGTCGGACGCGGCGATCGCGATGGAGCTGGGCTGCGACGGCGTACTGATGAACACCGCCATTGCCGGTGCACGCAGCCCGGTGCTGATGGCCAGTGCGATGCGCAAGGCGGTCGAGGCCGGCCGCGAGGCGTTCCTGGCCGGGCGCATCCCGCGCAAGCGCTACGCCAGCGCCTCCTCGCCGGTGGATGGGCTGATCGGCTGATGACCAATCCTTTTGACAGCGCCGGTTCCAAGGCTCCGCCCAAGCCCTTCACCGTAAGCGAGGGCCGCCGCGAGGTGCGCAGCTTCGTGTTGCGCCAGGGCCGCTTCACCCCCGCCCAGCAGCGCGCGTTCGACGAACGCTGGCCGCGCTTCGGCCTCGACTACACCGGCCAACCGCGTGACCTGGACGCCACCTTCGGCCGCCCGGCACACAAGGTGCTGGAAATCGGCTTCGGCAACGGTGCCGCGCTGCGCTTCGCCGCCCAGCACGACCCGTCACGCGATTACATCGGCATCGAAGTGCACGCCCCGGGCGTGGGCCGGCTGCTGAACGCGCTGGCCGACGACAACGCCGACCACGTGCGCCTGTACCACCACGATGCGGTGGAAGTGCTGCAGAACGAGATCGCCGATGGCGCGCTCGATGAAGTGCGCATCTACTTCCCGGACCCGTGGCACAAGAAGCGCCACAACAAGCGCCGCCTGCTGCAGCCGGCGTTCGCCGAACTGCTGGTGCGCAAGCTGCGCCCGGGCGGCCGCCTGCACTGCGCGACCGACTGGGAAGACTACGCCGAGCAGATGTGGGATGTGCTCGATGCCACCGCCGGCCTGGTCAACCGTGCCGGCCCGCGTGGCAGCGTGCCGCGCCCGGACTGGCGCCCGCAGACCCACTTCGAGACCCGCGGCCAGAAGCTCGGCCACGGCGTCTGGGACCTGTTGTACGACCGCACCTGACGATCGCCTGAGGACGCCGCGCCCCACATGGATACCGCGCTGACGCTGACCAACGACATGAAGCTCGTGCTCGGGCTGGTCGGCTTCACGATGGCGATGTTCCTGTTCGAGCGCATCCGCGCCGACGTGGTCGCGCTGGTGGTGCTGGTGGTGCTGGTGGTGCTCGGTGTCACCGGACTGATCGCGCCGGAGGAAATCTTCGGCGGTTTCTCCGGTAACGCGGTGATGAGCATCATCGCCACCACCATCCTCGGTGCGGGTCTGGACCGCACCGGGGCGCTGAACCGGCTGGCCGCCTGGCTGCTGCGGCGCGGCCACGGTGTCGAGCAGCGGCTGCTGATGATGACCACGGCCATCGCCGGCCTGAATTCATCCTTCATGCAGAACCCGTCGGTGATGGCGTTGTACCTGCCGGTCGCCTCGCGACTGGCAGCGCGCACCGGGCTGACGATGCAGCGCCTGCTGCTGCCGATCTCGGCGGCGATCGTGATGGGCGGCGCGCTGACCATGGTCGGCAATTCGCCGCTGATCCTGCTGAACGATCTGCTGGCCTCGGCCAACAACAACCTGCCCTCCGGCCTGGCCACCATCGAGCCGCTGCGCATGTTCGCGCCGCTGCCGATCGGCGTGGCACTGCTGGTCGCCTCGCTGCTGTACTTCCGCTACTACGGCGACCGCAAGCTGATCGAGGAAGAAAACCTGGTCAACGACGGGGTCACCCCGGCGCGAACCGAGAGCTACTTTGCCAAGACCTACGGCATCGAAGGCGATGTGTTCGAGCTGGTGGTCAGCGCCGAAAGCCCGCTGGTCGGCATGACCCTGGGCGAGGCCGAGACCCTGCACGATGCGCCACTGCTGCTGGCCCTGAAGACCGGCAATGACACCCGCCTGGCGCCGCCGGCGGAGATGCGCATCTGGGTCGGCAGCGTGCTCGGTGCGATGGGCCCGCGCCAGCAGATCAGCGACTTCGCGCAGAACCAGTTCCTGCGCATGTCCTCGCGCCTGAAGCACCTGGGCGACCTGTTCAACCCCAGCCGCGCCGGCATTTCCGAGGCGGTGGTGCCGCCGACCTCGAACGTGATCGGCAAGAGTGCGGCCGACCTGCGCCTGCGCAAGGAGCGCGGCATCAGCCTGCTGGCGATCAACCGTGACAAGCAGGTGATCCGCGAGGACGTGCGTGACGTGCAGCTGCGCGCCGGTGACATGCTGGTGTTCCACAGCATCTGGACCGACCTGGCGCAGGCTGCCAAGAGCCGCGACTTCGTGGTGGTGACCGACTACCCGACCGGCGAGCAGCGCCCGCACAAGTTCAAGATCGCGATGGCGATCTTCGCGTTGACCATCCTGATCGCGCTGACCAGCAAGCTGCCGGTGGCGCTGACGCTGATGACCGGCGTGGCCGGCATGCTGCTGACCGGCGTGCTGCGCATGGACGAGGCCTATGCCTCGATCAACTGGAAGACGGTGTTCATGATGGCCGGGCTGATTCCGCTCGGCTGGGCGATGGACTCCAGCGGTGCGGCCGCGTGGGTGGCCGGCCATACCATCGACAAGCTGCCGACCGGCATTCCGGTGTGGGTGCTGGAGGTGGCGCTGGCGCTGCTGACCACGGCGTTCTCGCTGGTGATCAGCCATGTGGGCGCGACCATCGTGATGGTCCCCATTGCGGTGAACCTGGCACTGGCGGCGGGTGGCAACCCGACCGCGTTCGCGCTGATCGTGGCGCTGTCGGCGTCCAACAACCTGATGACGGCCTCCAACCCGGTGATCTCGATGATCACCGGCCCGGCCAACTACACCCCGCGCGAGATGTGGCGGGTCGGCGGCCCGTTGTCGCTGATCTACACCTGCGTGGTGGTGCTGATGATCAACCTGATGTTCTGAGGGACTTGATCGGCAGGGCTGCGCCCTGCACCTGCAGAAGCCGAAGCAACAGCAACAGCGGGCATTCCGTGGGATGGCGGGGCACTGTGGGTTTGCGGGGACGCCGTAAACCCATCCATGGGGGCTTGGCCGCGGCATCCATGCCGCTCACACCCCGCAAACCCACAGTGCGCCGCCTTCGACAGTTTCACGCGGCTGGTGGTGGGTGCCGACCGTTGGTCGGCACGGATCTCGCTCTGGTAGCTGTCGACCTTGGTCGACACGGCTTTTGTAGCGTCGAGCCGTGCTCGACTGCTTCTGGCCTCAAGCCAGGTAGACCTGCCCGTCGCGCACGCCCACCGGCACCGCGCGCAGGCGGTCGCCCTTGCACGGGCCGGCGATGCAGTCGCCACTGTCCAGCGCGAACGACGCGCCATGCGCGGCGCACACCAGGTGGCCCTCGCGGCTCTTCAGGAACTGCCCCGGCGCCCAGTCCAGGCGGCGGCCGGCATGCGGGCAGATGTTCAGGAATGCGCGCACCTGCGCGCCGTCGCGGTACAGCACCAGCGATTCGGCATCGCCATCGACCACCGCTTCGACCTCGGCAAACGCGCCATCGGCAATGGCATCCAGGGCGATCAGGGCAGCAGCGGCAGTCATGGCGAAGGCTCGTACGGTAAACCCGCATTGTCGCATGCCCACTCAGGTGACTGGCTGCGACATGAACACAAGTCATTGATCCGTAATAAGCACAGGCTATATTTAACGAGTTTTTCACTCAATGACAGTGGCGCGTCCCGATACTCTGGTTTCGCTGATCCCAGCCTATCGAGCCGCCATGTTCAATCGCGCATCCGCCTTCAACCAGTTCCGCACCCTGTTCGCGCCGCGCAAGCCGCGCCACCCGCTGGTGCGCGTTGCCGTGGGCCTGCTTGGCCTGGCGATCCTGGCCGCGATGGTGTTCATCGGTGTGTTCGTCGGTGCGGCGATGATCCTGGTCGGCCTGGCGTGGAAGCTGCTGGCCTCGCGCAAGCCGGGTGTTGCCCGCCCGGTCGACCCGACCGTGGTCGAAGGCGAGTACCGCGTGGTACGCAAGCCGGTGCTGCCGGCCTCGCGCTGATCCACCTCCTGCGCGCCCGCTGACGGCGGGCGCCATGCGTTCTAGACTGCGGGCACGCCCTTCCTGGATGCCCGCATGTCCGATGTCTCCGATGTGATCCCTGCCGTAGCCTTGCCGCGTGTGCCGGTAGCCGGTGGTGGCAGTTTCCCCGTGCACCGCATCTACTGCGTCGGCCGCAACTTTGCCGACCACGCCCGCGAAATGGGTGCGGCAGTGCCGGCGGCCGATGACCGTGGCCGCCCGATGTTCTTCAGCAAGCCGGCCGATGCGATCGTGGTCGGCCACGACGATGCGATCCCCTACCCGCCAGCGACCGCCAACCTGCACCACGAAGTGGAGCTGGTGGTGGCGATCGGCCGCGATGCGCCCGCCGGCGAGCTGGCCGTGGCCGACGCCGACGCACTGGTCTACGGCTATGCCGTCGGCCTGGACCTGACCCGCCGCGACCTGCAGGCCGCGGCCAAGGACAAGGGCCACCCGTGGGACGCGGCCAAGGGCTTCGACGCCTCCGCGCCGATCAGCGAAATCGTCCACGCCGAGGAAGTCGGCGACCTGGCCGCGCTGAACCTGTCGCTGGAGGTCAACGGCGAGGTGCGCCAGCAGGCTCTGCTCGACCAGATGATCTGGAACGTGCCGGAGATCCTGCATGAGCTGTCCAAGCTGTGGCAGCTGCGTGCCGGCGACCTGGTGTTCATGGGCACGCCGTCCGGCGTGGCCGCGCTCAAGCCCGGCGACCGCTTCAGCGCGCGCCTGGAAAACGTGGCCGAGCGCCACGGCGTGATCGCCGGCTGACATCACCTGCGCTACCCTGCGCGCTGTCCACTTCCCCACCGGAGAAAAACAACAATGGGAATGCTCACCGAGTTCAAGGAATTCGCGATGCGCGGCAACGTCATCGACCTCGCCGTCGGCGTGGTGATCGGCGCGGCCTTCGGCAAGATCGTGACCGCACTGGTCGAGAAGATCATCATGCCGCCGCTGGGCTACCTGATCGGCCGCGTGGACTTCTCCAGCCTGGCCTGGACGCTGTCGCCAGCCCGGCTCGGACCGGATGGCAAGGAGATCCCGGCGGTGGTGGTTGGCTACGGCGACTTCATCAACACCGTCATCCAGTTCGTGATCGTGGCTTTCGCGATCTTCCTCGTGGTCAAGGCGATCAACCGCCTGTCGCGCAAGAAGGAAGCGGCACCGGCGGCGCCGGCCGAAGAAGTGGTGCTGCTGCGCGAGATCCGCGACAGCCTGAAGAAGTAAGGGTACCGGGCGCGTATGGGCGCCCCTCCCACCTGTAGAGCCGAGCCCACGCTCGGCTGATCTGCAAAAGGCAGCCGAGCATGGGCTCGGCTCTACAGAAGCAGGCGAAAGCCCCGCTCCGGCGGGGCTTTCGCTTTGCTGCATCTGGCGGAAAACAGCATCCGCGCCAGCCATGACCTCCCGCCCATGCGCCGGGCTGAACGACTGTTAAGCTCCAAGGCTTAGGTCCCTTCCCGGAGTTGTCCATGCGTCGCCGCGTCCTTGCCATCGCATCCTCCCTCGCCCTGCTGGCCGTCCCGGCCTTCGCGGCACCGCGCACCACCACCCTGCCCCCCGCCTCGCTGGCGACCGCCGCGCAGCTGCGCGACCAGGCGCTGGCCGATGACACCGGCTGGAAGGTGGTCGAGTCGCTCACCACCGAGATTGGTCCGCGCATTGCCGGCAGCGAAGCCGATGCCCGCGCCGTTGCCTGGGCCGAAGCCAAGTTCAAGGCCCTGGGCTTCGACAAGGTGTGGAAGGAGCCGGTGACGTTCCCGAAATGGGAGCGCCGCAGCGAACACGCCGCCGTGACCGGCAGGAACCCGCAGCCGCTGCAGATCACCGCACTGGGCGGCAGCCCGGGGGGCACCGTGGAAGCCGAGGTGGTGCGCTTCCCCGACCTGGCCGCGCTGCAGGCCGCACCGGCAGGTTCGCTGAAGGGCAAGATCGCCTTCGTCGATTACCAGATGCTGCCCTTCCGCGATGGCCGCGATTACGGCCGCGGCGGTGCGATCCGCAGCAAGGGCCCGTCCGAAGCCATCCGCAAGGGCGCGGTCGGCTTCCTGATGCGCTCGGCCGGCACCGACTCGCACCGCGTGCCGCACACCGGCATCACCCGTTTCGATGACGGCCTGACCCCGGTGCCGTCGGCCGCGCTGTCAGTGCCCGATGCCGACCAGCTGGCCCGCCTGCTGGCCCGTGGCAGCACCACGGTGAAGGTGGCACTGGATTGCGGCTGGGACGGCACCGCCACCTCGTACAACGTGATCGGCGAGATCACCGGCCGCAGCCTGCCGAAGGAAGTGGTGGTGATCGGTGGTCACCTGGATTCGTGGGACCTGGGCACCGGCGCCGTGGATGACGGCGCGGGCGTGGGCATCACCATGGCCGCCGGCCACCTGATCGGCCAGCTCAAGCAGGCACCGAAGCGCACCATCCGCGTGATCGCCTTCGCCAACGAGGAACAGGGCCTCTACGGCGGCAAGGCCTATGCCGAGGCACACGCCAAGGACGTGGCCCTGCACCAGCTGGCCGCCGAGAGCGACTTCGGCGCAGGCCGCATCTACGCCTTCAATACCGGTTCACCGAATCCGGAAGGCTCGCGTGAAGCGACGAAGCAGATTGCCGAAGTAATGAAGCCGCTGGGCATCGAGTACCAGGCCGACAAGGGTGGCCCGGGCCCCGACGTCGGCCCGCTGGCCGCCAAGGGCGGTGCGTGGGCGTGGCTGGCGCAGGATGGCTCGGACTACTTCCACCTGCACCACACCGCCGACGACACGCTGGACAAGATCGACCCGAAGGCGCTGGCGCAGAACGTGGCCGCGTATACCGTGTTCGCGTACCTGGCGGCGGAAGCCGACGGCAGCTTTGGCAGCGAGGCCAAGGCGACCACGCCGCCGAACGAGTGATGCGGTGACACAGGGGGTCAGAGCCCTCGCCCTTGGCGAGGGATCTGACCCCTGATCGTATTAGCTCTCCCAGACCCGGGTGTTGCTTACCCCGATCGTCTGCGGCTTGAACAGCGGATCACGCTGCTTGCGCTTCTGCGCCTCGTAATCGCGCAGTGCGGCCAGGGCAGGCCTTTGCAACAGCAGGATGGCGATGATGTTCAGCCAGCTCATCAGGCCGACGCCGATGTCGCCCAGCGACCAGGCCACCGTTGCACTGTTCACCGCCGAGTAGCCGGTTGCCGCCAGGAACAGCAGCTGGAAGCCGCCCATCACCCAGGGCGTCGGCCGATCACGGCACAGATAGCTGACGTTGGTCTCGGCCATGTAATACAGCGCCAGGATGGTGGTGAACGCAAACGGCAGGATCGCCAGCGCCACGAACGAACGGCCGAAGCCCGGCAGCGTCGATTCCACCGCGTGCTGCACGAAGCGTGGCCCGGCTTCGACTCCCGGCAGATTGCCCAGCAGCAGGCGCGCCTCATCCGGAATACCGTTCACCGCCGGGTCGTAGACGTTGTACAGGCCGGTGGACAGGATCAGGAAGGCGGTCGCACTGCACACCACCATTGTGTCGATGTAGACCGAGAACGACTGCACCAGGCCCTGCTTGACCGGATGCGAGACTTCCGCGGCGGCGGCCGGATGCGCACCACTGCCCATGCCGGCCTCGTTGGACAGCACGCCACGGCGCACGCCCCACTGGATGGCGGTGCCGATCATCGCGCCGAACGCCGCATCCACGCCGAATGCACTGCGCAGCACCAGCATGATCACCTCCGGCACCCTGTCCGCGTTGAGCACCATCACCAGCGCCGCGACCAGCAGGTAGGCCACGGCCATCAGCGGCACCACCCATTCGGCCACGCGCGCAATGCGCCGCACACCGCCGATGAGGATGGCACCCAGCACCACCAGCAGAACCGCCGTGGTGGTCATCACCGGCACGTCCCAGGCCTCGTTCACCGCGCTGGTGATCGCATTGGACTGAGTGCCAGCCAGCATCGCGCCCGCCAGCACCGTCACCAATGCGAACAGCACTGCATACCAGCGTTGGCCGAGGCCTTTTTCGATGTAGTACGCCGGGCCGCCCCGGTACTGCCCCTTGCCGTCGCGCTCCTTGTAGATCTGCGCGAGCGTGGACTCGATGAAGGCGCTCGAGGCGCCGAGGAAGGCGACGATCCACATCCAGAAGATCGCGCCGGGGCCGCCGAAGGCGATGGCCATGGCGACACCGGCGATGTTGCCCACGCCCACGCGGCTGGACAGCGAAAGGGACAACGCCTGGAACGGCGACACGCCGGCATCGGAGCGCTCATGGCGGAACATCAGGCGCAGCATGTCCGGCAATGCACGCAGCTGGATGAAGCGCGTGCGCACGCTGAAGTACAGCCCGGTGAGCAGGCACAGCACTACCAGATAGGGGCTCCAGACGATGCCGAGGATCGTGTTGACGATGGATTCGATGTTCATCGGCGGCCCCTCAGAAGAACATGCCCAGGGCGACCTGGGGGCTGATGATGCGGCCGGTGTTGCGGCCAGCCACGCTGAACTCGACGCCGGCGATCAGGCCCAGTGACGGGCTGAAGTGGTACTCCACGGCCGGCGCCAGAGTGACGCTGCGGCTGGCCGGGCGATGCTCGTCGATGCGTTCGAAACCACCGCTGGCGTTGCGCGCGAAACCCCTCAGGCGCTGGCCGGTCTCGCGGCTGGCGGCCACTTCCATCACGCCCACCCAGCGCGGATTGAAGCTGTACTCGGCGCCGACCGACAGGCCCAGCACCGACCCCCGGGAGATGTGCCCCTGGAAGCTGTCGTCGGTGCCGTAGACGCTGGCCCCGGAGATCGCCGTCCGCGACGGCGCAGGCCCGGCGCTGAGCTGGGCACGCCAGCGCAGCGGGCGGTCGTTACCCAGCCAGACCACCTGCTGCACGCCCACTGCGGCAGTGGTGCGCTGCACACCGTCGCCCTGCGCATCGAGCGGATTGCCGGTGATGCGGTCATGGCTGCCGGTGCTGAAGCGCTGCACCAGCGCGACCGAGATGGCCGGACGCGTGCCATCGGCATTGGGCGCCTGCAACAGGTACTGCAGGCGCGCGGTGGTGTCACCGGCACGGAAACCACTGCTGCGCGCGCCGCCCTGTTCGGCACGCGATGCACTGAGATTGACCTGCCCCATCACCCGGTCGCTGAAGCCGTAGATGATCGGTACCACCGTTGCCCATGCGCCGCTGCGTTGCCCACTGCGGCGGCGATGGCCGCCATCGTCGTAATGATCGCGGCTGTCGATCCGCACCAGATAGGGTTCGATGTACCAGTTGCCCTGCGGCAGGCCAGCCGGGTTGGGGGTGATCAGCGGCCCGGTGAAGTTGACGCCGTCCAGGCTGCGTTCTTCGGCCAGCGCCGGCGAGGCTGCAAGCGCGCAAAGCACCAGCAGCGGGGATGCGCGCAGCGCGTGGTGTTGGATTCGATGCATGGAACCACTCCTGTCCGACGTTGGATGGAGGTCCACCGTGCGATGCAGGATGCGGCTCAACAATGAGACAAATTCTAAAAGTGCGTACTCATGCATCAAGCATGCTTGATGCAACCTGATCAGTCGCAATCAGCATGCTTTGCAGGCGGCATCCCGCGTGCGACCCGCGTGATCATGCTGACGTCCTGCAGGATCCGCGCAAAAAACCCGGCCACGAGGGCCGGGTTCCAGGTGACCGCGTGGTGCAACAGGCGTGTCAATCGCCGCGGCGGCTCGCCCACTGCGCCAGCAGTACCGCCGTGGCCGAGGCCACGTTCAGGCTCTCCACCGCGCCGCTGCCGGGAATCGAGACCTGCTGGTCGCACGCTCCCGCCAGGCTGCGGTCCATGCCCTCGCCTTCGGCGCCCATCACATACACCAGGCGGGCCGGCAGCGAGGTGCGGAACACGTCGTCACCGCCCTCCACCAGGGTCGCCGCCAGGCCGAAGCCGGCCGCACGCAGCTGCGTCATCGCCTGGGCGGTCTCCGGGAGCTGCACCAGCGGCACCGCTTCTGCACCGCCCTCGGCCACGCGCGCGGCGGCACCGGACAGCGCCAGCGTGCTGCCGGCCGGCAGCAGCAGCGCCTTGGCGCCGAAGTGTGCGGCCGAGCGCAGGATCGCACCGAGGTTGTGCGGGTTGCCCACGCCATCAAGCCACAGCGCCAGCGCCGGGCCGTCGCCGACCTGCTCCAGCCACTGCGCCAGCGGCAGCGCCGCTGCGCGCAGCACATCGGCCACCACGCCTTCGTGGTGGGTGGTGCCGGCAAGCTTGTTCAGATCGCCGTCTTCAACCACGCGATACCCCACGCGGTTGGCCACGCACCACTTCAGCAGCGGCTGCAGGCGCGGAATGCGCGCCTCCAGCAGGTACAGCTTGCGCAGCGCCTGTGGCCGCGCTTCGAACGCGGCCAGCACGGCATTCAGGCCGTACAGGCGCAGCTCGTCGCTGCCACCGCGCCCACCACCGCCCGTGGCCGGCACCTCCGGGCGCGGCAACGGCGTTGCGCGCGGCGGACGGGCGGACGGGCGGCGGTTGTTCCAGGGGTTGTTCACTTACACACTCTCCTGCTTGCGCTGGCGCCAGAAATCGGCGTTCTTGATGCCCAGGGCATCAGGGTCGAACACCGGATCCAGGCCCAGCTTCTTCTGTCGTTCGTAGTCACGCAGGGCCAGCATCGCCGGCTTCTGGATGATGAGGATGGCAATGATGTTCAGCCAGGCCATCAGGCCGACGCCGATGTCACCCAGCGCCCAGGCCAGGGTCGCATTATGGAACGCGCCGAACACCACCATGCCGATGATGCCCAGGCGCAGCACCAGCACGGTCAGCGGGCGCTTCCTGTTGTGGTTCACATAGCTGAGGTTGGTCTCGGCCATGTAGTAGTACGCCATGATGGTGGTGAAGGCGAAGAAGAAGATGGCGATCGACACGAACGCCGAACCCCAGCCCGGGAGCACCGCTTCCACGCCGGCCTGGGCGTAGCCCGCACCTTCGGGAATGCCGGCCAGGCCCTGGAAGATCGGCGGGGCGCCGGCGCCTGCCGCCGAATACACGTTGTAGGTACCACTGGCCAGGATCAGGAACGCGGTGGCGGTGCACACCATCATGGTGTCGAAGTAGATCGCGAAGGCCTGCACGTAGCCCTGCTTGGCCGGGTGCGAGACTTCCGAGGCGGCCGCTGCATGCGGGCCCGAGCCCTGGCCGGCTTCGTTGGCATAGATGCCACGCTTGATGCCCCACTCCACCGCCAGGCCCATCATCGCGCCGAACGCGGCGTGGGTACCGAAGGCGCTGCTGAAGATGATGTTGAACATCTCCGGCACGCGGTCGTAGTTGATGATCATGATGACGATGGCCATCAGGATGAAGCCGGCGGCCATGAACGGCACCACCACTTCTGCGAAATTGGCGATGCGCTTGACGCCGCCGAAGATCACCACGCCCAGCAGCAGCGCGACCACGATGCCGATGCCCAGCTTCAGCGCCTGCACCGACTCCATGCCGAAGGCCTGGCCATCGATCGGACCGCACAGCGCGGTGCCACGGCAGGCGTTGATGATGCTGTCGGCAATGGCGTTGGCCTGTACGCCCGGCATCAGGAAGCCGGCGGCGATGATCGTGGCGATGGCGAAGGCCAGCGCGTACCACTTCAGGCCCATGGCCTTTTCGATGTAGTACGCCGGGCCACCGCGGTAGCGGCCTTCGGCGTCCTTGGTCTTGTAGATCTGCGCCAGGGTGCATTCCACGTACGACGTGGACGCGCCGAGGAAGCCCATCACCCACATCCAGAAGATCGCACCGGGGCCGCCGAAGGCGATGGCCGTAGCCACGCCGGCGATGTTGCCGATGCCCATGCGGCCGGCCATCGACATGGCCAGGGCCTGGAACGAGGACACGCCGGCGTCGGATTTCTCACCCTTGACGGTGAGGCGGCACATCTCGAAAAAGCCACGGATCTGCATGAAGCGCGTGCGCAGGCTGAAGAACAGGCCGGCGCCCAGGCACACGAAGATCAGTGCCTTGCTCCAGATGATGCTGTTGATGAAGTGTACGGTTGCTTCCACGCGCGCTCTCTCCAGTCGGCGGGTTGTAAGGACGTCCCGTCGGCTGGAAGGGACCGGTCGATTCTCCCTGATCGCAGGCCGCTGCGGTAGCGCTGTTTTGTAGAGCCGAGCCCATGCTCGGCTTGGCCCCCCGAGGGCAGCCGAGCATGGGCTCGGCTCTACAGCGGCCAGCCCGCGTGTTCACGGCAGCTGGGTGCGTACCCGGGCGAAACGGCGAAGGTCGTGCAGCACGCCGCGCTTGTAGACCGCGCAGCGCTCCACGCCCTCCTCCTGGAAGCCGTTCTTCTCCAGCACCCGCGCCGAGCCAAGGTTGAAGTCGACGACCGTGGCCTGCAGCCTGAACAGGCGCAGCTCGTCCATCACCCACGGTGCGAACAGCCCGACCACACGGGTCATCACGCCCTGCCCCCAATAGGCCTGGCCCAGCCAGTAGCCCAGTTCGGCGGTGTGCCCACGCTCGGCCATGCCCTGCTGGGCAGCGACGCTGCCGCAGGCCTGGCCGTCTATCTCGATGGCCAGGTTCAGGGTTCCGGGGGCCAGCACGCGGCCGGCGAGGAAGGCCTCGCCATCGGTGCGCGTGTACGGGTACGGGAAACGGTCGCGCAGGCCGCGCGACACCTCGGGATCGTTGGCGTGGCGCAGCAGCGATTCCAGATCATCCGGGCGCCAGGGGCGCAGCTGGAAGCCGTCGCCTCGAAGTGGGGGCAGAGCCCTTTCCCTTTGGGAAAGGGGTCCGACCCCGTCAGCGAGGGACCCGATCCCGTCGTTGTGCCGGTCAGGCATGGCCGCCCACCGACGGCGATTCCGCTTCCTGCTTCTCCAGCTCGCGCTTCACCGCTTCCGGCGAACGGGTGTACGGGGCAAGCCGCGCGTAGAACGCCGGCACCACGAACAGCGACAGGAAGGTCGAGAGGGTCACACCGAAGATGATCACGATGCCGATCGTGCCACGGCTGGCCGAACCGGGACCACCGGCCACCACCAGCGGAATGGCGCCGACCACGGTGGCGATCGAGGTCATCAGGATCGGGCGCAGGCGCACCATCGCCGATTCAATGATCGCCTCGCGCACGCTGCGCCCATCGTCGCGCAGCTGGTTGGCGAATTCGACGATGAGGATGCCGTTCTTCGCGGCCAGGCCAACCAGCATCACGATGCCGATCTGGCTGAACAGGTTCACCGTACCGCCACTCACCCACAACCCGACCAGCGCGCCGAGCACGCCCAGCGGCACGGTCAGCATGATGGTGAGCGGGTGGATGAAGCTCTCGAACTGCGCGGCCAGCACCAGGTAGACCACCAGCAGGGCCATGGCGAAAGTGAGCAGCACGGCGCCACCGGCGCTCTGGTACTCGCGCGATTCACCCTTCCAGTTCACCTGCGCGTACTGCGGCAGCTCTTCCTGGGCCACGTTCTGCGCCCAGGCAATGGCCTCGCCCAGCGGATAGCCCGGCGCCAGGCCGGCACTGATGGTAATCGAGCGCAGGCGGTTGAAGCGGTTCAGGGTGCCGGCCTCGGCCACTTCGCTCAACGTGACCAGGTTGGACAGCGGCACCAGCTCGCCAGAGGTGGCGCGCACGCGGATCGCGGCCAGGTCGGCCGGGCTGGCGCGACCGTCACGTCCGGCCTGCACCAGCACGTCGTACTCCTCGCCATTGTCGACGAAGGTGGTGACGCGGCGCGAGCCCATCATGGTTTCCAGCGCCGAACCGATCGCGGTGACCGGCACGCCGAGATCGGCCGCACGCTGGCGGTCGATGTTGACCCGCATCTGCGGCCGGGTTTCCTTGTAGTCCGAGTCGGGGCCGACCAGGCCGGGGTTGTCGGCCATGCGCAGCAGGATGCGGTCGCGCCACTGCGCGATCTCCGCGTACTCCGGCCCACCCAGCACGATCTGGAACGGCTGCCCGCCGCTGCGCACCAGGCCGCCACCGACCTGGGTACGCACACGCACGCCGCGGATGGTGTCCAGTTCCTTCTGCAGTTCGTTGGCCACGTCCGGCGTGGCCTCGCTGCGCTGGCGCCACGGCTGCAGGAAGATGCTGACGCGGCCGGTGTGCATTTCCTCGCTGGCACCGAAGCCACCGGGCACGCGCGGGTTGGCACGCACGATCGGCTTGTCCGGGCCGACATGCGGGGCCAGCAGCGCCTCCACCTGCTGCACCTGCTGCACGGTGTAGTCGTAGCCGGCACCTTCCGGGCCGTCGATCATGATCTGGAACGAACCGCGGTCTTCGGCCGGCGCCAGTTCCGAGGGCAGCAGCTTGAGCAGGCCCCAGCTGGCGACCAGCGCGGCCAGCATCACCAGCAGGTAGATCCAGGTGCGGTCGACGTGGTGATCGAGCACCCGCCCATAGGCACCCGCGAGGCGTTCCAGGTTGCGGTTGATGAAGCCGTGCAGGCCACGTGGCGCCTGCCCGGTGTGCGGCTTGAGCAGCTTGGAGGCCATCATCGGCGTCAGTGTGAGCGCCACGAACGCGGACAACGCCACGGCGGCGGCCAGCGCCACTGCCAGTTCGCGGAACAGGCGCCCGGTGTTGCCTTCCAGGAAGCCGACCGGCAGGAACACTGCCACCAGCACGGCGGTGGTGGCGATCACCGCGAAGGCGACCTGCGCGGTGCCGCGCTTGGAGGCCACCAGCGGTGGCTCACCCAGGTCGATGCGGCGCTGCACGTTCTCCACCACCACGATCGCATCGTCCACCACCAGGCCGATGCACAGCACCAGCGCCAGCAGGGTCAGCAGGTTGATCGAGAAATCGAACGCATACAGCGCGATGAACGCCGCGACCAGGCAGACCGGCACCGTCACCGCCGGGATCAACGCGGCGCGGAAACTGCCGAGGAACAGCCAGATCACCGCCAGCACCAGGATCATCGCTTCCACCAGCGTGGCGTAGACGCGGTCCACCGCCGCTTCGATGAAGGTGGTGTTGTCGAAGGCGACGAAGATCTGCGTGCCCTTGGGCAGGGTCAGCGCCACCCGCTCGGCTTCAGCGCGCGCGGTACGCGCCACGTCCAGCGAGTTGGCCGTGGAGGTCTTGACGATGCCCAAGCCGATGCCCGGTTCGCCGTTGCTGCGGTAGTACGCGCGGCGTTCGGCCGAGGCCAGCTCGATCTTCGCCACGTCGCCCATGCGCACCACGTAACCGTCGCGGCCCTTGCCCAGCGGGATGGTCGCGAAGTCTTCGGGCTTGATGTAGTTGCGCTCCACGCGCAGGGTGAAATCACGGTCGGTCGACTCGATGCGGCCGGCCGGCAGCTCCACGTTCTCGTTGCGCAGCGCGGTTTCCACGTCGCCGGTGGTCAGCCCGCGTGCGGCCAGCTGGTCCCGGTCCAGCCAGATCCGCATCGCATAGCGCTGGCGGCCGCCGATGCGGACCTGGGCCACGCCATCGAGGCTGGAAAAGCGATCGACCACGTAACGGTCGGCGTAGTCGCTCAGCTCCAGCGTGTCCATGGTCGAGGAGACCATGTTGAACCAGATGATGGGGTCGGCATCGCTTTCGACCTTGGCGATCTCCGGTGGCCGCGCCTCTTCCGGCATGCGGTCGGCCACGCGGCTGACCGCATCGCGCACGTCGTTGGCCGCCGCTTCGATATCGCGGTTGGAGGTGAACTCGATGCTGACCTGCGAGCGGCCGTTGGTGCTGCGCGCATTGATCGTATCGATGCCTTCGATGCCGGCCAGCGCATCTTCCAGCACCTGGGTGATGCGGCTTTCAATGACCGCCGCCGAGGCGCCGGTGTAGTCCACCGAGACCGAGACGATCGGCGGGTCGATGGCCGGCAGTTCGCGCAGGGTCAGGCGGGTGAAGGACATCACGCCCAGCACCAGCAGCAACAGGCTCATCACCACGGCGAACACCGGCCGCTGGATGGAGATGTCGGACAGCTTCATCCGCCGTGGCCCTCGGCCGCGGCCGGCGCAGCGTCTTCAGCGGGCTTTGCACCACTGGCGGGCGCTGCGTCCTTGGCGGCAACCTTCAGGCCCGGACGCAGCTTGCCGGTGCCATCGACCACGATGCGCTGGCCCGCTTCCAGACCCTGCCTGATCTCGACCACGCCGGCACGGCGCGCGCCGGTCACCACGTCCACACGCTCGACGCTGTCGTCAGCCTTGATGCGGTACACGAAGGTATCGCGACCGACCTGCACCACGGCGATTTCCGGAATCACCAGCGCCGGGCGCTCGGGGCGGAACAGGCGCACGTCCAGCAGCATGCCAGGACGCAGCGCATGGTCGCCGTTGGCAAAGTCGGCGCGCACGGTCACGGCACGGGTGGCCGGGTCGATGCGCGCATCAATGGTGCTGACCACGCCCTCGAAGGTGCGGCCCGGCCAGGCCACGCTGGTGGCGCTGACCTTGTCACCGACGCCCAGCGCAGCCAGTTCCACTTCAGGCACCTGGAAATCGATGTGCATGTGCTCGATGTCATCGAGCGTGGCGATGACCGTGGTCGGGGTCACCAGCGAGCCAGGGCTGACCTGGCGGATGCCGAGCACGCCGGCGAACGGCGCGCGCACGCGGCGATCACCGATGTCTGCCTGCATCTGCATCACGCGCGCTTCGGCGGCATCGCGGATCGACTTCTGCGTATCCAGCGTGGCGCTGGACACCAGCCGCTGGGCGGCAAGCTCGCGCTGGCGCTTGTACAGCTGATCGGCTTCATGGAAGGTCGCCTGCGCCTGCACCAGCGCGGCCTCCTGGGCCTGCCCACGAAGGGTCACGATCGGCGCACCGGCAGCAATGTGCTGGCCGCTTTCGAAATGCACTTTCTCGACGATCTCGCTGACCTTGGCGGTCACGCTGATCGATTCGCGCGCCTTGGCCGTGCCAAGCGCCTGCAGGGTGTCGCTCCACTGACGGGACTGCACGACCTGCGCAGTGACCGGCACCGCTTCTCCCTGCCGACGCGCGGCGGCCTCCTGTTTGCCTGCGCACCCGGCCAGCACGGCCAGGCTGAGGCCAAGGGCCAGGGTCGAAGCGATACGAGCCAACATGAACGGTCCAAATTGATCCACGGCCGCCGAGTGTAGGCAAGTGCCCCTGAAAGCGGTATGTGCCAAGCGTTTACCGGCGTGGAACCAGGGCTGCGATAGCGCCTTGAACCCATTCCGTGCAAGGCTGCCATGGGCAGTGTCGGCGTGTATCGGGGTGTATCCCGTCGTGCACCACCGGGTCAGTCATCGTAGAGTCGAAGCTGCCCGACGGAGGGCGTCGGGCGGGGACGGATCCTGGCGGGGATCCGGCCCCGTTTTTTTTTACACCCGGCGGATCAATACCGGTAGTTCAGCTTCATCCACACGCTGCGCCCCGGCTCGTTGATGCGCACCGGGTCGGCCGGGAAGCCGAAGTCGGCGCTGCCGGCCAGGTTCAGGTGCTCGCTGTAGGCGCGGTCGAACAGGTTGTCGACGCCTGCGCTGAGCTGCAGCTGCGAACCGAAACGGTACGCCGCGTTGAGCGCGAAGGTGGCAAAGCCCGCGCTCGGCCCGAGATCCTGTGCGACCACGTTGCCCTGGCCATCTGCGACACGGTGCTGGTGGGTCACCGCGCGCAGCAGCGCACCGGCGCTCCAGCGCTGGCCTTCCCAGTTCGCACTCAGGCGCGCTTCCAGCGGCGGCATCTGCGGCAGCGGACGCTGCTGGTCGCGGTTCTCGCCCCAGGCATAGGCCAGCGTGCCACCCAGCTTCCACTGTTCGGCCACGCTCACTTCCAGCCCCGCCTCGGCACCGGCGATGCGCGCATCGACGTTGCTGGCCTGGCTCATCCCCATCGCGCCGCTGCGGTGGTAGGTGAACAGGATGTAGTCCTGGATCTGCCCGGCGTACGCCGAGACCCAGGCCTGCACGCGCGGTCCCTTGTACTGCAGGCCAGCGTCGAGCTGGGTGGTGCGCTCGGGCTGGATGCCGGCAAACGCGTTCACCGCATCGGCCGGGCCGTGGTCGGGCGAGAACAGCTCCCAGTAGTCGGGCATGCGTTCACTGTGGCCGAGGCCGGCGTACCAGGTCAGGCCGTCGGCCAGGTCCTGCTCGTAGCGCAGGAAGCCACTGCCGAGCCATTCCTTGCGACGCTGGCCCGCAGTCGGATTGGGCATGTTGCCCATCATTCTGCGGAGCGACTGCCGCTCGTCGCGCACGCTGGCGCGATCGATGCGCAGGCCGCTGATCCAACGCTGATCGGTGCCGGCGCCGAGGGTCAACTCGGTGAACACGCCATAGCGGCGGAAGTGGGCATCGGTCTCCCACGCCACCTGGCGATAGGTGCCGCGGCCCATGCCCATGCGCCCACGATGGCGGCTGTCTTCGCCGTCCACGCCCGCCACCAGCTGCACGTCCTGCCAGCGCCACTCGGAACTGACCCGGCCGCCCTGGGTACGGCGATCCACGTTCGAAGCCATCGGCATCGGCATCGTGCTGTTCGGGTTCGGCGCACGCAGCGTGTAGTTGTCCATCACGTGATCGGCCTCGTTGTAGTACACGTTGGCCTGCACCGTGTCCCACGCACCCGGCAGGTTGCGCTTCTCGAAGCGCGCGGCATAGCTGGTGCGTTCGAACGCGGCCCCGTCCATGCCGCGTCCCGCATAGCGTGCGATCGCATCTCCGGCACCGGCAGAAATTTCCAGCAGCGTGTCGGCATCCGGCGTCCAGCCGATCGCCACGTCACCGTTCCACTTGCGCCACTTCGATGGCACCACATCGCCGTGGCCGTCCTTGTAGTCATCGGCTTCGGAACGGTTGCCACTGGCGCGCACATAGCCGGTCGGGTTGCCCAGGGTCAGGTCCAGCACCTGGTCGTTGCGGTTGCGCGAACCGACCAGCGCACTGGCATCGGCACGCAGGCCCGGCTCTTCGAAGCGCGGTGTATCGCGCTCGAAGCGTACGGTGCCAGCCGAGGCACCTGCGCCCCAGCGCACGCTCTGCGGGCCCTTGATGATGGTCAGCCGGTCGAAGCTCTCCGGCGCGATGTAGGACAGCGGATTGTCCATGCGCGACGGGCAGGCACCGATCAGGTTGCCGTCATTGCTGAGGATGTTCAGGCGCGAACCGAACATGCCGCGCAGCACCGGGTCACCGTTGGTGCCGCCGTTGCGGATGGCGGAGAAACCGGGAACGGTCTTCAGGTAATCGGCGCCATCACTGGCGGGTACCGGCTGCCGCGGCAGGCGTGGGTCGGTCACCCAGTGCAGTGGCGAGGACGGTGCGGCAGCGATGACCACCAGGGTGTCGAGGGTACGCGCCTCTTCGGCGGGCGCGGCATGGGCGAGCGTTGCAGCTACGGCCAGGCCAAGGGCAACCGGCAGGCGCGCACAGGCGCCCGCGGGGCGGGAAGTCATTTTCATCGGAACAGCTCCAAGGTACGCACGCGCGCACGGCGCCCGGTCAGGCGTCGTGCGGCAGATTCGACAGGGACATCAGCGAACGATGGAGAAAGGCGGCGGCCCACGCGCGGCATGCGCCGGCCAGCACAGCGCGGGCAGCACCTGCCGCGACCAGGGGAACACCAGCCGCGGCCGCCACAACAGCGGCAACAGCAGCACCAGCACGGCCAGCCACGGCAGCAGGCGCATCGCCAGCACGCAGTATTCGCAGGCTTCGCCGTGCATGGCGTGGGGATCGGCCGGTGGGGTCGGATCCGTGTGCCCGGGCAAGGGGCTCTGGTCCGCTACGGCACCATCATGCTGCATGTGCGCGTGGTCCATGCCGGCCATCGCAGCGTGGTCCATCGGCTGCGCATGCAGCGCGCGGCTGACCAGCGGCGCAAGCACCATCAGCAGCGTCGCCAGGACGGCAAGCTGGAGCAGAAGGCGCTGCGGGCGGGACAGCCGGGTCATCCCGCTAGTGTAGAGCCGGGTCCAGGGTTGCCCGTGCGACGAACCGTCGCAGGAGGGGTTTATCGGCAGGGCTGCGCCCTGCACCTGCAGAGGCCACGTCCACGGCAAGAGCCGAAGCAACAGCAAAAGCGGGTTCCTGTGGGTAGGCGGGGTGGGTCCGGTTGCGGGAGGCGCCGTAAACCCATCCATGGGGGCTTGGCCGCGGCATCCATGCCGCGGACGCTCCCGCAAC
>NZ_JBMRFS010000019.1:0-28581 GCF_049384825.1 Stenotrophomonas sp. CASM106
AGGCCAAAGGCAAAGCGAGCAAGGTGGCGCTCGTGGCGGTCATGCGCAAAATGCTGGTGATCCTCAACGCCCGTAAGCGGGACGCCGAGGTGGCCCTCGGCTGCCCCTGACAAGACAGTTGCTACTGGTAACTGCGGCGATTGGCATGCGCGGCTGTTGGTAGGTGTCGACCGTTGGTCGACACGATTTTTCTGTCAGATTGCAGTATTCAAAATGGGCTCCGACTCCGTGCCGACCAACGGTCGGCACCCACCATCAGCAGCAGGTCCCGACAGATCCAGTTACGGGGCGTGAGCCGCATGGGCCCGAGGCATGCCTCGGGCGGGTTGGGCAGGACGCCCAACCCCGGTCTTGCCGTGTGCGCAGGAAAGCGCACACGAGCAAGCGGCGACCGAGCCTCCATGGGTGAGGGCGCTTTGCTCGCGAAGCACTGCTTCGCAAGCACCCGAACGCACAGCCGCCAGCGGCTGGGCCGGACCGCGGAGCGGGATTCACGGCGTCTCCCGCAACCGGCCCCACTCCGCCATCCCACAGGAAGCCCGCTTCTGCTTCGGCTGTTGCTGTTGAGGTTGCCGGCCAGCGGCCGGCACTACCGCAGGTGCAGGGCTGCAAGCCCTGCCGACCCACGCCCCGCTTACGAACGACTGACGTGGCGCTCATGCGCCATGCGCGAGTCTGTCCACTTGGCTGTTCGAGTGGAGGTGGCAACGGTGCACTGGCAAAGCGCACAGGCATACGCATGGCCGTTGGGATTGGCCGTAGTGGTGGGCGGCATCGGCGCGTGGCTGATCCTGTGGATCTACCATCGGCTGAAGGGGCGCGATCGTCGGCGCGCGCGTATCGGGCGTGTGCTCGGGCTGCCGATGGCCACCGCATGGCCGCTGCTGCTGTTGATCCCTGCATTGCAGGCCACGCCGCTGCAGGATCCCGTTCTGGGCAACCTGCAACGGGTGCTGCATATCGCGCTGACCGCGTGCTTCATCTGGCTGCTGGTGCGGGCGGTGGCGGCGGGCGAACGTGCCATCCTGCGCAGCCATCCCATCGATGTCTCCGACAACCTGGAAGCGCGCCGCATCCAGACCCAGACGCGGGTGCTCAGCCGTGTGCTGATGGGCGGCATCATCGTGCTGGGCGCATCGCTGGTGCTGCTGACCTTCCCGATGGTGCAGAAGATCGGCACCGCGCTGCTGGCCTCGGCGGGCCTGATCGGCCTGGTGGCGGGCATCGCCGCCAAGCCGGTGTTCGGCAACCTCATCGCCGGCCTGCAGATCGCAGTGACGCAGCCGATCCGGCTGGATGATGTGGTGATCGTCGAAGGCGAGTGGGGGCGCATCGAGGAGATCGGCAGCAGCTATGTGGTGGTGCGCATCTGGGATGAGCGGCGAATGGTGGTGCCGCTGACCTGGTTCATCGAGAACCCCTTCCAGAACTGGACGCGGCGCAGCGCCGACCTGCTCGGCACCGCGTTCCTGTGGCTGGACTATCGTGCCCCGGTGGCAGCGATCCGTGCCGAGCTGGAACGCATCTGCCGCGGTGAAGCGCTGTGGGATGGCCGGGTCTGCGTGACCCAGGTGACCGAGACCAGCGAGCGCGCGATCCAGGTGCGCCTGCTGGTCAGTGCGCGCAGCTCCGGTGATGCCTTCGATCTGCGCTGCCTGGTGCGCGAACGCATGCTCGATTTCCTCGCGCGCGAGCATCCGCAGTCGCTGCCGCAGGTGCGTGCGCGGCTGCAGCATGCAGACGAACTGGACATGCCGCGCGGTCCACGTGCGCGCACTGCGGATGTGCGTTCGCCGGGGGCTGAAGACGGTGAAGCGGCGATCGTGCCGGTAGAGCTGGAGCCCGAGCGGTAGCGCCGGCCGCTGGCCGGCGAGCTCGGTTCTGCCGGCCAGCGGCCGGCACTACCGCAAGCAGGATTTCGCGGCGTTACCGGAGCTCACGGCTCGCCGGCGTCGATCAGGGTGTCGGTGTCGAAGTGCGGCGGGCGTCGCGCGCGGGTGCGCTGTTCGTAGGCGTAGGCCATTTCGATCAGCTTCGGTTCGCTCCAGGCGGTGCCCATGAACAGCAGGCCGACCGGCAGGCTATTGATCTGGCCCATCGGCACGCTGAGGCTGGGATAGCCGGCGACGGCGGCGGCGCTGTAGCTCTCGCCGGGGAAGTCGTCGCCTTCGCTGCGGATCGGCCACGCCACACCGGTGGTCGGCGCCACCAGGGCATCGAGCTGGTGGGCGGCGAGGGCGGCGTCGATGCCTTCCGCGCCGGCCAGCCGGCGCGCATCGCTGCGTGCACGGATATAGGCGGGGTCGGCCAGGCCGGCGGTAGCGTCGGCCGCCACCAGCAGTTCCTGGCCGAACAGGCCCAGCTCCTGCTTGCTGTGCGCCTGGTTGAAGGCGATCAGGTCGGCCAGGCTGCGTAGTGGCGCGCGATGGGTGCTGAAGTAGCGCTCCAGCCCGGCCTTGAATTCGTACAGCAGCACCGTGCGTTCCGCCTCGGCCCAGGCGCCCTGGTTGGGCAGCTCCACCGGCACCACGAAGGCACCCGCCCGACGCAGCTCGGTGGCCGCCTGTTCGATCAGCGGCGGCATGCCGCGGTATTTCAGCAGCGGTGTCTGCAGCAGGCCGATGCGCTTGCCACGCAGGCCCTGCGGGTCCAGGCGCGCGGTGTAGTCGTACACCGCGCGGCCAGGCATGGTCGCCGTGGCCGGGTCGGCATCGTCGCGGCCGGCGATAGCGGTCAGCACGGCTGCAGCGTCGGCGACGCTGCGGGTCATCGGCCCTGCGGTGTCCTGGCTGAAGGAAATCGGGATGATGCCCTCGCGGCTGACCAGGCCGACGGTCGGCTTGAGGCCGACGATGCCATTGACCGCCGCAGGGCAGACGATGCTGCCGTCGGTTTCGGTGCCGATCGCCACGCTGGCCAGGTTGGCGGCGACCGCCACCGCGCTGCCGCTGCTGGAGCCGCAGGGCGAGTGGCTGAGGCGATAGGGATTGCGGGTCTGGCCGCCGCGCGCGCTCCAGCCGGACACCGAATCGTTGCCGCGGAAATTGGCCCACTCGCTGAGATTGGTCTTGCCCAGCACCACCGCGCCGGCGTCGCGCAGCCGGCGCACCAGGTAGGCGTCGTCCGGGCGGAACCCCTGCAGGGCCAGCGAGCCGGCGCTGGTGACCATCGGGGCGGCGTTGATGTTGTCCTTCAGCAGTACCGGAATGCCGTGCAGCGGGCCGCGCAGGCGTCCATCACGGCGCTCGCGGTCGCGCGCAGCGGCTTCCTTCAGTGCATCCGGGTTGAGCTCGATCACCGCGCGCAGGCGCGGCCCGGTGCGGTCCAGGGTGGCGATGCGCTGCAGGTAGGCCTGGGTCAGGGTGGTGCTGTCCAGCTCACCGGCGCTCATCCGCGCCTGCAGGTCGGTGACATCGGTTTCGGCGTACGGGAACGGCACGTTGCGGCTCGCGGGTTCGGCCGCATGCGCGCTGGACGCGGCCGGGCTGCAGCCAGCCGAAAGCAGCGCAGGCAGCGCGGCAAGCAGGCAGGTCAGCAGAGGCGGCAAGGACGGGCGCATGGGGCGGCTTGGTCGGCTCCAATCCCCAGTGTAGCCGGTGCTCAGCGGTGGCGCTTGCGCAGGTCGCGGGCGAGGACGTAGACCACGATCAGGTTGATCGCCAGGATCGTCCACGATGGCCAGCCGGGATGGCGGATGATCGCGAAGATGTCGAAAGGCAGGTACAGGGAGGCGGTCAGGCAGCCCAGCCAGGAGGCCCAGGCCTTGGCCCGCCACAGGCCCCAGGCTTCGACCAGGTGCAGCAGGCCGTAGCCGATCATCCCCGCCGCGGCCAGGTGCACCGCGTCGGGGCTGATCATGTGCAGCAGCGAGGGCAGGGTGCCATGGTCCGGATCCAGGCTGAAACGCCGGATCAGGACCATGATGCCGTGCCGCAGCGGCTGCGGTCCGAGCACTTCCAGCCCGGTGGCGGCCAACAGCGCCAGCATCGCCTTGCTCGCTTCGAGCAGGGCGATGACGTGGAGGCCCGGATGCCGGTGCGGATCCGGGTTGTAGCCGCTCTGGTCCACGGGGTGCTGGCTCAGCCGCCGCGCGAAGCCTTCTTGCGGTCGCTTTCGGTCAGGAACTTCTTGCGCAGACGGATCTCCTTGGGGGTGATCTCGACCAGCTCGTCGTCTTCGATGAAGTCCAGGGCCTGTTCCAGCGAGTACTTGATCGCCGGGGTCAGCTGGATCGCGTCGTCCTTGCCCGAAGCGCGCATGTTGGTCAGCGGCTTGGTCTTGATCGCGTTGACGGTCAGGTCGTTGTCCTTGGAGTGGATGCCGACCAGCTGGCCTTCATACACGTTGTCGCCTTCGGCAGCGAAGAGCTTGCCGCGCTCCTGCAGCGGACCCAGCGAGTAGGCGGGAGTGACGCCCGGCGCATTGGCGATCATCACGCCGTTGATGCGCTTGGCGATCGCACCCTGTTCCTTCGGACCGTAATGGTCGAACACGTGGAACAGCAGGCCCGAACCCTGGGTCAGGGTCTTGAACTCGTTCTGGAAACCGATCAGGCCACGGGCCGGGATCTGGTATTCCAGGCGCACACGGCCCTTGCCGTCCGGTTCCATGTTCTTCAGCTGGCCCTTGCGGGTACCCAGCTTTTCCATCACGCCGCCCTGGTGGATTTCTTCGATGTCCACCACCAGCTGCTCGATCGGCTCCATCATCTGGCCGTCGATTTCCTTGATGATCACTTCCGGGCGCGACACCGCCAGCTCGTAGCCTTCACGGCGCATGTTCTCGATCAGCACCGACAGGTGCAGTTCGCCGCGGCCGGAGACCAGGAACTTGTCGGCGTCTTCCAGCTGTTCGACCTTCAGTGCCACGTTGTGGACCTGCTCGCGGTCCAGGCGGTCCTTGATCTGGCGGCTGGTCAGGAACTTGCCACCGGACAGGTCCTTGTTGCCGGCGAACGGCGAGTTGTTGACCTGGAAGGTCATCGAGATGGTCGGCTCGTCGACGGTCAGCGCCGGCAGGGCTTCGGGGGTATCCGGGTGGCACAGGGTGTCGGAGATGGTCAGCTCCGGAATGCCGGAGATGGCCACGATGTCACCGGCCTCGGCCGTCTCCTGCTCGATGCGCTCCAGGCCCAGGAAGCCCAGCACCTGGGCGACCTTGCCGTTGCGCTTCTTGCCTTCACGGTCGATGACGGCGACCTGCATGTTCTTCTTCAGGGTGCCGCGCTGGATGCGGCCGATGCCGATCACGCCCACGAAGTTGTTGTAGTCCAGCTGGCTGATGCGCATCTGGAACGGGCCTTCCGGGTCCACCTCCGGACGCGGGGCGTGCTGCATGATCGCTTCGTACAGCGGGGTCATGTCGCCGTCGCGCACGGTGTCTTCCAGGCCGGCGTAGCCGTTCAGGGCCGAGGCGTAGACGATCGGGAAGTCCAGCTGCTCATTGGTGGCGCCGAGCTTGTCGAACAGGTCGAAGACCTGGTCGATCACCCATTCCGGACGCGCGCCCGGACGGTCGATCTTGTTGACCACGACGATCGGCTTGAAGCCCATCGCGAAGGCCTTCTGGGTGACGAAGCGGGTCTGCGGCATCGGGCCGTCCATCGCATCGACCAGGATCAGCACGGTGTCGACCATCGACAGCACGCGCTCGACCTCACCACCGAAGTCGGCGTGGCCGGGGGTGTCGACGATGTTGATCCGGTTCTTGATGCCGGTCTTCTTGTCTTCCCAGGTGATGGCGGTGTTCTTGGCCAGGATGGTGATGCCGCGTTCCTTTTCCTGGTCGTTGCTGTCCATCACGCGCTCGGCGAGGACGGTACGCTCGGACAGGGTGCCGGACTGCTTCAGCAGCTGGTCGACCAGGGTGGTCTTGCCATGGTCGACGTGGGCGACGATGGCGATGTTGCGAAGATTTTCGATGGACATACGAAAGGGGGCCAGTCGGCGCCGGATTTGGAAAAAGAAGTCCAACATTATACGTCGAACTTGACGATTCGCGAAAAGGTGGATTTCACGCCTGTCACGGGGCCCATTCAGCTGGGCATCCGCCGCCCCGGCCGGGGCCGCCAGGACCCGGCTGCGCGGCTCCCCGTCCGGGGGCTGAAGCGGGGCGCTTCACCAATGGTCGAAGCCGCCGCCGACACGAGGCGGGTGTAAACTAGGTGGCTAGACGCATTCCCCTTTGCATCAAGGATCTTCATGTCCCTCATCGCCACTTTCGACACCACCCAGGGCCCGATCAAGGTCGAGCTGTTCGCCGACAAGGCACCGCTGACCGTGGCCAACTTCGTGAACCTGGTCAAGCACGGCTTCTATGACGGCCTGATCTTCCACCGCGTTATCGCCGACTTCATGATCCAGGGCGGCTGCCCGCAGGGTCGTGGCACCGGCGGCCCGGGCTACAAGTTCGAAGACGAGAAGAATGGCGTGAAGCACGAGGTCGGCTCGCTGTCGATGGCCAACGCCGGCCCGAACACCAACGGCAGCCAGTTCTTCATCACCCACATCAAGACCGATTGGCTGGACGGCCGCCACACCGTCTTCGGCAAGGTCCTGGAAGGCCAGGCGATCGTCGATTCGGTCAAGCAGGGCGACGTGATCCATTCGATCACCCTGGAAGGCGACGTCGACGCCGTGCTGGCCGCCCAGGCCGACCGCGTCGCGGAGTGGAACAAGCACCTCGCCGCCTGATCCCCCTTCGAAACGGCCACCCACGGGTGGCCGTTTCCCTGTTCCCCGCCGCCCGCCAGGCCTGCGTGGCTCTGCCCGCGGCGTCCCATCAAACGCTTGCAAGCAAGAGGAAACCCCCATGAAAGCACCCGTTCGTGTTGCCGTGACCGGCGCCGCCGGCCAGATCGGTTATGCCCTGCTGTTCCGCATCGCCTCCGGCGAAATGCTGGGCAAGGACCAGCCGGTCATCCTGCAGCTGCTGGAACTGCCGGTCGACAAGGCCCAGGCCGCCCTGAAGGGCGTGATGATGGAGCTGGAAGACTGCGCCTTCCCGCTGCTGGCCGGCATGGTCGGCACCGATGATGCCGAAGTCGCGTTCAAGGATGCCGACATCGCCCTGCTGGTCGGCGCACGTCCGCGTGGCCCGGGCATGGAGCGCAAGGACCTGCTGCTGGAAAACGCCAAGATCTTCACCGCCCAGGGCGCGGCGCTGAACAAGGTCGCCAGCCGTGACGTGAAGGTGCTGGTGGTCGGCAACCCGGCCAACACCAATGCCTACATCGCCATGAAGTCGGCCCCGGACCTGAAGCCGGAAAACTTCACCGCCATGCTGCGCCTGGACCACAACCGCGCGCTGAGCCAGCTGTCGACCAAGCTCGGCAAGCCGGTCGGTGGCATGGAGAAGCTGGTCGTGTGGGGCAACCACAGCCCGACCATGTACCCGGACTACCGTTTCGCCACCGCCGATGGCGCGTCGATCGCCGATGCGATCAACGACCAGGAATGGAACGCCAACACCTTCATCCCGACCGTGGGCAAGCGCGGCGCGGCGATCATCGAAGCCCGTGGCTCGTCCTCGGCCGCTTCGGCCGCCAACGCTGCCATCGACCACGTGCGTGACTGGGTGCTGGGCAGCAACGGCAAGTGGGTCACCATGGGCGTGCCGTCCGACGGTTCCTACGGCATTCCGGAAGGCGTGATCTTCGGCTTCGCAGTGACCACCGAGAACGGCAAGTACACCCTGGTGAAGGATCTGCCGATCGACGACTTCAGCCAGAAGTACATCGACAAGACCCTGGCCGAGCTGGAAGAAGAGCGCGCCGGCGTCGCCCACCTGCTGGGCTGATGCAGGCGGTACCGGCTCGAGCCGGTACCTCTTTCATCAAGGTGGGTGTCGACCGCTGGTCGGTACATTCCCATCGAGGTAGGTACCGACCGTTGGTCGGTACGCAGAAACGGGGAAGCTTCGGCTTCCCCGTTTCTGTTTGGACGGATACGGAGCCGCATGATCCACCTGCATTACATCGACGACGCGCTGCTGGTGGCCGAGAAGCCGGCCGGCCTGCTGTCCGTGCCCGGCCGCGGCGCCGAGAACCAGGATTGCGTGGTCGCGCGCCTGCAGGCGCTGTACCCGGATGCGTTGACCGTGCACCGCCTGGACCAGGTGACCTCCGGCCTGCTGCTGCATGCGCGCGGCAAGGACATGCAGGTGGCGTTGTCGATGCAGTTCGAGCAGCGCCAGGTCGGCAAGCGTTATGAAGCGATCGTGGAGGGGCTGCTTGAAGGCGATGCCGGCGACGTGGACCTGCCACTGATCGTGGACTGGCCAAACCGGCCGAAGCAGATGATCGATCACGAACGCGGCAAGCCGGCGCTGACGCGCTGGCGCGTAATGGCGCGTGATGCCGAAGCGCAGCGCACGCGCGTGGCGCTGGAACCGGTTACTGGCCGCAGCCATCAACTGCGCCTGCACATGGCCAGTCTCGGCCATCCCATCGTTGGCGATGTGCTGTATGACGCCGCGCCTGCGCAGCGCGTGCATCTGCATGCGCGCAGCCTGCGGTTCACCCACCCGGTGACGGGCGAGGCACTCGCGTTCGAGTCCGCCACTCCGTTCTAGGGGTTCGGCAGGGCTTGCAGCCCTGCACCCGCAGAATCAACGTCAAAAGCGGGCTATCCGTGGGTTGGCGGGACGGTGTCGGTTGGCAGGACACGCCGTAAACCCCCCTCCGGGGGCCGGCCCAGCCGCTGGCGGCTGTGCGTTCGGGCGCTTGCAAAGCAGTGCTTCGCAAGCAAAGCGCCCTCACCCATGGGGGCTCGATGGCGCCATCCATGGCGCCAACGGTCCTGCCAACCCACACCGCCCCACCCCCGACAGATTCCTGCGGAGGTTGGTAACGGCTGTCGCTGTTGGTGTTGGTAGGTGTCGACCTTGGTCGACACGATTTTTCTGTCAGATATCGAATTGAATATTGAATCTGGGGATCCGGCCCCGTGTTCCGACAGATCGCGGAAGTCTGTCGAAGGCGGGGTGGGTCCGGTTGCGGGGGCGTGAGCCGCATGGATGCGGCGACCGAGCCTCCATGGACGGATTCACGGTGTCCCCCGCAACCGGACCCACCTCGCCATCCCACGGGAAACCCGCTGTTGCTTCGGCTGTTGCTTCTGAGGTTGCCGGCCAGCGGCCGGCACTACCGCGGGTGCAGGGCGCAGCCCTGCATGAAAACCCCACCCCCTACCAAGGTAGGGCGGCCCGCGCGGCAGCGCCGGACTATCCTCGAACCCATGACTTTGTCTGGGAGGGCTGCGTCATGAACTACGAGGAAACCTACCGTCGCTCGATCGACGAGCCGGAGGCCTTCTGGGGCGAGGAAGCCAAGCGCATCCATTGGCACAAACCGCCGCAGCAGGTACTCGACTACAGCAACCCGCCGTTCCGGCGCTGGTTTGTCGGCGGTGAAACCAATCTCTGCTACAACGCCGTCGACCGCCATCTGGCCGAGCGCGCCGACCAGCTCGCGCTGGTTGCCATTTCCACCGAGACCAGCAGCACCCGCGAGATCACCTATCGCCAGCTGTATCGGGAAGTGAACGACTTCGCTGCCGTGCTCAAGCACCTCGGCGTCGGTCACGGTGACCGTGTGGTGATCTACATGCCGAACATGGCCGAAGCCGTGTTCGCGATGCTGGCCTGCGCGCGCATCGGTGCGGTGCATTCGGTGGTGTTCGGTGGCTTCGCCGCGCACAACCTGGCGCTGCGCATCGACGATGCCAAGCCGAAGCTGCTGATCGCCGCCGATGCCGGCATGCGCGGTGGCAAGCTGATTCCGTACAAGCCGATGGTCGATGCAGCCTGCGCCGAAGCCACGTCGCCACCGCCGCACGTGCTGATCGTGTCGCGCGGACTGGATGCCGCCGAACCACGCGTGCCGGGCCGCGATGTGGAGTACGCCGCGCTGCGTGCGCAGATCGGTGAGGTCGACGTGCCGGTGCAGTGGCTGGAATCGAGCGAGCCGAGCTACCTGTTGTATACCTCGGGCACCACCGGCAAGCCGAAGGGCGTGCAGCGCGATGTCGGCGGCTACGCGGTGGCGATGGCACAGTCGATGGAAACCGTGTTCGACTGCAGGCCGGGGCAGGTGATGTTCTCCACTTCCGATGTCGGCTGGGCGGTAGGCCATTCCTACAATGTGTACGGCCCGCTGATCGGCGGCTGCACCTCGCTGCTGTACGAAGGGCTGCCGACCAACCCGGACCCGGGCATCTGGTGGGCGCTGTGCGAGCAGTACAACGTGCGCACGATGTTCTCGTCCCCCACTGCCATCCGCGTGCTGAAGAAGCACGATGCGGACTTCATCCATCGCCACGACCTGCGCGCGCTGAAATACCTGTTCCTGGCCGGCGAGCCGCTGGACGAACCGACCGCGCACTGGATCAGCGAAGCGCTCGGCAAGCCGATCATCGACAACTACTGGCAGACCGAGACCGGCTGGCCGGCGCTGACCCTGCTGCCGGGCCTGGAGATGAAGCCGGTGCGCTTCGGTTCGCCGGGCTTGCCCAACCTCGGCTACCGGATGAAGGTGATCGACGAGAACACCGGCGAGGAAGTCGCACCGGGGCAGAAGGGGGTGCTGGTGGTGTCGCCACCGTTGCCGCCGGGCTGCATGAGCACGGTGTGGAACGACGACAACCGTTTCCTGCAGAGCTACTTCAGCCACTTCAAGGAACTGCTGTACAGCTCGCTGGACTGGGCAATCCGCGACGACGATGGCTACACCTTCATCCTCGGCCGTACCGATGATGTGATCAACGTGGCCGGGCACCGGCTGGGCACGCGCGAGATCGAAGAGGCCATTTCGAGCCACCCGCGCGTGGCCGAGGCTGCCGTGATCGGGGTCAAGGACGAATTGAAGGGGCAGGTGCCGCTGGTGTTCGTCACCCTCAAGCAGGGCCTGGATGGCGAGGATCCGGCGCAAGTGGTGGCCGAGATGATGGCCACGGTGACCACCTCGCTCGGCGCAGTGGCCCGCCCGGCGCACGTGCACGTGGTCAACGCGCTGCCCAAGACCCGTTCGGGCAAGCTGCTGCGGCGCTCGTTGCAGGCGCTGGCCGAGCAGCGCGACCCGGGTGACCTGTCGACGCTGGACGACCCCGGCGCGCTGGAGGAGATCCGCCGGGCGCTGGGCCGTTGATCCGGTCGTGCCGGCCACTGGCCGGCACCCCCATCCACCCCGAGGTTGCCGGCCAGCGGCCGGCACTACCCGCAGTACTTGCGCTAAGCTCGGCCTGTCATCGACCTGCAATACGCGGCTCGCGCCGGGGAACGCGCGTGCCGTCCGGAGATGGCAACACAGGGGGGCGTGCCCGCGAGGGCGCGCCGGCATTGCGCATCGAGCGAGGGGGAGGCAATGGCATTGCTGCACGCCAAGACGGCTGCTGGCCGTCAGGAAATCGAAGACCGTAGCCGGCGCCTGCCGGCGGCACTGCGTTCGATCCTGCTGATGGTCGATGGCCATCGCAACGACACCGAACTGCGTGGCCTGTTCGAAGGCCTGCGGGCACCACCGGACGCGCTGGAGCAATTGTCAGCACAGGGCCTGATCGAAGTGATCGGCGGAAGCGCAGAGGTGGCGCCGGCGCGCGGCATCAGCACCGGGCGCGAACAGGACCCGGCGCTGTACCAGCAGTTGTACGACGCGATGAGCGAGGCGGTGCGCCGCCACCTGGGCCTGAAGGGCTACTTCATGCAGTTGAAGATCGAACGCTGCACCGATGCGCTGGCGCTGGAGCGCTTGTGCCCGGAGTTGCTGGCGGCGGTGGGCAAGGCGCGCAGCCCGGCATTGGCGCAGCGCTGGTGGCAGGAAACCCAGGCGGCGGTGCTGAACGCTGGCAGTGAGGTCGTGCAGGCCTGAGCCACCGCGTAAAGTGATCGGTTCACTTCCCTACAAGGAGTCCCGCGTGCAGGACGACCACGACGACACCGACACCCCAGGCTGGGACGCGATCAATGCGGCGCTGGCGCCGCTGTATGCCGGCCAGGAGCCGCGTCACTTCGGCACCGCGCTTCCGTACACGCTCGGTGGCCAGGATCCACTGGATGGCATCAGCGTGTACTGGGCGGATGCGCCGGTACCGCACTGGCATTACATCACCTACGGCTTCTCCGAGCTGTACGCCAAGGAGAGCAGTGATGCAGATGCCAGCGGTTATGGCTTCGAGCTGACCTTCCGTCTGGCTGCCGAGGCCGGTGAGAACGCCGGCAGCACCCCGCCGGTGTGGCCGATGAACCTGCTGCAGAACCTGGCGCGCTACGTGTTCGGCAGTGGCAACGTGTTCGAGGATGGCCATCACCTCAACGCCAACGGTCCGATCGCGCTGGAGACCGGCACGCGGCTGTGCCATCTGGCCTTCATTGCGGACCCGCAGTTGCCGGCGCGGGACACGGCCAACGGCCATCTGCAGTTCCTGCAGCTGGTCGGATTGACCGATGAGGAGATGGAGGCGGTCAAGCGCTGGTCGACGCGTGGCGTGCTGCAGGCGCTGCTGCCGGCGATGCCGCTGTGGATCAGCGATCTGCATCGCGACAACCTGCTGGAGGACCCGGCGCTGGCACAGCGGGTGCAGGCCGGCAGCGAACGCGAGGGTTCCAGCACCGGCATGCTGTTCATCGAGACCCTGGACTGGCGGCAGGAGGCGGGCGTCACCACGCTGGTGCTCGGCGCCGGTCAGGTCGCCAGCGTGTGCGAACTGTTGCCGCTGCGCCTGCGCCACGGCAAATCGCTGGAACTGGCCAGCCGCGAGCGGCAGTGGGAGTTCATCGCGCACGGGGGCGGTGAAGCGGCGGACGTATCCGCCGACAGCGCGCGCTGGTCACTGGACGAGGCGGGCCTGCAGGCCCTGGCAGGGGTGCGCGCCGAGCGCGGGGTTTACCCGGTGGCGGGGGCGCTGCGCATCGAAGTGGTGCCGACCTACCTGCGCGATGCCAAGGGGGAAGTGATCCGCCAGATCGGCTGATCGCGCGAATGATATCGAGGGGTCGGAGCCGCCTGCTGCGCAGGCGGATCCGACCCCGTCTGGTGGCCGGTGGGGTCAGATCCGTCCGCCACGCGAACGGCTCTGACCCCTGACCAAGGTCAGGCCAGGCCTTCGGCCTTCAGCGCGGCCTGCACGCCGGCATCGGCATCCATGCGTGCCTTGTAGGCGGCCAGATTGTCCAGGCCCGACAGGTCGACCTTGGTGCCGGCGGCCCAGCGCAGGGTGATGTAGAAGTACGGGTCGGCGAAGCTGCGGAAGCCGGCCAGCCAGGGCTTGTCGGCCAGCTGCCTGTCGGCGGTCTCGAACAGGCCACGCAGGCGCTTGTGCGCGGCGGCGCGGATCGCGTCGTACTGGCCTTCGTCGGCAATGAACTTGCCCGGCGCGAACAGCGGCGAGAAGGCCGGGTGCACGTCGGAATTGACGAACGCCAGCCAGCGGGTGGCTTCGGCGCGCTGGCGCGGGCTGCCGTCACCGCCGAGGCCGGCCTGCGGGAAGCTGTCGGCGATATAGCCCATGATCGCGGCGTTCTGCAGCAGCACGAAGTCGCCGTCGACCAGCGCGGGCACCGCACCGGCCGGATTGATCTTGAGGAATTCCGGACCCTTCAGGGTGTCCTTGTTCAGCAGTTCAACCTCGAACGGCTGGCCGGTCCACTGCAGGGCGATGTGGTCGGCGGTGGAACAGGCACCGGGCTTGCTGTACAGCTTCATGGGAACTCCAGGTGATGCGGGCGGGAAACGCCCACTATCCCAGAGCCTGCCGGCAGGCGGCAACGCTGCCGCCGGCACGGATCGTTACGACTGCCGCGGCTTGAGGTTCTGCACCTTATAGAAGGTGTGATCGCCGATGGTGGCCACCTGGTAGGCATTGCGCCAGTTCGGGCTGGCGATGGACAGCGCGGCGAAGTGGCTGGCACCGGGCACGATCTCGCGGCGCTCGCCGGCCGGCAGCGCCCAGTTGCGCTCGGCGTCGAAGGCCACGTTCATTGCCTCGCTCCAGGCCGCGTCGTTGCCCAACTGGGTGCCGGGGGAGACGATGGTCGGTGCGAACTGCTTGCGCGCGGTGACCACCTGGCACATCGAGTCGCCCCACAGGCCACTGTCGAGACGGCGCAGTGCGACCTCGGCGACGGCCTGCTGGCCGCGCAGGGTCTGGTCGCGGGCTTCCAGGTAAACGGTGGTGCTCAAACACAGTGAATCAGCGGCCGGCTGCGGCAACAACTGCGACAGCCAGAGAATCCAGGCCAGTTTCATATAACTCCTTGCTCCGTATGGGCCGCACTTTCCGGTTCCGGCCGCAGGGCGACAGGAGGCGGGGTACGACTTGGCGTCATGGGGAGGCGGCCATCGGGGCCGCCCCGTTGGGCAGCCCCAAAAGAAACGACCAGTACCGATCGTGGGGCTGCGCCGGCTCACCGGAAACTGGCTGGTGAGCGGAAAGATGGCGCAAGGTAGGGGGGCGTAGCCGAACGCATCGTGAACCGCTCGGCTTGACATTCAGGTTCAATGAGGGTGACGGAAATCACATTCCGCCCCCCATTCAGGCGCTCATCAGAGCCCGGCGGCAACCCGGCTGCCCTGGTCGATGGCGCGCTTGGCGTCGAGTTCTGCGGCCACGTCGGCACCGCCGATCAGCTGCGCGTTGATGCCGGCCGCCTGCAGTTCGGCCTGCAGCGCGCGGTTCGGTTCCTGCCCGGCGCAGATCACCACATGGTCGACCGGCAGCAGCTGTTCGCTGCCGTCCACGCGGATGCGCAGGCCCGCGTCGTCCACGCCGAGGTACTCGACGCCACCGAGCATGCGCACGCCCTTGGCCTTCAGCGTGGCGCGATGGATCCAGCCGGTGGTCTTGCCCAGGCGCGCGCCGGGCTTGCCCGGGCTGCGCTGCAGCAGCCACAGCCGGCGCGGCGAGGTTTCAACCTCCGGCCTGGCCAGTGAGCCGCGGGCCTCGAAGGTGCTGTCCACGCCCCATTCGGCCATCCAGCGCTGCGGGTCGAGGGAGGGGGACTCGCCGGCGTGGCTGAGGAATTCGCCGACATCGAAGCCGATGCCGCCGGCGCCGATGATCGCCGCACTGGCGCCCACTTCGACCCGGCCCAGCAGCACGTCCAGGTAGCTGACCACCTTGGCGTGATCGGCACCGGGGAAATCGACCTTGCGCGGGGTGATGCCGGTGGCCAGCACCACCTCGTCGAAGCCGGTCAGCTGGGCGGCATCGGCGCGGGTGCCGAGGCGCAGCTGCACACCGGTTTCGGCCAGTTTGTGGCGGAAGTAGCGCAGGGTCTCGTGGAACTCTTCCTTGCCGGGGATGCGCTTGGCCACGTTGAACTGGCCGCCGATCTCATCATTGGCGTCGAACAGGGTGACCTGGTGGCCACGCTGGGCAGCGACGGTGGCACAGGCCAGGCCGGCGGGGCCGGCACCGACCACCGCAACCTTCTTCGGCGCAGCGGTGGGGCGATAGACCAGCTCGGTCTCGTGCGCGGCGCGCGGATTGACCAGGCAGCTGGCCAGCTTGTTCTCGAACACGTGGTCCAGGCAGGCCTGGTTGCAGGCGATGCAGGTGTTGATCGCCTCCGCGCGGCCGGCACGGGCCTTGTTCGGCCACTGCGGGTCGGCCAGCAGCGGGCGCGCCAGCGACACCATGTCGGCGCCGCCATTGGCGAGGATGCGCTCGGCGACGTCGGGCATGTTGATGCGGTTGGTCGCCACCAGCGGCACCTTCACATGCGGCTTGAGCTTGGCGGTGACCCCGACGAAGGCAGCACGCGGCACCGAGGTGGCGATGGTCGGAATGCGCGCTTCGTGCCAGCCGATGCCGGAATTGATGATCGTTGCGCCGGCCGCCTCGATGGCCTGCGCCTGCTGCACGATTTCTTCCCAGCTGCTGCCGTCGTCGACCAGATCCACCAGCGACAGGCGATAGATGATGATGAAGTCCGGGCCGCAGGCCTCGCGGATGCGGCGTACGATCTCGACCGCGAAGCGCATGCGTTGGCGCGCGTCGCCGCCCCAGGCATCGGTGCGCTTGTTGGTGCGCGGGGCGATGAATTCGTTGATGAGGTAGCCCTCCGAACCCATCACTTCCACGCCGTCGTAGCCGGCCTCGCGGGCCAGCTTGGCGCTGCGTGCGTAATCGGCGATATGCCGGTCGACGCCGCTGGCCGACAACGCGCGCGGGGTGAACGGGTTGATCGGTGCCTTCAGCTTCGACGGTGCCACCGACAACGGGTGATAGGCGTAACGGCCTGCATGCAGCAGCTGCAGGCAGATCTTCGCGCCGTGCTGGTGCGCGGCGGCGGTGAGCTGGCGGTGCGGCCGCACTTCCCAGGGCCAGGACAGCTTGCCGCCGAACGGCTTCAGCCAGCCGACCACATTCGGTGCGAAGCCGCCGGTGACGATCAGGCCGACGCCGCCCTCGGCGCGCTCGGCGAAGTAGGCCGCCAGCCGCGGGAAGTCGCGGGCGCGATCCTCCAGGCCGGTGTGCATCGAGCCCATCAATACGCGGTTGCGCAGTTGGGTGAAGCCCAGGTCCAGCGGGGCGAACAGATGGGGATAGGCGCTTTCGTTGGCTGGCGACATGGTCGATACGCTTGCGTACGGAAGCGCGAAGCGTGCCGCGAAACGGCGGCCGGGGCAAGGGCCGCTGGCCGGGTACGCTCGGCACATGCGTGCTGTCGCTCCCGCGTTTCGCTGCGCGAATCGCGGGCCCCACTTACCGGCCTCCACCCCCCGCGCCTGCGGCGCTGCCCCCGAACTCCGGGGGCGATAGTGCCGGCCGCTGGCCGGGTACGCTCGGCACATGCGTGCTGTCGCTCACGCGTTTCGCTGCGCGAATCGCGGGCCCCACTTACCGGCCTCCACCCCCCGCGCCTGCGGCGCTGCCCCCGAACTCCGGGGGCGGTAGTGCCGGCCGCTGGCCGGGTACGCTCGGCACATGCGTGCTGTCGCTCCCGCGTTTCGCTGCGCGAATCGCGGGCCCCACTTACCGGCCTCCACCCCCCGCGCCTGCGGCGCTGCCCCCGAACTCCGGGGGCGATAGTGCCGGCCGCTGGCCGGCATACGGGGCAGCTCAGGGCGATTGCGGCTGCCGGGCAGCGGCGGGTACGACCGGGGGGCGGCCGATCCCGAACCAGCCCAGCGTGACGCCGCACAGCGGGCCGATCAGCAGGGCGAAGGCGAGGGTGCCGAGGCCGACATTGCCGCCCAGCCACCAGCCCAGCAGCAATACGCTGCCTTCGATCAGGCTGCGCACCTTCCAGATCGGCCAACCGGTGCGGGCATGCAGGCCAGTCATCAAGCCATCGCGCGGTCCCGGGCCGAGGCGGGCGCCGATGTACAGGCCGGTGGCCAGCGCGACCAGCAGCATGCCTGCACAGAACATCGCCAGCTGCCAGCCCACGCCGATGGCCGGTGGCAGCAGCCACAACCCGAACTGTGCGGAGGGACCGATCAGCATCACGTTGAGCACCGTGCCGACGCCCGGCTTCTGGCGCAGTGGCCACCACAGCAACAGCACCAGTGCGCCGATGACATTGGTCGCCAGCCCGAAGGACAGCGGCGTCTGTGCGGCGATGCCCTGCGACAGCACGTCCCAGGGCGCCACGCCGATGGCGGCACGGATCATCAGCGAGGCACCGAAGCCATACAGGAACAGGCCGGTGATCAGTTGCAGCAGGCGCAGGGGCAGGGCGGTAGGCATGGTGGGCTCGGGGGAGAGGATATCTGTTTCCACCGTATCCCTGATTTCCTTGAGGCCATAGATACAGATCCCAGCCAATCCGCTGGTACAGGCCGCGCCGATCCTGCATGCGGGCGGTTGTGCAGGGCCGCGCCCGTGCTCTGCTGGTGGCGGCAGGCGTAGCAGCCTGGCGTGGGCTCGGCCTACATCACGGCGTCAGTCGTCCCAGCCCACCAGCGCCAGCTTGCCCACCGTGTGCCCGCTGGCCAGGCGCTGATGCGCGATGTCCAGGTTGGCCGCATTGATCGTGCCCAGCGTTTCACTGAGCGTGCCACGCAGCTGGCCGGCATCGATCATGCTGGCGGCGCGGCTGAGGATGCGATGCTGTTCGATGCAGTCGGCGGTGGCGAAGCGCGAGCGCGCGAACATGAACTCCCAGTGGATACCGATGCATTTGGCCTTGTACGGATCGCCGATGCGCAGTGCGCCACGCGGCTCCACGATCAGGCCGACATGGCCCTGTGGTGCCAGCAGCTGGCCCAGTTCGTCCCAGTAGTGATCGGTGTCGGCCAGGTTGAGCGCCACCTGCACTGCGTCGATGCCCAGTGCCTGCAGCTGGGGCTGCAGCGGCTGCCGATGGTCGATCACATGCGTGGCCCCCATCTGCCGGCACCAGTCGATCGAGGCCTCGCGCGAGGCGGTGGCGATCACCTCGAAGCCGGCATGGCGGGCCAGCTGGATCGCCATCGAGCCCACGCCTCCCGCACCGCCGATCACCAGCAGGTGCTGGCCGCCATGGCGGCGATCATCCAGGTGCAGCGGCATGCGCTGGAACAACAGCTCCCAGGCGGTCAGCGTGGTCAGGGGTAGTGCGGCGGCTTCGGCGAAATCGAGCGTGGTCGGCTTGCGGGCGACCAGGCGCTCGTCCACCCACTGGTACTGGGCGTTGCAGCCCGGCCGGGTAACGTCACCGGCGAAGTAGACCTCGTCACCAGAGGCGAACAGGCTGGCCTCGTCACCGATGGCTTCGACCACGCCGGCGGCGTCCCAGCCGAGCACCCGGGGAACCTCAAGGGTGGCCGGATCGGTAGCGGCCCGCTGCTTGCCATCGACGGGGTTGACCGATACCGCTTCGATCCGCACCAGCAGATCGCGGCCGCGAGGAGGCAGCGGCGGCGGCAGCAGGACATCACGCAGGGCAGGTGCGTATTCACGACTCAGGGCGACGGCTTTCATCACGGCTCCGGCTGGGTTCGTGATCCCATCATAAGGTTCCTCACGTTTCCGCAAACCTGCTGAACCGTGCGATGCAATGTGCTGCGCAGTATGTCGGTTTTCGCGCTTAAACCCCGTCAAACCCTTGCAGCGTGTGGGTCTTGCGGATTTTCATCATCCTGTATAGGGTTTCAACGTCGGACCGGTCGACGGTCGGGCGCAACACTTCACATGTTACGGGACTGTTAACATGGCCTTCACCCGCCTGAGCATAATGTTCGCGGCGGTGGCGTGCTGAATCGGCTGTCGTACATCGACGCACTAGTGCTGGCCCATGCCTCTACCGGTTTCATACCCCCGAAATAGGAGCTGTACTCAATGAACAAGAAGATCCTTACTGCCGCGCTGCTGGGCGGCCTGGCTTTCGCCCAGGCAGCTTCGGCGCAGGAGTTCGATGACCGCTGGTACCTGACCGGTTCGGCCGGCTTCAACTTCCAGGACAGCGACCGTCTGACCAATGACGCTCCGTTCGTGACCCTGGGCCTGGGTAAGTTCATCAGCCCGAACTGGTCGCTGGACGGTGAACTGAACTACCAGAACCCGAACTTCGACAGCAACCAGGACCTGAACTGGTCGCAGTACGGCGTCTCGCTGGACCTGCGTCGCCACTTCATCAAGGAAGGCCGCGGCTGGAACCCGTACATCGTCGGTGGCCTGGGCTACCAGAAGTCGGAAGAAGAGTACGCTGCAATCGACAACAACGGTCCGCGCCAGCGTAAGGACGGCAACGTTGCCGCCAAGCTGGGCGTCGGCCTGCAGACCACCTTCGAGAAGCGTGTTGCTGTCCGCGCCGAAGTGGCCTACCGCGCTGACTTCGACGACCAGAGCATCGCCGCCAAGGACGAGAGCTGGTTCGGCGACGTGCTGGCTTCGGTCGGCGTCGTGATCCCGCTGGGCCCGGCTCCGGTCGCGGCTGCTCCGGCTCCGGCTCCGGTTGCCCCGAGCTGCGCCGACCTGGATGACGACGGTGACGGCGTCAACAACTGCGACGACAAGTGCCCGAACTCGCAGCCGGGTCAGACCATCGGTCCGGACGGTTGCCCGGTTCCGGTCTCCATCGACCTGAAGGGCGTCAACTTCGACTTCGACAAGTCGAACCTGCGTCCGGACGCCGTGGCGATCCTGAGCGAAGCCACCGAGATCCTGAAGCGTTACCCGGATCTGCGCGTTGAAGTTGCCGGTCACACCGACTCGAAGGGTACCGACGCTTACAACCAGAAGCTGTCGGAGCGTCGCGCCACCGCCGTGTACAACTACCTGACCAAGAACGGCGTCGACGCCGGTCGCCTGGTCGGCCCGATCGGCTACGGCGAGAGCCGTCCGATTGCTCCGAACACCAACCCGGATGGTTCGGACAACCCGGAAGGTCGCGCCAAGAACCGTCGTACCGAGCTGAACGTCCAGAACTAAGTTCTGACGCTCTGCCAGTAGGACACAGCAGGACCCGGCTTCGGCCGGGTCTTGTTGTTTCTGCGGTCCGGAACCCGGCGTTTCAGGCGCGGGAGTAACCGTTCGTCGGGATTTTGCCCATAAAACCAATGAGTTGCCGTATTCATTGAAAGTGGCGCTTGAAAGCTGTCGCGGCATTGCTAAACTCGCCGCGTCACTTCCTTTCCTGGATGCCCTTCATGCTGCGCTCTGCATCGGCCGCCTTCCTGGCGCTGGCCCTGGTTCCCGCCGCCCACGCTGCGGTCGATTGCTCGGTCAACACCAGCGCCTCGCCGCTGCCGTTGCCGGCCACGACCATCGCGCCGGTGGCCGACGAGCTCTACATCCGTGGCAACCAGCTGGGCATGCCGGCCGGCGTGCTGAGCAGCAACTACGATCCGTCGCAGTCGCTGGACCAGGTGCTGCAGCGCCTGCGCATCGATGGGTGCCAGAACATCGCCAAGGCCATTCCGAGCGCACCGGCGGTGAAGCCGAACGATCCGGCGGCCTACAAGCCGCAGACCGAATTCGACAACACGCCCTGGCGCTTCGACATGAGCCAGAACGGCAAGCGCATGACCGCCGAAGAGTTCGACGCCTGGATGAAGGCGCGTGGCGTGCGTGTGGTCAAGGCGCGTCCGGCTCCGGCCGCCACTCCGGCTGCGGCCGAAGCACCGGCTGAGACCAAGCCGGTCGACAAGAAGTAAGCGCGGCGGGGAGCAGAGGCTTGCGCACGCGCCGCCCACCTGCTGCCCCCGCTGCCCGCTCCCACGCACCGCGTGGGCGTGCGGTTCCGGATGTCTCCAATGGCGTGCGCCATGGCCTGGCGCGCGTGCTGTCCAAGGCCGGCGTGTGCTCACGCAGCGAGGCCGCGCGCTGGATTGCCGAGGGCCGCGTGCGCGTGTCCGGCCGCATCATCCGTGATCCCGAGTTCCCGATTGCCAGTCCGCACCCGCCGATCGAAGTCGATGGCCGGCCGATGGATGCGCCGCAGCGCCTGTACCTGATGCTCAACAAGCCGCGCGGCGTGGTGACCACGGCGCAGGACGAGCGTGGTCGCGACACGGTGTATCGCTGCTTCGATAGTGCCGGCCTGCCGTGGATCGCGCCGGTCGGGCGCCTGGACAAGGCCAGCGAAGGGCTGTTGTTGTTCAGCAATGATCCGCAGTGGGCGGCGCGCCTGACCGATCCGGAGACCGGCCCACAGAAGACCTATCACGTGCAGGTGGATCGTCTTCCCGATGAGGACACCCTGGCCGCGCTGCGCGCCGGTGTCGAGGACGAGGGCGAGTTCCTCGTCGCCCAGGCCGTGCGCGTACTGCGCAGTGGCGACAAGACCGCATGGCTGGAGGTGGTCCTCGACGAGGGACGCAACCGCCATATCCGCCGCCTGTTGGCGGCCTTCGACCTGCAGGTGCTGCGCCTGGTCCGGGTCGCGATCGGTGGGCTGCTGCTCGGCGATCTCGGCAAGGGGCAATGGCGGGTGCTGGAGGTCAGCGACCAGCAGCGGCTGGGGGCCGCTGCACCGGGCTGATCATCGCCCGCGGCCGGCAGTCGCCGGCCACCGTTCCAGGCGTAGGGGGCGCCTGGTTGCTGAATTTCCCGAACGGAGCCTGCCCATGTACCACCCGACCCTCAACCAAACCCTGCGCTGCGCAGGCCTGCTGCTGCCGATGGTGCTGCTGGCCGCCTGTGGCGGCCACAAGAAGGTGGCCAAGGCGGAAACGCCTGCCGAGACCCCGGTGGTGGAAGTGAAGACCCCGGAGCTGGATGGTCGCGGCAGTTACCGCTTCCTGATGAGCAACGGCGACAAGAAGATGACCGCCGATGAGTTCGATGCCTGGATGAAGGCCAACGGCATCCGCGTTGCCAAGGGCAACGGCCAGGACGCCGCCGCCAAGCCGGTAGTGGTGGCCAGCAAGGAAGAGCCGAAGGGCAAGAAGAAAAAGAAGTGACGCCTGGCGGTGCCGACCCTGGCCGGCACGCCCTCAGGCCACGGCGGGTGCCGACCGTGGTCGGCAGCCATCCAGCCCGGTAGGTGCCGACCTTGGTCGGCACGCTTTGACCAGCGGGGTCAGGGCCTTTTCCGCAGGAAAGGGATCCGACCCCGGCATGATCAGCCCTTGACCACGCCCAGTTCGACACCAATGCGGGTGAACGCATCGATCGCGCGATCCAGGTGCTCGCGGCTGTGCGCGGTGCTGATCTGGGTCCGGATGCGGGCCTGGCCCTTGGGCACCACCGGGAAGAAGAAGCCGATCGCGTAGATGCCTTCTTCCAGCAGGCGCTCGGCGAATTTCTGCGCCAACGGTGCGTCATACAGCATTACCGGGCTGATCGGATGCACGCCCGGCTTCACGTCGAAACCGGCGGCGGTCATCTTCTCGCGGAAGTAGGCGGTGTTCTCGGCCAGCGTGCTGCGAAGGTCGTCAGCGGCAGCCAGCATTTCGAACGCCTTGATGCCGGCGGCCACCACATGCGGCGGCAGCGAGTTGGAGAACAGGTACGGGCGCGAGCGCTGGCGCAGCAGTTCGATCACCTCGGCGCTGGCGCAGGTGAAGCCGCCCAGTGCGCCGCCCATGGCCTTGCCCAGAGTGCCGGTGATGATGTCGATCTTCTCCAGCACGCCCTTGACCTCGGCCGAACCACGGCCGGTAGCGCCAAGGAAGCCGGTGGCGTGGCATTCGTCGATGTGCACCAGCGCGTTGTACTTCTTCGCCAGCGCGGTGATCTCGTCCAGCGGCGCGATGAAGCCGTCCATCGAGAACACGCCATCGGTGGTGATCAGCTTGGTCTTGCACCCTGCGGCATCGGCGGCCTGCAGCTGGGCTTCCAGATCGGCCATGTCGCAGTTGGCGTAGCGGAAGCGCTTGGCCTTGCACAGGCGCACGCCGTCGATGATCGAAGCATGGTTCAGCGCGTCGGAAATGATCGCGTCGTTCTCGCCGAGCAGCGGCTCGAACAGGCCACCGTTGGCATCGAAGCAGGCCGCGTACAGGATGGTGTCCTGCTTGCCGAAGAAATCGGCGATCTGCTTCTCCAGCTGCTTGTGCAGGTCCTGGGTGCCGCAGATGAAGCGCACCGAGGCCATGCCGAAGCCGTGGGTATCCAGTGCGTCCTTGGCGGCCTGGATCAGGTCCGGATGGTCGGCCAGACCCAGGTAGTTGTTGGCACAGAAGTTCAGCACCTTGCGGCCGTCGTCGAGGGTGATTTCGGCCGATTGCGGGCTGGTGATGATCCGCTCGGACTTGAACAGGCCCTGGGCGCGGATGGCGTCCAGTTCCTCGGCGTAGTGGCGGGTCAGGGCGGAGGAGACGTCGGTCATGGCGTGGGCACGGCTCTGAACGGGGAAACCGCTGATTCTACCGGGCTACGACGGCCTTCGACCGGGCCGGGCAGGGCACCGCCACGGGTGGCACATGTTGCATCGCAATAGCAAACGGGTTAAAAATTCGTGAACTGCGCCTGTCTGGCGCCGGTTGCCCGCTCCCCCTTCCCGCCCCCGCCACCCTCGGAGACGCCCATGAAGCACGCCCGTGCCTGCCTCGCCATTGCCGCTGCCCTGACCCTGGCCGCCCCGTTCGCCGCCAGCGCCCAGGAAAACGAATCGCCGTACAGCTGGAACGTCACCGCTGTTTCCGATTACCTGTTCCGTGGTGTGTCGCAGACCGACGAGGATCCGACCCTGCAGGCCGGTTTCACCTACACCAGCCCGGTTGGCCTGTACGCAGGCGTGTGGGGCTCGGGCGTGGATTTTGGTGCGGGTGACCCGAAGACCGAGGTCGACTACCTGATCGGCTACGGCGTTGACGTCACCGAGCGCGTCAACTTCGACGTGCTGCTGAACCGCTACACCTACCTGAAGTCCAGCCACCAGAACTACAACGAGCTGATCACCACCACCACGCTGGATGACACCTACAAGCTGACGGTGGCCTACACCAACGATGTCTGGAACAGCAGCACCGATGGCTGGTACTTCGGCCTGGGCGGCAGCTGGGGCCTGCCGAAGGACTTCACCCTGAATGCCAACGTCGGTCGCAGCACCTTCGAGGACGGCATCGCCAAGGACTACACCGACTGGAACGTCGGCGTCGCGCGCCAGTTCGGCCTGTTCAACGTCGGCCTGGGCTACTACGGCACCGACGGCAACGGCCGTGACAATTCCGGCAAGCTGGCCCACAGCCGGGTGATGCTGAGCGTCGCCGTCGGCAAGTAACGCCGAAGGCGTTACGGGTAGTGCCGGCCGCTGGCCGGCAACACCAAAGAAAAAGGCGCCCATCGGGCGCCTTTTTCAATTTCAAGGTGTGCCGAGCAAGCTCGGCACCCACCCATCGCGCACGGCGAAGGGTCAATTCCAGCTCAAAACAACCTTGCCGGCCTTGCCTTCTTCCATCAGGTCGAAGCCCTTCTGGAACTCGTCGATCGGCAGCTGGTGGGTCATCACCTTGCCGAGCGGGAAGCCGGACAGCACCAGCTGGGTCATCTTGTACCAGGTCTCGTACATCTTGCGGCCGTAGATGCCCTGCACGGTCAGGCCCTTGAAGATGATCTTGTCCCAGTCGCAGCCGGCGCCCTTGGGCATGATGCCGAGCATGGCGATCTTGCCGCCGTGGTACATGCAGTCGAGCATGTCGTTGAACGCGCGCGGATTGCCGCTCATTTCCAGGCCCACGTCGAAGCCCTCCATGTGCAGTTCCTTCATCACGTCCTTCAGCGACTGGTTGGCGACGTTGACCACGCGGGTGGCGCCCATGTCGGCGGCCAGCTTCAGGCGGAAGTCGTTGACGTCGGTCACCACCACGTTGCGCGCACCGATGTGCTTGCAGATGCCGGCGGCGATGATGCCGATCGGACCGGCGCCGGTGATCAGCACGTCTTCGCCGATCACGTCGAATTCCAGCGCGCAGTGTGCGGCATTGCCGTACGGGTCGAAGAACGCGGCCAGTTCCGACGGGATCTGGTCCGGGATCGGCCACAGGTTGCTGGCCGGCATCACCATGTATTCGGCGAAGGCGCCGTTGACGTTGACGCCGATGCCGACGGTGTTCGGGCACAGGTGCGGGCGGCCGCCACGGCAGTTGCGGCAATGGCCACAGACGATGTGACCTTCGGCCGAGACGCGCTGGCCGATCTCATAGCCGGTCACCGCCGAGCCGAGCGCGGCAATGCGGCCGACGAACTCATGGCCGATGGTCAGGCCCGGCTTGATGGTGCGCTGGCTCCACTCGTCCCACAGGTAGATGTGCAGGTCGGTGCCGCAGATCGCGGTCTTTTCCAGCTTGATCAGGACCTCGTTCGGGCCCGGGGTCGGAACCGGAACTTCTTCCAGCCAGATGCCCTTGGCCGCTTCGCGCTTGACCAGGGCCTTCATCGTTTGCTGCGCCATCGGGGTGGAACTCATCAGGGGGAAAGCGCGGATTATAGGGTGCCGCGCGGATTTCCCATGTTGCGCTGCGGGTGCAATGGCGGAACGAAAGGCGTGCGCCGACGGGCGTTTCGAACGTGCTGCAAACAGCAGCGCCTCCTTGATTCCTGGGGAGGGGGCGTGGTCACCCTGGCCGGGACACGCAAAAGCCCATCCATGGTGCTCGATGGCGCCTTGCTCGTGCGCGCTATCCTGCGCACACGGCAAGACCGGGGTTGGGCGTCCTGCCCAACCCGCCAGTCGCATGCGCCCGGCCCATGGCGCCAACGGTCCCGGCCAGGGTGACCACGCCCCCTCTGGACGATTCCATGTGCGCGGCCGATGTGCGCATGGCAGAGCAAGAAGTAGGCCCATGACTTCCGGGGTTCGGGCCGTGGCAGGGCGGCGGGCTACAATCGAGGGTTCCACTACCAGGGGCTGCTCCATGCGCTCGAACCTGCTTGCATTCTCCATCGTCGCCAGCCTCGGGCTGGCCCAGGTCGCCCATGCCGCTGAAGGCATGTGGGTGCCGCAGCAGCTGCCGGAAATCGCCGGTCCGTTGCAGAAGGCCGGCCTGAAGCTGTCCCCGGAGCAGCTGTCCAACCTCACCGGCGACCCGATGGGCGCGGTCGTCGCCCTCGGCGGCTGCACCGCCAGCTTCGTGTCGCCGCAGGGCCTGGTGGTCACCAACCACCACTGCGCCTACGGTGCGATCCAGCTGAATTCGACCGCCGAGAAGAACCTGATCAAGGACGGCTTCAACGCGCCGAAGCACAGCGATGAACTGAGCGCCGGCCCGAACGCCCGCGTCTACGTGCTCGACCAGATCACCGACGTCACCGCCCAGGCCAAGGCCGCCATTGCCGCCGCCGGCAACGACCCGCTGGCCCGCAGCCGTGCGCTGGATGCCTTCGACAAGGCCCAGGTCGCCGCGTGTGAAGCCGAGGACGGCTTCCGCTGCCGCCTGTACACCTTCTCCGGCGGCAACACCTACCGACTGTTCCGCAACATGGAAATCAAGGACGTGCGCCTGGTCTACGCGCCCCCGGGCAGCGTCGGCAAGTACGGCGGCGACGTCGACAACTGGATGTGGCCGCGCCACACCGGCGACTTCTCGTTCTACCGCGCCTACGTCGGCAAGGACGGCAAGCCGGCCGCATTCTCGGCCGACAACGTGCCGTACCAGCCCAAGCACTTCCTGAAGTTCACCGACCAGCCGCTGGGCGCCGGTGACTTCGTGATGGTGGCGGGCTATCCGGGCCGCACCAACCGCTACGCGCTGGCCGGTGAGTTCAACGAAACCGCCAGCTGGACCTACCCGACCATCGCCAGGCACTACAACGCAGTGTTGAAGATGATCGATGAGGCGGGCAAGGCCGACGCCGACGTCAAGGTGAAGTACGCCGCCACCGCGGCCAGCATGAACAACGTGGCCAAGAACTACGCCGGCCAGCTGGAAGGCTTCAAGCGCATCGACGCTGCTGGCCAGAAGCAGGCTGAAGAAGCCGCCGTGCTGGCCTGGCTGAAGAAGCAGGGCGCCGCCGGCAAGCCGGCCCTGGCAGCGCACGCGCAGCTGGTCAAGCACCTGGATACCAGCAAGGCGACCCGCGAGCGCGATCTGTTCGTCGGCCAGTTCAACAACACCTCGGCGGTCAACGCCGCCATCGGCCTGTACCGCCTGTCGATCGAGCGCACCAAGCCGGACGCCGAGCGCGAGGTCGGCTACCAGCAGCGCGACCTGCCGACCCTGGAAGGCGGCCTGAAGCAGATGGATCGCCGCTATGTGGCGAAGATGGACCAGCAGCTGCAGACCTACTGGCTGGACCAGTACGTCGCCCTGCCGGCCGCGCAGCGCAACAACGACGTGCTGAACACCTGGCTGGGCGGCAGCGATGCCAGCGCGGTCAAGGCACTGGTGAGCAAGCTGTCGGGCACTGAGCTGGGCAGCCTGGATGCACGCCTGAAGTGGTTCAAGGCCGACCGCGCCGCGTTCGAAGCCAGCACCGATCCGGCCATCCAGTACGCGGTGGCGATCATGCCGTCGCTGCTGAAGCAGGAAGAGCAGAAGAAGATCCGCGAAGGCGAGTCGCTGACCGCACGTCCGCTGTACCTGCAGGCACTGGCTGACTACAAGAAGAGCCAGGGCGAGTTCGTGTATCCGGATGCCAACCTGTCGCTGCGCATCACCTTCGGCAACGTGATGGGCTATGAGCCCAGGGACGGCGTGGCCTACACCCCGTTCACCACGCTGGAGGGCATCGTCGCCAAGGACACCGGCGTCGATCCGTTCGATGCGCCCAAGGCCCTGCTCGACGCGGTCAAGGCCAAGCGCTACGGCGGCCTGGAAGACAAGCGCGTGGGCTCGGTGCCGGTGAACTTCCTGTCCAACCTGGACATCACCGGTGGCAACTCGGGTTCACCGGTGCTGGACGCCAACGGCAAGCTGGTCGGGCTGGCCTTCGACGGCAACTGGGAATCGGTCAGCTCCAACTGGGTGTTCGACCCGGTGATGACCCGCATGATCGCGGTCGACAGCCGCTACATGCAGTGGATCATGCAGGAAGTGGCGCCGGCGCCGGCGCTGCTGAAGGAACTGAACCTGGCGAAATAAACCCGTTGCGGTAGTGCCGGCCGCTGGCCGGCAACACCTGCAGATACTGCCGGGCGGTGTATCCACCCATGGCGTGGATCTTATCTCTTGCCGATCTGGCACCTTGGGGGCCGAGAGCCCGGCGTGGGCGACCGTGTGGATCCAGGTCTTGCGACCGAGAAGTAGCTTGGGTCCCCACGCCGGATTCTCCCTGA
>NZ_JBMRFS010000020.1:0-23658 GCF_049384825.1 Stenotrophomonas sp. CASM106
ATCCGGCGTGGGGACCCAAGCTACTTCTCGGTCGCAAGACCTGGATCCACACGGTCGCCCACGCCGGGCTCTCGGCCCCCAAGGTGCCAGATCGGCAAGAGATAAGATCCACGCCATGCGTGGATGCAGAACGCTTTGTAGAGCCGAGCCCATGCTCGGCTTGATGATCGCAGCCGAGCACGGGCTCGGCTCTACAGCAGTTCCACGCTGGCGCGGGGTAGATCACCGCCATGCATGGATTCGCTTCGGTAGTGCCGGCCGTTGGCCGGCAGCCAGGCCTCAGCCCCCAGCCAACCCCAGATACCGCGCATGCAGCGCTTCCACCTGCGCCTGCAGGTCTTCCGGGTGGCCATCGTTGACCACTACATCATCGGCCAGTGCCAACCGCTGCGCGCGGCTGGCCTGGGCGGCGATCATCTTGTCGGCCAGCGCGGCGTCGATGCCGTCGCGCTGCATCAGCCGGGCGTGCTGCACGGCTTCGGGCGCATCCACCAGCAATACCCGGTCCAACCACGGGTAGGCCTGCCGCCCACCGACCTCGGTCAGCAGCGGAATGGCGGCAATCGCATAGGGGCTGGCGGCCTGCGCGCATTGCTGTTGCATCAGCAGGCGGATGGCCGGGTGGGTGATCGCTTCCAGCGCCGCCCGTTCGGTCGGGTCGGCGAACACGTGGGCCCGCAGGCGTGCCCGGTCCAAGCTACCGTCCGCCTGCAGCATGCCGGCGCCGAAGCGCTCGGCGATACGGTCCAGGGCCGGGCTGCCGGCGGCAACCACCGCGCGGGCGGCCAGGTCGGCGTCGGCCACCACGATGCCCAGCGCCTCGAAGCGCCGGGTCGCCTCGCTCTTGCCGGCGGCAATGCCGCCGGTCAGGCCAACCACATAGCGGCTCATGGGGATTCCCCTCAGCGCAGTCCGCTCAACACCAGGTACTGCTCCACCACGGGCGCGCCCCACATGAAGTACAGCCAGCCCGCGATGGCCAGGTAGGGGCCGAACGGGATCGGCGTGGCGCGGTCACGGCCCCGGGTGTACAGCCAGATCGAGCCGATGATGGCGCCCAGCACCGACGACAGCAGGATGATGGGCAGGATGCCCTTCAACCCGCACCAGGCGCCGAGCGCGGCCAGCAGCTTGAAATCGCCGTGGCCCATGCCTTCCTTGCCGGTCAGCTGCTTGAACAGCCACCAGACCATCCATAGCGACAGATAGCCCACCGCCGCGCCGACCAAGGCAGGCTTGGCCGGCATGTACAGGTTGTCGATGTTGCCTATCAGGCCCAGCCACATCAGTGGCAGGGTCAACTGGTCAGGCAGCAGCTGGGTGCGCAGGTCGATGCCGGACAAGGCGATCAGGAAGCAGGTCAGCACGATGGCGCCGAAGCCCTGCCAGCCGAAGCCGAACTGCCAGACGCAGGCCAGCACCAGCACCGAGGTCAGGGCCTCGACCAGCGGGTACTGCAGCGAGATCGGCGCCTTGCAGTGGCGGCACTTGCCGCCCTGGATGATCCAGCTGAACAGCGGGATGTTCTCGTACCAGCTCAGCTTGTGCTTGCAGTGCGGGCAGTGCGAGGGCTCGACCACGATCCCCGGTGGTGGGGGCTCGTAGAAGTCCGGTTCTTCCAGGACCTCGCGCGCATCGCGCTTCCACTGCCACTCCAGCCGCTTGGGCAGGCGCAGGATGACGACGTTGAGGAAACTGCCCAGCAGCAGCCCCAGGGCGGCCGCGGCGGGGTAGCCGAGGCCGGGATGCTGGTCGAGAAATGCCATGTATGCGTCAGACCACCGATGCCAATTTGAAGATGGGGAGGTACATGCCAATGACCAGGCCGCCGACGATGATACCAATGAACACCATGATCATCGGCTCGAGCAGGCTGCTCAAGGCATCAACGGCATTGTTGACCTCCTGCTCATAGTACTCGGCCACCTTGAACAGCATGGCGTCCAGGGCGCCCGCCTCTTCACCGATACCCGTCATCTGGATGACCATGTGTGGGAACAGGGCGGTCTGCTTCATGGCCATGTTGACCGGGTAACCGACCGAGACGTCATCGCGCATGCGCAATACGGCATGCTCGTAAACCGTATTGCCGGTAGCGCCTGCAACAATGCCCAAGGCTTCTACCAGCGGTACGCCAGCCTTGAAAGTCACAGCGGTCGTGCGGGCAAAGCGGGCAATCGAGCTGTTATGCATGATCTGGCCAATGACTGGCACTTTCAGGATCAAGCGATCCATCCCGTGCTGCATCTTCGGCGAGCGTTTGTAGGCCATGGTGAAACCTACGATGCTGCCGATGACGATGATCGCGATCAGCCACCACCAAGAGACCATGAACCGGGATGCGGCTACGATCATCTGAGTAAATGCTGGCAGATCAGCGCCAAATCCCCTGAAGACGTCCTCAAATTGCGGAACCACCCAGATCAGCAGGATCGAGCTGACCAAGAGCGCTACCGCAATGACCATTGCAGGGTAAAACAGAGCCTTTTTTATCTTGCCCTTCAGGGCTTCGATGTTCTCTTTGTAGTTGGCCACGGTATCAAGCACCGTCTCCAATACACCGGCGCCTTCACCTGCACGCACCAGGTTGCGATAGAGCTCGTCGAACTGCACCGGATACTTGCTGATTGCCTCATGAAGGGACGATCCGCCCTCGATATCGGTGCGGATGCCGTCCACCATCTTCTTCATGCGCGGGTTCTTGTGCCCGCTGGCGATGATGTCCAGCGCTGAGACGATCGGCACACCGGACTTCATCATCGTCGCCATCTGGCGGCTGAAGAATGCAATGTCCTTCGGCGAAATCTTGCTGCCGGCTGCGCCGAACAGTGGCTTGGGCTTTGGCTTGACCGTGCCCGGGGTGATGCCTTGGCGGCGCAGCTCGGCCCGCAGCAGATTCGCGTTTTTCGCGGCCTGCTCCCCTTTCATCTTCACACCCCGCTTGTCCGTCCCCTCCCAGACAAACGGCTGCAGGTCCGTGGTGCTGCGCGCCACGGGCTCCTTCTTGATCGCACTGCGACTGACAGACATATCGGCTCCCCAAGACCCGCCATCCCCAGGCGGGCGTCTAGCCGTCGATGGTAGCGGGTTCATGCCCGTCTGGGCAGTTGTTGGGGGCACCATCATGCGAATTCGTGCCGGGTGCCGACCAAAGGTGACGCACTGCGTCACATTGCCGCGTCCATCGCAGATTCGCATCCGGGGGGTTCCCATCCGTGAAATAGCTGCCATCATGGGCGCGGGGAAATCCAGGGGGAGGCGTGCCGGGGTTGGCACGCAACCTGCGTTGATCCACCCGCAGGGGGCAGGACCCGCTCAGCTGACCACTGGTCAGACCGATCCTGACTTCTGAAATCAACCACCACTTATCTTGGGGATGTACCAAATGAAGAACCAGAAGGGCTTCACCCTTATCGAACTGATGATCGTTGTTGCGATCATCGCCATCCTGGCTGCCATCGCGCTGCCGGCTTACCAGGACTATGTGGCACGCTCGCAGGTTTCCGAAGCGATGACCCTGAGCTCGGGTGCCAAGACCGCTGTTACCGAGTACTACGCCGACAAGGGCGCCTTCCCGACCACCAATGCAATGGCCGGCCTTGCTGGCGCGTCGTCGATCAACGGCAAGTACGTGGCCAGCGTGACCGTTGGTGCCAACGGCGTGATTACCGCCAAGATGAAGGGCTCGGGCTCGGTGAGCTCCAAGGTCGCCGGTCGCGACTTTGCGCTGGTCCCGGCAGACGCTGGCGGCTCGATCACCTGGGACTGCAAGGGCTCCGCCACGACCATCGACGCCAAGTACCGTCCGTCGTCCTGCCGCTAATCGCGCAGACGGCATAGCGGTATGGGGAAAGGGCCGCTTTGCGGCCCTTTCTTTTTGGGGCAAGGGGAGTTCTATTCGATGCGAAGTGTGCCTGCTCAGCGACTGCTGCCTCTGGTGGGTCTTGTCCTGCTGGCGCTGCTGGGTGTGGGCGTCTACTGGAATGGCTTGAATGGGGGGTTCATCTTTGATGACTTTCCCAATCTGGTGGACGATCCGGATTGGCGCTTGACCTCGATGGACTTTACTTCCATCGCGCAGGTCATGGGCAATGGGGTCACGGGCGACGTGGGCCGTCCATTGGCAATTCTCAGTTTCGGCCTGAATTACTACTTTACTGGCTTGGCGCCTTGGCCGATGAAGGCGACCGGCTTGGCTCTACACCTCCTGAATTCAGTGCTGGTGTTCGCCCTGGCGTCCATGCTGATCAGGCGAGTGCTCAGCATTTCGTGGTCACAGGTGCGCTTGACGGCCTTCATGGTCGCCACCGCGTGGATGGTTCATCCATTGCAGGTGTCTACCGTCCTTTATGTCGTGCAGCGCATGGAAATAGGAGGGGCGACGGGAGTCCTGATCGCGCTTCTCTGCTATCTCAAGGCGCGCGGCAGCGCTCCCTGGTCCCGGGCGTCGTTGCTCTGGTGGTGCTGTGCGGTGTTCGGAGCCGGGATTGGCCTGGGCTTCAAAGAGACCGCGATACTCATTCCAGCTTACACACTCTTGATCGAGGTGTTTCTCCTCAAGTTCCGGAATCCGGATGGAACACGCGCGCGCGCAATTTCCCTCCTATATGCCTTTGGAGCGATAGGGGCGATCTTTCTATATTTCGCAGTGATTCTGCCTGGCGCCCTGGCGCCGGAACGCTACTCGGCACGTGATTTCAGCTTGGCAGGCCGGTTGTACTCGCAACCGGCGATTCTGCTGAACTACCTTCAGCAGATCATGCTTCCCTGGCCCGAGTCGTTGAAGTTCTATTACGACAATGCACAGGTCCCGCCATCCTGGCGTTCAACTACTTTCATAGTCCCGATGCTGGCGCTGGTCGCGCTGTCGACAGCGGCTTGGGGGCTGCGCAAGCGCTGGCCCCTGACGGCACTTGGCATCGGATGGTTCTTTGCCAGCCATTTGCTGACCAGTAACGTTGTGCCGCTGGAGTTGGCATTTGAACATCGGAACTACCTGGCAATCGTGGGTATCGCTCTTGCCCTGGTGCAACCACTGGCCGCGGTGATGCAGAGGTGGACCGTTGAGGCACGCCGTACGGTAGGGGGAGTCCTGCTGCTTTTTGTTGCGGCCATGGGGTGGATCCAGGTGCAGACGTGGGCAGATCCAATGCGCCTTGCTCTCACGTTGTCCAACCGTAATCCTGATTCTTCGCGGGCCGGTTATGAACTTGGACGAGCACTGCTGGCATCGGCCCCCGCCGATCCTGCCTCCCCGGCCTGGGCGCTGGCTGAGAAGGAGTTCACGCATGCGGCCTCATTGCCCGGTAGTTCGCCACTTCCCGAGCAGGCACTGATCATTCTCAAGTCGCATCAAGGGCGGGCGCAGCCCCGGGAGATATGGGGTTCACTTGAGCGGAAGATATCCAGGCGGTCATTGGGACCACAGGAAGTCGGGGCGCTTGAAGCGATCGTCGCATGCCGGGTTGAGGGGGGGTGCAGGCCAGTTGAAGAGCAGGCACTGTTTGCTCTGTTGTCGACCGCAACTGCAGAGAATCCTCGATCGTCGAGGGTCCGGGTAGTGTTCTCCAACTACGCCTTCAACGTGATGAAAGATCCGTCTCTAGCGATGAGGCTCATTCGTGAGGCCGTGCAGATCTCGCCGGAGGACCTGGGATGCCGGCTTTGGTTGCTGAGGATGGGATTGGCATCGAACTTGCTTCAGGTCAGTGAGGCTAGGCAAGGATTGGGGATCCTGCGAGCCGTCAATCATCGCCATGCATATGACCGGGACATTGAGGGCCTGGAGCATTGGCTGGTGGCGAGCCAACAAACAACAGGGGAGTAGTACATGAATCAGCGTGGATTTTCCTTGATCGAACTCATGATCGTGGTCGCTATCATCGCCATCCTGGCGGCAATTGCGCTGCCGGCCTACCAGGACTATGTTGCTCGAGGACAGGTGGCTGAGGGGCTCTCGTTGTCGACCGGGGCCAAGGAGGCAATAGCCACCTACTACTCCGACCATGGGCAGTTTCCTGCCGACAATCGCGCCGCCGGCATGGCTGCTCCAGGGTCGGTCTCCGGAAGATTCGTCCGATCGGTGACCGTTGACGGTACCGGATCGATCTCGGTGGCCTTTGCTTCTTCGGCCAGCGCGAAGGTCGCCGGACAGACACTAGTTCTTACCGCGAGCGATACCAACGGGGCGGTGAACTGGTCTTGTGGAGGGTTGGACGCCCGGTATGTGCCCACATCCTGTCGCTAGACGACAGTCCGGTCCCGGGGCTTGAACGAGAGTTCAGGGGTGATTTGAGCGTGTCGCCTCTAGAAGAAGCGCTTCCATCTGAATGGCTCGCTCTTCCCAGTCGAAGGCCCTCAGGGCGGTATTGGAAAGCGGCATCTGAAGCTGAAGATCGATGGATTCTACGAGATCATTGATGTCGCCGGGGGCGTATACGCGTATTGCGCCCCCGCCGATCCGTCGTGTGTCACCAACGTCTGAGGCGACGATCGGCACACCACAGGCAATCGATTCCGCTAGCTTCAATGGGTAGCAGAAACGCCCAAACCCTGAATTGCGATTGCAGACTACTGATACATCGAGTGAATTGATTAGTAACGGGACCTGCTTCCAGCCGATGACGCCGAAATCGATGATCCTGGGATGTGGGTAGCGGTGAAGGGTGGCATCCCTGGGGCCGGCAATGACGAGGTGGATGTCGGGGTGGCGCTCTGAAAGTGCCTGGAATGCTCGGAATAGATCTTCAATCCCCCTGCTTTGATCGAGGGCGCCGGCACAGCCAATTAGGCGAGCCTTCACGGGAAGACCAAGCATCTCCCTGCTGACACGTTTGTCGATCGGATGAAACAGATCCCGGCGGACTCCGTTGCCAATGACATGTACTGGAACAGGTGTTGAAAGGGTGGATTTCACGTGATCAGCCAGGGCATGTGTTACTGCGCTGATTGCCTTTGAGCCCGCACATGCGCGACGGAACGCGGCGCGCATGCCTGGGATCCGGCTGAGTCCGAAAGATTCGTAATTGTCGTAGAGATCTGCAACGTGAGGAGTATGGATGTGCTTCGCCAAGCTTGCACCGAGCACGGTGCATGGTGCATCAGAGCTTGTCAGGAGGACATCGATAGGGCACTGCTGGTGAAGTCGCCTGATTGCACGTTCTAACTGGATGGTCTCGAGTGAAAGAGCGTTGATGGAACGCCATTGAACCCCTGCCGCAGACAGGAAATTCCCGGAATCTCGATGCCGATAGCTCAGTGCGATTCCGCTGATGGCATGCCCACGGCGCGCAAGTGCTTCCGGGATTTCCCAGAGTCGGCCATAGCGGTCGTCGATGAGGTCGCGTCCGGTGTACTGCCGCTTGCTGAGCATGAGGACATGCATGGACTGACCTGTATGGAAAATCAGATGGGTAGTGCATCATCATGGGCCAGTTGAAGGTGGGAAGTCACCTGCGGGGGGGGGGGGCATGGGATTTGCAACAGCGCTGAGGCGGGTGGGTAATCAGCTGCGCATCGGGGAGCGGCCGGGCTGGGTGCAGAGCATGCTGCGCCGCCTGTTCCGTCGGGCCCGCGGGCGGCAGACCGTACGCGATTTCGATGGCCGGTTCATCATGACCCTCGATCTTGCCGAGCATATGCAGCGTCGCATGTTCTGGATGGGCTACTACAACCTTCGCCTCGTCTCTCTCCTCGACCGTCTCCTCGAGCGGGGAATGACCGTGATCGATGTGGGTGCCAACATCGGGGAGATTAGCCTGGTCTGCGCGAATCGAGTGGGCAGTGCCGGTCATGTCGTCGCATTGGAGCCGATAGCCGGGATTGCTGACGAATTGCGATTGAATGTGCGGCGCAATGGGCTGCAGGGGATAGTGCAGGTCCATCAGCAGGGCTTGGCGGGAGAGGTTGGCCGGCAGGCGATCTATGCGTCCTACGGACAGCATGATGTGGATGAAGTTAATCTGGGACTGGGGAGCCTGCATGGAACCGAGGGCGTCGACCAGCGCATTGGAATGGTCGACATCACGACGCTGGACGAACTCGTACGGCGTATTGGCCTGTCACGGCTGGACCTATTGAAGGTCGACATTGAAGGCGGTGAGTTGCCCTGTCTGCAGGGGGGGATCGAAACGCTACGACGCTTCCTGCCGATAATTGCGGTGGAAGTGCAGGAGCGCTCCAGCCTGGCCGCTGGATACCATAGTCGGGAGATTCTGGAGCTGCTATCGCCATTGGGCTATCGCTTCTATCGCTTGGAGGCGAGGCGGCGGTTGGTTCGGATCGGTGTTCAGGATCTGTGTGACTATCAGGATGTGATCTGCATTGCAGGGCCGGTCCGGGCCTTGGAGGTTGCATGATCTGGCTGCTGGCCAGCCGCTGGGAAGCCGGCGGATTGGAGCGCGTGCAATTGAACCTCGCGCGTGGCTTCAAGAAGAGAAAATGCTCGGTGAGTATCATCGCCGGGCGTGATCTGAATGGGCCGGGTGACAATGGTGAAGTGACGTTCATCGCTCCGCGCGGTGCCTGGCAGATGCTCCTTGGATTGCCCTTGCGCATCCGACGTGAGCGGCCACGCGTCGTGGTCACTACCTCCAACGACATTGCGGTATGGGTCACCTTCTGGCGCCGCATTCTCTATCCTTCTACGGCAGTCGTTGTGGCTCAGCATCTTTCGCTGTCAGGGCCCAGGCGGGCGGCTCGTGGGTTTGTCAGGCTCAAACTGGAATTGATTCGTTGGGCGATGCGGGGCATGCTGACGCGGTCCCAGGGTCTGGTCGCTGTTTCTGTGGCGTTGGCGGCAGAAATGGCGTCTGAGCTGAAGCTCCCTCGCTCCGGAATACGAGTGATTCACAACCCGTTGGTCAGTACGGAGGGTGTGCAGGCAAGGCACATTTCTCAGGCGTGGCCCTTCCCGCATGACGATGTTCCGGTTTTTATCTATGCGGGGCGCCTTTCACCGGAGAAGCGCCTCGATCTTCTTTGGGAGGCATTTGTGCTGGTGCGAGCCACACATCCGGCACGTTTGCTCATACTGGGACAGGGGCCGGAAGGTGCGCGTGTGGCCCAGTGGATTGAGAGGAGCACATTCCAGAGCGACTGCGCTCTGCTGGGGCGGGTGGAGGATGCGCTGCCCTGGATGGCCCGAAGCACGGCGCTGGTGCTGCCGTCAGACTACGAAGGGTTTGGCAATGTCCTGGTCGAGGCCATGAGCTGCGGCGTTCAGGTGATTGCTACCGACTGCCCACACGGTCCGTCGGAAGTCCTGGGCGGCGGTCGGTTTGGTCAACTGGTGCCTGTGGGAGATGCGCATGCATTGGCCCAGGCCATGAGGAATGTGCTGAATGGAAGGCGGCAGGTGGCTGCTGAAGATCTTCGCGAACGTAGCAAGGCATTCTCCATCGATGCAGCCTGTGAGGCGTATCTGGAGCTCTTCAGCTTGGCAATTGAGCGGCTTCAGGGCCGGGACTGAAAATCACAGTCAACCATGCGGCCATTGCCATCAGTGCTTCGGCGACGATGATCATCCAAACCGCTCCCAACAGTCCGTGTGCAGGAATCCAGGCTGCGGCGATCAAGGTCATTATCACCAGCCCGAGAGTCTCGATGACGAATCGATGCATTTTCTTGCCACGTCCAATCAGCACATTACAGGCGATTTGGCGCAGGCTGTAGCCGATGATGAACAGGCCCATCCATTGCAGGCCGGGAATGGCAGCAGAGAACTCAATACCGAGCACGGAGGGCAAGATGCTGGCGGTACACCACAGCACGAGGCCCCCCAGCGTTCCATACGCCGTCGCGACCAAGATCATTGAAACGATCAGGTGTAGATGCTGGGGGGACACTGGTTGCGCACGGAACAACCGCGGCATCGCTGACATGACCATTGCATCGAGTGGCATCGCAATTACCGCCGCGATGCGATAGCACGCAGCATACAAGCCGGCTAGCTCGCTTCCACCTGCATGCAGGACGAACGATTTATCCAGGGTAGTCACGGCAACGGCAGAACTCCATGCAGCGGCGTGTCCGGTGCCATGCTTCAAATCGCTGCGTCCGATCTGCAGGTGTGCTGGGCCGGGGCGCAGTATTCGCCGGACCAGCATGAGGGCCAGCACCGCGCTGCATGCCGAAGAGGCCAGGTGCAGCAATAGATAGGTCGTCAGGTTGTGGTCGACCGGTAGCAGCCCGAAGATGCAGATGGCTGCAAGCCTCATGCCTGCGTTCAATGCGGGAAGGGCAGCGGCCCAGCCCAAACGATCATTGGCTGAAAATGCGAATGCAGCATTGGTGACGATGGGGAATGCGATGATCTCCGAAAGCGCGACAAGGCCGAGTGCGGGCCACGACATCAAGCCAGCGGTCAGTAGAGAAAAGGCCAAGGAAAGTGGCGCTGCGCTCAGGGCGCAGAGCACAAGGCTCTGCTTCCAATAACGGGGAAACTTCCCGTGGTCCGCAGTGCTGTATTGGTACATCAGCATGCCGCTGCCCAGCCCGACTAGGCCGGCAAGAGCCGAGGCCGTGCCAACCGTGCCGGAGAACAGGCCGTAGTCGGTTGCCCCCAAGACGCGAGCGCCGAGGATGATCCATGCAGCCAAGCACGCCATCCGCATGCCCTGCCAGAACATCACCAGGATCGAGGTCCTAGCAAGGTTGCCAAGGCGCGGTAGCCTAGCGGACATTCTGGGGCTCCATGATGGCGCGTAGTCGCTTCGCATAGTCTGCGGCGACTTGCGAATGGTCGAAGCGAGCTACCAGCTCAGGTCGTTGTGCGTGTGCCCACGCTTGCGCCTGTTCCGGTGCACTCAGCAGTTCGATGATTACGCTTGCAAGCGAAGTTGAGGATCGTTGCGTGGCCAGATAGCGAGGCGGGCCCGCTGGAAATGCATCACGTACTGCCGGCACGTCCGTGGTAACGACCGGGCAGCCGCAACCGAGAGCTTCCACAGTAACCAATCCAAGCCCTTCCTGATCTCCGTTGCGGGCCTCGACGAAGGGAGCGACGAGCGTAGTCGCACGTTGGTAGTAGGCGGGAAGCGCGTTCTGTGTCACCGGGCCGACGAAACGGACGTGCTTTTGCAGACCTAATGCTGCCACCTGAGCTTCCCGTTCTGGTAGTTCCGGCCCGTGTCCGATGACGGTGAGGAAGACCTGGGAATGACGAGCCAGAACGAGTGGCAAAGCATCAATCAGGTACGTCAATCCCTTCTTCTCGACCAGTCGTCCGACGAACAGCAGTTCGTTACGTGCCCGCTTCACTGGGGAGGGGACAAAGCGGTGTTGAAGGTCCACGCCCATTGGCGAAACTGCCAAGGGAAGGTTCGCCGCTAATGCGCGAAAGGGCGCCACCATCGCCTGACTGACGACGCTGGCCGCTTGTGCGCGAGCTAGGGAGAATCGTTTCACGGCCGAGAGGAGCCGCCCCTTCAGAGAGAAGAGATCTCCGCCATGAGATGTAATCAGCATCGGGGGGCGGAGGCGTCTTGGCAGCAGCGCGCTTGTGAGTCCCTGCGGAATGATCCAGTGTGCATGCAGCACTTCGTGACGATTTCGCCGCAGCTCGCGTTGCAATGCCCACCACTGACACAGCAGGAACGTGGGCAACAGTGCAAGCATCCAAGGTCGGCGGCGCAAGTTGGAGGTGATGCCACCACCATTGACAAGTTGCTCCATGCCTTCCGGCGCGTAGCGATAGCGAATGACCTGTACACCGTCCAGTTTCTCTTGGGTGGCGGCGCCAGGAGCGTGAGGACATAGCACAGTGACCCGGAAATCACCGGTCAGATGCCGGCTGAGGGCGTGCACGAACCCAGGCTCGGTGTCTCCTTCCCACCGCGGATAGGTGGACGCCACGACCAGCAGCCCCGGAAGAGAGGCGGTCTGCATGCCTCCCTCAGTCACTCGGTTGAGTCCTTCCGCGATGCAAGGTAGGTAAGGCCGGTGATCTGCTCCGATACCAAGCCGATAAGGAAGATGATCACCGATGCGCTGAACAGCAGTGTGCTCATGTTGGTGAAGCGATGCATGGTCGCGAATGTATACCCGTAGTAGCCCAAGCCCAGAAGGAAGAAGGCCAGCGCCACGGGTGCGAACAGCTTCAGGGGAGAGTACAAGGTGGCAATCTTGAAGATGATCAGCAGGAAGCGGATTCCATCCTTGATCGGACGAATGTGGCTACCGTTTCCCACACGCTTCGCGACAGGAATGGGGACATAGGCAACAGGGTAGGCGCTTCGGAAGAATGCCATGGTGCTGGTCGTTGGGTAGCTAAATCCGTTAGGCAGCAAATGCAGGAACTCGCGGAAGCGTCGCGCGCGTACCGCACGGAAGCCCGAAGTCAGGTCCATTACTTTGAAGCCGGTCATATGGCTGGCCAGCCAGTTGTAGAATCGATTGGCAAGGCCGCGGTGAACGTTGGCTTGGCCGCTGCTGTCGCGAGCGCCGACGACCATGTCGTAGCCTTCGGACAGCTTATCCAGCAATGCCCGGATGTGGGCCGGGTCATGCTGCCCATCGGCATCCATGAACACCAGAATGTCTCCACAGGCTGCGCGTGCGCCACGTTTGATCGAGGCACCGTTACCCATCGAATAGGGGCTGGAAAGCACCCGAACACCTTGTTCCCGCGCAATTGTTGCGGTGGCGTCGGTGGAGCCGTCATCGACTACGATGATCTCTGCAAGTGGGTACTGCAAACGAAGTTCCGGCAGCGTGCGAAGAAGGCCTTCGGCTTCATTCTTGGCCGGCAGGATGATGCTGAGCTGATTCAAAGTGTGTCCCCATTTTCCCCGGTGCAATGGTACTCCGCTGCGGTGCCTGAATGGGGCGGGGAAGGAGCGGAAGGAAAGGCACGGGTCAGACCTCCTCCAACCTGAAGTAGTCTGAGGAGCGGCTGTAGACGAAAGCGATGTGGAAACATGTGACCAGAAGGGATGTTGGCGGGCCGTTGACGGGGCTATCATCCCCGGGGGAGTCAGGATCGTGCCTGCCGGGCTGGGAGTGCCGGGCGAGGCAGTCATGCTGAAGGATTGGCGTCGTCGTCGGCCATCGGGTCGCGGCAGGTTCTGCTGCCCTGTGCGGTGCCTCTGGAAGGCGCGCCGCACTGCCTGACCCATGATGAGCCAAGGATCCATATGAACGCCGTAACCACCGCCAATCTCGTCGGCATCACCGGCCTGGCCCGTCGCCTGGTCCAGGATGGTGCGCTGGACGAGGCTTCCGCCCGCGACGCCATGGCCAAGGCCGCTGCGGCCCGGCAGCCGCTGCCGACCTGGTTCGCGCAGAACAAGGTGGTCGGAGCGGCCCAGTTGGCGGCGGCCAACGCGGTCGAGTTCGGCATGCCGCTGTTCGACGTGTCCACGTTCGACGCCAGCCAGAACGCGATGAGCCTGGTCAGCGAGGAGCTGCTGCGCAAGCACAACGTGCTGCCGCTGTTCAAGCGCGGCGGCAAGCTGTTCGTGGGCACCAGCAACCCGACCCATTCGCTGGACGAGATCAAGTTCCACACCAACCTGGTGGTGGAGCCGATCCTGGTGGATGAAGACCAGATCCGCCGCACGCTCGAGCAGTGGCATGCCAGCCATGACACGCTGGGCGACGCGCTGAGCGGTGACGACGATGGCATTGGCAACCTGGATGTGTCCGGCGGTGACGAAGACATTTCCGGAGCCGGCGACTCCGGCATCGATGCCAAGGGTGATGACACCCCGGTGGTGAAGTTCGTCAACAAGGTGCTGGTGGACGCGATCCGCAAGGGCGCCTCGGACATCCACTTCGAGCCCTATGAAGACGACTATCGCGTGCGCCTGCGCATCGATGGCCTGCTGAAGATGGTGGCGCGCGCGCCGGTGAAGCTGAACCAGCGCATCGCCGCGCGCCTGAAGGTGATGGCGCAGCTGGACATCGCCGAGAAGCGCGTGCCGCAGGACGGACGCATCAAGCTCAACCTGTCCAAGACCAAGCAGATCGACTTCCGCGTGAGCACGCTGCCGACCCTGTTCGGCGAGAAGGTGGTGCTGCGTATCCTGGACGGCAGCGCGGCCAAGCTGGGCATCGACAAGCTGGGTTACGAGCCGGACCAGCAGAAGCTGTTCCTGGACGCCATCCACAAGCCCTACGGCATGGTGCTGGTGACCGGCCCGACCGGTTCGGGCAAGACGGTGTCGCTGTATACCGCGCTGGGCATCCTCAACGACGAGACGCGCAACATCTCCACCGCCGAAGACCCGGTGGAAATCCGCCTGCCCGGCGTCAACCAGGTGCAGCAGAACAACAAGCGCGGCATGACCTTCGCCGCGGCACTGCGCTCGTTCCTGCGACAGGATCCGGACATCATCATGGTCGGCGAAATCCGCGACCTGGAGACGGCCGAGATCGCGATCAAGGCGGCGCAGACCGGCCACATGGTGCTGTCCACGCTGCACACCAACGATGCACCGCAGACCATCGCGCGCCTGATGAACATGGGCATCGCGCCGTACAACATCACCAGCTCGGTGACGCTGGTGATCGCCCAGCGCCTGGCGCGCCGGTTGTGCAACAACTGCAAGCGCCCGGCCAACCTGCCCGAACATGCGTTGCTGGCCGAGGGCTTTACCCAGGCGCAGCTGGATGCGGGTATCGAGCTGTACGAGGCGGTCGGCTGTGACGAGTGCACCGAGGGGTACAAGGGCCGCACCGGTATCTACCAGGTGATGCCGATGACCGACGAGATCGCCACGATCGTGCTGGCCGGTGGCAATGCGTTGCAGATTGCCGAGGCCGCGCAGCAGATCGGGGTGAACGATCTGCGCCAGTCGGCGTTGAAGAAGGCGGCTGCTGGCGTCACGAGCTTGGCCGAGATCAACCGCGTTACGAAAGATTGAGGCGGAGAGTGATCATTGTAGAGCTCCGCTGGGTGGGGCTCTTTCCATAGTCACGCGGCGATCGGACTGACAATGTTCATCCATTCAAGGATGGGCTTGGCCACTGCATGATCGTCCGTACGGCAGTCGAAAATTTCGATATTGCCGAGTTGTATCCGACATACCGTAAACGCTTCTTCTTCGTTCAGGCTGTTGTCGGTCAGAATGCAGGCATCAGCCACGCCCGCTGCAGCCGCAATGGCCCTTTGCGTTCGAGGAAAGCGCGAGGTCAGCTTTCCCGGCTGGACGTTGTGTCCGCCGCTGGCAACACGTGTTAGAACCCGTGCGATGGAAAGTTGATCATTGGCCAACCCAACAAAAACCGGAATGACGAAGTAGCCCGCCTCCTGCAGTTGTTGGATTTGATCAATCTTTGATTCAAACGTACCGTCGCCACGAGGCTGCCAGTGCGAGAACACCGTCTCAAACGCAAAGGGAACGTTTGCCGTCATCGCGTGGCCGACGAAAGCCTGGACTCCTTGCTGTGCGACCTTCATCCATGCGTCATTTTCGTCTCGTAGCTGCACCGCCCATTGTGGGAGCGCCTGCTTGTTCGCATCTGGCAGGATGGACAGCATCATGCGATCAGCATTGATCAGAGGAATCTGCAACGAATCGGCCAAGTGTTCATACCACAATGTCGATTTACCAGACCCATTGTGGCCGGCAAGAATGACCGCAAGCGGGCGATTAGTTTCTGCCCTTGCCTGTTCTATACGGCCGAATGCAGTCGCCAGGTCAGGCGGCGTTTTCCTTGAACTTGCCATTGATAAACCGTCCTTGGGCTATCTTTCCATCGAGGCGGCGGATGATCACGCCAGGATGCTGTGGGTCTGCACTGTAGTAAGGAACGCCTCGCGCTTCCTTGAGTGTGACGCCAGGGCGGCCTAGTGCCTGGCCAAGTGCTTGTAGCGCGCGCTGGCTTTCCGCACGGCCTTGCCGCCCAGCCTTGGCGTCTAGCGCTGGACTATTGATGAGTACTGAGCCGAACTGAATCTGGCGCCAGTTGTCCGTGGCCTTCTTGGTACCTGGCTTCTGACGGGCGACGGCAACGCGGTCGGCGACCACAAGCGTTTGCCTGTATGGCTGCGGGGGCGATTTCCGGGACATGGAGCGGACGCTATCAGATCATTCGGGCGACAACAAGGTAGCCTGATCAATGGATGTTGCGTCCATTTACTTATTCAGTTTGTTGGACCATCTGATGCCCTTTCCTTCGGAAGGGATCCGACCCTGTCCTTACTCCATCCCCAGCTTCTTCAGCTTGTAGCGCAGCGCGCGGAAGGTGATGCCCAGCTGCGCGGCGGTGCGGGTCTTGTTCCAGCGGTTCTCTTCCAGCGCGCGCTGGATGGCGCTGCGTTCGAGCTGTTCGATGTACGAGGGCAGGGCGGCGCTGCCGGGCTGCAGGTCCACCACGGCTTCGGCGTGTGCTGCGCTGCCGGGCGTGCGCGGGGCATGCTGCGGCAGGCGCAGGTCGTCGGCGCCGATGCGGTCTTCTTCGGCCAGGGCCAGCGCACGTTCCAGGATGTTCTCCAGTTCGCGCACGTTGCCGGGGAAGGCGTACTGGGCCAGGGCGTCCAGTGCCGACGGCGCCAGCAACGGCGTCGGGCGGCCATGGCTGCGGGCCAGCCGCGCCAGCACCGATGCGGCCAGTTCCGGCAGGTCCTGGCGACGCTCACGCAGCGGCGGCACCCTCAGTTCGATCACGTTGATGCGGTAGTAGAGGTCGTGGCGGAAGCGCCCGTCCTCGACCAGCTCGGCCAAGTCCTTGTGGGTGGCCGAGAGGATGCGCACGTCCACCGGCTCCTCGGTAGCCGCGCCCACCGCGCGCACTGATTTTTCCTGGATCGCGCGCAGCAGCTTCACCTGCATCTGCAGCGGCAGCTCGGCCACTTCGTCGAGGAACAGGGTGCCGCCATGCGCGGCCTGGAACAGCCCGGGCTTGTCGGCGTGGGCGCCGCTGAAGCTGCCCTTGCGGTGGCCGAAGAATTCGCTTTCCATCAGCTCGCCGGGAATGGCGCCGCAGTTGACCGGCACGAACGGGCCGGCCGCGCGGGCGCCCTGGGCGTGGATGGTGCGTGCGACCAGCTCCTTGCCCACGCCGGATTCGCCGAGGATGTAGACCGGCGCCTGGCTGCGCGCGACCTTGCCGATGGTGGTGCGCAGCACGTCCATGGCCGGCGAATCGCCGAGCAGGCGTGCGCCCTGTTCGGCGGCGGGGCCGGGCGCAGGGCGCTCGGTGTTGTTCAGTTCCAGCGCGTGCTTGACCAGGCCGCGCAGCACGGCGATATCCACCGGCTTGCTGACGAAGTCGAAGGCGCCGGCCTTCAGCGCTTCCACGGCCAGGTCCATGCTGCCGAAGGCGGTGATCATCGCCACTGGCGTGCGCGGGTAGTGCTGCGCGATCTCGCTGACCAGCTCGATGCCATTGCCGTCCGGCAGGCGCATGTCGGTGATGCACAGGTCGTACGGATTGCTGGCCAGCAGTTCGCGCGCTTCGGCAAGGTTGGCTGCCGTACTGATGCGCAGCCCCATGCGGCCGAGCGTCAGTACCAGCAGTTCGCGGATGTCGCGTTCGTCGTCGACGACGAGGGCGCTGCGGGTTTCGTTCATGGGCGTGAAAGATAAACGAGGGGGCTGGAAGCGACAAATGTTTGACGCACAGAATCGAGATCAGGTGGGCAACAGCGTATGCGGGCCGGGCAGCACCAGGCGGAAGCAGGAGCCTCCAGCGGGAACCGGGATGTAGTCCAGCCGCGCCTGGTTGGCCCGGCACAGCTCGCGGGCGATATACAGGCCCAGCCCGGTGCCATGCTCGGACGTGGTGAAGAACGGTCGGAACAACTGTGCGGCCACACTCTCGGGAATACCGGGGCCGCGATCCATCACATCGATGACCGCACTGCGCTCGTGCTGCGCCACGCGCAGGCGCACCCGCGCCGGCTGCTGGCCGATGCGCCCGTACTTGAGCGCGTTGTGCACCAGCACGGTCAGCACCTGGTAGAGGTGCTTGGTGTCGACCTGGGCCAGCACCGAGGTGTCGTTGATGATCGGCTCGATGCTGTCGGTCTCCAGCGTCTGGCCCTGCTTGTACTCCAGCACGAAGCGGCGCACGAAGGCGGCCAGGTCGACGTTCTCCGGCGTGGCGCGCTCGCGCCGGGCCAGGCCCAGCACGCTTTCGACGATGCCGTTGGTGCGCTGGCACTGCTGGCGGATGATCTGCAGCAGGCGGCGATCGCTTTCGTTGAAGCCGGTGCCTTCTTCCAGCAGCTGCACCGCGTAGTTGATCGCGGCCAATGGGTTGCGGATCTCGTGGGCGAGGCTGGCCGAGAAGCGGCCCATCGCCGACAGGGTGAGCGATTCGGCGCGGCGCGAGACCACGCTGGAGTCGTCCAGGAACACCAGGGCCAGGTCGCTGCCGGCCAGCAGGCGGGCAAAGCGCGGCTGCACTTCGGGCTGGTCGGGGTTGAGCTGCAGCGGTAGTTCGTCCTGCGCCCAGCCATTGCGCCAGCGCTGCAGGCGACGGGCGAGTTCCGGGGCGGCGCTGGCCAGGTCCAGGCGGCCGCTTTCGCCGCTGCCATCACTGTCACCGAGCAGCATCGAGGCGGCCTCGTTGGCCAGGGTGACGCGGTTGTCGGCGTCGACCACCAGCACGCCGGTACGCATGCGGCGGATGATCAGCTCGTTGATCTGGAACAGGTTGGCCACTTCATCGCCGCGCTGGTTGGCCAGCTGCTGGTTGCGGCGCGCGCGGCTGCCGACCTGGTAACTGATGAAGGCCAGTGCCAGGTAGCTGGTGGCGAACATGGCCAGTTCGGCCAGGGTACGGGTGGGGTCGCCGCCTTCCAGCAGCTTCCAGGTGTACTCCACGCCGGTGGCGAGGCTGGCGGCCAGGGCCAGGCCCAGCCCCAGGCTGAGCGGCAGCAGGGTGGCGGCGGCGGCGATGTTGAACAGCAGCGACATCGAGATGCCGGCGCTGGCACCGGGCAGGGCATGCGACAACAGGGTGGCGGCGACGATATCCACCAGCACGCCGCTGACCACGATCGGGCGCAGCCAGCGTTCGTTGCGGCCGATCACCAGAGCCAGCAGGGACAGCACCAGATAGATGGCGGCGACGGTGTCGGCCAGCCGCGGGTGGTGCGCTTCGCCGACCATGGCCGACAGCGGGCTGTAGAGCAGGGCGGCGATGACCGAGGCGATCAGCACCCGGTACAGCGCGAAGAAGTACAGCTCACGCCGCGGAATCGATTCGATGCGGTCGATCAATGAAGCACTGGGTGACACGCCGGAACTCCCCTTCTGGCTGCCTGGGTCTGGACGCTGCGGCGGGCCTGCCTGGCGTCCCCTGAGGCCGGGCGGGCACGTCGCTTCGATGTAGCCTGCGGTGGAAGCAGCAGGGCAAGCCCGACTCTACACACCTTGGTCGGCCAGTATAGGGCCCCAGGCAGGGCGCCGCCGGAGCCGCCCGGATCGCGCATTTGGCCCGGGATGGATACCGGTGGCCAGTGGGCCGCCGGGCGCAACTGCCTGAATGACGGCGGAAATCTGGCCGGGTCTGGCGTTTTGTACAGACTTCTTTGCGCCCCGGCGCCGGCTCGGCCACAATAGTGGGCCCGCCGCGGTCCATGCCGGCGCCCCGCCGGGGCCCTGAGGAATTGCGTGCGGTCGTTCCTATTCCCACGGTGACGCATGAATTTCCACGAATACCAGTCAAAACAACTGCTTGCCGAGTACGGCATCCCGGTCCCGGCCGGCAAGGTCGCTGCGACCCCGGACGAAGCGGTTGCCGCTGCCAACTCCCTGGGCCAGGGCCCCTGGATGGTCAAGGCGCAGATCCACGCTGGCGGCCGCGGCAAGGCTGGCGGCGTCAAGTTCTGCAAGACCACCGACGACGTGAAGGCCGCTGCGGCCAAGATGCTCGGCACCAAGATGGCCACCTACCAGACCGCAGGCGTTGAACTGCCGGTCAACCTGGTGCTGGTGACCACCGCCGGCGAGATCGTCAAGGAACTGTACCTGTCGGTGCTGGTCGACCGTGGCACCAAGACCATCACCTACATCGCCTCTTCGGAAGGCGGCGTGGAAATCGAGCAGGTCGCTGCTGAAACCCCGGAGCTGATCCACTCGCTGAACGTCGACTTCGTCGAAGGCGTGCAGGGTTACCACGGCCGTGATTTCGGCTTCAAGCTGGGCCTGACCGCCAAGCAGGCCGGCCAGTTCGCCAGCATCATGGTGAACCTGTACCGCCTGTTCAACGAAAAGGACCTGGCCCTGGTTGAAATCAACCCGCTGGCCATCCTGGACGACGGCAACCTGTACGCGCTGGACGGCAAGTTCGACAGCGACGACAACGCCGCGTTCCGCCAGAAGGCCCTGGTCGCCATGCGCGACAAGACCCAGGAAGATCCGACCGAAGTGATCGCTTCGGAGCTGGACATCAACTACGTCACCATGGACGGCAACATCGGCTGCATGGTGAACGGCGCCGGCCTGGCCATGGCCACCATGGACGTCATCAAGCTCAACGGCGGCGAGCCGGCGAACTTCCTGGACGTGGGCGGCGGTGCCAACAAGCAGCGCGTCATCGAAGCGTTCAAGCTGATCCTGTCCTCGGACAAGGTTGAAGGCATCTTCGTCAACATCTTCGGCGGCATCGTCCGCTGCGACATGATTGCCGAAGGCATCATCGCCGCCGTGAAGGAAGTGGGCGTCAAGGTTCCGGTCGTGGTGCGCCTGGAAGGCACCAACGTGGAAGAAGGCAAGCAGCTGCTGCGCGACAGCGGCATGGCCATCATCCCGGCTGACAACATCAACGATGGCGCCAAGAAGATCGTTGAAGCTGTCAAGAACGCTGCCTGATTCGACACCAAGGAATTCCCATGTCTGTTTTGATTAACAAGAACACCAAGGTGATCGTGCAGGGCTTCACCGGCCAGCAGGGCACCTTCCACGCCACTCAGATGATCGAGTACGGCACCCAGGTTGTTGGCGGCGTGACCCCGGGCAAGGGTGGCACCACCCACATCGATCTGCCGGTCTTCAACACCGTTGCCGATGCAGTGCAGAGCACCGGCGCCAACGCTTCGGTCATCTACGTGCCGCCGCCGTACGCGGCCGACGCCATCCTGGAAGCCGCAGCTGCCGGCATCAAGGTCATCGTCTGCATCACCGAAGGCATCCCGGTGCTGGACATGCTGCGCGTCAAGAACGTGCTGACCCGTTCGCATCCGGACACCGTGCTGATCGGGCCGAACTGCCCGGGCGTCATCACCCCGGGTGAGTGCAAGATCGGCATCATGCCGGGCCACATCCACCAGCCGGGCAAGATCGGTATCGTGTCGCGTTCGGGCACCCTGACCTATGAAGCGGTCAAGCAGACCACCGAAGTCGGCCTGGGCCAGTCCACCTGCATCGGCATCGGTGGTGACCCGATCAACGGCCTGAACTTCGTCGACTGCCTGAAGCTGTTCAACGAAGACCCGCAGACCGAAGGCATCATCATGGTTGGCGAGATCGGCGGTGACGCTGAAGAAGCCGGCGCCGAGTACATCAAGAACCACGTGAAGAAGCCGGTCGTCGGTTTCATCGCCGGTGCGTCGGCTCCGGCCGGCAAGCGCATGGGCCACGCGGGCGCGATCGCCTCGGGCGGCAAGGGCACCGCGGAAGGCAAGTTCGCCGCCATGGAAGCTGCCGGTGTTGTCACCGTCCGCTCGCCGGGCGACCTGGGCGCTGCCATCGCCAAGCTGGTGAAATAAGATCGACTGCCTCCGGCAGACGATGCTGTAGAGCCGGCCGCTGGCCGGCTGCTTGAACACAGAAAGGCCGCCTCCGGGCGGCCTTTCTGCGTCTGGCGTGGGGCCAGATCCCTTTTGCTGCGCAAAACGGATCTGACCCCGGCGTTACAATGGCGGCATTGCAACCACAGGCTGGAATCCCATGGCTTCGATCCGTATCGCGATGGCGCAGTTCGACTTCCCGGTCGGCGATGTCGCCGGCAACACCGAGCGCATCATCGAGATGATCGGCCAGGCGCGCGACGAGTACGGTGCCGAGCTGGTGATGTTCCCCGAGCTGGCGGTGAGCGGCTACCCGCCGGAAGACCTGCTGCTGCGCCCGGGCTTCCTGTACGAGTGCGAGCAGGCGATGGCCCGCATCGCTGCCGCCTGCCGCGGCATCACCGCCGTGGTCGGCTGGCCGCAGGCGGCTGGCGCGGTGGTCTACAACGCCGCCAGCGTGCTGCGTGATGGCCTGGTCGAGCAGACCTACCGCAAGCGTGAGCTGCCCAACTACGCCGTGTTCGACGAGCGCCGCTACTTCGATGTCGATCCGGATGGCGGCAGCTGTGTGTTCGAGGTCAATGGCATTCCGGTCGGCCTGCTGATCTGCGAGGACCTGTGGTTTGCCGAGCCGCTGGCCGACACCATGCGCGCCGGTGCGCAGCTGGTGGTGGTGCCGAATGCTTCGCCGTATGAGCGTGGCAAGCACGCCCAGCGCGACGCCGTGCTGGCTGCACGTACCCGCGAGAGCGGGGCGGCCATCGCTTACCTCAACGTGGTTGGCGGCCAGGACGCGCTGGTGTTCGACGGCGCCTCGGTGGTGGCCGACGGTGATGGCACGGTGCACCCGGCTGCTGCTGCCTTCGTCGACCAGTGGCTGGTGGTGGAGTACGACGGCGCCAGCCGCCGCTTCATGCCGCACGTGTGGATGGACGACGGCGACGAGAGCATGGACGCGCTGGCCTGGCGCGCGGTGACCCGTGGCATCCAGGACTACTGCCGCAAGAATGGCTTCAAGAAAGTGTGGCTGGGCCTGTCCGGCGGCATCGACTCGGCGATCGTGCTGGCCATGGCGGTGGACGCGATGGGCGCGGAGAACGTAACCGCCGTGCGCCTGCCGTCGCGCTACACCGCGGGCCTGTCCAACGACCTGGCGGCCGAGCAGTGCCAGGCGCTGGGCGTGAAGCTGGAGGCGGTGTCGATCGAGCCGGCGTTCAAGGGCCTGATGGAAGCGTTGGCGCCGATGTTCGAGGGCACCGCGCCGGACGTGACCGAAGAGAACCTGCAGTCGCGCAGCCGCGGGGTGATCCTGATGGCGCTGGCCAACAAGTTCGGCGGCTTGCTGCTGACCACCGGCAACAAGAGCGAGTACGCGGTCGGCTACGCCACCATCTACGGCGACATGTGCGGTGGCTATGCGCCGCTGAAGGACCTGTACAAGACCGAAGTGTTCGGCCTGTCCAAGTGGCGCAATACCGTGGGCGGCGCACCGGTGATCCCGCCGGCGGTGATCAGCCGCCCGCCGTCGGCCGAGCTGCGCGAGAACCAGCTGGACCAGGATTCGTTGCCGGCCTATGACGTGCTGGACGGCATCCTGTACCGCTACATCGACCAGGAGCAGTCGCGCACGGAGATCGTGGCCGCCGGTTACGACGCGGCCGTGGTTGACCGCGTGCTGCGCCTGGTGCGCATCAGCGAGTGGAAGCGGCACCAGGCCGCGCCGGGGCCGAAGGTCTCGCGCCGGGCGTTCGGCCGCGAGCGTCGTTACCCGATCAGCAACGGCTACAAGGGCTGAGGCAGCGGTTGGCAGGTGATGCCGGCCGCTGGCCGGCAACGCCCTATAGCGCGTATCCACGCATGGCGTGGATCTTATCTCTTGCCGATCTGGCACCTTGGGGGCCGAGAGCCCGGCGTGGGCGACCGTGTGGATCCAGGTCTTGCGACCGAGAAGTAGCTTGGGTCCCCACGCCGGATTC
>NZ_JBMRFS010000021.1:0-3430 GCF_049384825.1 Stenotrophomonas sp. CASM106
TTTCCGGGTCTGTAGCTCAGGTGGTTAGAGCGCACCCCTGATAAGGGTGAGGTCGGTAGTTCGAGTCTACCCAGACCCACCATTCTCTGAATGACGCATACAATCGATCTTTATACGCATCAGCACTGTGGCTGGTACGTGTTCTTTTAAAACTTGTGACGTAGCGAGCGTTTGAGATGTTCTATCAGACGTGTCGTGAGGCTAAGGCGAGAGACATAAGTCTCTTTATTGATTGAGTCGTTATATTCGTATCCGGGCTTTGTACCCCCGGGTCATATGTAACCCAAGGCAACTTGCGGTTATATGGTCAAGCGAATAAGCGCACACGGTGGATGCCTTGGCGGTCAGAGGCGATGAAGGACGTGGCAGCCTGCGAAAAGTATCGGGGAGCTGGCAACAAGCTTTGATCCGGTAATGTCCGAATGGGGAAACCCACCCGCTTGCGGGTATCCTGCAGTGAATACATAGCTGCTGGAAGCGAACCTGGTGAACTGAAATATCTAAGTAACCAGAGGAAAAGAAATCAACCGAGATTCCGTAAGTAGCGACGAGCGAACGCGGACTAGCCCTTAAGCTGATTTGGTTCTAGGAAAACACTCTGGAAAGAGTGGCCATAGAAGGTGATAGCCCTGTATCTGAAAGGGCCATTTCAGTGAAGACGAGTAGGGCGGGGCACGTGAAACCCTGTCTGAACATGGGGGGACCATCCTCCAAGGCTAAATACTACTGACCGACCGATAGTGAACCAGTACCGTGAGGGAAAGGCGAAAAGAACCCCGGAGAGGGGAGTGAAATAGAACCTGAAACCGTGTGCGTACAAGCAGTAGGAGCTCCGCAAGGAGTGACTGCGTACCTTTTGTATAATGGGTCAGCGACTTACTGTTCGTGGCAAGCTTAACCGTATAGGGGAGGCGAAGGGAAACCGAGTCTGATAAGGGCGCATAGTCGCGGGCAGTAGACCCGAAACCGGGTGATCTAGTCATGCCCAGGGTGAAGGTGCGGTAACACGCACTGGAGGCCCGAACCCACTCCCGTTGCAAAGGTAGGGGATGAGGTGTGATTAGGAGTGAAAAGCTAATCGAACCCGGAGATAGCTGGTTCTCCTCGAAAGCTATTTAGGTAGCGCCTCATATGTATCCTCTCGGGGGTAGAGCACTGTTATGGCTAGGGGGTCATCGCGACTTACCAAACCATTGCAAACTCCGAATACCGAGACGGACTGTATGGGAGACACACGGCGGGTGCTAACGTCCGTCGTGAAAAGGGAAACAACCCAGACCCACAGCTAAGGTCCCAAATTCACTGCTAAGTGGAAAACCATGTGGAAAGGCACAGACAGCCAGGAGGTTGGCTTAGAAGCAGCCACCCTTTAAAGAAAGCGTAATAGCTCACTGGTCGAGTCGGTCTGCGGGGAAGATTTAACGGGGCTAAGCAGTGAACCGAAGCTTGGGGTGCATAACTTTGTTATGCGCGGTAGAGGAGCGTTCCGTAAGCCGTTGAAGGTGGATTGAGAAGTCTGCTGGAGGTATCGGAAGTGCGAATGCTGACATGAGTAACGATAATGCGGGTGAAAAACCCGCACGCCGAAAGCCCAAGGTTTCCTTGCGCAACGTTAATCGGCGCAGGGTGAGTCGGCCCCTAAGGCGAGGACGAAAGTCGTAGTCGATGGGAAGCAGGTTAATATTCCTGCACCTCGCGTAAGTGCGATGGAGGGACGGAGAAGGTTAGGTGTACCAGGCGTTGGTTGTCCTGGGGAAAGGCGGTAGGTTTGGATCTTTGGCAAATCCGGGATCCTCTAAGACCGAGCACCGAGACGAGCCTTTATGGCGAAGTCACTGATACCACGCTTCCAGGAAAAGCTCCTAAGCTTCAGCTTACGCAGACCGTACCGTAAACCGACACAGGTGGGTAGGATGAGAATTCTCAGGCGCTTGAGAGAACTCGGGTGAAGGAACTAGGCAACATGGCACCGTAACTTCGGGAGAAGGTGCACCCTTTTTGGTGGCTCGTGCGAGCTATAGCTGAAGAGGGTCGCAGTAACCAGGCCGCTGCGACTGTTTATCAAAAACACAGCACTCTGCAAACACGAAAGTGGACGTATAGGGTGTGACGCCTGCCCGGTGCTGGAAGGTTAATTGATGGGGTCAGCCGCAAGGCGAAGCTCTTGATCGAAGCCCCAGTAAACGGCGGCCGTAACTATAACGGTCCTAAGGTAGCGAAATTCCTTGTCGGGTAAGTTCCGACCTGCACGAATGGCGTAACGACAGCGGCGCTGTCTCCACCCGAGACTCAGTGAAATTGAAATCGCTGTGAAGATGCAGCGTTCCCGTGGCAAGACGGAAAGACCCCGTGAACCTTTACTATAGCTTTACACTGAACGTTGAGTTCGTCTGTGTAGGATAGGTGGGAGGCTATGAAACCATGGCGCTAGCTGTGGTGGAGCCATCCTTGAAATACCACCCTGTCGTGCTTGACGTTCTAACCTGGGCCCATTATCTGGGTCGGGGACCGTGTATGGTGGGTAGTTTGACTGGGGCGGTCTCCTCCTAAAGAGTAACGGAGGAGCTCGAAGGTACGCTCAGCGCGGTCGGACATCGCGCACTGTGTGCAAAGGCATAAGCGTGCTTGACTGCAAGATCGACGGATCAAGCAGGTAGGAAACTAGGACTTAGTGATCCGGTGGTTCTGTATGGAAGGGCCATCGCTCAACGGATAAAAGGTACTCCGGGGATAACAGGCTGATACCGCCCAAGAGTTCATATCGACGGCGGTGTTTGGCACCTCGATGTCGGCTCATCACATCCTGGGGCTGTAGTCGGTCCCAAGGGTATGGCTGTTCGCCATTTAAAGTGGTACGCGAGCTGGGTTCAGAACGTCGTGAGACAGTTCGGTCCCTATCTGCCATGGGCGTTGGAGATTTGAGAGGGGCTGCTCCTAGTACGAGAGGACCGGAGTGGACGAACCTCTGGTGTTCCGGTTGTCACGCCAGTGGCATTGCCGGGTAGCTATGTTCGGAAGCGATAACCGCTGAAAGCATCTAAGCGGGAAGCGCGCCTCAAGATGAGATCTCCCGGGGCACAAGCCCCCTGAAGGAACCATGTAGACTACGTGGTTGATAGGTCAGGTGTGTAAGTACAGCAATGTATTGAGCTAACTGATACTAATGATCCGTGCGGCTTGACCATATAACCTCAAGTTGCCTTGGCTTTACGACAACGTCGTAAGAGCATCCAAGTGCACGCTACGTCACAAGAACTATGCGAGGCTGGCGCCTTGTCCCACCGGGACGAGTGCGACTCTCCAAAAGCCTCCCTGGTGAAATTAGCGCTGTGGAACCACCCGATCCCATCCCGAACTCGGAAGTGAAACGCAGCTGCGCCGATGGTAGTGTGGCTCAAGCCATGCGAGAGTAGGTCATCGCCAGGGTTTA
>NZ_JBMRFS010000023.1:0-1171 GCF_049384825.1 Stenotrophomonas sp. CASM106
CGGCAGGTCCAATGAAAATGACGGGTCGGTACCGGGCCATGCTGTCCTTTTCAAAGCACAACATCATCGCTTCGCCCTTGTCCGTGTTCGCAGGTGCGGTCAACTGTTTTTGCGTGTTCATAGCGTCCTTCTCCGGCGTATCGCCATAGCAGATCGATGTAGGGAAGTTCCTCTTCTGGAATGTCGTCTGCGAGATCGTCATTTGCAGGTTCGGGGACGCCGTAGAACTCACCGAAAGAACGAACAAGACGCCTACCCCTGAGAACGGTGTATGCGTCGAGCGCTACCTTTGGCGGCAACTCGGCTGCTTTCATCGCGTACTTGAAGACCTCAGCGAATCCCTTCGCATAGGGGTCGATAACGGCTTCCTCTTCTTTTTCTGCCTGTTCGGGTGCGATGGGCCGCACGTCGCACATGAAGCTATCGCCCGTAATTTCTTCCCACTCAGCGCGGAGCGCGTATTGATCGGGAAGATCCGCAGCGAGCCACACCGCGTGGACGTGGGGATGCCATCCCTTGCCCTCGGTGTAGGTGACTTCATAACTCCAGACAGCGCCTTGGACAGCGGTGAGCAAACTACGAGACCGCTTTCCGTGACGACGCTTGTGGAGTCGAGTAAGCGACTTGTCCAGGTGATCGAGGCGTTCGCGCAGGTCATCACCATTGCGAACAGTGAGGGTCACGAGATAGGGCTGCAAAAACGGCTTTTTCCCGCGTGCCAAGGTGAAGCGTTCCAAGTAGCGAGCCATCATGCGAGCGCCACGCCGAATGGCGCAGAACCCACAGATGAGATGCGTGCAACAGAAGTTTGCAGCGCGGAGCTTGGTCTGCCCTTTGGTATGGTAGTGACGGAACAACAGCCACTCACCACATTGCCTGATCTTGGTCGGCCGGAGGCCCGCTTCTTTGCAAGCGGTGTCCCCGGCGGTGTCCAGAAGTCGCACAGTCTGCGACTTGGCATTACCATACCGAGCGAGACGCCGAAGCCCGTCACCCATGAGGGTGGCCGGACTTGTCTCCCCGGCCCCATTCCCCGCTACGTCGCAAAACTTGACGGGGGTGGGGCCTGCTTTTATGGGGTCATCCAACGGACTCCCCCTTCACCTTCCGTCGCCTCCCTTTGACCGTCCTGGCATCGATCGCAGCATCGAGGTCGAGCTGGGCCTGTGCC
>NZ_JBMRFS010000024.1:0-925 GCF_049384825.1 Stenotrophomonas sp. CASM106
CATGGCGTGGATCTTATCTCTTGCCGATCTGGCACCTTGGGGGCCGAGAGCCCGGCGTGGGCGACCGTGTGGATCCAGGTCTTGCGACCGAGAAGTAGCTTGGGTCCCCACGCCGGATTCTCCCTGAACCGCCCGAACAGTTGGTTGAGTTGGCGCTCGAACTGATAAGACTGGGCAAGCGGGGAGAGCTCTCGACCCTGTCAGCCTAGCGGAGTTCTGCCATGTTTGGGATCGGGATTGATGTGAGCAAAGCCACGCTGGATGTGGCCGTCCATGGAGAGCAGTTTCGCCAATTCAGCAACGACAAGCGCGGGTTTGTACGCTTAATTCGGTGGCTGAAGACGTGGCCGATCAAGCAGGTCGTTCTTGAGGCAAGCGGGGGTTACGAGCGTGCTGCTCTGGATGTATTGCACGCCGCCGGCCTGCCGATGGTGCGAATCAATCCGGCGCGTGCACGGCGATTTGCCCAAGGCACAGGCCGTGCCGCAAAGACCGATCGGCTCGATGCGACAGTGCTGGCGCAGATGGCCCATTTGTTACCGCTGACCCGCTACGTACCGCCTGCCCCTTGGCAGCAGCGTCTGGCTGAATTTGCGCAATGCCGCAGGCATCTGGTGCAGATGCGGGTCAGTGAGATGCAGCGCTTGCGGCGATTGGTCGATCCGGATCTGATTGCGATGAAGCAACGCTATATAGCTCAGCTATCTGACGACCTGAAGCAACTGGACAAAGCTATTGCCGAGCAGCTTGAGGGACAGCCTGGCTGGAAGAACATCGGCGCGCTCAAAGGCGTCGGCCCCATCCTGATCAGCACACTGGCCAGCGAGTTGCCCGAACTGGGCAGCTTGGGAAGCAAAGCCATAGCGTCGCTGGTGGGGCTGGCCCCGATGAACCGCGAAAGTGGCACCTGGCAGGGCCAACGGCG
>NZ_JBMRFS010000025.1:0-800 GCF_049384825.1 Stenotrophomonas sp. CASM106
CGGGTCCGCGCCAGGCTCGATCGACACGGCAGTGTCCAGGGGAAGGCGGTAGCCGCGGGGCACGCCCCGCACCCCGAGGTGGACGGCACCCGTACACCACACATCTTGCCGGCTGTCCGCATGCGGATTTGCGCAAAGTAGCGCTAATGAAAAACCCCGCCGAAGCGGGGTGTATTTCGTAACTGGTGTTGAAACAGTGGGGGAGGGGGGTGGCGCGCGTCGCGCGCCAGCCACCTCCCCCCCTCTGCCCCCTTACTGGTTGCCAGCCCTCAGGGCTTGGCGTTCCGCTTCCCACTCGGCGTGCGCGATTTCGCGGGCTTCGACTTCGCCTGCGCTGAGAGTCCCTTTGGCACTGATCGCGCCGAGCTCGTCCTGGCATTCCTTGCGCAATTTCCGCAGGAGGAAGGGGTCTGCCCGCTACTTAGACACATGTATCAAGCAAAGCGTCCCAGCCGCCCGGTTTCGATGCCCTGAGAACGGCCCGGAACGGGGCCGCAGGCCGCGCCCACCCCCGCTCCTGCCGTCGCAGTGTTGCGCGCGTCCCACGGCCCGCACGGGGCGATACAGGAGGTCTCAGGCGGGTTTTGAGGCCGATGGCAGGATATGGGTCTGTATAGCCGGTGGCGCCAGGTGGTCAGCGGGCGCGCGCCGGCGGGGCTGGCGATCGCAGATCCGGGTCCGCGCCAGGCTCGATCGACACGGCAGTGTCCAGGGGAAGGCGGTAGCCGCGGGGCACGCCCCGCACCCCGAGGTGGACGGCACCCGTACACCACACATCTTGCCGGCTGTCCGCATGCGGA
>NZ_JBMRFS010000026.1:0-704 GCF_049384825.1 Stenotrophomonas sp. CASM106
GGGCTGGTCTGCGGAACTGCGCCATACGGCGCTCGGATACGGTGCTGCGTCGGTGGTCAGCAAGCGCTGTGGTCCGTGCGAGCTGCCACGGCCGTGCGTGATGCTGGACTCATTGCCGTGTGGATCGACTGCTGGAAGACGCCAGAAGGATGAGCAGCACATAGCAGGCCAACGCCCCCAGGGCCAGGCCCATGGCCTCGAGTTCCCAGTTCCTGCGGTACGGCGAAGGCCCGATAAAGGCCCAGATCAGCAGGAGCGCCCCAATCACGAGCATGGTCTTGTTGGCTGCTGAGATGAGCTTGGCTGCAGAGGGATACCCTAGATTGGGGTCGAACCGGCCGAGCATCCAGCCGAGGCTCTTGAAGTAGTCACGTGCAAGAAAGAACAGGAAGACAAACACCCCCATGAGCACGCTCGCCAGCAGCTGATAGTGCGGTTCCATGGCAGCCTCTTGAGGGGATCTTGCGTTTCCACGCGTGGACGCGCCGCAGCTTAGCCGGATTTACATGAGGAGTGCATCCGTTGGCCGGAAGCGGACGTCAGGGCAATAGTCGAACATGGCTCGACTTTACAGAGGCGCAGCCTGCGGTCAGACCTGCACATGCACCACATGGCTGATGCCACGATGGAACATCTTGGCGTACGGGCAGACGCGTTCAGTGTTGCGCACCAGTTCGCCGGCCAGGTTCGCATCCATGCCGGGA
>NZ_JBMRFS010000027.1:0-642 GCF_049384825.1 Stenotrophomonas sp. CASM106
GATGGAGCCCATCCCCACCTTCCGCCAGCTGCCCGGTCCGGTCTACTTCCGGCAGGGTGCGATGGAGCCCACCGACTGGGGCACGCACAGCCATCCTTGGGGCCAGTTCAACTTCGTCGCACAAGGGGTGATGGAGATGAAGATCGACGGCGAGTGGATGGTGTCCCCGCCCCATTACGCGATCTGGATCCCACCGGGAATGCCCCACTATTCGCGCAACCGGTCGCGGCTGGCCTATCGCTCGGCCTACCTGTCGCCGGCGTTGTCACGCCGCCTGCCCGAGCGCTGCAGTGCGCTAGAAGTCAGCCCATTGCTGCGCGAGCTGCTGCACGAGCTGGCGCGACAGGGCGTGACCGATCCGCGGACGGCGGCCCAGCGGCGCATGGCCGCCGTGGTGATCGACCAGATCGTCAATGCGGCCGTACTGCCCAGCTTCCTGCCGATCGCCAGCAGCGATGCGCTGAAGCAGGTGATGGCGTACATGGAGAAACACCTGTCGATGGCCGAATCGGTTGCCGAAATCGCGCAGCGGCACCATATGAGCGTGCGCAAGCTGGAGCGCATGGCACGCAGCGAGCTGGGCATGTCGCTCGGCGACTGGCGTGGACGGGTGAAGTTCGTGCGCGCCACCGAGGCGCTGTG
>NZ_JBMRFS010000028.1:0-600 GCF_049384825.1 Stenotrophomonas sp. CASM106
GGAGTATGTTGGCCAAGTGTTGGGCAACCTTGCGCTGATACTCGATGTTTGGGCACTTCTTGCCCTTCGAGTAGAACCGCTCGCAAGGCGTCCGGCTGTTGTACGCCCCGACATTGGTCCAGTAGTCAGCGCCAGGCTTCGCAAGCTCGCGGCTTAGGATGAACGCGCCAATGAAGATGTTGACGCACTCGTTGTGGATCACCATCTCGCGCGAGATGCCGTAGCGCGCGAGCTCGGGAAGGTGGATTTCATTGATCTGCATTAGCCCCTGATCAAGCGAACCATTCCCATTAGGACGCGACGTGCGGCCGGTCGTACCACCCTCCGTCCTCATCACTGCAAGCAGCAGCGGTGAAGGAACCGCGTAGCGCTCCGCCGCCGCTGCGACGCAGGCGGCGCGCTCGCCAGTGGAGCTCGCGTTCGCTGGTGCGACAAGCGTGAATGCGAAGGCTGCAGACAGGCAGGCAAAGGCAGAACGGAAGAAAGAGGATGAGCTCATAGTGTTACCGGGCACAGACGGCGTACGCCTTCACCGAAGATTCCTCGATGCGTGCCTCCCAGCCGTTTCCGTTCGGCCTATCGAAAGACATGAACTGATAC
>NZ_JBMRFS010000029.1:0-588 GCF_049384825.1 Stenotrophomonas sp. CASM106
GGCTTGGGCTTCAAAATGTCACCTGAACAGGGGTAGGGCTCCCGGTAGTTTAAGGTGGCGCCCGTTAGTTGGCTGCGCTCTATCGCCGCCAACGCCGCATGCCTGATGCCCGGCTGCTCGAGAACCGTCACTGCCGGTTCCCTTCTACGTCCGAAAGCCTTGTGCTGCTTAGGTTTCCGTTGTCCGCTCTGCCAGTCGCCTGCAGGCGCGCCTGGCTGGCCACTGTTCTGTCAGTGGGGGGGTTTGCGGTCGCGCTTTGGGGAATTGCGCGGAGAGGCGCCTGTTGAAGGCCCTTGCTATGGGGGATTGCGGTCGCGCGCGGACGAGAGAAGGCGTCGTATTTGGCCTGATTCTCCGCCCCGAACGCGGCGTAAGGATTCGCCTGGCCCGATTCTGTGACTGGGTTGGGGCTCAGGGGCGTGGCGACAGCCGGTGGCGACGGAATGATGGGCGGAGGCAGGCCAGCCTGCTTCCTCACCTTCGCCACATATCCATTCTTCAGCCCGGAAACGCGGTTCCCGGTGTTGTACTGGCTGAGGGCAGCGTTGAGAGCAGCTTGTTCGTCGCCGAGCTGCTTCCTCGCCTCTT
>NZ_JBMRFS010000030.1:0-562 GCF_049384825.1 Stenotrophomonas sp. CASM106
CCATCCTGATCAGCACACTGGCCAGCGAGTTGCCCGAACTGGGCAGCTTGGGAAGCAAAGCCATAGCGTCGCTGGTGGGGCTGGCCCCGATGAACCGCGAAAGTGGCACCTGGCAGGGCCAACGGCGGATCAGTGGTGGGCGCGCGGTGGTACGCGAAGCCCTTTACATGGCGGCCCTGACGGCCATCCGGTACGAGCCAAGACTGCGCGCGTTTTACGCTGGCCTGAAGGCCAAGGGCAAAGCGAGCAAGGTGGCGCTCGTGGCGGTCATGCGCAAAATGCTGGTGATCCTCAACGCCCGTAAGCGAGACGCCGAGGTGGCCCTCGGCTGCCCCTGACAAGACAGTTGCTACCGGGCAATGCAACGCCATCGGGTTGCCGGCCAGCGGCCGGCGCTACCGGGGTTTCCTGCGCACAAAGAAAAACCCCGCTGCATGAGCAGCGGGGTTTTGGGTGTAAACCCTGGCGATGACCTACTCTCGCATGGCTTGAGCCACACTACCATCGGCGCAGCTGCGTTTCACTTCCGAGTTCGGGATGGGATCGGGTGGTTCCACAGCGC
>NZ_JBMRFS010000031.1:0-537 GCF_049384825.1 Stenotrophomonas sp. CASM106
GCCTTCCACCGTGGCCAGACGCACACCGGGGATGCCCTGCTCCTGGATGCCTCCGTTGCCGATCACGTAAGCCACTTCGTAGCCGTCGGCCACGCGTGCGACCTCACGGCGTACGGTCGGCGCGGCAGCGGTCAGGCCCTTGCCGGCGTCGCCACTGAGCTGCACGCTCGTGCCCCCCTGTGCATACATCCGCAAGCGATGTCCCTGCGCGCTCTCCAGCACGAAGTCATCGCTGAAGGCCAGCTCGCGCAGGCGCTGGCGCAACACGACCTGGTGCGCTTCGACGGTATCGGAGGTCGACGCACGTCCATGCACCACGCCGATCTGCACGCCGTGCAGCAGGGGCGCACTGGCATCGGCCAGCGGCTGCGGGCCGTCGCCCCGATCCAGCGTGGTCGAGCCGGCCACATAGGCCGAGGCCGCAAAGCCGCCCTGTACACGCACACCGGTCAGCTCGGCACTGTCCTGCCAACCGTCGCCGTCGCGATCGTCGAACACGGTGCCGAACACCAGGCTGTCTTCCAGCAGCGGGTCGGC
>NZ_JBMRFS010000032.1:0-517 GCF_049384825.1 Stenotrophomonas sp. CASM106
CATCACGGCGCATCCGCCGGGCATGGCCCGGCGCTACCGGGTGTGTGGCATCGACACCGCATGCACGCATCACGGTGGCTCTGCCGTGTCGTGCGCCAACCAAGGTCGGCATCTACCAACGGCGTGGGCCTGCACAGGCGCAGCAGATCCACGCCCTGCGTGGATGACGGGCGCGGCAATAAACTAAGGCCCGGGAGTTCCCGGGCCTCTGCAGGTCTACCTTGGCATCAGCCAGGGCTTACCAGATCACCACCTGCTGCTCGCCGGCGCGGGCCATCGGCGAACCAGCCTTGCACTGGAAGGCCGCGGCAAAGGTCGGCAGGTTCGACGGCGCACCCATGGCGCGGAACTGCGCCGGCGCGTGCGGGTCGGTGGCCAGGCGGACCTTGGCGTTTTCCGGGGTGTACTTGGTGCGCCACACGGTGGCCCAGTTGAAGAAGAAGCGCTGGTCGCGGGTGAAGCCATCGACCTTTGCATCTTCCTTGCCGGCGGAGGCCTTCTGCAGGGCGTCGTAGGC
>NZ_JBMRFS010000033.1:0-507 GCF_049384825.1 Stenotrophomonas sp. CASM106
TCAAAGAGCGCTGATTGGGTGGTACTCGTCAGCAGAGCATGGGCAATGAATGCCAGATACCCAGCAAGGACAGTGACTGCGAACAGTCGGAACCATCGTTCGCTGGAGAAAACTCCGCTGACGCTGAGGGCAATGACCAGAATGTAGCAGGTGAACTCAAATCGCAGGGTCCACAGTGACCCATTGATTACGCCGGCCAACGGGTTGTCCAAGAACACGCCGGGCAGTTCGTAGCGAGGCATGTACATGATCGCGTTGCCCAGGATGTACTCCCACGTCTCGGACATTCCCAGGTAGTCCACTAGGGACAGCGCCGAGATTGACGACAGTGCTAGCGTCGTGATGATGAGCATGGCCCAGAGCCCGGGAAGAATCCGAAGGCAGCGGGCGGACATGTAATCGGCAGCAGAAGGCGTGCGGAGCGCCGACTTGTATATAAGGTACCCACTCATGGAGAAGAACGCAGACACGGCAGCCCAGCCGGCGGAATAGCCGATTCCGGCGCTC
>NZ_JBMRFS010000034.1:0-505 GCF_049384825.1 Stenotrophomonas sp. CASM106
GTGTACAGCGGATTCGGTGACGACGCCGCGTTCAATGCCGGCGTGCAGCGCATCGCTCCCGTGCCTGCGGCACAGGCCGATGTCCGCGCGAAGCTGGCACTGAGCGGCGCGTTGAAGCGACCGCTGGTGGTCCAGTTCAACAACAACGATCCCACCATCGTGCCGCACATGCAGGCGGTGTATCCGCAGTTGGCCGCACAGGCCGGCGCGCGACCATTGCCGCGCGTGCTGCCGCCGGTGGGCGAAGGGCATTGTGGCTTCTCTGAAGCACAGGTGGTCGATGCCTTGAAGGCAATCCAGCGTTTAGCTCAACGTGTCGCAGCGCATCAGGGGCGCGCCATAAGGACTGCTATGGTGGCCGGGCCCATTGACGGGCACACAAAGGACTGACGTGATGATCAAGACGACCTTGAAGACCGTGATGTTCCTTGGCATGGCCGTGACCGGGCTGGCCTTCGCCGCAGGCCCCTGTGAATTCTGCAGCCAGCAGTACGAGTATTGTCTG
>NZ_JBMRFS010000035.1:0-501 GCF_049384825.1 Stenotrophomonas sp. CASM106
TGTCTAAGTAGCCCCCAACCCCTTCCACACGCTCGAGCCGGGCTGGATGTGCGGGGCTAGTGATACCGCACATTTGTCTCACGGTGAGACCGCCCAGCAGCAAAATACCCCCTTGCAGGCACTCCGCGTTACTCCTAGACTCCAGCCATGCCTTCCGATCAGACCCGCGTGAATCTCACCCTCCCGGCCGATGTGGTCGATGTTCTTGACCGCCTCGGCAAGGTCACCGGTGCTGGCCGGGCCACGATCATCCGTGAGTGGCTCATTGAGGGTCGCCCAATGTTTGCTGAGATGGCCACTGCTGCCGAGATGGCTCATGACCGTCAGGTCGATGCACTGAAGGTCATGGGCGATGTGCTCCGTCAGACTGATATTGCCACCAACCAGCTTGATCTGGCTATCAAGTCGAATCGGCGTGCTGCAATGAGGAAGCGCAAACAGTGATCGATTGGCTCTCCAGGGTCGTGCCTTGTGCGCACTCGATGCCGATCACTGGAGGCC
>NZ_JBMRFS010000036.1:0-491 GCF_049384825.1 Stenotrophomonas sp. CASM106
GTCGTATAGACAGAACGAGTACCTGTCGGGCTGCTCGACCCATTCCTTGCCTGTCTGCACGGAAACAGACGTAAACAACTCATTATCATTGCCCCACCAGGCAAGTATCAGGTACGGACGTGACTCTCCCTGATGGAAAATGGTGAAGTGCGGCGTTCTATCCCATGAGACTTCACGCAACTGCTTCACCTCCACAAGCCGCCTCACGAATGGCGCTGGCTCGACGGTCTCGCCATTTGCGGAGATGGTGTAGATCTTGCCACCATCCGGGTCTGTCAGATCACGTGGACTGCAGATGATTCGAGGTCTGAACATGACGACGCTCCAGGGTCAGGTACGCAGGGGTGAACTGGAGCGTTCAACGACCATGCTGGCCAGCAGGCCCATCGCAAATGCCTGCAGCAGGTAGCGTTGCCCGGGTCGTCCTTCCGCCCTGCGATGGTAGTCATCGAGGTTCAGCAAGGCGTCCGCAGAAAGGCAATGTCCCACAT
>NZ_JBMRFS010000037.1:0-489 GCF_049384825.1 Stenotrophomonas sp. CASM106
GATCACGCAGTTGTCACCGATGCTGACGTGCGCGCGCACCGGATAACCGGTGACGAACCAGCGCATGCTGACGTGCGTGTCCTTGCCGATCGCCACCTTGAGCACGCGGGTCAGATAGAACCGGCGAACACATTCGATCGGACAGTGGGCAACGACATTGTTGCCGAGGTAGTACTTCAGCCCCATAAGCACATAGAAGAAACGCTGGCGAAGAAGCCATTGCTTCAGGCGACTCATCGTGCAAGCTCCTTCTTAAAGGACATCAGCGAATCCACACTTGGTGCGACGGAACCAGACCATTCCCAGCAGGCAGACCACAGACGCGGCAGCAAACTGCCCCGCCAGCTGCCACCAGTCCGGCAGCTGACCGAACACCGCGACGGCACGGGCCTGCTCGATGATCGTCGTAAGCGGATTGGCCAGGAAGAGCGGGCGGATGTACTCGGGAATCTTGGTGACCGGGAAGAACACTGGCGAAATGAACAGCAG
>NZ_JBMRFS010000038.1:0-484 GCF_049384825.1 Stenotrophomonas sp. CASM106
TGCCGATTCGGTGGCTCTGGTCGATGGCCAATGGCAGGTCGATCTGCCCTATGCGGCGCTGGACCTGCTGGCGATGGCCCCGGAAGACCGCGTGTTCTATCGGGTCGCCGACAGCCGTGGCAACCTGATCACCGGCTATGGCGACCTGCCGGCGCCGCCGCGCCGGCCCGGCACGCAACCGCAGTTGTTCGATGCCGCCTACAGCGGCGAGACCGTGCGCTTCGTGGTGGTCGGCCGCAGTTTTGCCGCCGCCTCGGCGCAGGTGGAAGTACAGGTGCAGGTCGGCCAGACCCGGCGTGCGCGTGAAGCGGTCGCACAGGACATGGTCAACCGCGCACTGCTGGCGATCGGTGTGCTTTCCGGCCTGCTGCTGGCGCTGGTGGCGTTTGGCGTGCATCGCGCATTCCGGCCATTGGTGCGGGTGGAACGCGAGCTGTCACGCCGCGAGCCCTCTGACCTGAAGCCGCTGGATGCCCGTGTACCG
>NZ_JBMRFS010000039.1:0-477 GCF_049384825.1 Stenotrophomonas sp. CASM106
TCAACGAGGCGATGCGCTACGTGGCCGGCGTGGTCCTGGAGAGCGGCGGCATCGACAATCGCGTCGATGACTTCCGCATCCGCGGCTTCGATGCCGGCAGCTGGAGCAACAACGTCACCGTCGACGGCATGCGTGCGCCGCAGGGTGGCCAGTGGAACCGGACCATGGTGGACAGCTGGAACCTGGACCGTGTCGAGGTGCTGAAGGGGCCGTCGGCCGTGATGTATGGTCAGGTGGCTCCGGGCGGCATGGTCAATCAGGTCAGCAAGACCCCAACACCTGATCAGCAGCAGGTGCTGCAGCTGGGCCTGGATGGGAACGGCCAGTACAGCAGCGCATTCGACCTGGGGATGGCATCGGATGACAAGCGCCACCTTGGGCGCTTGGTTGGCCTGTATCGCGACGGTGACACGCAGATCAAGCACACCCAGCAGCAGCACTGGTTCCTGGCCCCCAGCTACACCTTCCAGATGGCCG
>NZ_JBMRFS010000040.1:0-477 GCF_049384825.1 Stenotrophomonas sp. CASM106
GAAAGCATTGGCCTGGAAACTGGCCACCGGCGCCGGTCCCCACCAGCCATCGCCATAGCCGATGAAAGCGTTGTGCCAGTGCCGACCCGAAGGCGAGACGTCCTTGCTGCCGGTGAAATTGCCGCTGCCCGGCGGCGGCGTACCCGCGTCTCCCCAGGGGTAGCGGCCACTGCTCCCGGCGCGCAGCGCAGATTCGAATTCGGCCTCGCTCGGCAGCCGGTAGCTGCGTCCGGTCTGCTCGGACAGCCATGCCGCGTAGTTCTCGGCATCCCGCACGCTGACATGCATCACCGGCGAGTTGCCCAGTGCGCGCGCGCCATCGTAATCCGAACGCCAGTCGACGCCGCTACGGCGGATGAAATTGCCGCTGCGCTCGTCATAGACCACCGAGTGGCCGCGCCGGGTCGCACGTGGTCGTGCATTGGTCGACTTCACATAGCGCTCGAAATCGCCGACGGTAACCTCGGTGATCACCAT
>NZ_JBMRFS010000041.1:0-476 GCF_049384825.1 Stenotrophomonas sp. CASM106
TGGCTGGGTGCTGCCAACGCTGTGGCCTTTGGCGCGCTCTGGCTGGCGCGAAGCCATCTGGGCTGAGACCACACATGAAGATCCGCAACGACATCATCAAGGTCTACAAGGACGTGCACATCTGGGTTGGCATCTTCGCTGGCCTGATGCTGTTCGTCGCCTTCTATGCGGGCTCGATCACCATGTTCGAGAAGCCGTTGGAAAGATGGGCAACACCACCGTCTGCGCTGTCTGCGCCGGTCCCGATGGAGCGCGCACCTGACCTGTTGGCCGCGGTGCTCAAGGCGCACCCCGAGGCGGCGAAGAACTACAGCGTGATGGTGCAGACCTCACCTGAGGCGCCTGCCAGGGTGATCTGGCGAGTACGCGGCGACAAGCCACGGCAGTTCACTGAGTTTGGCGCAAGCTTTGACGAGAAAGGCCGCCTCCAGGTGGAGCAGCTGCGAAAAGCACCGGTGGCGCAGCTTGTCGATACC
>NZ_JBMRFS010000042.1:0-474 GCF_049384825.1 Stenotrophomonas sp. CASM106
GTGATGCGGTTGACCAACTTTTTGCTACTGGCAAGTTTAGACAGGTCAGGACCGGGCGTGGCATAGATGCTATTGCCAGCCCCATCGTAGACGCCGTACGTCATCCCATGATGTCCTGCGACTGCGTTGGCCAAGTGTTGCTTCAGTTCGTCGCTTGCGATGTCACTTGCAAGCTGGTGCAAGGGCTGAGCCAAAGCGGTTGTCACTGCCTCCAGTTCGTGGGCATCCTGTTGAGCAAAGTGGTGCTCCAACTACCGGAGAATGACCCAATTGAACACAATAAACACCAAGGTCGTGGCGATACCAACGAGGGCCGTGACCCTCAATGCAAGCGACGCTGGACGGCTTTGCCGCGGCTTATGGCGCAGGGGCATCATCGGGCGCATCGAGCGTGTATCCCATTCCACGCACGGTGTGGATGAGCTTCGGATTGAACGCATCGTCTATCTTCGCGCGTAGACGGCGGATGGCTAC
>NZ_JBMRFS010000043.1:0-473 GCF_049384825.1 Stenotrophomonas sp. CASM106
GTCTCTGCAGTTCCTGCTGTTGACCCTGGGCGTGGGGTTGTTGCTGCTGCGCCTGTACGAATGGCCGCCACTGGCGCGTGCGCTGCGCCCGCTGGCCGATATCGGCGCCGCGCCGATGTTCTTCTACCTGCTGCACCTGTATGTGTTGAAGGCGCTGTACCTGGGCGCGCTGGCGGCCTGGGGGCCGACCCATGGCGAGTTGTATGCCCTGGATTCGGTCAGCGGCCTGCTGCTGGTGGCCTGTGCGCTGGCGGTGGTGCTGTACCCGCCGACCCGGGCATTCGCGCGGTTCAAGGCGCGAAGGCGTGACCTGCCGTGGTTGCGGTACCTGTGATCGCCCAGGCCAGTCCGGCAATCCACGCATGGCGTGGATCTACTGAAAGCGGATCGGGCCACAGGCCTATAATTCCGCGATGAATTCCACCGCTATCGCTTCCGACGACTTCCTGGGCCACCACAAAGGCGTCTATGTC
>NZ_JBMRFS010000044.1:0-470 GCF_049384825.1 Stenotrophomonas sp. CASM106
CATAATAAAGCCGCCCAGCGCGACTTCATACCCTAACGGCAACAGTAACAATACCGGTGAAATAAAGGCAAAGCTGGAACCAAGATAAGCCGGAATTTTCCCTTTACAGATGAAGAGATACAGCAGCGTTCCAATACCGTTAAATAACAGTACAGTCGCCGGGTTAATATGAAATAAGACGGGCACCAGGACGGTTGCACCAAACATGGCGAACAAATGTTGCAAACTAAGCGGGATTGTCTGTAAAAGTGGCGGTCTTTCACTCACCCCGATAGCACGGCGCGTCATAGTATTATCCTCTGTATTATGTGTTATAGGCGCTTTACTCAAAAAAAAGCCGACTCTTAAAGTCGGCTTTAATTATTTTTATTCTTTATTTCGTACCAAAGATTTTGTCACCGGCATCGCCGAGGCCCGGAATAATGTATCCGTGCTCGTTCAGTCCCTGATCAATCGATGCGGTATACAGT
>NZ_JBMRFS010000045.1:0-469 GCF_049384825.1 Stenotrophomonas sp. CASM106
GAATGCATGCGCGTTATGCAGGCCGCAGGCGTGGCCGACGAGCTAGCTGCGGATATGCAGGTAGATACTCCGGCACAATGGACCTTCGCCGATGGAAGCATCCTGGCGCGATACTGGAAGCTGAAACGGCCATATGGCTGGCCCGTTCTCAACTTCTTGTACCAACCGTGGTTAGAAACCCGTTTGAGCGATCTTCTTTCACGCCACGCCAATGTGCAAGTCCGTAGAGGCAGGGAGCTCGTCTCCTTCCAGCAGGATAGCGAGTGGGTTCACGTAGCCCATCAGGCTACCCACAACTTCCGCTTCAGCGATTGCAATGACGCTTGCGGTGAATCTGACGTGTCACCAAACACCCAGATGATCCGGACACGCTACCTGATTGGCGCAGATGGGGGGCGAAGTAAGGTACGCGAAGTGCTTGGGATAAAAATGGAAGGAAAGAACTTTCCCGAGCCGTGGCTAGTTGTCG
>NZ_JBMRFS010000046.1:0-467 GCF_049384825.1 Stenotrophomonas sp. CASM106
GGCCTGACCGCCCCGCGCCTGAAGAGCCTGGGCCTGGTCGACAAGGTGGTGCGCGAGCCGACCGGTGGCGCCCACCGCAACCCGACGCAGATGGCCAAGCGCCTGAAGGCGGTGCTGCTGAACGAGTTGGATGCGCTGGAAAAGCTGTCCACCGAGCAGCTGCTGGAACAGCGCTACACCCGCCTGCGCAGCTACGGCACGTACGAAGCGGCCTGATCGCTACCTGACGTCGGACAAAAAAAGAGCTGGGCAGATGCCCGGCTTTTTTTGTCTGTACCTCGCACAGCATCTACGCATAGCGTGAATTCACTGGGTGCAGCTGCGGCCGTTGACGTTCGGGCCCGCCATGAGCGAGCCGAGCATCGCAGGGGAATCAGGGGCGAAGAGGCGCCGGTGTCTGAGCGCAGCGAGTTCGGCGCCGTCCCCTGATTCACCGAGAAGCACAGGGAACCGGTGCGCAGCGCCGG
>NZ_JBMRFS010000047.1:0-466 GCF_049384825.1 Stenotrophomonas sp. CASM106
TCTCTAAATACTCCACCGGACAGGTGAACGGGTGATGCGGCTCATCATACGAAACCACCATCAGGAAAGGCTCGTCTGCGCGCGCAGGCTGTTGCAGAAAATCCACCGCCCGATTGCTGATACGATGCGCCCAGGTGAAGGTTTCGTCGATATGGTTCGCCTGTAAATCTTCGACGCTGTTTAGGCCATTGCGCCACAGGCTAATCTCTTTTTCCGTCAGTTCGCTAAGATAGTTCGCCCCATCGAACCAGTAATCAGCGTCCCACTCCGGCGGACACTCGCCAGTGCCGAAATAGTCATGACCGTCGAGATGCCATTTGCCGATGTAACAGGTGTGATAGCCGGCATCCTTAAAGTAGCGCCCCATAGTGGAGATGTTTTTGCCTGGCGCGACGTTGTTGGTCCACGGGCCGGACTGGTTAGCGTAGATACCGGTAAATAGTCCGGCCCGTGCAGGCGTACAAAC
>NZ_JBMRFS010000048.1:0-465 GCF_049384825.1 Stenotrophomonas sp. CASM106
CCGCAGATCAACAGCCTGCTGCTGATCGATCGCCTCGAACACTGGGACGGCAAGAACAGCACCGGCCAGGCCTGGGAGGCCACCGGCTGGATCGGTGGCAACATCAACCGCCTGTGGTTGCGCACCGATGGCGAACGCAGCCGCGGCCGCACGGAGTCGTCGTCACTGGAAGCACTGTATGGTCGCAGCGTATCGCCGTGGTGGGACGTGCTGGTCGGCGTGCGCCAGGACTTCCGGCCGGCCGACTAGCGCACCTGGGAGGCCATCGGCATCCAGGGCCTGGCGCCGTACAAGTTCGAGAGCTCGGCCACGCTGTACATGGGTTCTGGCGGCAAGCTGCTGGCCAAGGCCGAGGTCGAGTACGACGTACTGCTGACCAACCGCCTGATCCTGCAGCCGCTGCTGGAAGCCACAATCGCAGCCAAGGATGAACCGGAGTACGGCATTGGTCGCGGACTGAACAAG
>NZ_JBMRFS010000049.1:0-465 GCF_049384825.1 Stenotrophomonas sp. CASM106
GGCTGTGGAACTGCAAAACTTCACCGCCGCCATCGAGCGCATCGTGGCGGGCCTGGAGAAGAAGAACCGCGTGCTCAATCCCAAGGAGCGGGAAACCGTGGCCTATCACGAGATGGGCCATGCGCCGGTGGCGCTGGCGCTGCCCGGCACCGACCCCGTGCACAAGATCTCGATCATCCCGCGCGGCATCGGCGCGCTGGGCTACACCCTGCAACGCCCCACCGAAGACCGCTTCCTGATGACGCGCGCCGATCTGGAGTACAAGATCGCCGTGCTGTTGGGCGGGCGCGCCGCAGAGAAGTTGGTGTTTGGCGAACTGTCGACCGGTGCCGCAGACGATCTCGCGCGGGCCACCGACATCGCCCGCGACATGATTACACGCTTCGGCATGGATGAGGGCTTGGGGTACGTTGCTTTTGAGGCACAGAGGCCGCGTTTTCTTGATGCGACTGAACTGGTTCAGGG
>NZ_JBMRFS010000050.1:0-462 GCF_049384825.1 Stenotrophomonas sp. CASM106
GGTGAAGAGAGCGTTGCTTGCCGTGGAATCACGCTGTGAGAGCTCGGCAAAGGCTGGCACGAGGTTCTGGAGTGCCATGATCGCGACTGTCCGGATCTGATAGACCATTCGATACGCCATCTCGAAGATGCCGACCGGTGCGGGGCCGGCTACTGCTCCAAGGACTAGTTTGGAAAGGGGTTCAAACAGAAGGTTCGCGATCGTACCGATCTGCAGCTTTGCGCCAAAGCCGAACAACTCCTTCAAGACCAAGGCTGAGAACCGGGGAGGACCAAGGATGGCGCGTGATCTGTGCGCAAATATCGACGAAGCGGCAAGGGTAAAGAGGTACTGCGCAGCCTGTGCCCAAGCAAGCCCGAGCAATCCGTGTGACTTGACCAGAAGATAGGACACGACCACCTGGATGATCATGCCTCCAATGGAGGAAACGGCGCGCAGGTCTGATCGCTGAATGCCGAGCAG
>NZ_JBMRFS010000051.1:0-459 GCF_049384825.1 Stenotrophomonas sp. CASM106
TCCTCCCTCTCCGGCAGGATCCGCTGCGCCCGCGCATTGATCGGCTGTGCCAGCTTCCCTTTCTCCGCCAGCGCAGCAGCATCGGGCAACTTCACCCGCTCGCCGTCGCCCTCGAACAGCGCGCTGTAATAGCTGCCGCCCTTCCTTGAAAGATTGCAGGCGCGGTCAAAGGCCAGCGCGTAACGGGTCCGCTCCATCGGCAGGTAGTAGCGCGCCCGCTCCTCCACAGCCTTGGCCTCACGCGGGGGTACCTCAATCCGCTCCAGCTTGAACTGCTCGGCCTGTTGCGGCGTAACCTGCTCCGGCTGCAGCAGCAGCGCATAGCTGCCGTGCACCTTGGCCTTGTCGGCCGGGTCGCGCCAATCCTCATGGAAGTACATCTGCGCGCAGGCCACCGCCTCGCGTAGCGGGCTGTCCATCAGCGCACGGTACTCGCGGAACGGCGCGGCATTGAAGCGC
>NZ_JBMRFS010000052.1:0-459 GCF_049384825.1 Stenotrophomonas sp. CASM106
CGGCGAGCCCGCCCAGGTTTGCGGCCGTCGTGGTCTTGCCGACGCCGCCCTTCGTTGAAATGATGGACACGACCTGCATGGCGCTCTCCGGCTGGGAATGGGAAGTCCGCGGGAGAGCGGGTCAGGTCCGGTGGTTGAGGCGCTCGGCGATCCACTGGTCGATTTCGATCGAATCCCAGCCGACAGCGCGCACGCCCAGGCGCAGCGCCTGAGGGAACTGGCGCTTCTTCATCAGGTTGTAGATGTGGGCGCGTTTGAAGCCGGACTTCGCTTCGACTTCATCGAGCCGCAGGATGCGGCGCTCGTTCGGCGGGAGTACAGGGGTCTGCGACATGGCGGTCACTCCTGAACGCTCGGTGGCGTTTGTAGGCGTGACCTCTATTCAATAGACCTGGCTGCGGAAAGACATTGCAAATGCAATCTCCGCGATTGCACATACAAGCTGGATAACCTCATGCG
>NZ_JBMRFS010000053.1:0-458 GCF_049384825.1 Stenotrophomonas sp. CASM106
CCACTGTCATTCGCTTGAAAAATCGCGGAAGCTGGTTCTTTCTGCAAGGTGATCCCCGACAACATTCCGGCTCAAGACATGCGATGAAAGGCTAGGGCGCAGCAAGCTGCTTTAGCAGTGCTAGTGCTTCTTTCTGCTTCCTAGCATCAAGCTGCGATAGCACCAGGATGGCTTCAGCCATTGTGTCGGAGGCAGCAAGAAAGTAAGCCGCTGGAAGATCCAGCAGTTCCGCAAGTCTCTCGATGGTCGCCAGATCGGGCTTGTGCATGCCTCGTTCGTAACGGCTGATGCGGGGAGCCACCGTGTTCGGGTCGTCCACGCCCAAAAGCAATTCCCCAAGCTGCGCCTGCGTCCACCCCTTAGCCACACGGGCGGCGCGAAGACGTTGGCCAAGAACTGTAGGCGTAGGTTGAGGGGCGGGCATCCGAGAACAACAAAGACGTTGACTCCCAGAAGTG
>NZ_JBMRFS010000054.1:0-457 GCF_049384825.1 Stenotrophomonas sp. CASM106
GATTACAGCGCACCCAGTGGCGCGGGACGTTGACTAACCCCGGATAAGCCCAATGGTGGGTAAAGGTTAAACGTCGCTGCACGACGCCACGCGGTGGCGCGGGCAGGGTTGTTTCCGTTCCGCTTAACGGCGCATCACCTGCCGCTTTCCAGCCAGCTTCATCTTGCGGTAACTCAACGATAAACAGCTCCGGCACTTTCTCGCCCTTTGGCGAAAGTGTGTCGCCAATAAATGCCAGCGCGTGATTTCCTACCCATCCTTCTTCATAAGCACGATTGATTTCATCACTGCCAGGCTGTGGCGTGGGCGTGGTTTTGCTCACCAGCACGCACCAGTGGCTACCGCTGTATTCACGCGGATGCTGCTTTTGTACGTTGACCGGGCCAAACGGCGCAGCAACACCGACGTTTCGCAAATCCAGCGCCGGATCGAGTTCATGCATTACATGGTCGTTATA
>NZ_JBMRFS010000055.1:0-456 GCF_049384825.1 Stenotrophomonas sp. CASM106
GCTGCAGGCCGACGGTGGCACCCGCACCGCCGCCATCACCGGCGCCTACGTGGCCCTGGTCGATGCGGTGAACGTGCTGATGAAGCGTGGCGACATCAAGCGCAACCCGATCCTCGGCGCCGTGGCTGCGGTGTCGGTGGGCGTGTACCGTGGCACCCCGGTGCTGGACCTGGACTACGCCGAAGACAGCGACTGCGACACCGACATGAACGTGGTGATGAACGACGGCGGCGGCTTCATCGAACTGCAGGGCACCGCCGAAGGCCATGCCTTCCGCCGCGATGAGCTGGATGCGCTGCTGGGCCTGGCCGAAAAGGGCGTGGCCGAACTGCTGGCCGCGCAGCAGGCAGCGCTGTCGGCATGAACCGGCGCCTTGCCCTGACCACCCTGGTGGTGGCCGACTACGACGAAGCCATTGCCTGGTACACCGGTAAGCTCGGCTTCGCGCTGCTGGAG
>NZ_JBMRFS010000056.1:0-456 GCF_049384825.1 Stenotrophomonas sp. CASM106
GGTATTACCCTATTGGCGGGCAGGGCGCGCGCGGATGTGCGCCGATTCCGGGAGGTGCCACTGGAAGCACTGGCTCCTCTGAGATCCGTCTCGCAACTCCGACTGGCAAATGGACCAAGACCTGGGGGGCAATTGCGGAGTCGAAAAGTACTCAGGATGCAGGGGTTTCAACGGGGTTGCGATCCAAGAATGAGGCCGAGCGCGAAGCAGTTTCAAAGTGTGGAGCGTCAGGTGCCCGAGATTGCACGGTCAGCATGAGCTATTTCAACCAGTGCGTTTCCTGGGTCATTCCAAGCGGACGATCCGGTACTGGGCGTGCGGGACTTGGGACAGGGGCTACCCCCGAGTTGGCGCATGTCGCTTCGGAAGCAATGTGTCGCAATGATCGCGCAGGACGGTGTGAAGTATTCTATTCCAACTGTACCAAGCCATTGTTTGATGAATTCTGATCAAGGG
>NZ_JBMRFS010000057.1:0-454 GCF_049384825.1 Stenotrophomonas sp. CASM106
GGCTTGCTGCCGGTGAACGCCTCGTCCGGGTTGTCGACGATGGGCGTGATCCATACCGCGCCGAAGCCGAGGTTGCGGATGTACTGCGCATTGTCGAGCACGCCGCGGAAGTCACCGCCGAGGTAGCCGATGTTGCCGTCCACCTTGTCCGGGCACGGCACCGGGATATCGAAGGTGCGGTGCGTGCCGCCCTGGTCGCGATGATCGTTGGACGGGTCGCCGTTGACGAAGCGGTCGGTGACCACGAAGTACACCGCATCGCTGGCGAACGGCTCGGTGGTGCCCACATAGTCCGGGCGTGGCGCGGCCGTCGCATGGCCGGCCAGCAGTACCAGGGAAACAGCAAAAGACAGCGCACCACGCATCACACCACCTCCGGACGGGACGGAACCCGCAGTACGCACAGGCCGGCGACGAACAGGCTGCAGCCGCCCAGCACCAGCACATGCATAGG
>NZ_JBMRFS010000058.1:0-450 GCF_049384825.1 Stenotrophomonas sp. CASM106
GTGCAGGCCATCGATCTGTCGCTGAAGCTGGGCCCGCCGCCGGGTTGAGGCCTGGCGTGGGGGCCGATCCGTTGTCCATGGGAAAAGGGATCTGACCCCGTTCTCACACCCGGCGTTCACGACAGCGCTGCGACGCTGAGGTATCCCCCACAGGAGCCGCGCATGCGCCGGATGCTCTTGCCTGCCTGCCTGCTGCTGGCCGCGGCACCGTTGTCCGCAGCGGCCGCCGAGGCCTGCGATGTTCCGCCCCGCTTCGGCCTGAGTCCGTTGGCGGTGGCCATCCGCAACACCGCCTGCAATGAGCACCGGCTCTGGTACCGGCCCTTCATCGATCGTGAAGGCCGTGCCGCCAGCCTCAGCGTCACCGAAGCCGAAAGCGATCACCTGGCAGACAATGGCCTGATCGCCTGGCAGCGCGTGGCCGGCTACTGGCGCAACAGCGGCACACTC
>NZ_JBMRFS010000059.1:0-447 GCF_049384825.1 Stenotrophomonas sp. CASM106
GAATCCGCCTACGGCTACGCGCAGGCCGTGCGCGTGAACAATTCGATCTTCGTGTCGGGCCAGCTCTCGCATACGCCAGAGGGACAATTGGTGGCGCCGGCCGCTTTGGGCGCAGATGGCAAGCCTTCCAGCTTCGACACCATGGAGGCTCAGATGAGGCGCACCTATGAAAACGCCCAGGTCCTTCTGAAGGAACTGGGTGCTTCGCTGGCGGATGTGGTTGAGGAAACTCTGTTTGTAATCGATGTACCGGCCGCCTTCGCCGCAAGTGGCAAAGTCAGGCCCGCCGTCTACGGCCAGCCTGTCCCGCAAGTGGCCAGCAACCTCATCGGGGTCTCCGCACTCGCCTTCCCCGAACAGCTGATCGAAATCGCCTTCCGCGCAGAAGTGCAGCCGTAGTACGACCTGCCCAGCGAAGCAGAACGGCTTGCCATGGGAAGCCTGTGT
>NZ_JBMRFS010000060.1:0-446 GCF_049384825.1 Stenotrophomonas sp. CASM106
GGCTACCTGCACCCGCCGGCCCTGGCCAGCGCCGATCAGTTGCTGGCGGATGCCGATGCCGGCCTGTACGCCGCCAAGCGTGCCGGTCGCAACCAGGTGATCCTGCATACGCACGTGCTCGACGACGAAGGCAGTGCGCACGGCAGGATGGATTGCTGAGCGCGCCAGGTGCACGGTCCCCGTGCGCGATTGCGCACGGGCGGCGCGGCCGGGTCAGCGCTGCCGAAACCAGCCAGTGGGATCGAGCAGCCTCAGCCCGACCGGTGACAACGAGCGCTGGCGCAACGGCAGGTTTGCCGCCTGCACGGCCATCGCACAGCGCGCCAGCTGCTGGCGCAACGGTGCCAGCGTGTCATCTTCACGCGGGCGTGCATGCCGCCACTGGGCGATGCGCAGCAGGCAGACCAGCAGGTCCAGTTCGCTGGCCGCGATGAACGGTGAGCCTG
>NZ_JBMRFS010000061.1:0-443 GCF_049384825.1 Stenotrophomonas sp. CASM106
TTATCGCACCGATCCCGCCCGGCGCATGTTCGCTGGTCATTCCTATGGCGCGCTGTTCGGCGCCTATGTGCTGACCACTCAACCGGACATGTTCAGCACCTACATCCTGTCCAGTCCTTCGCTGTGGTTCGACCAGCTTCTGCTGCCGCGCATGCAGGATGGCGCCGTCATCCCTGCGCAGCCTACGCGCGTGCTGCTGTCTGTGGGCAGTTACGAGACGGACAAGCCAGGGCCGCGTTATTCAACCGGCAACGACATGCTGAGGCAGACCGCGGACTTCACTGCCCAGCTGAAGCGCACGGGTCGCAAGTTGAAGGTGGACAACGTGGTGATTGACGGCGAGGACCATCTCACGGTCTACCCGCGGGTGATCACTCGCGCACTGCTGGAGGTGATGCCGGGTGAAGGGCCGTACACCGGCGGTTGATGGGGGGCTGCATCCA
>NZ_JBMRFS010000062.1:0-441 GCF_049384825.1 Stenotrophomonas sp. CASM106
CTGATAGTGAATTTATGCACCAGTGAACATCTGCTGGTTCATCATCCGATGCTGGAAGGCATTCTCCTGTCTGAATGTGAACGTCTGAGGCAGCGTTCTCTGGCAAATAAACTGATTAGCCTCTTCCGTCAGTTTGGTGGCACGGAGTTGCGCCTCAAACTGGTCTGGCTTTGCTGGCTTGATTTAATGACCGGAAACAGCCTTGAAGACTGGAAAGAGAACCTGAAACGGAAATCAGAAAAAGAGCTGGAGGAATGGATCATCAACCGTCAGAGGCAGAGCGCAGCACTGACGGATCTGATGGATCAGTACGTGCTCCTGGCATACCGCACAACGGTTGACGATAACCGCAACTGATGCCGGTTGCTTCCGGAAGGTGTGACAAAATACGGAAATGATGATGCTCCCGGCCCCGCATGCTCACCTGCAGAGCGTGTTCGT
>NZ_JBMRFS010000063.1:0-438 GCF_049384825.1 Stenotrophomonas sp. CASM106
TAGGTCAACTGTGTTCTGAATTCCAACAAAATCCAGCGCAAGCGTCACTCCGCGTGTACCCGCAATGCTACGAATTGAGTCAGTAGCTGCTTCCACGTGCTTTGTTTCGACGATGTGGTCAACCCCAAAGCGCTTAGCTTGCTCAAGTTTACCTGAGTCAACGTCGCCTGCGATTACTCGGGCCGGAGTCATGGCCTTAAGGAGCTGTAGCGCAATGTGTCCAAGTCCGCCTATGCCGAGCACCAGAACTGTTGCATCGGGCGTCAGTAGATGCATGGATGCCTTGATGGCATGATACGGCGTCAGCGCCGCGTCTGTCAGTGGCGCGGCCTCCACTGGGTCGAGATCGCCCAATGGAACCAAGAGTCGTTGAGACGGAACGATCATGTACTCGGCCATTCCGCCATCAGAGCCTAAGCCGCCGCCGAACGATGCGAG
>NZ_JBMRFS010000064.1:0-434 GCF_049384825.1 Stenotrophomonas sp. CASM106
TCCTCTGCCTCGTCCAGGTGCAGTACCGCCACGTCGGCGCCTTCGCGTGCGAACAGCACCGCCACCGCACGGCCGATACCGGAATCGCCACCGGTGATGATCGCGCGCATGCCCTGCAGTTTGCCGCTGCCGGCGTAGTCCGGTGCAAGGAAACGCGGCGCCAGCTCCAGTTCGTGTTCATGCCCTGGCTTGGCCAGCTGCTGCGCCGGCATCGCCTCCGGCTGACGGCGTGCGCCTGCCTGGGTCGCGGTCTTCTTTGTTGCCTTCTTTGCCGCGCGCACGTCCTTGGCCTTTTCCTGGTCCTGCAGGCGCCGCTGCCGGGCCGCGACGCGCGCTGCCCGCGGATCGCTGGCGGCCGCCTTGCGGGTTGCGGTCTTCACCACGCGCGGGCGATCCGGGGCAGCAGCGGTCTTCGTCGCGGTGCTGCCTTTACG
>NZ_JBMRFS010000065.1:0-432 GCF_049384825.1 Stenotrophomonas sp. CASM106
CACCCGCCGCAGCCTTTCGGCCATCGATGGCCTGCAACAGCCGCTGCGCGCCCGATACAGCAACGATGCGATCTCGGCGCGAGTCGAACACGCGTTCTCCTTCACCACCGGCAAGGGACTGGTGATCCAGCCGCTGCTGCCGGTGGTGGACTACGCACGGACCTCGGCCACCCGTTTCAATGAAGGGCAGGGCGCCGGTGCGCTGCTCGGCCGCAGCGGCAGCCTGGAGAGCATTCGTGTGGGTGCCGGCCTGCAGCTGTTCAAGACCTTCGAGGGCAACAACGGCGAGCGCATCACCCCGCGTGCCCGCGTGGTCTGGCAGAAGGAACTGGGTGACACCCAGGCGCGCTACAGCACCGGCTTCGCTGCGGCCCCGGACCTAGTGTTTGGTGCCAGCAGCCAGGCCGTGGGTGAGCAGGTGCTGGCCTGGAA
>NZ_JBMRFS010000066.1:0-432 GCF_049384825.1 Stenotrophomonas sp. CASM106
GTCCTGGCAACAGGAACCGGGTGACCGCGCTGATCGATTCCAGTCCAAGGGCGGTGCGGTTGAGAAACCGCAAACGCCAAACGTGAATTGGGCACACTTCGCCGGTGAGCTGAGGACGTCACCGCATTTCCGCTGTTTCCTGCCACGGCGCGCCAGAACGGCCGATCGTCAGGCCAGCACGATCGGCCGGCCTGCCGCCGAGGCGGATCCCGCCACTCCCATCTCCGCCAGGTAGGCAGAAAACCCTCCTGCCGCGCGGCTTGCCAGGCGCGCACTGGTCATGACCACGGGCGCACCGGCCCATCGCACATCAGCGCCGAGGCGCTGCAGCGTCTTCACCAGCTGGACTTCTTCTGCGCAGTGCAGCGCCGCGAAGCCGCCTGCCGCCAGATAGGCCTGGGAGGAAACCCCAAGGTTCGCACCATGGATACG
>NZ_JBMRFS010000067.1:0-431 GCF_049384825.1 Stenotrophomonas sp. CASM106
AAAGCCTCCCTGGTGAAATTAGCGCTGTGGAACCACCCGATCCCATCCCGAACTCGGAAGTGAAACGCAGCTGCGCCGATGGTAGTGTGGCTCAAGCCATGCGAGAGTAGGTCATCGCCAGGGTTTACACCCGAGAACCCCGCTGCATGCGCAGCGGGGTTTTCCTTTTTTTGCAGGCACCTGGTTTCGACCTGGACTTGCGGCAACAACTTCACGAAGAGCTTCAAGTTCCTCAAACAAGTTGTTGACAAAGCTGAAAGGCCTGCCATAATAGGCGGCTCGCAACGACGAAAGGCCCTCGGGCCCAACGACGAAGCAGCATCGGCAACAACGTCCACTCCGGTGAGACGGCCTTGAAAAAAGGTGTTGACGAAGCGGAAAAGCCGGCTATAATGGGCGGCTCGCTACGAAGGAAACTTCGCAGCACACGG
>NZ_JBMRFS010000068.1:0-431 GCF_049384825.1 Stenotrophomonas sp. CASM106
GCAAGCAGCGAGCTATGAAACCAACACGCCACCAGAAGAATGAGCAGCGCAATTGAGTCAACCGTGCACTCAACGATCTTGGAGGACGCGATCTCTTGCACCTCGTGCACGGAACTCAGTCGGGATATAACATCAGCGGGATGCCTACGCAGGAAGTACGCTGGAGGAAGACTCAGGATCTTCCCGAAGACTTTCGTCGAAAGCGCACCGATGATGTTAGCTCCGAGCTTCACGGTCAGCATGGAACGGGACGCCACTGCCAAGACCCTGGCAGCGGCGATGGCGACGAAGATCACCAATAGGCGCTCTGGATTGAAGGCCGCATCAGCAATCTGCAGGCCATCGATGATGGTCTGGAGATAGAGGGGCGATACAACCAAGAGGATCTCTGCCGCAATGGCCAGCAGCACTATTGGAAGATACCTGTGCTT
>NZ_JBMRFS010000069.1:0-430 GCF_049384825.1 Stenotrophomonas sp. CASM106
GACGGAGGCGCTGTCGGAGGCGCTGTCGCCGGCCTGACCCACCTCGCGGTCCTGCTGTGCGCCGCTCAGCGGACCAGTCGGTAGAAGCGGAAGAAGTCGTTCTCGATGTCGAGGATCTCGAGGTCCGCGAACCCTGCCTCGCGGGCGTAGCCGCGCAGGGTGTCCGGCCGCATCACGGTGCCGGTGCCGGCGGAGTCCTCGTGGGCCATCCCGTCGGCGAGGCAGCACAGCAGGCTGTAGCCGTACATGAGCCGCTCGATCTCGTCGCCGGGCGCGGTGAACGTCTCGGCGACCCGCTCGTCCATCACCACGACGGTCCCGCCGAGCCCGTGCATCGCCTCCAGGACGGCGACGGGGTCGGGCAGGTCGTGGATGCACTCGAAGGCGAACACCACGTCGTAGGTGCCGTCGGCGGAACCGGCGTCGGTCG
>NZ_JBMRFS010000070.1:0-427 GCF_049384825.1 Stenotrophomonas sp. CASM106
GCGTTCTGACAAAGCGCTCTTCCATCATCGGGGGCGAAGCCTTCGGCAAGCTTTGTCATCGCTTCAATCGTGACTTCTTTTCCTTCGAGCTTTAAAGCCAAAGTGAGATTGCCACCCCAATACGTCAGGCCGCTTCGCTCCTTCCCATCTTCTTTGTAGTAGTAGCCAACGGCGTGAGCATCACTACTCTCATTTTTGAGATACGCGATAGCGTTCTGCACACCCGCTCTTGTTTGTTTTAGCGCAGTTACGTTTTGCATATGCCACTCCTATTTTTTTGTTTGCACATCAAATAGAAGTAACACGAATCAGAAAAATGACAATCAATCAAACCCAAACGGATTCTCATCACCAACGGGCGGCTTATCAATTTTGACTCGCACAACGTCTCTCGCGCCATTGCGCTTCAAGTGCTTTTCAAGAATAG
>NZ_JBMRFS010000071.1:0-427 GCF_049384825.1 Stenotrophomonas sp. CASM106
CGGGCAGAAACCGCGCCATTCCGGGCAAAATCGTGGATATGGTCACGTGTCAAAAAGCTGGGGACCCGTAGAGACCTCCGTTAGCCTCACCAACGGCGTAGGTTCCGGCGGGTCGGGGATTACCCCCGTGGGGGGTGGGGGGGTCGACGCGCGCACCCGGCCCGCGCCTCGAGGTGGAGACGCGGGCCCGTGGTGCGGGTGGTTCAGATCAGGTCGGCGAGGGCCTCGGCCTCCTCGGCGGTGTTGATCTTCACCGAGTAGCCGGCGAGGGCCAGGTCGAGCCAGCCGGCACCAAGGCGGGCGACGGGCGCCGTGCCGACGCTGTATGCCCGCCAATCTTCCTCGATGCTCACGACCTCGCTCTCGCCTCGGTAGATGTTCTGCCAGCCCTGCACCTGCTCGGGGCGCGTGACCTTGCCCATGATGT
>NZ_JBMRFS010000072.1:0-426 GCF_049384825.1 Stenotrophomonas sp. CASM106
TCAAGGCTTGGAGCCCACGGATTTGGGCGTCGGCTTCTGCTGCGGCTCGAACAAGATCGCTCGCACCTTCTGCTCGGTCGTCGGTGGCACCATCAGGCTGGCCGGAGCTGGCGGCAAGGTCGGACACTCGGGCCTCACAGCCTGCCCAGCGCTGCTGCAGGCGGAGGTTGCCAGCGCGCAGGCCATCAGCGACAGCCGCGCCTTTTGATTCAGCATCTGCCTTCTCCTGCTCGTACTGGGTTGCTACTGCCTCGGCCCGCTTGACCCGCTGACGCTCTACCGCGATCACGGCAATGGCGTTGTCCCGCTCCTGCTCGGCCACCTTCTTGGCCGTCTGTGCGTTGTCCCGGGCGCGCTCTGCCTGAGCCACTGTCCCGCGCTGCCACACGGCAATGCCTGCCAAGAGCAAGACAACCCCCAGCAGTA
>NZ_JBMRFS010000073.1:0-425 GCF_049384825.1 Stenotrophomonas sp. CASM106
GTACCGAGCCGCGCGAAATGTGCCCCTGGAAGCTGTCATCGGTGCCGTACACGCTGGTGCCGGAAATGGCAGTGCGCGACGGTGCCGGCCCGGCGCTGAGCTGGGCGCGCCAGCGCACGGGGCGGTCATTGCCCAGCCATACCACCTGCTGCACGCCCAGCGCCGCGGTGGTGCGCTGAACGCCGTCGCCCTGTGCATCCAGCGGATTGCCGGTGATACGGTCATGGCTGCCGGTGCTGAAACGCTGCACCAGCGCGACCGAGATGGCCGGACGGGTGCCATCGGCATTCGGCGCCTGCAGCAGATACTGCAGGCGTGCGGTGGTGTCACCGGCGCGGAAGCCGCTGCTGCGCGCACTGCCGGATTCGGAGCGCGAGGCACTCAGATTGACCTGGCCCATCACCCGGTCACTGAAGCCATAGATG
>NZ_JBMRFS010000074.1:0-424 GCF_049384825.1 Stenotrophomonas sp. CASM106
CCGATATACCCTTCTAGCTAAGGCGGCATTGGAGATGCTGATCAACAACTCGCTCGGCATGGGTCACACGCCTGCGTACGTAGTGCTGTACTAGAGGTAGACAAGCTCCGGCTCCCCGGCTTCGACTCAACCACGATTCATGTCGATCTGACGGTCGAATTCACCTTCGGAGCTCGATTGAACCTGCAACGAGCATAGGAACCCCGGTTTGCAGTTCACGCTACTGACTGCCAAAGGGGCGGGCTGCAGGGTGCAGCCGTTCCTTCTTGATCAGGACTGTCTGTGATCGCAGCGGCTTGCCGCAGCCCGCAGGTCGAGCCTTCTCGATGACGGTGTGAGGCCTCCACTGCGCTGCGATCTGCATATCTATCCAACCGCGCAAAGCTCAATCAATGAATCCATTGAGCTGCGCAGGTGATTTGAT
>NZ_JBMRFS010000075.1:0-423 GCF_049384825.1 Stenotrophomonas sp. CASM106
GGCCGACAGCGCGCGATCGTGTTCGGTGCGCTGCTCGCCGGTGCCGGCGTGCTGGTGCTGACCCTGGTCACGCCGTGGCAGGCATCATTGGCGGGCTATGTGCTGGTCGGCCTCGGTTGCGCCAACATCGCGCCCGCGCTGTTCTCGCTGGCCGGCCACCAGACCCGCATGCCCGGCGCGCTGGCCATCACCGCCGTTTCCACGCTGGGCTTTGCCGGCATCCTTGCCGGACCGGCGTTGATCGGCTTTGCCGCCAATCATTTCGGTCTGATTGCTGCGTTCATCGGTGTGGCCACGGCCTTGTTGCTGGTGGCCGTGTCCACACGTTGGCTGCGGGTTTAGTCCAAGGCATCAGCGCCGCCTGCGCCGCAGCTTCATCCGCAACCGGCGGTAGCCGATCACCGTGGCCGTTGCACACAACGC
>NZ_JBMRFS010000076.1:0-416 GCF_049384825.1 Stenotrophomonas sp. CASM106
GGGAACCGGCATTGCGTACCGCGATGCTGCCCATCGAGAACATTGCCGCACGCACGTTGTGGATCGGAGGTGGTGACGATCGGCTGGGTGACTCAGGCGTGATGCTGGCTGTTGCACAGCGTCGGCTTGCAGCGGCAGGGCGTGGTGACCGTGACCGTTTCCTGTACTACTCAGATGCCGGGCATCTGATCACACCGTTCCTGCAGCCAACCACCCATCGCCATGATGTAGGCCAGTACATTGAAGTGGGGGGCACGGCCGAAGGTCATGCCCGCGCGGACCGAGAGGTAGGGCCAGCGGTGCTGGCGTTCCTTGCCGAGGCGCTGTAGCCGAAGGTGCGGACCCCTGTTCTTCAGTGGAACTGCCAGATGCTCGATTCCGGTCCGATTGCGCTTCATCCACGCATGGCGTGGATC
>NZ_JBMRFS010000077.1:0-414 GCF_049384825.1 Stenotrophomonas sp. CASM106
TTTCTGCGCGGATACTGGGTGATCCCCTGCCCCCCGGATTCCCCATGAAGATTGAACTCTCCGGCCGCACCGCGCTGGTCACCGCCTCCACCGCCGGCATCGGCCTGGCCATCGCCCAGGGCCTCGCCAACGCGGGCGCGCGGATCATTCTCAACGGCCGCAGCACCGACAGCGTCGAACGCGCCCGCCAGCGCCTGCTCGACGCCGCTTCGGGTGCCGACGTGCTCGGCGTGGCCGCCGACCTGTCCGATGCGGCCGGCGTCGACACGCTGCTGGCAGGCCTGCCCAAGGTCGACATCCTGGTCAACAACGCCGGCATTTTCGGTCCCGAGGACTTCTTCGAGACCGAAGACGCGACCTGGGAACGCTACTGGCAGACCAACGTGATGTCCGGCGTGCGCCTGTCGCGGGCAC
>NZ_JBMRFS010000078.1:0-414 GCF_049384825.1 Stenotrophomonas sp. CASM106
CCGACATGCAGGGCATCCACAGTGCTGCAGAGCGCCTCGACCCGCACCGTGCTGCGCTGGCCGGTGCGACGGTGGTGCTCGAGGGCCCGCGCCGCGGCGACATCGAAAGCCTCGGCGCCCCGTGCATAACGGGTTGCGTCATGCGCCTGCGGATCCAGCACGGACCAGTGCCGGGCGTTGCATTGAACGGTAATGACCATGAGGGGCTCCTGCGATTGGAAGGATGCGACGGCAGGCGGAAGAGCCACGTGCCGGTACACCTTCAGGCTAGCGATCACCTCAGGGATGGCCCATCAGATTTGTACGAAAATGCCGCACCCTCTGGTCAGCCCTTGCCTGCCCTCACATCCCTGAGCCCGTTTAGCCTGTTCTTTCCGTGATCCTTGTCACGGAGTCAGCAGGGCTTCACACTAT
>NZ_JBMRFS010000079.1:0-413 GCF_049384825.1 Stenotrophomonas sp. CASM106
GCCGGAGACAGTACGGTGACTACCGGCGGTCAGTCTGAGTAGAAGCCGTTGCCGAGGGGGCCGGGCAGGCCGGGTTCCGGCCAGGGCATCAGTGACGTGCAGGCGTCATACAGCGTGCAGAAGTCCTGCCGCAGTTGCGCAGGCACCCAGCTGCCATAGGAAACGTCGGTCGAGTCGCCCTGGCAGGCGTAGGAAACATCGATCCAGCGGGTATTGGCGTGTGAGGCAACGCCCTGGTGCTGGGTATTGCCCGTGCAGTAGCGCAGGCCCTGGCCGATCAGGGTGTTGTTGGCATCGAAGTAGAGCCGGGAGACTGCATGGGTTGGCGCAGCCTGTACGTGTGCGGCGCTCCCCATCAGGCCAAACAGCAACAACAGCGGAATTCCCATTCGCATCTGTGGTTCTCCTTGGAT
>NZ_JBMRFS010000080.1:0-413 GCF_049384825.1 Stenotrophomonas sp. CASM106
GTGGTGGGGCGTGGCCTGGTGGCTGGACCGTCGGAAGATCTACTTGAAGATCTGAGCAGTCCCGGGGTCGGACCCCGTTCCGCAGGAAAGGGCCCTGACCCGATCCGCCAACGGCATCCACGCATGTGCGGCTCCCAACGCCCAGAAAAAATGAACGATTTCAGCCACATCACATTGGCGTGAGGGCCCGGCGATTTCATATCCGAAGTGTGATTTCCCGCACGCAAGTTCACCTATCGAAACGGTTCACATGACGGCAGACTGCACACGCAGCAGCGTGCATTTGCAGTTCCTGATTCCCTGTCCAGGAGGACTGTATGACCCGTGCCGTCCCGCGCGCTTTCCGTCCGCGCCGCCTCACCGTTTCCATGCTTCAGGCACTGGCAGTCCCGTCCATGGTGCTGTTGACCGCC
>NZ_JBMRFS010000081.1:0-413 GCF_049384825.1 Stenotrophomonas sp. CASM106
TCCGCATCCAGCGGCCGAGAACGCGCAACGCGTTGACCACGTTGAAGGACTGGGAGCCACCGCAGACCTGCATCACTGCCAGCGTGCGACCTTGGGTCGGGCGTACGCTGCCCTCTTCCAGCGGTAGCCAGTCAATCTGGTTCTTGAACACGGCAGTCAGCGTCCCATGCCGCTCCGGGCTGACCCACACGTGCCCCTCGGACCACAACGAGGCTTGGCGCAGCTCCTGCACCTTGGGGTGGGAGGCGGGCACCGAATCGAGCATCGGCAGCTCATGCGGATCAAACACTCGGGTCTCTGCGCCCAGATGTTCCAGCACCCGCTGCGCCTCCAAAGCCAGCTTGCGGCTGAACGACTGCGGGCGCAGGGAACCGTACAAGAGCAGGATGCGGGGCCGGTGCGGCGCGGCAGTG
>NZ_JBMRFS010000082.1:0-412 GCF_049384825.1 Stenotrophomonas sp. CASM106
TCCCAAGGCCGATGACGGCCACGACCACCAGCATTGATCCCTTCATGGAGCTGCCCGGCTCCACGCCCGAGCGCCTCGGCGCTCGGGCATCTCTTGAGGACGCATGATGAATACTTCTCGCAGCTGTCTCTTTCTGCTGACCACGGCCTTGTCGCTGACCGCATGCGCGCGCCCCGAATCGGCTGTCAGTGCAGAGGCGGCATCGGCCGCTCAATCTCCGACATCGGCGGCTGCGCAGCAGGTCGCTCAGCCGCAGCGTCCGTTGCCGTTGGTCAAAGTACATAAGAGTGCGACCTGCGGTTGCTGCCAACTGTGGGTGGAGCATCTGGAGAAAGCAGGTTTTACGGTTGAGGTGCACAACAGCGAAGACCTTAATCCGATCAAGGCGCGCTTGGGCGTTCCTTATGGACGC
>NZ_JBMRFS010000083.1:0-408 GCF_049384825.1 Stenotrophomonas sp. CASM106
CCTTGGTCTCCTTCGAACTGCTCCAGCCGGAGGCGATCATGGCAATGGCGCCGCCAATGATCAGGGCGGCGATGGCAAGCCACGCCATGATTTCCAGCATCGTCGCGCCGCGCTGCCGGCCGGCACCAATCAGCAGGGCACGGCCCGAGCGGCGGCTGGCAAGGGTGGGCTTGGTCTTCATTTGTATTCCTTGTTCTTGGGTGTCAGTAGTGGGTTCTGGATCTATAGGGGTCAGCGCTGAATCTTCTTGGCCACCTCCGTCATCTGGAAGCTGGATACTGCGGTTAGCGCCGCAATGGAGGCGACGCCCAAGATGCTCGCGAAGAAGAAGGCGTTGAGCACTGATCCGACCCTCTTTACCGTTCGCTTCATCCAGCGCTTCGAGTAGTCGAGGAGCGCCGGCGCAAA
>NZ_JBMRFS010000084.1:0-405 GCF_049384825.1 Stenotrophomonas sp. CASM106
GTCTATGTGATCAATCCACGTCTGATCAAGCACTACGGCCGGGCGACGGGCTCGCGTGGCAAGACGGACGCCATGGACGCCGAAGCGATCGCCCGGTACGTGAAGAAGGAGAACGATCGCCTGCGTGAATACGTACCGCGTACCGATGAGCAGCAGCAGATGCACGATTTGCTGCGCAAGCGGCAGACGCTGGTAAAGACACGCGCGCGCCTGGAGCAATCCTTCGGGGTAAGCAAAAGTGCCCCCGGGGAGCTGTCAGATCTGTTCTGCGCTCTGGCTGGGACGCTGTCCGAGCTGGAAAGCGAACTGCAGCGCTTGGGTCGCGATGGAGAGCATGGCACGCTCTACAAGCGCCTGTTGACCATCCCTGGTATCGGCCCCGCCGTCGCCGCTCACCTGATTTAC
>NZ_JBMRFS010000085.1:0-405 GCF_049384825.1 Stenotrophomonas sp. CASM106
GATGTTTCCGATGCAGACCAGCAGCACCTTGTTGAACATAAGCCAATCCTCTGGCGGGGCGACGTAAGGTGCATACGTCAGCCACCAACGCTTCGCATACGAAAGTTAGCCAAGCAGCATACCTGACATAAGGGTGTAACTGAACCCAGCCCTACCATGCCGATGGGGCGCCGCACCTAGCCCTACCCCCGGAAATCCGGACACAGGTCACGCCTTGGTGAAGGTTCTGTTATCATCGTGTGATAGATTGTAACAGCTAACTGGTTGGACTGACGGCCGGATCGGCGCCGCCAGCCTCCCCGGCAGCGAGGCGATTGCTGGATGCACGGACCCTCTACAAGGAAGAAATCGACATGTCTTACATGCCTGCACGGCACCACGCCGGGCTCTGGAACGCTTCAGGAA
>NZ_JBMRFS010000086.1:0-404 GCF_049384825.1 Stenotrophomonas sp. CASM106
GGACCCAGAGGCCTATGCGCCTTGGCAGTGGCCGGTAGTGCGTTCGATCGCACTGCCGGCCGCCTCGGACGTAGTGACTCAATGGCCGGAGTCACTCCTGCAGCGCCGCAGTCGCAGGGACTTTGCGCCAATCGACATGCACGCGCTGAGCACACTGCTATGGCACACGCTGCATTGCCAGCGAACTGCCGAGTCGCCAATGGGGTTCTCCATGCAGCAGCGGCCAGTCCCCTCTGCAGGCGCTATCCATCCGGTGCACCTGCTGGTGCAGCTTCCGCAGGAGGGTGGGCAATGGGCGCGCTACAACTCTATAACCCATGCCCTGGATGTATTGGACCATGCGTCCGCCGTCCTGCAGGGTCTGTGTGAAGAGGCGCGTCAGGTGGTTCGGACCGAGCCAGGAT
>NZ_JBMRFS010000087.1:0-401 GCF_049384825.1 Stenotrophomonas sp. CASM106
CGGCGGCAACAGCGGGTCGAGCCCTGCCAGCGGGTCATCCCCCAGCCCCGGCTGCAGCGTGCCTGCGCGCCAGGTCTGACGGCGGGTGTAGGCCACGTAGGCGTTGCCGCCCGCCACCGGCAGCGCCATCGAGGCGCTGAGCGAATCAGCACAACCGAGCCGGTCGCGTGCGTCGTCCTCGAACTGGCAGGCACGGCCGCGCATGCGCTGGTGGTACACATTCCACGAGGCGCGGCGACGATACGAAAGCTGATGCTGCTGGCCACGGCTGCCATCGCTGCCGTGCATGCCGCTGAAGGTGCCGCGAATCTCCTGGGTGGCGAACACATGGCGCAGGTCCAGCCGCAGTTCGCCATAGCTGAAGCCGCCGAGGTCGGCGATGCCGGCCGTCACTGCCACGT
>NZ_JBMRFS010000088.1:0-398 GCF_049384825.1 Stenotrophomonas sp. CASM106
AGATGATGCCGGTGGAACCACCGAACAGCGCCATCGGCAGGAACACCGCGCCCAGCACCACGGTGATGCCGATCAACGCGCCGGTGATCTCGCCCATCGATTTTTCGGTCGCTTCGCGCGGTGGCAGATGCTCGTCGTGGATGATGCGCTCCACGTTCTCCACCACCACGATCGCATCGTCGACCAGCAGGCCGATCGCCAGCACCATCGCGAACAGGGTCAGTGTGTTGATGGTGAATCCGGCAACGGCCAGCACGCCGAAGGTGCCCAGCAGCACCACAGGCACCGTGATCGCCGGAATCAGCGTGGCGCGCAGGTTCTGCAGGAACAGGAACATCACCACCACGACCAGCACGATGGCTTCGATGAGGGTATGGATGACCCCCTCGATCGAGACC
>NZ_JBMRFS010000089.1:0-396 GCF_049384825.1 Stenotrophomonas sp. CASM106
TTCACCAACATCCCGGCCAGCATGTACTGGGCGGTGGTGACCATGGCCACGGTCGGCTTCGGCGACATCGTGCCGCAGACCGTGCTCGGCCGCTTCGTCACCTCGGTGCTGATCCTGATCGGCTACAGCATCATCGCCGTGCCCACCGGCATCTATACCGCCGAACTGGCCAGCACCATGCGTGAAGCCGAGCAGGCCGCGCGCCGCGATGCGCGTGGCTGCCCGGACTGCGGACTGGAAGGGCACGAACCGGATGCACGCCATTGCCGCAAGTGTGGTGGGATCCTTCCCGAAACGTTCAACAGCTGAGGCCAGCATGTCCAGTCACGTGGACCATGGTCCCGGGAATGGGATCAGGGAAGGCGGCCGCTTGCCGCGGCCAGGTCACCATAGGCA
>NZ_JBMRFS010000090.1:0-396 GCF_049384825.1 Stenotrophomonas sp. CASM106
CAGGTATGCGATTCGGTGAGAGCGGCAGGTGTTACCACCCTCATCATAGCCCACCGTCCTCAGACCATTGCCTCTGCAGATCGGTCAATCACTCTACAAGATGGCGGGATAATATCCGAAGATTTGGCAAAGGAGTTCTGCTTTGAAGGGCAGCCATCAAGGAGCATTGTTTAACAGCATGGAAGTTCTCAACTCTGCTAATCAGCTCGCGGCTCCTAGCCGGCGGAGGCGTAAGGATGGATCAAGAGCATATCACCATGACCAGTTTGGCATTCTTAGAACGCCTACCTATCCAACGTCACTCTCTGCGACGCTAATCGGATGCGATAGGCAGCAGCTAGCCGCGCTCATCAGGCAGCTTCTAGCTGACGAGGTCTTTCTTGAAGCTCTCTACAT
>NZ_JBMRFS010000091.1:0-395 GCF_049384825.1 Stenotrophomonas sp. CASM106
CAGCAGGTTGAGGTTGGCACCTGATGCCAGCGTGATGTTGTTGGCCAGGTTGGCCGCGGTCGAAGCATCCAGCGTAGCGCTGGCCCCCACCGTCAGCGCACCGCTGCCGAGCGCGGCGCTGTTGCCGACCACCAGGCCACCGCCGTTGAGCGCCAGGCCGCCGTTGAACAGGTTGGCGCCGCCCAGCGTGAGGATGCCGGTGCCGTTCTTGACCAGGCCGCCGGTACCGGAGATCGCGCCGTCGAACACGCTGTTGCCGTTGCCGCCGAGGATCAGCGACTGCGCGCCCAGAGTGACCGTGGAGCCGGTCACCCCGGCCAACGAACCAATGGTCTGGCTGGCACCGGACGTCGAGATGTCGAAGCCGGTTCCCGCTGCGGTGAGTGTCACTGCAC
>NZ_JBMRFS010000092.1:0-390 GCF_049384825.1 Stenotrophomonas sp. CASM106
ATCCCAACCCAAGACATGCTTCGCGATGCACTGATCTCAGCGATCAGGACCGCCGTCGCCGAGTTGAAGGAGACGGATGAGCACTTCTACTACGTTGCACTCATGACCACGGGCGAAGCATTGGCTCCAGTGCTTTGCGCCTGGTCGTCAGAGGCACTGCAACGCACTGCCGATGCTCCGTTTCCGCTTGAGGCATCAAGCGACTTGAAATGGAGCTGCATTGACGCTCCTACTTCGATGTCGGCAGGGAGGCCCTCGATCCGGTGCACGCGCTATTTGCTGCTCGTCCGGCCATGAATCCGTTCATGCCGGAAGCAGATTGGATGGAGGAATACGCGATCCGACTTGGCGCGATGGAGGAGGCCCTGCATGCGCTGGACACTGAAGGCT
>NZ_JBMRFS010000093.1:0-389 GCF_049384825.1 Stenotrophomonas sp. CASM106
GCCATACAGCGTGACCGACAGCAGGCCCACCGGCCATGCAGACAACCGGCGCCGGGCCATCAGCCAGACGCCGAGCACGCTGCACAGCGCGGCGGTCCACTCGAGCACGACGCCGTTCACAGCGCGAACGTCACCGACAGGCGCGCCTGTCGCGGTGCGCCGGGGAACAGGTAGTAGTCACCGCCGCTGCTGCCGGTGTCACGCCAGTAGAAGCGGTTGAACACGTTGTCCACCGACAGGTTCCAGGTCACGGCACGCTCGTGCAGCCGGTGCTGGAAACGCAGGCCGGCATCGAACACCGAGTAGTCCGGCGCGCGCACGGCGCCGTCGGCGCGTGCCACGTTGGCACCGGCATAGCGCCACCCGCCAGTGACATCCAGGCCCTGCAC
>NZ_JBMRFS010000094.1:0-388 GCF_049384825.1 Stenotrophomonas sp. CASM106
GCGTTGCACGAAGGTCGGGAGGCCACGCTGCCAGAACTCGATATCCAGTACGCGGATTTTGCGCATTGGCAGCGGACAACGTTCGCAGATGAAATCGAGCGGCAGTGGCATCACTGGGAGCGTGTGCTGCAAGGCGCGCCGCCTTTGCATGCGTTGCCCCTCGATCATCCGCGACCACCTCAACAGAAGTTCGCAGGTGCGGTGCATACGCAGGTGATCGGCCGCGAGTTGCTGTCGGCACTGGATGCCCTGGGCAAGCGCCATGACGCAACCCCATTCATGGTGCTGCAAAGTGCCTTCGCCGCGCTGTTGAGCCGCTGGAGCCGCGAAGCCGACATCGTGATCGGAAGCCCGGTCGCCTGCCGTACCAATGAGCAACTGGGCGCAT
>NZ_JBMRFS010000095.1:0-386 GCF_049384825.1 Stenotrophomonas sp. CASM106
TCGCCATCGGCTGGCCCTTGTCGGCGGCCATGGCATTGGCCTGGACGCTCGGCGTGATGGCCATCGTCGAGGGCGTCATCAGCCTGTTCGCCCTGATCAGTGGCGGTAGCGGCGCGTCGCGCGGCTGGCTGGCGCTGTACGCCCTCGCCTCGCTGGGCTTCGGCATCCTGGCGGTGATCAATCCGCTGGCCACCGCCAGCGTGCTGGTGCTGTTCCTGGCGGCGTGGCTGCTGGTGGCCGGCATCTATCGCATCGTGTTCGCGATCCGCGTGCGTAAGCAGATCCAGGGCGAATGGTTGCTGATCCTCAGCGGCGTGCTGGCCGTGGTGCTGGGCCTGTTGTTTGCGGCCAACCCGTATGCCGGCGTGGCGGTCACCACGCTGTGG
>NZ_JBMRFS010000096.1:0-385 GCF_049384825.1 Stenotrophomonas sp. CASM106
CCGATGACTGGGGTGAAGTCGTAACAAGGTAGCCGTATCGGAAGGTGCGGCTGGATCACCTCCTTTTGAGCAAAGACAGCATCGTCCTGTCGGGCGTCTTCACAAAGTACCTGCATTCAGAGAATCACGTCGGCCAGGCCGATGTGAGAGTCCCTTTTGGGGCCTTAGCTCAGCTGGGAGAGCACCTGCTTTGCAAGCAGGGGGTCGTCGGTTCGATCCCGACAGGCTCCACCATACTGGGCCATGTACCGGAAGAGTTTTCCGGGTCTGTAGCTCAGGTGGTTAGAGCGCACCCCTGATAAGGGTGAGGTCGGTAGTTCGAGTCTACCCAGACCCACCATTCTCTGAATGACGCATACAATCGATCTTTATACGCATCAGCACT
>NZ_JBMRFS010000097.1:0-385 GCF_049384825.1 Stenotrophomonas sp. CASM106
AGTGCTGATGCGTATAAAGATCGATTGTATGCGTCATTCAGAGAATGGTGGGTCTGGGTAGACTCGAACTACCGACCTCACCCTTATCAGGGGTGCGCTCTAACCACCTGAGCTACAGACCCGGAAAGACTTTCCGGAACAAACTCAAACATGGTGGAGCCTGTCGGGATCGAACCGACGACCCCCTGCTTGCAAAGCAGGTGCTCTCCCAGCTGAGCTAAGGCCCCAAAAGGGACTCTCACATCGGCCTGGCCGACATGATTCTCTGAATGCAGGTACTTTGTGAAGACGCCCGACAGGACGATGCTGTCTTTGCTCAAAAGGAGGTGATCCAGCCGCACCTTCCGATACGGCTACCTTGTTACGACTTCACCCCAGTCATCGG
>NZ_JBMRFS010000098.1:0-379 GCF_049384825.1 Stenotrophomonas sp. CASM106
CGGTTGCGGGAGACGCCGTAAACCCGTCCTTGGGGGCTTGGCCGCGGCATCCATGCCGCGGACACTCCCGCAACCGGACCCACCCCGCCTTCGACGGTTTTCCGCGACCTGTCGGAAATGCTCTTGGGGTCAGATCCGTTTTCCATAGGAAAACGGATCTGACCCCGGAACTTCTTTCGATATCTGACAGATGTGTCGACCAAGGTCGACACCTACCAACAGCCGCGGGAAATCTGTCAGAGGCGGGGCGGTGGGTTGGCAGGACCGTTGGCGCCATGGATGGCGCCATCGAGCCCCCATGGACGGGTTTACGGCGTGTCCTGCCAACCCACACCACCCCGCCATCCCTCGGATAGCCCGCTGTTGCTGTTGCTGTTGC
>NZ_JBMRFS010000099.1:0-359 GCF_049384825.1 Stenotrophomonas sp. CASM106
GGGTGTAAACCCTGGCGATGACCTACTCTCGCATGGCTTGAGCCACACTACCATCGGCGCAGCTGCGTTTCACTTCCGAGTTCGGGATGGGATCGGGTGGTTCCACAGCGCTAATTTCACCAGGGAGACGGTTGCAGCAGCGCTTGCAGCGCCAGCTTCGCGATCTTGCCCTTGGGGCGGAAGGGACCCGGAAAATGCAGTGCCTTCACTTAATAAGAAAAACCCCGCTGCGTGAGCAGCGGGGTTTTGGGTGTAAACCCTGGCGATGACCTACTCTCGCATGGCTTGAGCCACACTACCATCGGCGCAGCTGCGTTTCACTTCCGAGTTCGGGATGGGATCGGGTGGTTCCACAGCGC
>NZ_JBMRFS010000100.1:0-323 GCF_049384825.1 Stenotrophomonas sp. CASM106
GGACGCGACGCGCTCTGCGCGTCGCCCCACACGTTGCTGCGCAACGCGTGGGCCCCTCCCTTTGCCGGCCTCTCCCCGCCCCTGTCGGGGCAGCCCCTCAACAGAGGGGCTTGGTCCTCCAGATGCAACACGGGAGATCCGCGCGGTGCGTGGATGCGCGGCGGGAATCACGCCGTAGAGACCCTGTACTGATCTGGCGCGTCGCCCCACACGTTGCTGCGCAACGCGTGGGCCCCTCCCTTTGCCGGCCTCTCCCCGCCCCTGTCGGGGCAGCCCCTCAACAGAGGGGCTTGGTCCTCCAGATGCATCACTGAGATCCGCGC
>NZ_JBMRFS010000101.1:0-245 GCF_049384825.1 Stenotrophomonas sp. CASM106
CGCATCGGCTTCAGTGATCACGTGCGTCTGGATGTACAGGGCGATCCCTGCGATGGGCAGATGCTGCATGTGGCGCGCGATACGCCGTTTGGCTGCGTGCTGCGCAGCCGCTTCGTGCTCGGCCTGGGCCTGCTCAGGCACTGCTATACGGAGTTCAGTTTCCTGTCGCGGCTGCTGCCTTCGCTGTACTACGGCGAGCGCGCCAACGGCGAAGCAGTGCCGTTGCCGTGGTGAACGGCGCGCCG
>NZ_JBMRFS010000102.1:0-209 GCF_049384825.1 Stenotrophomonas sp. CASM106
GAGCGGCGTTGCTCTGGTAGCTGCCCACCTTGGTGGGCACCGACGAGAGCAGCGCCAACCAAGGTTGGCGGCTACCAGGCCTGAGCGGTGTTGCTCTGGTAGCTGCCCACCTTGGTGGGCACCGACGAGAGCAGCGCCAACCAAGGTTGGCGGCTACCAGGCCTGAGCGGTGTTGCTCTGGTAGCTGCCCACCTTGGTGGGCACCGACG